>NZ_JBGLOU010000006.1:126758-524861 GCF_041402765.1 Nonomuraea sp. AD125B | reverse complement strand
CCCCCTGCCGCCGAGCCCCCACCCGAGCCCCCACCCGAGCCTCCGCCCAAGCCTCCGCCCGAGCCCCCACCCGAGCCTCCGTCCGAGGCCCCGCCCAAAACGCCCGAGCCCCCGTCCCGGTCACCGTTCGCGGGCGGGCGGGTGAGGGCCGTCTCCATCTCGGTCACCGTCGCGCGCAGCCGGGGCAGGGCGTGCGCACGCAGCCCGTCCGCCGTGTGCCTGCTGGTGTGGCTGACCACGCTGAGCGCGCCCACGGCCCGCCCGTCCGGGTCACGTACCGGCACCGCGACGGCCACCAGCCCCGGCTCCACGAGCTGGTCGTCCACGGCCCACGGCGCGGCCGGGTCGAGCAGCGCGAGCCCGGCCGCGCACCGGTCGGCGGGCAGGAGGTCGCCGACCCGGAAGGCCACGGACATGGTGCGCCGCCGGGTGAACTGCGCGATGAAGCGCACCCCTTCCCCGTCCGGCACGGCCAGCGACACCGACTCGTCGAGCTCCTCGGCCAGCCGCCGGGCCGCCGGCGACAGGGCGTCGCGGAGCCCGCCGCCCGCGAGGTACGCCTCCCCCAGCTCCATCAGCGGCGGCGCGAGCCGTACCTCCCGCCCGTCGAGCCGCAGGTAGCCGAGGTGGGTGAGGGTGGCGAGCACCCGGTCCACCGCGCTTCTCGCGAGCCCGGTCGCGCGGACGAGGTCGGTCGCGGCCATGGGCCGTCCCGGCTCGTCCGCCAGCACGCGCAGCACGGCGAGGCCGCGTTCCAGGGTTCCGGGTTCCGGGGTTCCGGGTTCCGGGGTTCCGGGTTCCAGACTTCCGGGCGCTTTCATCCGGTCACTCCTCCGGTCGAGTGAGCTCCTTTGACAGGCCACCCCTCTTTACGGATACTCGACAGCACAATAGTGGACAAAAGTTCACTATGCGAACACTCCCGGTGAATTGGAGCGTCGTGCGGAGAGACAAGGTGGTGGCCTCGGCCGAGGAGGCGCTGGCCGACGTGCGGGACGGCGCGTCGTTCGCGGTCGGTGGGTTCGGGCTGAGCGGCATCCCGAACGTGCTGATCCAGGCCCTCTACAACACCGGC
This sequence comes from Nonomuraea sp. AD125B, assembly GCF_041402765.1. Classification (NCBI taxonomy): domain Bacteria; kingdom Bacillati; phylum Actinomycetota; class Actinomycetes; order Streptosporangiales; family Streptosporangiaceae; genus Nonomuraea; species Nonomuraea sp. AD125B. The sequence goes on along the minus strand of NZ_JBGLOU010000006.1, from coordinate 523,786 downwards.
GTGACCGGCATTTCCGTCGTGTCGAACAACTGCGGCGTGGACGGCGGCGGCCTCGGCGTACTGCTGGCCGCCGGCCGCATCGCGCGGGTGACCGCCTCCTACATCGGCGACAACAAGGAGTTCGCCCGCCAGTACCTCGGCGGCGAGCTGGAGGTCGAGCTGACCCCGCAGGGCAGCCTCGCCGAGCGGCTGCGCGCGGGCGGCGCCGGCATCCCCGCCTTCTACACCCCGGCCGGGGTCGGCACGCCCGTCGCCGACGGCGGGCTGCCGCTGCGCCACAACCCGGACGGCTCCGTCGCCGTGGCCTCGCCGCCCAAGGAGGTACGCGAGTTCGACGGCCGCCCGTACGTGCTGGAGCACGGCATTACGACGGACTTCGCGCTGGTGCGCGCGGCCAAGGGCGACCGCCACGGCAACCTCGTCTTCAACAAGTCCGCGCGCAACTTCAACCCGCTGGCCGCGATGGCCGGGCGCGTCACGATCGCCGAGGTCGAGGAGCTGACCGAGCTGGACCCCGACGAGGTCCACCTGCCGGGCGTCTTCGTCCAGCGCGTCGTCGCGCTGACCCCCGAGCAGGCCGCCGACAAGGGCATCGAGAAGAGGACCACCCGATCATGAGCTGGACGCGGGACGAGATGGTGGCGCGCGCGGCGGCCGAGCTGCGCGACGGCGACTACGTCAACCTGGGCATCGGCCTGCCGACCCGCATCCCGTCGTTCCTGCCCGACGACGTGGACGTGATCCTCCACTCGGAGAACGGCCTGCTCGGCGTCGGCCCCTACCCGTACGAGCACGAGGTCGACCCCGACCTGATCAACGCGGGCAAGGAGACGGTGACCGTACGGGAGGGGGCGTCGTTCTTCGATTCCTCGCTGTCGTTCGGGATGATCCGCGGCGGGCACATCGACGTGGCGGTGCTGGGCGCGATGCAGGTGTCGGCCACGGGCGACCTGGCCAACTGGATGGTGCCCGGCAAGCTGGTCAAGGGCATGGGCGGGGCGATGGACCTCGTGCACGGCGCGCGCAAGGTCATCGTGATCATGGATCACACGGCCAAGGACGGCTCGCCGAAGATCGTCACCAGGTGTTCGCTGCCGCTCACCGGGCAGGCGTGCGTCCACCGCGTCATCACCGACCTCGGCGTGCTCGACGTCACCGGGGACGGGCTGCGGCTGGTCGAGACCGCGCCGGGCGTGAGCGTCGAGGAGCTGCGCGAGCGTACGGAAGCCGAGGTCCTGGCATGAAGACCGTCTACGTCGTGGACGCCGTCCGCACCCCGTTCGGCCGCCACAACGGCGCGCTGGCCGGGATCCGCCCCGACGACCTGGCCGCGCACGTGGTCAGGGCCGTCGCCGAGCGCAACGGCGTCGAGGCCCCCGACGAGGTGATCCTCGGCAACGCCAACGGCGCCGGCGAGGAGAACCGCAACGTCGCCCGCATGGCCGCGCTGCTCGCCGGGCTGCCGGTGAGCACGCCGGGCGCGACCGTGAACCGGCTGTGCGGCTCCGGCATGGAGGCGGTCATCCAGGCGTACCGGATGATCGCGCTCGGCGACGCCTCCACCGTGATCGCGGGCGGCGTCGAGTCGATGACCCGCGCCCCCTGGGTGCTGCCCAAGCCCGAGCGGGCCTTCCCCGCGGGCGGCACGGAGCTGGTCTCCACCACGCTCGGCTGGCGCCTGGTCAACCCGAACATGCCCGCCGAGCACACGGTGCCGCTCGGCGAGGGCGCCGAGCTCATCGCCGACAAGCACGGCATCACCCGCGAACAGCAGGACGCCTACGCCCTGGCCAGCCACCAGAAGGCGGCCAAGGCGTCCTTCGAGCGCGAGATCGTCCCCGTCGGGGACGTGAGCAGGGACGAGGGCATCCGCGAGGACAGCTCGCTGGACAAGCTCGCCCGGCTCAAGCCGGTCTTCCGCAAGGAGGGCACGGTCACCGCGGGGAACTCCTCCCCGCTCAACGACGGCGCGGCGGCGCTGCTGCTCACCGACGAGGACGGGCTGGGCGGCCGCGAACCCCTGGCGCGGATCACCGCCGGCGCCGCCAGCGCTCTCGAACCCCGCTACTTCGGCCTCGGCCCGGTCGAGGCCGCGAAGCGGGCGCTCGCCAAGGCCGGCCGCACCTTCGCCGACCTCACCACGGCCGAGCTGAACGAGGCGTTCGCCGCCCAGACGCTCGGCTGCCTGGCCGAGCTGCCCGATCTCGACCCCGCCCTGGTCAACCCCGAGGGCGGCGCGATCGCGCTCGGGCACCCGCTCGGCGCCTCCGGCGCCCGCGTCACCGGCGCCGTGGCGCACCGCCTCGCGGCGGCCGGCTCCGGCGTCGGCCTGGCCTGTCTCTGCATCGGCGTCGGCCAGGGCCTGGCCGTCGTACTGGAAAGGTAGCCCCGCATGATCCCACCCCCCTCGCAGGCCGACATCGACCGCGAGATCGCCGAGCTGCACGAGGCGCACGCCGGCGAGGAGCAGCACCAGCCGCTGCGCGACTTCGCCCCCTACCGCAGCAGCATCCTCCGCCACCCGAAGCTGCCGGCGCTCGCGGTCAAGGACCCCGAGGCGGCCGAGCTGGCCGGGCCCGTGTTCGGCGTCTCCGACGTGACCGCGCTCGACTCCGACCTGACCAAGCAGCACCTCGGCGAGCCGCTCGGCGAGCGGATCACCGTGCAGGGCCGGGTGCTCGACCGCGACGGCCGGCCGGTACGCGGCCAGCTCGTCGAGGTGTGGCAGGCCAACGCCGCCGGCCGCTACCCGCACCAGCGGGACGACCACCCCGCCCCGCTCGACCCCAACTTCTCCGGGGTCGGGCGCTGCCTGACCGACGACGAGGGCCGATACCACTTCACCACGATCAAGCCGGGGCCGTACCCGTGGCGCAACCACGTCAACGCCTGGCGGCCGGCGCACATCCACTTCTCGGTGTTCGGCACGGCGTTCACGCAGCGGCTGGTCACCCAGATGTACTTCCCGGGCGATCCGCTGTTCCCGTTCGACCCGGTGCTGCAGTCGGTGACGGACGAGCGGGCCCGGCAGCGGCTCGTGTCCGCCTACGACCACGACCTGTCCGTGCCCGAGTTCTCGCTGGGCTACCGCTGGGACATCGTCCTCGACGGCCCGGCCGCGACCTGGATGGAGGAGGGACGATGACGAAGCCGACCCCGTCGCAGACGATCGGTCCGTTCTACGGCTACGCGCTGCCGTTCCCCGGCGGCGGCGACCTCGCCACCGGCGGGATCACCGTCCAGGGGTACGTCTACGACGGCGCCGGCGCGCCGGTGCCGGACGCGCTGCTGGAGTTCTGGCAGGCCGACCCGTCGGGCGACCTGCGCGGCCGGCCGGGCTCGCTGCGCCGCGACCCGGTCACCGGGGCCGTCATCGGGCGGCACGGGCTCGACTTCACCGGCTTCGGCCGGGTGCCGACCGACGCCGACGGCCGCTACGGGTTGCGTACGCTCATGCCGGGTAACGGCTACATCAGCGTGTGCGTCTTCGCCCGCGGCCTGCTGGACCACCTGTTCACCCGCGTCTACTTCGACCGCGACGCGGCCTTCCTGGACACGGTGCCGGCCGAGCGGCGGGAGACGCTGCTGGCCGTGCCGGAGCGCGAGGACTTCTACCGCTTCGACATCCATCTGCAGGGCGAGAAGGAGACGGTCTTCCTTGACTTCGGTTGACCCGGGGACTTCGGCTGACCCGGACGCCGATCTCGGCCTGCTGTCCCCCATGCGGGGCGCGGCCGAGGAGACCGGTGACGTCGCCGTGCTGCGCGCCCTGCTGGACGCCGAGGTCGCGCTGACCCGCGCCCAGGCGGCGCTCGGCCGGGCGCCGCGGGAGGCGGCCGAGGCGGTGGCGGGGGCGGCGCGGGTGGCGGCGTTCGACCTGCCGGGGCTCGTGGCGCGGGCGCGTTCCGGCGGCAACCCGGTGATCCCGCTCGTGGAGGACCTGCGCGCGGCGGCCGGGCCGTACGGCGCGCACGTGCACCGGGGCGCGACCAGCCAGGACATCATGGACACCGCGCTCATGCTGGTGGCCCATCGGACGCTGGGCCCGGTGCTGGCGGACCTCGGCCGGGTGGCCGGGGACCTCGCCGGGCTGGCCGCCGCGCACCGCGACACCGTGATGGCCGCGCGGACGCTCACCCAGCAGGCGGTGCCGACGACGTTCGGGCTGAAGGCGGCGGGCTGGCGCAAGCTGGTCCTGGACGCCCGCGACCGGCTGCGCACCGTTCGCGGCGCCCTGCCGGCGCAGCTCGGCGGGGCCGCGGGCACGCTGGCCGCCTTCCACCCCGACGCCGCTGAGGCCGCCTTCCACCCCGAGCAACCGGAGCCGGAGCCGGAGCCGGGCGAGGACCCCGGGCTGCGGCTCGCCGCACGGTTCGCCGCCGAGCTGGGGCTGGCCGAGCCGGTGCTGCCGTGGCACGTGCTGCGCACGCCGGTGGCCGACCTCGGCGGGGCGCTGGCGTTCGCGTCGGGCGCGCTCGGCAAGCTCGCGGCCGACGTGCTCGTGCTCTCGCGTACCGAGGTGGGCGAGCTGTCCGAGGGCGTCGGCGGCGGCTCGTCGTCCATGCCGCACAAGCACAACCCGGTCCGCGCCACCATGATCGCCGCCGCGGCGCGGCAGGTCCCCGCGCAGGCCGCCGTCCTGTACGGCTCGCTCGCCGCCGAGGACGAACGCCCCTCCGGCGCCTGGCACGCCGAGTGGCAGCCGCTGCGCGAGTGCCTGCGCCTGGTCGCCGGGGCGGCCCGCGACGCGGCCGAGCTGGTCGCCGGGCTGCGGGTGCACCCCGAGCGCATGCGCGCCAACCTGACCCTGTCCGGCTCCACGGGCTCCGCCCGCGCCCTGGTGGAGCGGGCTCTCAAGGAGGACTGACGATGTTGCACCACCGGCTGGACGGCCCGGCGGACGGCGAGCCGCTGATCCTCGGCCCGTCGCTCGGCACGTCCCTGCGGCTGTGGGAGCCGCAGCTCGCCGCGCTGGCGCGGACGTTCCGGGTGCTGAGGTTCGACCTGCCGGGCCACGGCGGCTCCCCTGCGGCCCCGGTGGCCACGGTCGAGGACCTGGCCGCCCTGGTGCTGGAGACGGCCGGCGCGGCGGGCTTCGCCACCTTCCACTACGCGGGCGTGTCCATCGGCGGCGCGATCGGCGCGACCCTGGCACTGCGCCACCCCGGCCGGGTGCGCTCGCTCGCGATGGTCTGCTCCTCCGCCCGCTTCGGCGAGCCCGCGTCGTGGCACGAGCGGGCCCGGCTGGTGCGCGCCGAGGGCACCGGCCCGCTGCTGGAGAGCACGGCCGCCCGCTGGTTCGCCTGCCCGCCGCAGCAGGCTCTGCTGGACGACCTGGCCGCCGCCGACCCCGAGGGGTACGCCGCCTGCTGCGACGCGCTGGCGACCTACGACGTGCGCGCCGAGCTGGCCGCGATCAAGGCTCCCACCCTGGTGGTGGCGGGCCGGGACGATCCGGCCACGCCGCCCGCGCACGCCAGGGAGCTCGCCGACGGCATCCCCGGCGCGACGCTCGTGGAGCTGGCCGGCGCCGCCCACCTGGCCCCCGCCGACCAGCCGGAACGCCTGACCGCCGCGCTGCTCGCCCACCTGCCCGCCCACCTGACCGCCACGCCCGGCATGCGGGTGCGGCGCGAGGTGCTGGGCGACGCGCACGTGGACCGGGCGGTGGCCCGTACCACGTCGTTCACCAGGGATTTCCAGGACTTCATCACCCGCTACGCCTGGGGCGAGATCTGGACCAGGCCCGGCCTCGACCGGCGCACCCGCAGTTGCGTCACGCTGACGGCGCTGGTCGCCCACGGCCACCTGGACGAGCTGGCCATGCACGTACGGGCGGCGCTGCGCAACGGGCTGACCCCGGACGAGATCGGCGAGGTGCTGCTGCAGAGCGCCGTCTACTGCGGCGTCCCGGCCGCCAACGCCGCCTTCGCCGTCGCCCAGCGCGTCCTGTCCGAGGAGGAGTGACCCCAACCTTGTACGGCAATCGGTGACGGCGGGGTCACGCTACGGTCGTCAGATGCCTCCGAGGAGACCCCCGCCTTCAGGCGGGGGAGGAATCGGACTCCTGCGCAGCAGGGCAGGAGCAGGCGTTACGCCGCCAGGCGAACCGTCGTCTTTCCTGATCGGCCGGTGCGCGAGTGATCTCGCACATAGAATCGAAAGGTGGCGCAGCTCGTGAAGCGGGCCTACAAGTACCGCTTCTACCCGACCCCCGAACAGGCCGAACAGCTTGTCCGGACGTTCGGCTGCGTGCGCCTGGTCTACAACAAAGCGCTCGAAGAGCGAACCCGCGCCTACACCCAGGACGGGCGCGGTGTCTCCTACACCGAATCGTCCGCGACGCTTACCGCATGGAAGAAGACACCCGAGCTGGCGTTTCTGAACGAGGTGTCATCGGTGCCGCTCCAGCAGGCACTCAGGCACCTGCAAGCGGCGTTCGCGAACTTCTTCGCCCGCCGCGCGAAGTATCCGACGTTCAAGAGCAAGAAGAGAGCGCGGGCGTCGGCCGAATACACCCGTTCGGCGTTTCGCTGGCGCGAGGGCCGGCTCACCCTGGCCAAGATGGGCGCGCCGCTGGACATCGTGTGGTCGCGCCCACTGCCTGAGGGAGCTGAGCCGTCCACGGTCACCGTGTCCAGGGACGCCGCTGGTCGGTGGTTCGTGTCCCTCCTGGTCGAGGAGAAGATCACGCCATTGCCGCCCGTCGAGCAGTCCGCGGGCCTGGACGCTGGCCTCACCGCGCTGCTCACGCTGTCGTGCGGCGAGCAGATCGCCAACCCGCGTCACGAGCGTCGTGAGCGACGTCGGCTGGCCAAGGCGCAGCGGGCGCTGGCCCGCAAACAGAAGGGATCGAACAACCGGGCCAAGGCCCGGCTGAAGGTGGCACGGGTGCATGCCCGGATCGCCGACCGCAGGCGCGACTACCTGCACAAGGTCACCACCCGGCTGGTACGCGAAAATCAAGTGATCGCCGTGGAAGACCTGGCCGTCCGCAACCTGCTCAAGAACCACGCGCTGGCCCGCGCCATCTCCGATGCCGGCTGGCGAACGCTGCGCAGCATGCTGGAGTACAAATCCGACTGGTACCGCCGCACGCTGGCGGTCGTGGACCGCTTCTTTCCCTCCTCCAAGTTGTGCTCGGTCTGCGGAGCCCTGCAGGAGGAGATGCCGTTGAGCGTCCGGGTGTGGGTCTGTGCGTGTGGCGCGGTGCATGATCGGGAGGTGAACGCGGCCCAGAACATGCTGCTCGCCGCCGGGCTGGCGGAGAGCTGAAACGCCTGTGGAGCTGATGTAAGACCTCAACGAGAGTCGCCCTCTCGGGCGGGCGACCGGCGATGAAGCAGGAAAACCGACCGGCGACGGTCGGAATCCCCCTCATTCATGGGGGGAGGATGTCAAACTGCTGTGCGTATTCAGGCGTGGTCCGCACCCCACCCTTACTGATTGCCTCGCCTCAGCGCGAGCGACTGCGAAGGGGTTACGCATGTCAGAACGCACCATGCTCGACGGCAGCTGGTTAACCGGCGCTCCCGGCGAGTGGGACGGGCTCAGGAACAAGGTCACCTATCCGTCCCGGGCGCAGGTCCTGGAGCTGTCGGTGCAGCTCTCGCGGCCGGTGCCCGGCCACATCGTCGAGTTCGGCGTCTGGAAGGGCTACTCCACCCGGGTCATCAGGGACGAGCTGTGGCGGGCCCGGCTGTGGGAGCGCCGGCAGCGGCGCAAGCGCATCTACGCCTGCGACTCGTTCGAGGGGCTGCCGGAGGGCTACGAGAACCTGCCGGCCGGCACGTTCGCGACGCCGGTGCCACGGCTGAACGGGGTGCGGGTCGTCAAGGGGTTCTTCGCCGAGTCGCTGACGCCCGCGCTCGCCGCCGAGGTGGGCCTGGTCAGCCTGGCGCACCTGGACGCCGACCTCGAATCGGCCACGGCGTGCGCGCTGGACTGGCTGACGCCGCTGCTCGCCGACGGCGCCCTGCTGCTGTTCGACGAGTTCTACGGCGAGGACCCGGCCGAGTGCCGGGCCTTCGTGGACTGGAGCGCGCGCTCCGGCGTGCGGACGGCGCTGCTCGCGCTGTTCGGCAGGGAGCCGAGCGGCAAGGGCGGCATGACCGACCGGCGGGCGCTGTTCCAGGTGATCGGCAGGCGGCAGCTCAGCAAGGCTCCGCCGCTGCCGCCGGTCCGGCTGCGGCGTCGCCTGGCGTCCCGCTGGTGAGCCAGCCGGCGTAACGGGAGGCGAGCAGGCCGGGCAGCCCGCCGGTGTGCACGAACACCACCCGCGTGCCTCTGGGCGTCTCGCGCACGGCGGCGAACAGGCCCGCCATGGCCTTGGCCGTGTAGACCGGGTCGAGCAGCAGGGCCTCCGTCCGCGCGGCCGCCCGCAGCGCGTCCAGGCCGGCGTCGGTCGGCTCGCCGTACGCCTCGCCTGCCTGCTCGGTGTCCAGGCGGCAGCGGCCCCGGGGCGCGGGCAGCCCGGCGAGGGCGGCGGCCTCGGCGGCCAGCTCCTGGACGGCGTCCGCGAGGCCGGGCCGGGCGCCGACGTCCACGCCGAGCACCTTGCCGTGGTCGCCGAGCCCGGCCGCCAGCCCGGCCTGCGTGCCGCCCGAGCCCGCGGCGACCACGACCAGGCCGGGGTCCAGGCGTTCGGCGAGCTCGCGGCCCACGTCCGCGTACGCGGCGGCGCCGAGCGGTGAGGAGCCGCCGATCGGGATGGCGTACGGCCGCCGGCCCCGCGCCGCCAGGGCCCTGGCGTGCTCCTCGATGGCGGCCTCGGTCTCGGCGTACGGCAGCGGCCCGCCGTCCAGCCAGTGGATGCCGGCGCCGAGCACGCGGTCGAGCAGCAGGTTGCCGCTGTCGTCACCGGGCGTGAGCAGCAGGTCGCAGCCCATTCCGGCGAGGTTGGCGGCGGCGGCCGTCATCCTGGCGTGGTTGCTCTGCGCTCCCCCGCCGGTGACCAGGTGGTCGCAGCCCTTGGCCGCCGCGTCGGCGACGATGGCGGCGAGCTTGCGCGCCTTGTTGCCGCCGCCCGCCAGGCCGGTCAGGTCGTCCCGTTTGACCCACAGGTCGTCGGGGCCGAGGCCGAGGCGGCGGGCCAGGCGGGGCAGCGGGTGCAGCGGGGTCGCGGGAACCGGAAGGATCACCGGCCCATCGTGTCCGGGTGGCGGCGGATCGGGCAAGCGGATGGGGGATGTTGAGCGGAAGGTGAGCAGTTCGCTACCTGTTTGCGGGGTATCCTGCCCATGTGGGGGGTTTTACGCTGCTTTGCTGCTCACCATGCGTGAGTGGAGAAGCGGACGGCTGAGCCGGTGCGGGAGCACGCCGCGCCCCGGCCGGGCCGGGCCGGCCTGGACGACCTGCTGATCCAGGCCATCACCGGCGCGGGGGCGCACATCGGCACCGTCTACCTCCTGGCCGACGACGGCCGGGTGCTGCTGATGGACGTCCAGCTCGGCATGCCCGAGCCGATCGCCATGTCCTGGGCCAGGCTCCGGGTCGGCGATCCCATACTGGTCTCCAGGGCCGTGCGCGAGGACCGCCTGGTCTGGGTCTCCGGGCGGGAGGACCTCGCGCGGCAGTTCCCCTCGGCGGCGCTCTCGCTGCCCTACCACTTCGCGGCCGCCGTCTCCCCCATCCGCGGCGGCGGGCGCGTCTGGGGCGCGCTGCTGCTGGTCTGGCCCGCAGGATACTCGCACACGCTGTCACGGGAGCAGCGCGACGTGCTCGACGCGAGCTCCGCCGCCCTCGCCCGCCTGCTCCAGCGGGAGGCCGACCGGGGCGAGCCGATCACGCCGGGGCCGCGCCCGCGCACACTCAACCCGCGTCCCGCCCGCGCCGCCGACACCGCCTCCCAGCTCATCGCGCTCCAGGCGTTCAACCGGCTGCCGGAGGGCTACTGCTCGATCGACGTCGAGGGCCGCATCTCGCTCATCACCGCGCCGGCCGCCGAGATGCTGTCCGTCTACACCTCCGAGCTCCAGGGCGAACGCCTCGGCGAGGCGCTGCCCTGGCTCGACGACCCGCTCTACGAGGACCTCTACCGGTCGGCCGTGGTCAGCGGCCGGGTCACCGCGTTCACCGCCCGCCACCCGTCGGGGCGGCTGGTCACCTTCCGGCTCTTCCCCGGCCTGACCGGCGTCACCCTGCGCATCACGCCCGGCGGGCAGGACCACGACCCCGCGGAGCGGCCGCCGCCGCACGAGATCGGGCAGCCGACCCGCATCATCGCCCTGCACGAGATGCTGCACCTCGCGACGACGCTCGCGCGGGCCGTCACCGCGCAGGAGGTGGTCGACCTGGTCGCCGATCACGTCATGCCCGTCTACGACGTGCAGGCGCTGGCCATCCTCACCTCCAAGGGCGGGCGGATGCGGGTGGCCGCCTCGCGCGGCTACACCCGGCAGGCCGTCGCCGAGTTCGACGGCCGGCCGGCGATCCCGCCGGCGCCCGGGCGGCGGCCGTACGACGCCGCCCGGCCGGCCTTCTTCGAGAGCTGGGACGAGCTGCGGGGGACGTACCCGGACGCCGTCGCCTCCGACGACATGAAGGCGTGGGCGTTCCTGCCGCTGGTGACCTCGGGGCGGCCCATCGGCACCTGCGTCCTCGCCTACGACCGGCCGCACCGCTTCGACTCCGACGAGCGGGCCACGCTGACCGCGCTGGCGGGGCTGATCGCGCAGGCGTTCGAGCGGGCCCGGCTCTACGACGTCAAGCACCAGCTCGCCCAGTGCCTGCAGTCGAGCCTGCTGCCGCGTACGCTGCCGGAGATCCCCGGGCTCGACCTCGCCGCCCGGTACGTCCCCGCCACCCCCGGCATGGACATCGGCGGCGACTTCTACGACCTGATCCGGCTCAGCGACACCCAGGCCGCGGCCGTCATCGGCGACGTCCAGGGCCACGACGTGACCGCCGCCGCCCTCATGGGGCAGGTGCGCACCGCCGTCCGCGCGCACGCCACCGCCGGCGCCTCCCCCGGCGAGGTGCTGGCGCACACCAACCGGCTGCTCATCGAACTCGCCCCCGACCGCTTCACGAGCTGCCTGTACGTGAGCGTCGACCTGGAGCGGCACACCGCCTGCCTGGCGAGCGCCGGTCACCTGCCGCCGCTGCTCGGCCGGCCCGGCGCGCCCACGCGGGTCGTCGACAGCACCCCGGGCCTGCTGCTGGGCATCGACCCGGAGGCCGAGTACGCCGTCCTCGACGTCGACCTGCCGCCCGGCAGCGTGCTGGTCCTCTACACCGACGGCCTCATCGAGCAGCCGGGCCTGGACCTCGGCGACGCCATCCGCCACCTGGCCGAACGCTTCAACCCCACCGAGGACGGGCCGCTGCCGGCCCTGGCGGACTCGCTCATCGAGCCGGAGGCGCAGGAGCAGCGCATCGACGACTGCGCCGTCCTGCTGCTGCGCCCCGCCGCCACCGGCCCCTGACCCCGGCCGCATGGGGGCGGAGCGGGAGGGGAATGCCCTTCTACGCCCCTGCACCCGCCTGCCGCCGGGAGGCTGACCCGTGGCCACGACCCTGACGTCCGCGGAGGAGGCGGGGCGCTGCCTCGCCACGCCGGCCGCGTACACCGACGAGGCACGCCTGCACGAAGCCCTGGCGCTGCTGCGCCGCGAGTCGCCCGTGCGGCGGGTGGAGGCCGACGGCTACCGGCCCTTCTGGGCCGTGACGCGGCACGCCGACGTGCTGGAGATCGAGCGGGACAACGCGCTGTGGCTGAGCGCGCCGCGGCCGGTGCTGCGCCGCGCGGAGGTGGACGCCGTCCTGGAGGCGCAGCGGGCGCGCGGCGACGGGCTGAAGACGCTCGTCCACACCGACGACCCCGAGCACCGGGCGCTGCGCGCGATCGGCGCGGACTGGTTCAGCCCGAAGGCGATGCGCGAGCTCCGGGCGCGGGTGCGGGAGCTGGCCAGACGGTACGTGGACCTGCTGGCCGAGCACGGCGGCCGGTGCGACTTCGTACGGGAGGTCGCCGCGCACTACCCGCTGCGCGTCATCCTGTCGCTGCTCGGGCTGCCGGAGTCGGACTTCCCGCTGATGCTGCGGCTGACGCAGGACCTGTTCGGCCAGGACGACGACAGCCGGCGGCGCGGCGAGGGGGCGGCGGCCCACACGTCGGTGCTGGCGGACCTGCTCGGCTACTTCCGCGAGCTGACCGCGGCCCGCCGCGCCCGTCCGACCGGCGACCTGGCCTCGGCCATCGCCAACGCCCGGGTGGACGGCCGGCCGCTGAGCGACGCCGACGCGGCCTCGTACTACGTCATCATCGCCACGGCCGGGCACGACACGACCACCTCCACCATCGCGGGCGGCCTGGAGGCGCTCGTCCGGCATCCTGGCGAGCTGCGGCGGCTGCGGGAGGACCCCGGGCTGCTGGCCCCGGCCGCCGAGGAGATGATCCGCTGGGTGAGCCCGGTGAAGGCGTTCATGCGGACGGCGGCGGCCGACACGGTCGTGCGGGGGACGCCGATCAGGGCCGGTGAGTCGGTGCTGCTGTCGTACCCGTCGGCGAACAGGGACGAGGAGGTGTTCGACGGCCCGTTCCGCTTCGACGTGGGCCGGACGCCGAACCGGCACCTGGCGTTCGGGGCGGGGGTGCACTACTGCCTGGGGGCGGGGCTGGCGCGGATGGAGATCCAGGCGCTGTTCGCCGAGCTCGTCCCCCGGCTGGCGGAGGTCGGGCTGGACGGCGAGCCCGCCTGGCTGGCGACGACGTTCGTGGGCGGGCTGAAGAGCCTGCCCATCCGGTACACGCTGCGCTGACGGGGCCGTCGTTCAGCGGTGGTCGCGGCGCAGCGGGTGGTCGGGCGGCACCTCCACCAGGACGAGACGGTGGCCGTCGGGGTCGGCGATCCACAGCTCGACCAGCCCCCACGGCTCGCGGCGGGCCTCGCGCAGCACCTCCACGCCGGCCTGACGCAGGCGGGCCTCCTCGGCGGCCACGTCGCGCACCTGGAGCCACAGCGACACGCCGCCGATCTCACCCTCGTCGGACTGGCCGGACAGCTCCAGGAAGCCCTGCCCGAGGAAGAACACCGTGCCGGGGTGCTCGGGCGGGCCGAACTCGCGGTAGACGGCCAGGCCCAGGGTCTCGGCGTAGAAGCGGCGGCTGCGCGCGGGGTCCCGGGGGCGCAGCAGCATCCGGCTGCTCAGCACGTCCATGCCGCACCCCTTCCCGCCGGGAGGGAGCCCCAAGCCCCGCCCTCAGGCGAGCACGGCGGCGAACCGCCAGTCCAGCACGTCACGGGGCGCGCCGTCCGGCCCGGTCGCGGCGACGAGCGAGCGCAGGTGCGCGAGGCCGCCGCCGCCTGGCAGCGGCTCGCACCGCTCGACGATCACCTCGCTGGTCAGCGTGTCGCCCTCGTGGACCGGCCCGAGGTGGTCGCAGCCGTGCCAGCCGGCCACGGTGACCAGGTTGGGCAGCGCGCGGACGGCCTGGGAGAGCGCGAGCCCGATCGTGTGCCCGCCGTAGACCAGCCGCGGGCCGCCGCGGCCGTCGTGGTGCGCCTGGGCGATGTTGAGGGTGAGGCGGGCCAGCTCGGGGGCGGCCGACACCACGTCGCCGCCGCTGACCCGCCGCCGCTCGCCCGCGCGCAGGCCGTCGAGGTGCGGGCCGGGCACCAGGGCGGCGTACCGGTCGAGCCGCCAGCCGGCCACCGCCGCCGCGAGGCCGCCGTCGTCCTCGATCGGGTCGCCGATCCGGTCGAGGTCGGCGTCGTGGCCGGTGTCCGCCTCCTGGTCGCGCAGCGGCAGCATGGCGCAGCGCCAGAAGTCGAGCACGGGGCGGCCGTCCTGGTCGTCGGTGGTGATCCGCAGCGCCGCGAGGCCCGTCGGGCGGCGGCCGGGGCGGGGCCGGTTCTGGCGCAGCGCGACGACCTCCGTACGGGTGCGCAGCGTGTCGCCGAGCACCGGGAAGCGGCGGAAGACCAGCCCACGGTAGAACAGGTTGGCCTTGACGTGGTGGGTGACCAGCGTGGACTGGCCGATCGCGACGTCCCACACGAGCGCGGGATGCGCCAGGGGCGGCCCGCCGGTGACCTCGCGGCACAGGTGGGCGTCGAGCGGCAGCCGCAGCCGGTCGCCGCAGATCGCCTGGTGGGCGGCGGCGTGGCCGGCGGTGAGCGTGAGCCCAGGGGCGCCGTCGAAGATCTGTCCCGGCGCCAGCTCGTCGAAGAAGGGGCCTTCGGCCACCAGGGCGTCCGCCGCGCTCATCGTCCGGGTCCTTCCGTGGTGAGGGGCGGCCTGGCCCGCAGGATGCGGACGAGCAGCCCGGTCAGTTGCTCGCGCTCGGCGGGCCCGAGCGTCGCGAACCACTCGCGTTCCCTGCCGGTCTGCTCGGCGAACGCCTCCCGCACCGCCGTCTCGCCCGCCGGGGTCAGCGCGACGACGACCGCGCGGGCGTCGCCCGGCACGGGGCGGCGTTCGGTCAGGCCGGCGCGTACGAGGGTGTTGACGGCGTTGGTGACCGCCGAGCGGGACATCGCGGAGATCTCCGCCAGCCGGACCGGCTGCGTGGGGCCGAGCAGCCAGAGCTTGAACATCAGCCGGAAGCCGGGCAGCGTCCAGCCGCGCGGGCGGTGGATGCGCGTCTCCAGGTCGGTGACCAGCAGGTAGGCGAGCTGGAGGAGGTGGTAGGCCAGCGCGAACGCCTCGGCGTCGGCGGGCGGCGGCATCCCGGCCAGGCGCTCGCGCGCGTAGGCGGCGTAGCGCAGATCGGGCGGCGCGTCAGCGGCGTGCAGATCCGGCGCGTCCGCGCCGCGCGGATCCGGGGGCGCGTCCGTGGCGCGCATGTCCAGTGGCGCGTCCGTGGCCTGGCTGCCGGGGTCTCCCGCCCCTGTGTCGCTCACCGGTCAAGTCTTGCGCAGGCGCGGACCACTCCGACATATTGTTTCGGCCATAACAATCCACGAGGAGGGCCTGTGCGCATCGTCATCGCCGGAGCCGGCATCGGCGGGCTCGCCGCCGCGCTCAGCCTGCACGCGGCCGGGTTCACGGACGTGACGGTGCACGAGGCCGCCCGCGAGATCCGGCCCCTGGGCGTCGGCATCAACCTGCTTCCCCACGCCGTGCGCGAGCTGACCGAGCTGGGCCTCGCCGACCGTCTCGCCGCGATCGGCGTCGCCACCGCCGAGCTGGCCTACTTCAACCGGCACGGGACCCTCATCTGGTCCGAGCCCCGGGGCGTCGCGGCCGGCTACTCCTGGCCGCAGTACTCGGTGCACCGCGGCCGGCTGCAGCGGCTGCTGCTGGAGGCGGTCGTCGAACGCCTGGGCCCGGACGCCGTACGCACCGGCAGCCGGATCACCGGCCCCGGCGAGGAGGACCTGCTCGTCGGCGCCGACGGGATCAACTCGGCCGTGCGCGCCCACCTCTACCCGGACGAGGGCCCGCCGCCGTGGAACGGCCTGGTCCTGTGGCGCGGCGTGACGTACGGCGAGCCGTTCCGCACCGGCCGATCCATGATCATGGCCGGGGACGGCACCGCCAAGTTCGTCGCCTACCCCATCGAGACCGGCGGGCGCACGCTCGTCAACTGGATCGCCGAACGCCCCCTCGACGGCGAGCCGCCCGAGCGCGGCAACTGGAACCGTCCCGCCGACCTCGCCGAGATCGGCCGGCACTTCGCGGACTGGCGCTTCGACTGGCTGGACGTCCCGGGCATCATCGCCGGGGCCGAGGCGGCCTACGAGTACCCGATGGTGGACCGCGACCCCCTCCCCCGCTGGACCTCCGGCAGGGTCACGCTGCTCGGCGACGCGGCGCACGCGATGTACCCGATCGGCTCCAACGGCGCCTCGCAGGCGATCATCGACGCCCGCGTGCTGGCGTACTGCCTGGCCAGGGGCGACCTCGCCGGGTACGAGGCGGAGCGCCGCCCCGCCACCACCGCCCTGCAACTGTCCAACCGGCGGATGGGCCCCGAGATCGTCATGAAGCTCGCCCACGAGCGCGCGCCCGGCGGCTTCGACGACGTCGAGCGGGTCATCCCGCACGCCGAGCTGGCCGAGATCGCCGCCTCCTACAAGCGCACCGCCGGCTTCGACCCGCGCGCTCTCGACGAGCGCCCCTCCTGGAGCGTGACCCGGTGAACCTCGAACCGCTCGCCCGCTTCCACGTGGAGCTCGACCCGATGCTCGACCTGGGCGCGACGCACTGGGGCAACCGCCGGGTGGTCGCCATCGCGGGCGGCTCGTTCGACGGGCCCCGGCTGTCCGGGCGGGTGCTGCCCGGCGGCGCGGACTGGCAGGTCGTGCACGCCGACGGCACCATCAGCATCGACACCCGCTACACGCTGCGCACCCACGACGGCGCGCACCTCTACATCACCACCAGCGGCGTCCGGCACGGCCCGCCCGAGGTGCTCGACCGGCTGGCGCGCGGCGAGGACGTCGATCCCGCGGACTACTACTTCCGGCTGTTCTGCCGCTTCGAGACGGGCGACGAGCGGTATCACTGGCTCAACAGGACGCTGGCCGTGGCCTCCGCGGCCCGCGCGGCGTCCGCCGTCCGTTACGACGCCTACGTCCTCACCTGACCGTCCTCCCGGGAGCCGCCATGCCGAAGCTCGACCGCCCCCCGCTGTCCGTCGCCGTCGAGCACGACGCGCCCATGCCGATGCGCGACGGGACCGTCCTGCGCGGCTCCGTCCACCGTCCCGCCGAGGGCGGGCCGTTCCCGGCGCTGCTGGTGCGCACGCCGTACGGGGAGCAGACGTTCCGGTCGGCGCCGGTGATCCCGGCGCTCCAGGCGGGCTTCGCGGTGGTGCTGCAGCACTGCCGGGGGCGGGGCAGCAGTGACGGCGAGTTCCGGCCGTGGCGGGACGAGGGCGCCGACGGCCACGACACGATCGCCTGGATCACCGAGCAGCCGTGGTCGAACGGCGAGGTGGTGATGAGCGGGATGTCGTACCTGGCGGGCTGCGCGCTCCAGGCCGCCGCCACCCGGCCGCCGGGGCTGAAGGCGGTCGTCGCGCAGATGACGCCGCACGACTTCCACGACGGGCTGAAGTACCACGGCGGCGCGTTCGCGCTCGGCTCGGCGCTGAACTGGGGGGCGCTGCAGGCGATGCTCGGGCTGCTCCATGCCATGGAGGCAGGCGGGGAGGCGGGCGAGGACGCGGGCCCGGCGTTCGGCGCGCTGCTCCCGGTGCTGGGCGACCTGGGGGCGGCGGCGCGCACGCTGCCGGTGCGCGACATCCCGGGCATCCCGTGGTGGCGGGACTGGACGGGGCATCCGGAGCGGGACGCGTACTGGGAGGAGCTGGCCGAGACCCTGCGGCACGACCGGATCGAGGTGCCGGTCATGCACGTGGCGGGCTGGTTCGACCTGTTCCTGGCCGGGACGCTGGAGAACCACCGCCGCCTCGGCGGGCCGCTGGTCATCGGGCCGTGGACGCACCTCGCGCCGGGCGCGTCGGGCGCCGGGCGGCTGGACTTCGGGTTCGGGGCGCAGGCCGGGACCATCCGGCTCGAACAGCGCCAGCTCGCCTTCCTCAAGGGCGAGGACACCGGCCCGGCCGTGCAGATCTTCGTCATGGGCGACGACGTGTGGCGGGAGGAGGAGTCCTGGCCCCTGGCCCGCGCCGTGGAGACCCTCTACCACCTGCACCCCGACGGCCTGCTGTCGCCCGCTCCGCCCGCGTCGGGCGAGCCGCGCACGTTCGTCTTCGACCCGCGCGACCCGGTGCCGACGACCGGCGGGCCGCTGCTGCTGGCCGACCCCACCAACGTCGGCCCGCAGGACCAGCGGGACGTGGAGCGCCGGCCCGACGTGCTCTGCTACACGAGCGAGGAGCTGGCGGCCGACGTCGAGGTGACCGGGCCGGTGACGGTGACCCTGCGCGCCGCGACCTCGGCGGCGTCCACCGACTGGACGGCGAAGCTGGTGGACGTGTACCCGGACGGGCGGGCGATGAGCGTCATCGACGGAATCACGCGCACCTCGACCTCGGCGGGGACGTACCTGATCGATCTGGTGGCGACCAGCCAGGTCTTCAAGGCCGGGCACCGGATCCGGGTGGAGATCTCCAGCTCGAACTTCCCGCGCTTCGACCGCAACCCGGGCACCGGGCGGCCCGCGGCCGAGGCCGGGGACGCCGACCTGGTGGTGCAGCGCCAGCGGGTGTTCCCCGACTCCTACCTCACCCTTCCTGTCGTCCCCCGCTGAGCGGGAACCCCTCCAGCTCGGCGACGGCCTGGTCGAGGTCGTCGGCGACGCCCTGGCGCAGCAGCCGGGCGTGCAGCGGCTCGCCGGCCGCGCCGAGGCGGCGGATGCGCGCCGCCCGCTCGGCCAGGCGGCCGCGGATGTCGGCGATGACCGCCGCCGGGTCGCCCGCCCATCCGTACGCGTTCAGGAACAGCCGCAGCCGGGCGGGCCGCGCGGCGAAGTCGGCGAAGCCCTCGGCGGCGGCGACGCGCCGGGCGTGCAACGGCACCCAGGCCAGCGCCACCCAGGCCACGTCGGAGTCGCGGGTGACGGGACCGGCGAAGTCCCAGTCGAAGAAGCCGGCCAGCCGGCCGTCGTGCCAGGCGGCGTTGAACGGGCTCGCGTCGTTGTGCGCGATGATCAGGCCGGGCGCCCAGCGTCCGCCGGTGCGCCAGCGCGCGTCCGGCGACGGCGCGAAGTCGGCCACGGCCTCGTGGTAGGCGCGCAGCCAGCAGGCCACCTGGCGCAGGGTGTCCTCGGCCCGCGTCCACTCCGGCCAGACGCGGCACCCGCCGATCGTGTCGCCCTCCAGGTAGGTGAGGATCTCCCTGCCGTCGGCGTCGACGCCGAGCACGCGCGGCGCGCCCTCGAACCTCTTGATCTCCAGGTGCCGCAGCAGCTCGTGGACGGAGGCCGTCCACGAGCGTACGGGCCGCCTGACCGTACGGCCGATGCGGATCGCACCCGAGTCGTTGCCGCCCTCCATCGCCCACCGCCAGCACGCGTCGCCGTACCCCGCTACGGGCACTATCGCCCATCCGGGCGCGCTCGCCTATGCCCCCCCCGGGCAGCGGACGGGGCGGGCCCGTCACAGCGGGCCCGCCCCGACGGGCGTCACTACTTCTTGAACGCGTCCTTGACCTTCTTGCCCGCGTCCTTGACCTTCTCGCCCGCCTGCTTGAGGCCGCCCTCGGTCTGGTCGGCACGGCCCTCGGCGCGCAGCTCCTCGTCGCCGGTGGCGTCCCCCAGGTTCTCCTTGGCCCGGCCCTTGAGCTCCTGGGCCTTGTTCGAGATCTTGTCCTCGGTGCTCATATGTGCCTCCCTTGTCGTGCTGGGCTGTCGTTCTCAGCGAGCACTTCCTCTTTCCCGGCAGCGCGAGGGGAAACCCCGCGCCACTCAGTCCACGTCCACGTCGTCGAGGAGGCGGGTTGGGGACGAACACCACCAGGCCGCGCCTGGCCGCCGGGGTCCCCGACGGCCGGGAGGCCACGGTCGAGGGCGCCGCGCACCATCCCGACCTGGAACGCCCCGGCGTCTACGACGAGATCGTCGGGGCGTTCCTGGACGACGTGATCGTGTAGGCCGTGCCGGCGCGGGCGGTCCAGGTCAGCGTGTCGCCGTCGCGGCGCGCGCCGGCCTCGTGGCCCCGCTCGTCGTGGACGCGGCAGCCGCCGGCGATGAAGGAGGAGCGGACCGTGATCGGGCCGGTCCTCCCCTTGCGTACGGTCACGGAGCCGGCGGCGCCGTTCCGCCAGACGGCGTCCACGGTGACGCCGCCGCGGGCGCGCAGGCCGCTCACCGAGCCGTCCTTCCAGGCCGAGGGCAGGGCGGGCAGCACGTGCACCACGTCGTGATGACTCTGCACCAGCATCTCCGCGATGCCGGAGGCGGCGCCGAAGTTGCCGTCGATCTGGAACGGCGGGTGGGTGTCCCACAGGTTGTCCAGGGTGCTGCCCTTGAGCTGCTCGGCGAGCATCCTGTGGGCGTGGTCGCCGTCCAGCAGCCGCGCCCAGAAGTTGATCTTCCAGGCCTTGGACCAGCCGGTGCCGCCGTCGCCGCGCGCGGCCAGCGACACCTTGGCCGCCTCCGCCTCCGGCGTGCCGGGCCGGATCCGGTCGCCGGGGTGGAGGGCGTACAGGTGGGAGACGTGCCGGTGGGTGTCGTCCCGCGCGTCCCGGTCGCTCTTCCACTCCTGGAGCTGGCCCCACGAGCCGACGCGCAGGCCGTGGTCCAGCCGGGCCAGCGCCGCGACCGCCTCGGCCTGGAGGTCGGCGTCCACGCCGAGCGTCCGCGCCGCGGCCACGGCGTTGGCCAGCACCTCCCTGACGATCTGCTGCGACATCGCCGCGCCCGCCGAGAAGTCGCCGTGCTCGGGCGAGTAGCTGGGGCTGACGACGAGCGTGCCGTCGCGCGGGTCGGTGTGCAGGAAGTCCAGCCAGAACTCCGCCGCGCCCTTGAGCACCGGGTACGCGGTCTCGCGCAGGTACGTCTCGTCGCCGGTGAAGCGGTAGGTGTCGTAGAGGTGCTGGGTGAGCCAGGCGGCGGCCTCGGGGAACCAGAAGGCGGTGGGCCAGTCGTGCACGCCGGTGAAGCCGAACGGGGTGGTCTCGTCGCCCACGACCCAGCCGCGGGCGCCGTACATGTCCCTCGCGGTCCTGCGGCCCGGCTCGACCAGGGCCGCGACGTAGCGGATGTACGGCTTCGCGGTCTCGTGCAGGTTGGTCTGCTCGGCGAGCCAGTAGTTCATCTGGAGGTTGATGTTGACGTGGTAGTCGGCCGACCAGGGCGGGGCGGTGGAGGTGTTCCAGACGCCTTGGAGGTTGGCCGGGAGCAGGTCGTTCTCCCGGGAGGAGGCGATGAGCAGATAGCGGCCGTAGGCGAAGAACAGCGACTCCAGCGCGCGGTCGGCGGCCGAGGCGCCGCCGGTGTAGCTCGCGCGCAGCCGGTCCGTGGGGACCCCGGCCGGGGCGGCGCCGCCGAGGTCGAGCGCCACCCGGTCGAACAGCTCGCGGTGGTCGGCGACGTGCGCCCGCCTGAGCTCGTCGTAGGGCGTGGCCGCGGCGGCGTCCACGGCGGCGGTGACCCTGGCGTGCGGGTCCTCGCCGCGGTAGGCCGGGTAGGTGTCGGCGTAGTCGGTGCCGGCCGACAGCACGAGCACGGCGCTGTCGGCGCCGGTGACGGTGATCCGGTCCCCCGCGTCCGTACGGGTGCCGCCCTGCGCGATCACCTGCACCTGCGCCTCGAAGACCATCCCGTTGTCGCTCAGCCGGCCCCGGACGGTGAGCCGGCCGCCGGCGGCGGTGACCGTCTTGTCCTCGTGCGGGGAGGTGTGGCGCAGCGTGAAGGAGACCGTGCCGGGCCGGTCGGCGGACAGGCGGCCGACGATGACGCCGCCGGGGTTGCTGGCGAAGTACTCGCGCGAGTGGCGGACGCCGCCCGCGCTGTAGCCCACGCGGGCGACGGCCTCGCGCAGGCTCAGCTCGCGGCGGTAGCCCTCCGGAGTTGCAGGCGCGCCGGTGAGATCGAGGAACAGGTCCCCGAAGGTCTGGTACGCGCCGTAGCCGGACCTGGCCTGGCCCAGCACGGCGGCCACCGCCTCGGGCGCCATGCTGCCGTCACGGTCGATCTGCCGCCTGACCTCGGCGATCGCGCCGGGGCGGGGGCTGGTCCAGTTGCCGAAGTCGTAGCCGGGAGAGCCGGGGCCGCCGGTCCAGAGGGTCTTCTCGTTGAACTGGAGCCGCTCGCCGGCCACGCCGCCGAAGACCATCGCGCCCAGGGGGCCGTTGCCGATGGGCAGGGCCTGGGTCTCCCAGTCGGTGGCGGGCTCGTCGTACCAGAGGGTCAAGTCATCGGGTGTATCGGCGGGCGGTAAACCAGCGGGAAGCATGAGAGCGATGATAAGCGGCCCCCCGCCGTGCGGGCGAGGGGCCTTCTGCTAGGCCCGGAGGTCGGATGACTGGTCGTCGGCGCTCGTGAAGAGGGTCCGGCGGGCCAGGATTCCGATGAGCAGGGCGGTCGCCACCAGGACGACGGCGGCCCACGCGGGCGAACGGTGGCCGAGGCCGGCGGCGAGGGCCAGGCCGCCCAGTGCGGGCCCCACGGCGGCTCCCACGTTGAGCGCGGCCGTGGCGAACGAGCCGCCGAGCGACGGCGCGCCGGACGCCGCGTACAACGCCCGCGCGATGAGGGCCGAGCCGACGGCGAACGCGAGCGCCCCCTGGACGAAGGCGAGCAGGACGGCGGCGACCGGGCTGCCGGCCGTGGCGGCGAGCAGCGCCCACCCGGCGAGCAGCGCGATCCCGCCCCCGGCGAGCAGCGGCGCCGGGCGCGTGTCCGACAGCCGGCCCGCGACGCTCACCCCCGCGAACGAGCCGAGCCCGAACAGCGCCAGGACCGCCGGCACCCATCCCTCCGCCAGCCCGGCGACCTCCGTCACCAGCGGGGCGAGGTAGGTGAAGACGCAGAAGGTGGCGGCGTTGACGAGCGCGGCCAGGACGAGCACCACGACCACGCGCGCCTCTCTCAACACCCGCGCCTCCCCCCTGACGCTCCGCGGCGCGCCCTCTTCCGAGGTCGCGGGGATCCTGCGGAGGACGGCGTACAGGGCCGGGAGGCAAGCGAGGGCCACCGCCCAGAAGGCCGCGCGCCAGCCGAACGCCTGTCCGAGCACCGCCCCTCCGGGCACCCCCGCGACGCAGGCCAGCGTGACGCCGCCGAGCAGGACCGACGTGGCCCGCCCCTTGGCGTCCGGCGGCACCATGGCGACGGCCGCCGCCAGCCCCACCGCGAGGAACCCGGCGTTGGCGACCGCGGCCAGGACCCGGGTCACCAGCAGCACGCCGAAGTCGTCGGTGACCGCGCCGACGACGTGCACGAGCACGAACACGACCAGGAACGCCGTCAGCGCCCGCCGGCGCGGCCAGCGCAGGCCGGCGACCGCCATCAGCGGCGCCCCGACGATCATCCCGGCGGCGAAGGCCGACGTCAGCGCCCCAGCGGCGGAGACGGAGACGCCGAGGTCGCGGGCGAGGTCCGGGACGAGGCCGGACAACATGAATTCCGAGGTCCCCTGCGCGAACACGGCCAGCGCGAGGACATAAAGGGCCAAAGGCATGAGTTGCGACTCCACAGCCACGTCGAAGAACGACCCCGGCAGATGGGCACGGGGTTCCGGTCCGTACGACGGCGATCCGGTGGCTGGGGAAGGCGCAGCCCACTGACGGCCCGGGCGGCGGAGAGCGGACGCGGGCACGACGGCATGCTGCGGGGCGCCACCGGATGACCGGTGGCTAGAGTCTTGACGCCTCAGGGCCGGACGACATGATCCACACCCTACCGGGTTCGCCCGGCCCGGGGCTCAGGGGTAGTCCTCGGTCGCGTGCGAGGAGCCGTAACCGCCGGAGGCGGCGAAGGACGCCCGCCACTGCCCGTTGCTGCGCGGCGTGATGACGGTGAACCTGCCGGAGAGGTTGCCGGTGCTGTGATCGGTGACCGAGCGGCGATCCGGAGGGCGGCGGCCTCGTCCCGCTGTCTGGAGCCGGCCCGGTCCTGGGCGACGGCGACGGCGGCGACGGCGAGGACCAGCGCCACGAGCGCGGCCATGACGCCCGCCGTCCGCCTGCGCCGCCGCGCCCGGCTGCGGGTGCGGGCGGCCGACTCCTCCAGGAACGCGTGCTCCAGCGAGTTCGGCCGGAGCAGCCCGCCGCCGCTCTCGGCCCAGGCCAGGGCGTCGCGCAGGGCCGTACCCCGGTACAGGTCGTCGGGTTCGCGGCCGCGGTCGTCCCACAGGCGGGCCGCCGCGCCGAGCGGGCCGTGCACCGCCAGGCCCGGCCGGTCGGCCTCGATCCAGCCGCGCAGCCGGGGCCAGGCGCGCAGCAGGCCGACGGCGGCCAGGGTCACGGCGTCGTCGCGGCGTACCAGCAGGCCCTCGCCGGCGAAGCCGTCCAGCACGCGGGCCACCGCCCGCGGGTCGGTGGCAGGGTCGGACAGCTCGTGCACGTACGCGCTCCGCAGCGCGCCGTCGGCCCCGTCGGCCCCGTCGCCCGGGGGGACGAGGCGCAGCAGGACGCGCGGCACGACCTCCCTGTCCTCGGGGCCCAGCTCGTTGTAGACCCGCTCGGCCAGCTCGGCGGGCGAGGGCTCGACGGCCGCCGCCGGGCGGAGCAGCCCGGCGGCGGCCCTGCTCCCCTGCCGGAGCAGCCGGTCCGTGTCGTCCCGCCGATCACGCGTATCGGGAGAGGTGGGCGGGGGTGGTCCGGAGGGCTGGGGCGTGAACTCCTGCGGGAGGCTCGCGTCGCCGTCCCGGCTTCCGGGCGGTTCGGGGCGGGCGAGGAGTTCGGGGTGGGTGAGGACCTCCGGCTTGGCGAGGCCGTCCGGGGTCAGCAGGGCCTCCGGGAGCAGCCGTTTCGGGGCCCAGCCGCCGACCAGGCGGAGCAGCAGCGTCGCGGCGTCCGGCCGGGCGTCGGCGTACAGCGACATCGCCGCCTCCACCAGCTCCCGCAGCCCCGGCGGCGGCGCGGCCCTCGTTCGTGAGTGTCATGCCTTCGGCGTGGGCGACGCCGAAGTCGATCAGTCGCGGGCCGTCGGGCCCGAGCAGCACGTTGTCCGGTTTGAGGTCGCGGTGCACGATGCCCGCCCGGTGGATGCCGGTGAGCGCGGTGGCCATGCCGACCGCCAGCCGGTGCAGCGAGTCGTCGTCGAGCGGCCCGCCGGTCTCGACCGCCCGCCGCAGGTCGGGGCCGTCGACGTACTCGCTGACGATGTACGGCGGCCGCGCGTCGAGGTCGGCCTCCAGGACGCGCGCCGTGCAGAACGACGCCGCCCGCCGCGCCGCCACGACCTCCTTGGCGCAGCGGGAGCGCATGTCCCCCTGGTCGAGGTACTCCTCACGGAGCGCCTTGATCGCGACCCGGCGCCCGGCGCGGTCGTACCCCTCGTAGACAACCCCCTGCCCGCCCGCTCCGAGACGTCTGACCAGCCAGTAGTCCCCGAGCTGTCGCGGGTCTCCCGGGAGAAGGAGCCCCATGTCCCCTGCAGAGAGCGCGAGGGGCCCCGGTGATACCGGGGGGTGTCGTCACGAGTAGAAGTGCATGACGACCGCCAGGCCGACGAAGTGCATGAGCACCACGGACACGATGAGGGCGATGAACACGAACTTGGCCGGGCCGTGCTCGAAGTGCTTGCCCTCCTTCAGCGGCGGCAGCTTGGCCTGGCGCTCGGCGATGCGCTCCTCAAGCGGCTTGCGGTGAAACACGGCGGTCCTTCCCGGCGGTTGGTTTGCGTACTCACGTTTGGCAGGCTAATAGTTGGTACACAAAGAAAGCTACCAGAGGCCGGCGGAGGTCCCCATATGGAGGACGCGACAGACGTGAAGGACGTGACAGAGATCACGGACCCGCTGGCGCTGGAACGGCAGGTGTGCTTCGCCCTCAGCATCGCCTCGCGCAGCGTGATCGGCCTCTACCGGCCGCTGCTGCAGCCCATGGGCCTCACCCACCCGCAGTATCTCGCGATGCTCGCCCTCTGGCAGCACGAGCCGCTGTCGGTGAAGGAGCTCGGCGAGCTGCTCCAGCTCGACCCGGGAACGATGTCGCCGCTGCTGAAGCGCCTGGAGGCCCTGGGCTACGTGCGCCGCGAGCGCAACAGCAGGGACGAGCGCGCCCTGTCGGTCACCCTCACGCCCGAGGGCAGGGCGCTGCGGGCGGAGGCGGAGAAGATCCCGCCCGCCATCGTCTCCCGCCTCGGCATGGGCCTCGACGAGCTGCAGGACCTGCACCAGGCGCTGACCCGCCTCACGGCCGCCGCCCGGCGCCACCCGCCGGCATGAGCGACGGCGTGTCGCTGGAGCGGCTGACCCGCCGCCTGGAGGAGGTCGTGGGTGAGCTGCGCGGCCTCCCCGTGGACGTCGAGCGGGTGGACGACGACGCCGTCGTACGGGCCCGGATCCTCCAGGCCGCCCGCGCCGCCCGCGCGCTGCGCGCCATGCACCCGGTGGGCTCGAAGGACACGGGCCGGCAGGAGCAGCGCAGCCGGCGCGACGTGCTCGACGTCCTGGAGGGCGGCGTGTCGATGCGGACGATCGTGCACGCGAGCGTGCTCGACGATCCGCTCAAGGCGGCCCGGATCCGGCAGCTCCACGCGGCCGGCGACCTGCACCGGGTGGTGGACGAGCCGATCCAGCAGGTGCTGATCTTCGACCGGGCGGTGGCGTTCGTCCGGCTCACCCCCGTCGCGGAGGCCCCCGGCGCGCTGGTGATCCGGCAGCAGAGCCTCATCGCCGCGCTCGTCGACCTGTTCGAGCTGACCTGGGCCAAGGGGCGGGAGGTCACCGAGCCGGCGCACCGGCTGACCGCGCGCGAACGCGAGGTGCTGGCGCTGATCGCCGAAGGCCGCTCCAACGGCGCGGTCGCGCGGGCGCTGTCGATCACCGAGGCGGCCGTCGGCAAGCACGTGGCCAGCCTGTTCGCCAAGCTGGAGATCCCGGCGGGCGCCGACGACAACCGGCGGGTGCTGGCGGTGCTCGCCTATCTCCGGGGCGCCGTTCAATAGGGGTGGCCCTACCTCGACCTCGCCCTGTCCCCCGTGTGGGCGGGGCGGGCGGGGCCGTTCAATGGTCGGCATGCAAAGGATCACTGGATTGCTCATCGGCGCCGTCTTCGGCGCCGTTTTCGTCGTCGTGAACGCGCACGAGCCGCTGAACGGCGTGGTGGCGACGTTCCTCAGAGTGGCGGCCTGCCTGGCCGCCGTCGCGGTCGCCGCGATGTGGTTCAGCGTCGCGCGCGGGCAGCGGACCGGCGAGGGCGGCAGCGGAGGGCCGATGTTCGGCCGCGGCTATCTGGCGGTGGTGGCGGCCGAGGCGCTGCTGCTGTTCGGCGGGCTGCGGGTGCTCGCCGCGTGGGAGCGTCCCGTACAGGCCAACGTGGCGTGGATCGCCGTGGTGGTGGGCGTGCACTTCGTGGCGCTGGCGCCGATTTGGCGGACCTGGGACATCGTCGTGCCGGGGGCGCTGCTGACCGTGCTCGGGGTCGCGGGCCTGGTCATGACCGGGACGGCGGCGATCGCGTGGGTGCCGTTCGTCAGCGGCGTGCTGTCGGGGGTGACGCTGCTCGCGGGGGCGGTCACCGCCGGGTGGCGCACGCTGGCCTCGGCGGCCTCGGCGGCCAGGACGGCCGCCTGACCGCCGCCCGCGACCCCCGCCAAAGACACCCATATACCCCCTCCCCCTATAATTCCTGACGCCACCCCCTCAAGGAGCGTCATGGAACACGGCGATCATCATCACCCGGCCCCCGAACCTCCCGCTGCCACCTGGGCCGCGGCGGCGCAGGCGACCCTGCACTGCCTGACCGGCTGCGCCATCGGCGAGGTGCTCGGCATGGTCATCGGCACCTGGCGCGGCCTGTCCGGCCTGGCCACGGTCGTGCTGTCCGTGGCGCTCGCCTTCCTCTTCGGCTACGCGCTCACCATGCGCGGCGTGCTGCGGGCCGGCGTCGACCTTCGCACCGCGCTGAAGGTCGCGCTGGCCGCCGACACCGTCTCCATCGCGGTGATGGAGGTCCTCGACAACGCGGTCATGCTGCTCGTGCCGGGCGCGATGGACGCGGGCCTGGACAGCGGCCTGTTCTGGGCGGCGCTGGCGGGCTCGCTGGTGACCGCCTTCGTGCTGACCACACCCGTGAACAAGTGGCTGATCGGGCGCGGCAAGGGGCACGCGGTCGTCCACCGCTACCACCACTGACTCCTCCGGCTCCTCGTTGAACGCGCCCGCCGCCGCGGGCGTACCTCCCTATGGGCCGCCCGCCCACCGGACAGGGAGACCACGAGGAGGCTGAGTGGCCGTGCCAACAAGGCTCGCGCGCGCGGCGGCGGTCGCGGCGGCGCTGGCCGTCGCCGGGGCGGCCGTCCACCCCGGCGCCGCGCTCGCCGAGCCGACCCCCGCCCAGGCCAGGGCGAAGCTGGTGAAGCTCAACGAGCAGGCGGACCAGCTCGTCGAGCAGTACAACCAGGCGAACGAGACCTACCGCAAGGCCCGCGCGAAGTACGCGGCGCTCGACGCCGAGATCGGCCGCAAGGACGCCGCTGCCGCCGCCCTGCGCCGCGACCTCATGGCGGCCGTGGTCAGCGACTACCAGATCGGCTCCGCGGACGGCTGGGCCAGGCTGGTGGGGCAGGGCAGCCCGGAGGCGCTGCTCGGCGGCGTGGCCTCGCTCGACGAGATCGCGCGGGCGCGGGCGGCGAAGCTGCGCGCGTACGAGGCCGCCGACGCGGACCTGCGCCGACGGCACGCCCAGGCCAGAACCGTCCTGGCGGAGGCGGAGGAGGCCCGCGACCAGGTACGCGGCCGGCGCGACAAGGTGGACGAGATGGTCGATGAGCAGACCAAGCTGCTGCGCCGGCTGGGCACCTTCCGCACCGGCGACCCGGCGAGCCACGGCATCCCGTACACGGGCCCGGCCTCCGGCAGCGCCCGCGCGGCGCTCCGCTTCGCCTTCGCCCAGGTCGGCAAGCCCTACCGGTACGGCGGCACGGGGCCGGGCTCCTACGACTGCTCGGGCCTCGTCCAGGCCGCGTGGCGGGCGGCCGGGGTCACGCTGCCGCGTACGACGTACACGCAGTGGAGCTGGGGCGCCTCCCGCCGCGTCCCCCTGACCGCCCTCCAGCCCGGCGACCTGCTGTTCAGCAAGGGCCTCGGCCACATGGGGATGTACGCGGGCAACGGCAAGATGGTGCACGCCCCGCAGACCGGCGACGTCGTCAAGGTGGTCGACCTCGACGCCTACTGGCGAGGCCGCCTCGCCGGCGCCGTCCGCCCCTGACCAGCGCCCGCACTTCCCTGGAGCGCCGCCCGGCGGCCTCTCATTCCGGGAAGGTAACGCCAATGTGGGTCGATCGCATCCATTCATCGTCCACCGCAGCTTGCAGCAGCGCTTCGGCGGTCATAAGTATGGCGCGGTCCCAGCGGGTGTCCCACATTTCCCTACCGCCTGGCGTAGCGGCGATCCATTCTTCGACGCTGGCGAGATCCGGATCCGGGTACCAGTCCCGAAAGCTCGCGTCGAACGCGACTACGCGACCGCCTTGAGCGTAATAGGACACGATCGCCGGAGCGTCGTCGCACCATGCAGCGCTCAGACAGGGTCCATACTGCGCCAGGGCGGGAAGACATCCGCGCGCCCAATAATCGACGTCGTAGTCCATGATGATCGTGCCGTTACCGAGATGCCCAATGAGCATATCGATATCGTCACTTTGAAAGCGCATCGGCTTCGTGTTCTCGGGAGAGATGCCGTAGGCCGCCAAGACATCGGTCGTGGTGGCGGAGCACCAAACAAGGTGGAGGACGTCATTGGTGTGCAGACCGAACCACTTGGCATAACTCTCATCGATCACTGGTCTTCCTCCCTGATCAGCAGACAGGCGTGCCGTCCGCCGCCAGAACGAACAGGTTAGCGGCGGAGCGAGGTCTTCCCCCTCCCCCCTGGCGGCTCGGTGCGGTCGCCTGGTTCGTGGCCGCGGTGACCCTGATCGTCGCGCTCTACCGCGTGGCCCGTCTGCCCTGCCCGTCGCCGGCGTCCGCGGGGCCGCTGAGCCGGGCGGTCAGGGGCTCAGGGAGCGCCAGATGCGGTCGGGCAGGATGCGTGCCGCCTCGGCCAGGTCGATGCCCGGCGCCCCGGCCAGCCATCGCCTGGTCACCTCGGCGACCGGCCCGATGAGCAGCATCTCCACCTGCGCCGCCGGCAGCGGCGCGACCGCTCCCGCCGCCATGTGGCGGCCGATCCAGTCGTTCAGCCGCGCCAGCCGCTCCGCCTTGCCGGCCGCGATGCGCTCGGCGTGCGGCCCGAGGTCGATCGCGTACGGCCCCGCGTGGATGAAGCGCGCCTTGTCCGGATGGCTACCGGTGAAGTCCAGGTACGCCCGCACCGCCCGGCACACGCCGTCACGGGCGTCCGCGGCGCTCTCCACGGCGGCGATCAGCGCGTCGAGCAGCTCGGCCATGCACCGGCTGTACAGCGCGGCCGCCAGCCCCTCCAGGCTGCCGAAGTGGTGGTACAGGCTGCCCATGCTGACGCCGCTGCGCTCGGTCACGGCCCTCAGGGTGAAGTCGCCGGGGTGCAGCTCCAGGGCCGTGTCGAGGAGCTTCGTGATCGTCTCGGCGCTGCGCCTGTGCGGGGTCACCGGGCCGCCGTCAGCTCCTCGGCCTCGTCCCAGATGCGCCGGGCGAGGTCGCGGTCGGCGGCCGGTCCCTCCAGCGGGACCTCCCTGGTCTGGTCGAAGTAGCGGCCGGTGCCGGTGTCGCGGGCGAGGGCGGCGACCGGCGCGGCGCCCTCCTCGGGCGTGGCCCACTTGCGTTTGGCGGCCTTGAGCAGCCAGCCGAGCGGGCCGCCGCGGTCGCCCAGCCCGGTGCGGATCACGCCGGGGTGCACGGCGTCGATGGTGATCCCCCGGTCGCGCCAGCGTTCGGCGAACAGCGGCACGGTCAGCAGGTTGCACAGCTTGGTGTCGGCGTAGGTGCGCAGGGAGGAGAAGTCCGCGCCGACGGCGGTGCGTCCGGGCTCGGCCCGGCCCTTGACGTAGATTCCCGCGCTGACCTGCACCACCCGTTCGAGCCGGTCCTCCAGCAGGTGGTTGAGCAGGAACGGCGCCAGGTGGTTGACCGCGAACGACTCCTCCAGCCCGTCGCCGGTCAGGACGCGGCGGCTCGGCCAGAGCCCGGCGTTGTGCACGAGCACCTCGACGCGCGGGCACCGCGTACGCAGGTCCTCGGCCAGCCTGCGGACGGACGCCACGGTGGTGAGGTCGCCGGGCACGCACTCGACGTCGCCCGCGAGCGCCGCGGCGGCCCGCCGGCCCCGTACGGGATCGCGGGCGACCAGCAGCACCTTGTAGCCGTCGGCCGCCAGGCGGGCGCACACCGCGTGCCCGATGCCGCGATTGCCGCCGGTCACCACCGCGAGAGAGGTCATGCCAGAGCATTTTTCTGGAGAAATGATCTAATTTCAAGACAGACGACCTCTACGGCCCCCATGACGGGCGCGATGCGGGATCATGGAGGGGTGGCCGGGGCGTCGCAGCCGGCCGTCAGGACGAGCCGTTGCCGAGGGGTCCCCCGTGACGAGAGTTTCCCTGATCGTGCCCTGCTACAACGCCGCGCGGACCCTGCGCCTGTGCCTGGAGTCGGTGCTGGCGCAGACCCGCGTGCCCGACGAGATCGTGGTGGTGGACGACGCCAGCTCCGACGGCTCCCCCGCCGTGGCCGAGGAGCTGGGCTGCCGGGTCGTACGCCTGCCGGACAACCGCGGCGTGTCCGCGGCCAGGAACGCCGGCGTCGCGAGCACCACCGGCGAGGTGATCTTCTTCCTGGACAGCGACGTGGCGCTGCGCCCCGACGCCGTGGCGGGCGCCATGGCGATCCTGGAGTCGGATCCGGGCGTGGGCTGCGTGCACGGCGTGTACGACACCGAGCCGCTCATCGACGACGGCCCCGTCGAGTGGTACCGCCTGCTGCACCAGGTGCACTGGCGCAGCCGGCACGTGGGCGAGGTCAACAGCGTGGTGTTCGCGCTGGCCGCGGTGCGGCGCGAGGTCCTGGCGGCGGCCGGCGCGCTGGACGAGAGCCTGCGCGACTGCGAGGACGTCGAGTACAGCAGCCGCCTCGCGGTCCGCACCAGGATCGTGCTGTCCGACGCCGTGGTGGGCCGGCACGACGAGGGGCACCGGCTGCTGCCGGTACTCGGCGAGCAGTGGCGGCGGGCGCTGCCGCTGATCCCGCTGGCGCTGGCCACCGCCCGGCGCGGCGCGGCCAAGCCGGAGAACGCCAACAGCCGGGCCGGCATCCTCGCCTGCGCGCTCGCCCTGGCCTGCCTGCCGCTGGCGCTGCTGTCACCGGCGCTGCTGGCCGTGCCGGTGGCGCTGGTGGGGTGGTTCGTGGTGGCGGATCCGGGATTGCTGCGGTTCGTCCACCGGGAGCGGGGGGCGGGGTTCACCGCCTACTTCATGGCCGTGCACCTGGCCGTGCACGTGGTGCTCGTGGCCGGGCTGGCGGTGGGCTCCCTGCGCGTGCTCCGCCCGGCCAGAGCCTAAAAGCGGGTCTTCAGGGCTTGAGCGCCGCGTCGTAGACGGCGAGCGTCTCGGCGGCGGCGCGTTCCCAGCTCAGCCCCTCCCTGACCAGCCGCTCCCCGCGCCCGGCCAGCGCCCGCCGCAGCGCCGCGTCCGACATGACCTCGACGACGCCGCGCCCGATGTCGGCGGGCTCGCTCGCCCGGACGAACCGGACCGCCGGCCGCGCCGGGTCCGGCCCGATGAAGATCCGCGAGAAGCCGTCGCCGAGCACCACGGCCCGCCCGAGCGCCATCGCCTCGGTCGCCACCAGCCCGAACGGCTCGAACAGCGACGGGAACACGCACACCTCGGCCAGCTCGTAGTACGCCATCAGCTCCCGAGCCGGTACGAACCGCCCGGAGCACACCACCTTCCCGCGCAGCCCGGTCGCCGCCACGATGCGCCGCACGCCCGTCTCGTCGCCCTCGCCGGCGATCACCAGCCGCACCCCCGGCACCGCCTTCACCACCTCCCGCATCGCCTCCAGGAGCTGGTAGACGCCCTTCTGCCGTTCGATCCTGCCGACGAACAGCAGCACCCGGTCCCGCTCGGCGAGCCCCAGCGACCGGCGCAGCTCGGCCGCCTCCGCCCGCAGCGCCTCCCGGTCGAAGGCGGGGCCGGCCAGCGCCGCCTCGTACGTGCCGCCGAGCGGCACCACGTCGATGGGCGTGCGCCGCCACCCGGCGGCGAGCAGCTGCTCGCGCACCTCGGGCGTGGCGACCACCACCCGCCGCGAGACGCGCGCCAGCCACCGCTCCAGCGCGGCGAACAGGTTGAACGGGTCGGCGATGCTGCGCTGCGGCGCGACGCCGTACTCGGTGGTGTGGACGTGGAAGACGACCGGCAGCCGCAGCAGGTAGTGGCAGAGCAGGCCGGCCAGGAAGTTCGTGGAGTCGTGCACGGCGACCAGGTCGGGCCGGGGGCCGCGGCGCAGCCGCCGCACGTAGCGCCAGTTGCTGGCCACCACGCGCGCCGCGAGCAGCAGGAACTCCGCCCGCCTGGTGCGGTTCAGCCGCCTGCCGCCGCCGGGCAGGCGGACG
Source organism: Nonomuraea sp. AD125B (assembly GCF_041402765.1). Classification (NCBI taxonomy): domain Bacteria; kingdom Bacillati; phylum Actinomycetota; class Actinomycetes; order Streptosporangiales; family Streptosporangiaceae; genus Nonomuraea; species Nonomuraea sp. AD125B. Next base: position 490,724 of record NZ_JBGLOU010000006.1, on the reverse strand, counting down.
CGCGGGCGGTGCACGGCGACCCCGTCCACCCGCTCGTCCACGGGCAGGGCGCCGTCGTTCGGCGTGTGGACGGTCAGGTCGTGGTCGCGGGCCAGGTGCGGGGTGATCAGCTCGACGTACCGGCCGAGTCCCGCGGTCACGTTCGGCGGGAACTGGTTGACGATGCAGGCGATTCTCATGACGTCCTTCACGAGCGGTATCTCCGGGCGGCCGTCGTCCCCACGACGGCCAGCAGGACCAGGTTGACCAGCGCGAAGCCCACCAGCCCGCCGGTGAGCCCGTCCCGGCGCACGCAGACGGCGAGCACGGCGAGCGCGGGCGGCGCGCTCACCAGCAGGCAGCCGGCCAGCACCTTCGCGCCGCGCACCCCGTCCATGGACAGCGCCACCGAGTACAGGTTGAAGGCGGTGTGCAGGCCGATGCCGAGCGCGGACAGCGCCATCAGCTCCGGCGCGTACGGGTAGGCGCCGCGCATCAGCAGGAAGAACACCAGGCTCGCGGCGAAGGAGAGCACGGCAGTCGCGACGGCCACGGCGGGCGCCAGCCGGGCGATCCGCCGCATCAGCAGGGGTTTGTCGGTGGTGGCCATGAGCGGCAGCAGCGCCAGCCCGATCCCGTCGGTGAACACCACGCCCATCAGCCGCTTGGGGAAGCCGTTGTAGACGGAGTAGACGCCCACGTCGGCCGCCGGAGCCCAGTGGTTGAGGAAGATCACGTCCACCCCGAACAGCACGCCGCTCAGCGCGGCGATCGCGGTCACCCAGCCGCCGTGCCGGTACAGCGTCACGGCCAGCCGCGCCGACCAGGCCCCGAGCCGCGGCCGGGCCGCCGCCACCGCGACCACGGCGAACCCGGCGTTCGTGACGATCAGCGCCGCCAGGTACGGCTCCGCCTCCCGCACGCCCAGCACCAGCAGGCAGAAGCAGGCGGCCCCCAGGTAGCAGAGCGCGACGGCCAGCTTCAGCCACGCCACGAACGCGAAGCGCTTCAGCCCCCGCAGGAAGCTCTCCGCGAGCTGGTTGACCGTCATGGACGCGGCCAGCGCCAGCCCGGCGGCCAGCGTCCCGGTGTCCACGTTGAGCGCGGCGGTGAGCAGCGGCGCCGCCAGCAGGGCGAGCCCGGCGAGGGCCGCGCTCACGGCCAGGGTGGCGAGCAGCGCCGTCGTCAGCAGCGCCGGCCGCTCCTCGGGGGCGGCGCGCGGCAGCTCCTGCAGCATGACGTAGTGGAGGCTGGTCAGCATGCCGACGGTGACGATCAGCGCGATCGACAGCACCACCGTGAAGTCGCCGAACGCCGCCGCCCCCGCTCCGCGCGCGATCACCAGCGTGGTGGCCGCGGCGATCCCGCTGGCCAGCGTGCTGACCAGGGTCGGCCCGGCCGCCCACCGGTGCGCGGCCAGCCAGCCGCGCGTGCTGCGGCGCTCGGGGGCGCTCAGTCCGGGCACCGCAGGTACGTCCGGCGGGCGAACTCCAGGTCCTCGGGCGTGTTCACGCCGCGTGCCTCGGCCGGGTCGGCGACCGGCACGACGGTCACCGGCCGGCGCTCCACCCGGGACAGATGCGTCAGGAACGGCAGGAAGTTCACCTCTCCGGTGGCCGCGCCCCGCCCGGCCCCTGCCACGTAGCGGGCCCAGGCGGCCTCCAGCCCGTCCGTGGCCAGGCAGAACACGCCCACGTCGCTGAGCCCGCCGGGCCGGCACTCCTCGCCCTCCCTGGACTGCCGGACGCGGACCAGCTCGCCGCCGGCCAGCTCGTACTCCACGTACGGGTCGGCCATCGCGACCAGCGGCAGCGTGACGCCCTCGCCGGGGTGCGCGGCGAGCACCGCGCGCACGGTCTCCGCCGACAGGTTCGCCTGGTCGCCCCAGACCACCAGGATCGTCTCGTACGCCGCCCAGTGCCGGGCCGCCGCGCCGAAGATCGCGTCCCCCATGCCCGTGGGCCGCTCCTGGACGCTCACCGACACCCCGCCGCCGGCCAGGTCCGCGGCGGCCAGCGCGCGGAACGGGCCCTCCCCGTCGGGCGAGACGACGACGTGGACGTGCCCGGCGGCCGGCCGCAGCCGCCTGCGCAGCAGGTGCCAGAGCGTCACGCCGTCCGCGACCTCGATCATGATCTTGGGTACGCCGGAGCCCAGCCGGGTCCCCCGCCCCGCCGCCGGGACGACGGCGCACACCCCCCGCTCACTCACTGCCGTTCATCTCTTCTCCTACGAGGGACACCACGTCGTGCAGGTCGCCCGCCCCGATCGCGCCGGGCATCGGCTCGGCGGTGTGGACGTGCAGCGTCGCGAGGCCCGCGCCGAGCGCCGCCGCCACCCCGTGCGCGGAGTCCTCCAGCACGACCGCCTCCGCCGGGTCCACGTCCCAGCGGCGGCAGGCCAGGCGGTAGACCTCCGGGTCGGGCTTGCTGACCGGGATGTCGTCGGCGGTCAGCACGTCGCGGAAGGCGTCCGCCAGCCCGGCGCCGGCCAGCGCCCGCGCGACGGACACGCGGCTGCCGCCGGTCACCGCGTACGCCGTCCGCCCGCCGGCGGCGAGCCGGTCGAGCAGGAGACGCGCGCCGGGGAAGGGCCGGACCCGCCCGGCGCGTACGTGCTCGCGGTAGAGCCCCTGCTTGCGCCGGGCCAGCCGATCGGCCACATCGGGGTCCCCGGTCAGGCGGGCGGCGACGGCGGCCGTGCTCGCCCCGGCGTGCTCGGCGTACCTGAACCCGGCCAGCCGGGACGGTACCAGCTCGGCGATCGCCTGTCGGAAGGCGGCCTCGTGCGCGGGGAAGGAGTCCAGAAGCGTCCCGTCGAGGTCGCACAGCCACACGCGCCAGGACCGCTCCCCGCTCATCCGGCCCGCGCCAGGGGCGTCTCGCCGAGCAGCGCCCGCAGCGCCGCCACGGTGCGGGGGCCGTGGTGCTTGCCGGGACGGCACGGGTCCTCCAGGTCGGCGGCGATCCAGCGGGCGCCGGCCCACGTCCCCCGCTCGGCGACGGCGCGCGGCACCGCCGGCCCGCCCGCGGCACCGTCGTGGCTGAGGATGTGGGTGATCAGGCGCTGTTCGTTGCCGGGGTCGCCCAGGTACGCCAGCGCCCGGTCCACCAGGTCGGTCGCGCTCAGCCCTTGGACGTCGTGGTCGCTGCCCACGTTGACCACGAACACCCGCGCCGCCGACCGTCCTCCGGCGACGGCCTCGGCCACGCCCTGGGTGAGGTAGCTGGGCAGCAGCGAGGAGTGCGGGGTCCCGGGGCCGTACACGACGAGGTCGCTGTCGGCGAGCGCCCGCAGCGCCTCGGGGTCGGGCGCGGCGGGGACGGCGCGGCGGGACAGCAGCTCGCGCACCCGCTCGGCGGGCAGCCCCGCGAGCCCGGCCAGCTCGGGCCCGGTGAGCGGCGCGGGCAGCAGGAACAGATCGGTGATGGCGGCGGCGTCCTGCGGGCCGACGATGTCGGCCTCGTCGGCCAGCACCCGTCCGTCCTGCTTGAGCGCGACGAGGTAAGCGTTCGTGCCGTCGGTGACGTTCAGCAGCCGCGCCGGGGTGGCGAACGTGCGGGCGCAGGCCCGTACGGCGGCGTTGAAGTCCTCCCCGAGCCGCAGGTACGCCCCCGCGAACACCAGGTTGCCGAGCGCGCAGTCCGTCAGGTCGAACCCGCCGGGGCCGGCGGCCAGCCGCGCCGCGAAGATCCGCAGGTCGCGCGCCACCGGCTCGGGGGCGGCCCCGGCGATCCTGTGCAGGTCGGCGAGGGTGCTGCCGGGCGGCAGCCGGTGTTCGAGCAGCGCCCGGCGCGGGTCGTCGCGGCCCAGGTGGAGCAGGAGGTTCTTGCGGAAGTCGGACGGGCCCAGCATGCCGGGCAGGTAGCGGCGCAGCGCGCCGGTGGACAGGCCGTTGTCGTAGCCGTTGACGAGCAGGGCGAGGTCGAGGCCCGGCGTGCGCAGCAGGGCCCGCGCGATGCCGGCCGCGCCCCGGCCGCCGCTGAACATGGCCACCCTCATCGGGCCTCCCGTACGGGCACGCCGACGTGCTCGCCCGGCTCAGGCAGGCGCGGCTCGGGCGGGCCCGGCTCAGGCAGGCCCGGCTCAGGCAGGCCCGGCTCAGGCAGGCCCGGCTCAGGCAGGCCCGGCTCAGGCAGGCCCGGCTCAGGCAGACCCCGCTCAGGCACGCGCAGCACGCCGCGGCGCAGCAGCCAGTGCCGCAGCCCGAGGTAGCCCACGAACAGCGCCCGGTCGCGCGCGCCGCGCCAGAACCGCCAGCCCCGGCTGCCGCCGCCCCGCTCGCGGTGCTCGATGGGCAGCTCCGTCCAGGTGTGGCCGAGCTCGGCGACGCGGGCGGTGATCTCGGTGGAGCAGTTCATGCCCGCCGACTCCAGCGGCAGCGCCCGGAACAGCGGCCCGTGCACGACCTTGAAGATGGAGTTGAAGTCGCGGTAGCGGGTGCGGTGCAGCAGGTTGCTGACCGCGCCGCTGGCGGCCGACCCCCACCGGTACGGCAGGCTGTCGGCCTTCCTGATCCGCGCCCCTGACAGCGCGAGCACGCCGCCGGCCTGGATGCGCCCGATGAAGGCGTCCAGGTTGGCGATCGGGAACTGGCCGTCGGAGTCGAGCAGGACCACCCATTCCAGACGGGTGGCCGCGATGGCGGCGGCGATGGCCGCGCCCGCGCCCCGGTTGCTGGCGAAGGTGACGACCGTGAGCCGCGGGCAGCCGGCCTGGAGCTCGCGCAGGATCCGGCCGGTGCCGTCCGAGCTGCCGTCGTCGCAGACGACGATCTCCCACGCGGCGACCTCGGGGTGGCGCTCCAGGTAGTCGCGCCACTCGGTGACGGCCGCCGCGATGTTGGCCGCCTCGTTGTAGGCGGGGGCCGCGACCGAGATCTCGATGGGCATCGGTCACCTCCTCGGGGCGGCGCCGGTCAGGCGCTCGATCCAGCGGTCGAGGGGCAGCAGGTTGATCCCGGCGATGATCGGGACGTGCGCGAGCGTGAACCAGATCGCCGCGCCGAACGAGATCGGCCCGCCGGTGAACAGGTTGATGTGCGGGGCGTCGATGGTCTCGGGGATCGTGACCGGGTTGACCACCTGCCACATGACGTCGAGGAAACCGGAGAAGACGATCAGCACGCCGGTGGCCATGATCTTCAGGCAGCGGCCTGGCGAGCCGCCGCCGATGCGGTAGGCGGCGGCGACGGAGAGCACGATGCCCGGATAGAGCAGCAGATAGAGGTGGGTGTAGAAGGAGTCGCCGTGGGCGCGGGCGCCGTCGCCGTAGTAGAACCAGCTGATGCGCGGGACGAGATAGCCGGTCAGGACGACGAACGGGACGTACAGCAGCCAGTGCAGCCGCGGCGACACCCACGGGAAGAACGCGATCGCGCAGCACAGGCAGGCGAAGGCGAGCAGTTTGGCGGCCAGTTGCCAGGCGGCCTCGATGTCGCGGGTGTGCGGGGTGGCCAGCCAGACGAAGGCGAAGCCGGCGGCGCCGGCGGCCAGGGCGATCCACCAGATGTGCGCGGCCCAGGGGCGGCGGGTGTCGAGCGGGGGGTCGGGATGATTCACGTACCGGGCCCTCGGAGGTCGGGGACGGGTCGGCGGGAGCGCTCCCAGCGCAGTATGACATCCCTCTCCACGGAGCCGGTCTCAATATGAAATTAGGGACTCGCCGGAATTTGCATCGATACTGACTGCTTGTGAGACAACAGCAAAAGACCAGTTCAAAGCCTGCTGGGCGGTACGTCCAAAAGGGTGGTCAAACTTTTGAGTAAATCGTCTGCCTGCGATGTCAAGACCCCGCGCGAAAAGGCCGTCGATGGGCGTCCATCCCCTTCCAGGCGGGCGTCCGGAGGCCGGAGACTACGTAAGCGCAGGTGAAGCGGAGCACAGAAGCTTTGGGAGCGCTCCCGAAATCTTCGGCCGATCGGACCCGAAACCGTCGTTACGGTGGACCGCAATCAGGCCAGGGCGGGCTCGCCGTCGTACCCGGGGAACATCGGCGGCAGCTCGCCGGGCGTGAGCGCCGTCGGCCCGAAGAGCCAGTCCACGTACGCGTAGTCGTGGACGTCGCGCTCGCGGAGCACCGCGTTGCGCCACTCCCGCCGCTCCCCGTCGTGGTGCCAGAGCCTGCCCCAGGCGCGGGCCGTGGTCAGCACCCGCCGGCAGTGCAGGGGACGGACGGCGTTGTAGGCCGCCAGCGCGGCGTCCCAGTCCACGCCGGCCGTGCCACCGGTCGGGCCACCGGTCGGGCCGGTCAGGCGGGCCACGTGCTCGGACAGCACCCACGCGTCCTCGATGGCCATGACCGCGCCCTGCGCGAGGTACTGCAGCGGCGGGTGCGCGGCGTCGCCGGTGAGGGCGACGCGGCCCCGTACCCAGTCGTCGATCGGATCGCGGTCGAACATCCGCCACCAGCGGTCGCGCCACATCAGCGGCAGCCCGGCCCGCACCTGCTCGCTGGTCGCCGTGAACGCCGCGTCCAGCTCGTCGGGCGTGCCCCAGTCCTCCTCGCCGGCCAGCGCCTTCGGCGACTCGAAGACCGCGACCTGGTTGAACATCTCGCCGTGGCGCAGCGCGTACTGGACGAAGTGGCAGCGCGGGCCGACGTGCACGACCACGTCCTTCGGCTGCACGTCGAGCCGGGCGACCTGCTCGAACGGCACCGCGCCCCGGTAGGCGACGTAGGCGGAGCTGACCGGCTCGTCGTCGCTCAGCAGGCGGCGGGCCACGGAGCGGAGCCCGTCGGCGGCGAGGACGACCGCGCCCCGCTCGCGCCCTCCCGCGTGCACGGCGACCGCTCCGTCCGCGGCCTGCTCGTACCCGGTGACCGTGACGTCGTTGACGAGGTCCACCCCGGCCCGGCGGCAGGCCCGCAGCAGCGTGCCGTGCAGGTCGCTGCGGTGGATCACCAGGTAGGGGAAGCCGTAGCGCCGCTCCACGTCCCGCAGGTCGAGCCGGGTGAGGACCTCGCCGTCGACGGCGTCGCGCATGACGATGCTCTCGGGGAGCACGCCGAGCGACGTGACCTCGTCGAGCAGCCCCCACCGGTCGAGGATGCGCGTGCAGTTGGGCGCGATCTGCAGGCCCGCGCCGACCTCGCCGAACTCGTGGGCCTGTTCGAGCACCCGGACCCGCAGGCCCTTGCGCGTCAGCGCCAGGGCGTTGGCCAGGCCGCCGATGCCCCCGCCCACCACGACGACGTCGACGTCGCGGCCGTTTCCGACCATGTCCGTTCCTTTCCTCTTCAGGTTCGCGGCTAGAGCCAGCGCGGCAGCTCGGGGGGTGGGCCGCCCGCCTCGCCGGTCACGCCGCCCGAACCCCGGCCGGAGAGATAGGCGGCCAGGCCCGCGAGGGTCCCGGTGAGCGGGACGGCGGGCCCGGAGCCGGGGATCGACCACGTTCCGCCGCCGGTGACCGTGAGCGTGAGCGCCGGGCCGGGGGCGGCGGCGCGCTTGGCGGCGATGTCGCCGACCAGCGCCGCGAGGAAGTCCGCGGGCAGGTCGTCGAACGTCACCCCCGCGCCGAGGTCCACGGCGTGCACCATGACCTCGCGGGCGCGCATCCAGGGGATCTCCTCGGCGGTGACCGTACGGCCCTGCGCGGTGCGGACGTGCTCCTTCCACTGCCGCTCGTCCAGCTCGGCGAGGCGCGCGCCGAGGTCGTCGGCGGCCCGCGCCGCCCATTCCCGCAGCTCGGCGACGGGCCTGGCCGCGCCCGCCGCGATGTCGGCGTCACGCTGCTCCGGCGAGGAGTACATGGGGCGCTCCTCGCCGGTGCGCGCCCAGTGCACCAGGTTGGCCAGGGCGTCGGCGTTCGCGGCCACGTGCGCGAGCAGGTGCCTGCCGCTCCAGCCCGGCAGGGCGGTCGGCGCGTCCAGGCGCTCGTCCGGCAGCCCGGCCAGGGCGTCGAAGAAGATCGCGCTGCCCTCGGCCGTCCAGCGGAGGCTGTCGGCGCGGCCGCGGTCGCCGGTCATCGCGCGACCGCCTCGGCGACGGCCTTGACCTTCGAGCGGCCGAGGCCGGTGATCTCGGTGGCGAGGACGCTGCCGTCGGCGAGGTAGCGGGCGGGCTTGCGGGCGTGGCCGACGCCGCCCGGCGTGCCGGAGGCGATGACGTCGCCGGGGTTGAGCGTGAGGATCGTGGAGACGTAGCGGACCAGGTCCACCGGGTCGAACACGAGGTCGGCGGTGTCGGCCTGCTGCACCTGCTCGCCGTCCACCCAGCCGGTCAGCGTGAGCGAGGGCCGTACGCCGCCCTCCAGCTCGTCCGGCGTGACCAGATAAGGACCGAAGGGCGTGCTGGCCTCCCAGGTCTTGCCCTGGAGCCACATCGGCGAGCGGTACTGCCAGTCGCGCATCGTGACGTCGTTGAGCACGGCGAACCCGGCGATGGCGGCGGCGGCCTCGGCCTCGTCCGCGCGCCGCACCCGCGTCCCGATGACGACCGCCAGCTCGGCCTCCCAGTCCACCTGGTCCGACTCCGGCGGGAGCCTGATCTCGTCGTACGCGCCGACCAGCGCCTCGGGATACTTGGCGAACAACGTCGGGTGCCGCGGCAGCTCCCGGCCCATCTCCAGGATGTGGTTGCGGTAGTTGAGCCCCACGCAGACGATCTTGCCGGGGTTCGGCACGACGGGCGCGAACCCGGACGCCGCCACCGGCTCGCCCGACCGGGCGGCGCGCTCCGCCCGGTCGGGCCGGGCCAGCAGCTCGCCGACGTCGGCGAGGCCCAGGTCGACCAGGGTCTCCCCCTCGACCCGCACGGCGCGGGTGCCCCCCTGGGAGGTACGGATGGTGGCGAGCCTCATGCCTGCGGCCTTTCCACGTCGGAGCGGTCGAGGCGCAGCGCCTCGAAGATCGGGCTGTCGCTGAACCGGAAGAGGTCGAGCGAGCCGGAGTCGGAGTCGGACGCCGACGCCTCGGAGCGCGCCGAGAACGGCGTCCAGGACGGCACGACGAACAGGTCGCCACGGGTCACCGACCACGACCGGTCGCCGACGGTGATCCGGCCGCTGCCGTCGAAGACCTGGTAGACCGAGGATCCGGTCTCCCGGCGGGGCGCGGTCTCTGCGCCGGCGCGCACGCGGTGCATCTCGACCCGGATGGTGGGCAGCACGTCGCCGCCGGTCGTGGGGTTGGTGTAACGGACGGCGGCGTGGCCGGGCTCGACCGTGCCGGCGTAACCCTCGGCCTCCAGCGCGAGCTGGTCGGCGAGGGCGCGGTCGGTGTCGGCCCACCGGTAGGCCAGCAGCGGGGAGGAGGTCCGCGCACCGGGCGCGGACACCGGCCGCAGGCCCGGATGCCCCCACAGCCGCTCGGAACGGGACCGCTCGGGCGTGGTGCGCTCGGCGTCGCTGATCCGGTCGCGGCCGAACTCGAAGAACTGGGACTCGGTGACGTACTGGAACGGGATGTCCAGGCCGTCGATCCACGCCATGGGCCGGTCGGCGGCGTTGTGGTGCGCGTGCCAGTTCCAGCCGCCCTGCGGCAGGAAGTCACCGCGGCGCATCGGCACCGGGTCGCCGCCGACGACCGTCCAGACGCCCTCGCCCTCGACCACGAAACGGAAGGCGTGCTGGGTGTGACGGTGCTCGGGGGCGTCCTCGCCCGGCATCAGGTACTGGATCGCCGCCCACAGCGTCGGCGTCGCGAACGGCCGGCCGCCGAGCGCCGGGTTGGCGAGCGCGATCGCCCGCCGCTCCCCTCCCCTGCCGACCGGCACCAGGTGCCCGGCCTCGCCGGCCAGCGCCACCAGGTTCTCCCACCGCCACAGGTGCGGGACCGCCTTGCTCCTCGGGTGCACCGGCATCAGGTCGCCGATCTCGGTCCACAGCGGGACCAGCAGCTCCTTCTCGAAGCCGCGGTACAGCTCCTCCAGTGCCGCCGACGGCGTCGGCTGATCCGGCGAGTCGACGGCGGTGAGGCGAACCGGGGAGTTCGCGATCTCGGTCATGTCCACTCCTAGCGTCCTCGACGCGGGACGGCGCGACGGCACGCCGCCGCTCCCGCGGGTCTCCAGCTTGTATCGTGGGGAGCGGAAAAGAATAGGAGATTCTGCTGTGAAGAATCCTCCCAACTATCTGGTCCGCAGCGTCGATCACGCGCTGCAGCTCGCGGTCATGCTCCAGGTCGAGGGCCCGTTCGGGGTGGGCGAGGCGGCGCGGCGGCTCGGGGTGGCGCCCTCCACCGCGCACCGGCTGCTCGCCATGCTCGTCTACCGCGACTTCGCGGTCCGCCGCGAGGACCACCAGTACGCCGCCGGGCCGGTGCTCTCGCTGGGCGGCCGCTCCCAGTCGCACACCGCGCTGCTCCGCGCGGTCGCCATGCCGCACCTCGCCGCCCTGGTCGAACGGGTCCAGGAGAGCGCGAACCTGCAGATACTCTCCGGCGACCACGTACGCTTCATCGGCTCCGTCGAGTGCACGCAGGCGCTGCGGGTCGGCAACCGCGAGGGCATGGTCTTCCCCGCCCACCTGGCCTCGGGCGGCAAGGTCCTGCTCGCCGACCTGCCGCAGGAGCGGCTCGACGGGCTCTACGACGAGGACAAGTGGGCCGACCGGCTCGACCAGCGGCCCAACCTGACGGCGCTCCGCCGCGAGCTGCGCAACGTCCGCGAGCGGGGCTTCGCCATCAACGCCGGCAAGACCGAGTCGGGCGTCACCGCCGTCGGCCGTGCCGTACGCGGCCCCGACGGCGGCGCCCAGGCGGCCCTGTCGGTGTCGATGCCCACCAGCCGCTTCTCCCGCAACCGGCTACCGGAGCTGGTGGGCGCCCTGTCAGTGACCGCCCGAGACATCGAACACGAGATGCGCGCGAGCCACCCCACCCCCTGACGCCCTTGCGCTGCCCGGCGCCGGGGCAGCTCGCGCGGGGCGGGGGCGGCCCCGGCGCGCGGGGCAGCCCGGCGCGCGGCGGCCCGGCGCGCGGGGCGGGCCTGTGCGGGGCAGCCCTGTGCGGGGCGGGCCTGTGCGGGGGCAGACCGGCGCGGGGGCGGCGCGCGTGCTCAGCTCGTGGGTGGGCTGGCCGCGCGCCGCGCTTTCCTGGCGAGCAGCGTGATGAGGTAGCAGCCGCCGATCACCGTCGTCACCACGCCCACGGGCAGGGCGACCGGGGCGAGCAGGACCTGGGCGACCACATCGGCGGCCGGCAGCAGCACCGCGCCCGCCAGCGCCGCCGGGGCGAGCGCGACGCCGGCCGTGCCCGCCAGCAGCCGGCCGATCTGCGGCGCGGCCAGCGCGATGAACATGATCGGCCCGGCCGCCGCGGTCACCGTCGCCGTGCAGCCGACGCCGGCCAGCACGAGCAGCAGCCGCAGCGGGTTCAGCCGCACGCCGGAGGCGATCGCCTGCTCGTCGCCGAGCGCCGTCTGCCGCATCGCGGGCGAGAGCGCCGCCAGCAGCAGGGCGAGCGCGGCGATGACGGCGATCGGCACGGCGATCTCGTCCCAGTCCAGCCCGTTCAGCGAGCCCGAGCTCCAGCCGGTGGCGGCGATGGCCACGTCCAGGTCGGCGCGGAGCACGATCCAGGAGTTGAGCGCCGTCAGCATGGCGTTGACCGCGATCCCGACGACGATCAGGCGCAGCCCGCTCAGCCGCGTCCCGAGCGACAGCAGGTAGACGGCCGCCGCCGCCAGCAGGCCACCCGCGACGGAGCTGCCCGCGAGCGTCCCGGCACCGCCGCCGAGCACGGTGATCGCGAACAGCGCGCCGGTGTAGGCACCGGCGTCCAGGCCGACGACGTCGGGGCTGCCGAGCGGGTTGCGGGTGAGGCTCTGGAAGACCGCCCCCGCCAGGCCGAGCGCCGCGCCGAACGCCAGCCCGGCGACGACCCTGGGCAGGCGCCACTCGCGTACCACGACGACCGAATCGCCGTCACCGGCCAGCGCGGCCAGCACCTCGCCGGGTGCGGTCCACGAGCCGCCGCCCAGGCAGAGGCCGAGCAGGCCGACGCCCAGGGCCGCGACCAGCAGCGCGCCGGACACCATCAGCGTCCTGCGGCCGGCGCGGAAGGACCACGAGCCCACGCGCAGCACGACGGACCGGGCCAGGACGGGCGGAGCGGCGGTGGCCCGGCTCATGCGACTCCGCCTTCCGGTGGGCCGGCTCATGCGGCTACCCGCCCGCCGGTCAGCCGGCTCATGCGGCCACCCGCCCGCCGGTGGGCCGGCTCATGCGGCCACCCGCCCGCCGGTCAGCCGGCTCATGTCGCCACCCGCCTGCGCGCCCGTACCGCCCAGATGAGCGCGGGCGCGCCCGCGAAGGCCGTGACCACGGCCACCGGCACCTCGCCGGTCGGCAGCAGCACCCGCGCGGTGACGTCCGAGGCCAGCAGCAGCACCGGCCCCAGCACCATCGTGTACGCCATCAGCCACGGCACCGACCCACCGGCCGGCCGCCTGGCCAGGTGCGGCACCATGAGCCCGAGGAAGGCGATCGGCCCGGCGACCGCGGTGGCCGCCCCGGCCAGCAGGGTGACCAGCACCAGCACCGCCACCCGGGTGCGCACGACGTTCCCGCCGAGCGAGCGCGCGGCCTCGTCCCCCAGGGCCAGCGCGTTGAGCGGCCGGGCCACCAGGACGGCGCCGGCCAGCGCGAGCACGATCGTCGCGGTGGGGAGGGCGAGCGGCGCCTGCTCGTGCCCGGCCAGCGAGCCGATCGACCAGAACCGGTACCTGTCGAACACGTCGGGCAGCATCAGGCGCAGGCCGAGCGAGATCCCGGAGAGCACCGCGCTGAGCGCGACGCCGGTCAGCACCAGGCGCAGCGGCTCGGCCGAGCCGAGCGCGTACACGAGGACGGCGGTCAGCGCGGCGCCGAGCGAGGCCAGCGCGAGCTGCCCCGCCTGCCCGCCGGCCAGCCCCAGCAGGCCGCCGACGTTGATCGCGAAGCCGGCCCCGGAGGTGACCCCCAGGAGGCCGGGCTCGGCGAGCGGGTTGCGCGTGAGCGTCTGGACGAGCATGCCCGCGACGCCGAGCGCCGCGCCGACGCAGAGGCCGAGCAGCGTGCGCGGCCCGCGTACGTCATGCACGATCAGGTACGCCTCGCCGCCGTCGGCGCCGACGAGCGCCCGCCAGACGTCGGCCGGCGCGATCGCCCGCGCTCCCACGCAGACGCTCGCGACCAGCGCGGCCAGCAGCAACAGGACGAAGACGGCGAGAACGACCACCCGGCGCCGCGCCGCCTGGGCGGCCGGCCGGGCGGAAGAGCCGGTCCCCAGGACGCCCTGCCGCCCGAATGAGTCAGTCTTCAAGCCCGGCGACTCCGCGCTTCCAGTAGCCGGTGAACAGCGCGTCCAGCCGGCCGGTGCTCCAGGCGCGCAGCGGCTTGATGTCGCCCGCCTCCCCCGCCGCGAACAGGAACGCGGGCCCCTCCGGCAGCCGCAGCCCCCGTACGGTCTCGGCCAGCAGCGACCGCCCGCCCTCGCGGACGAGCCAGGTCACCTCCACGCCGGCGCGCTCGGCCAGCGGGTACGCGTGTTCGGCCGGATCGTCGGTCTCGATCACCAGGTGCGCGGAGACCCCGGACGGCGACTCCTCCAGCCAGCGCGCGGCCGCGGGCAGCGCGGTGGCGTCCACCGCGAACACCCAGTGCCGGTAGTGGTGCGGGAACGCCTTGGCCCCCGGCGGCCCGGCGATCGTCACCGGGTCGCCGACCGCGACGCGGGCCGCCCAGCCGGCCGCCACGCCGCCCTCGTGCAGGACGAGGTCCAGGTCCAGCTCCCGCGAGGCGGCGTCGTAGCGGCGCACGGTGTACTTGCGGGTGGTGGGATACGGCCTGGGCCAGTCCAGCTCCAGGTGGTCGTTCGGGACCGGGGCGCGCAGGGTGCCGTCGGCGTCCGGGAAGACGATCTTCACGTGGTCGTCGGCCTGGTAAGTGTGGAAGCCGTCCAGCTCGGGGCCCGCCAGGGTGAGCCGGAGCATGCGCGGCGTGACGAGCTCGCGCCGGGCGACCGCCGCCGTACGGACGCCGATCGGGTAGCCGATCCTGGCCACCCCGGTGCCGCCGGCGTGGTGGGCGGCGACCCGGCCGCGCGGGTCGTGGCGCTCGATGTCCACGGCCCGGCTCACTGGGCGAGCAGCGGCGCGAACGCCTGGTCGATCGCGTCCAGGGTCTTCATGGCCGAGGAGTACGTGGCCGCCTCGCTGTAGCGGACCGGGAACGTCCGGCCCGCCTTGACCGCGGGCAGGCTCTTCCACAGCTTGGAGTCGAGGACGTACTGGACGGCCTCGTTCGGCTTGCCGTCGGCCTGCACCGTGTAGGTGATCGCGTCCGCCTCGCCGAGGCTCTCGTTCAGCTCCTCGATCGAGGGGTACTCGCTGACATCCGCGGCGTTGCCGCCCTTCTTCTTGACCTCGCCGTAGTAGGTGACGCCGATGTCCGTGGCGATGTTGGTGCCCCAGGAGCCGGCGAACTCGCGCTGGAACGTTCCGCCGGCGATCTCGCCGTACGCGCCGACGTGGCCGAACTTCAGGCCCGCCAGCACGTCCTTGTACTTGGCGGTCAGCTCGCCGGCCTTCTTCTCGTAGGCGGCCTTGGCCTCGCCGAAGTTCACGGCGCGGCCGGCGGCGTCGCTCTGGCGCTGCGACAGCTCGCGCCACGCCGACGGGACGGTGGGGCCGATGGCGACGACGGGCGCGATGGACTTCAGCCGGTCCAGGTCGAGGTCTGCCATGGCGGGCGCGGGGACGCCGATGACGATGAGGTCGGGCTTGGCCTTGGCGATGGCCTCGTAGTTGGTCTCCGCCGCGGTCTCCCCGGCGATCTTCTCCAGCCTGTCGTAGGTCGCCCGGTCCTCGTCCGACATCAACGGCAGGCCGCGCTGCCAGGAGGAGATGCCGACCAGCGCGGCGTCGGCCTCGATGAGGGCGGGCACCGCGTAGCCCGTGGCGACGACCCGCTTGGGGTCGGCCGGGATGGTGACCTCGCCGTTGTCGGCGGCGAAGACGCGCGTGGCGGACCCGGCGCCCGCGGCGCTGTCGGCGGTGCTGTCGGCGGTGCTCTCACCGGATCCGGCCGAGCCGCAGCCGGCCGTCATCGCGAGCGTGAGTACGAGGGCTCCGGCGGCCCGCCGGAGGTGGACGTGGTGCATGGGGTTCCTTCAACTCCTAGAGATGAGGTTAGGCTACCCTTACCACTGGTTCCGCTGATGTCTCTGAGAGGCCAACCGATGTCGCCGAGACGCCAATCCGTCACCCTCGCCGACCCCGTGGGCACCGACCCGCTGTGGTGCGAGGAGTACGGCTACGGCCTCGGCCGACCGGACGGCATCCTCGTGCTCAAGTACCGCTCCGCGGCCGTGCTGGAGTTCAGCGAGGGCCGCCAGGACTTCCTGCACCAGCTCTACTGGTCCCCCGACGGCATGCTGGCGACCAGGTACGGCGCCCGCACCCAGTTCGTCGGGCCACGCGAGGCGTTCTGGGCGCACCGGGCCGTCACCCACGAGGTACGCGCCGCGGACCGGCAGAGCGTCTACCGCATCTGCCTGCGCCAGGTGCCCGAGGCGCTCGCCGGCCTGCGGGCCGGCGCGGTCTCGATCGACCCGGAGGCGGCGCGGCTCGTCGAGGCCATCTGCCGACCCGGCCACGACGAGGGCGCCGCGCTCGCCGCCCGCGCCCGCATCATGGCCGGGCTCGGCGCGGGCGCCGCCGACTACGTCGGCCACCACGCCACCGGCACCGGCTTCGCGCTCACCGTGGCGCGGGCGCTCTCCCACGACCCCGGGGACGAGGCCGGGCTCGCCGAGTGGGCCGAACGGCTGCACATCAGCGTCAAGACGTTGCAGCGCGACTTCGAGCGGGAGTTCGGGATGCCGTACTCGAAGGTGCGGACCAAGCTGCGGCTCAGCACCTCGCGGGTGCTGCTGGAGACCCGGCCGGTCGCCGAGGTGGCGCACCGCGTGGGCTACTCCAGCCCGTCGGCGTTCATCTCGGCCTTCACCAAGGAGTACGGCTGCACGCCGGGCCGCTACGCCGACCGCCGCCCGACCATGGACGCCTGACCGCTTCAGTCCAGCGGTTCAGTCCAGCAGTTCAGTCCAGCAGTTCAGTCCAGCAAGGTGCGCTCCAGCACGTCGGTCACCCAGGAGGCCCACCGCTCCACGCCCCAGTCGCGGTCCACGACGAGCGCCCGGATCGCGGTGGTGGTGAACAGCGCCCAGACGACGTCCGCCGCCTCCGCCACGGTGATGCCATGCCTCAGGCCGGGGGCCAGGGCCTCGGCGATGGCGGTCATGTCGGTAAGGCGGCGCTCCTCGTAGGTCGCGAACACCTCCGCGATCTCGGGGTCGGCGGCGGCCGCGGTCTGGAAGGCGTGCATGACCGGCAGCGCGTACGGGATGCCCGCGACGAGGATCTCCCGCAGCCGCCGCAGGACCTCGCGGGGTTCGGACGCCTCCAGGACGCCGCGCATGCCCGGCCGCTCCAGCACCGTCTCCGGTCCCTCGTCGCCCGCCAGCGCCCGGTCCACCACCTTGAGCAGCAGCGACGCCTTGTTGCCCTGGGCGTAGACCGTCTCCACCGAGACGCCGGCCCGCGCCGCGATGTCCTTCATCGTGGTCGCGACGTAGCCCGTCTCGACGAAGCACCCGGTGGCCGCGTCGATCACCGCGGTACGCGTCCGCCGGGCCTGCTCCTCCCTGAGCGGCGATCGGTACCTTCTTGACGGCTCACGGTTTTTGGCTACAGTCATCTTGTATCCAATCCAGCTCGGCTGGGATAAACACTACCAAGGAGCCGCGATGACCGCGACCTCGGCCGAACGCCGCCACCCCTCCGACGCCGGCACCTCCCCCATGAGGCGGGAGGGAAGCGTGTCGCGGGTCATCGCCGCCGATCCCCTGCGGCTCTACCACTGGGTCTCCGACATCACGCGCACCCCCGAGTGGAGCCCCGAGACCCGGCGCTGCACGTGGACCGGCGACGTACGCACGGCCCGCGCCGGCGCCCGCTTCGCCGGGGTCAACCGCTTCGCGCTGCTGCGCTGGACCCGGCAGTGCGAGGTCGTCGTGGCCGAGCCCGGGCGCGAGTTCTCCTTCCGTACGCTGCCGGACGCCAAGGTGGCCGACTCGACGATGTGGACCTTCCGCCTCGAACCGGCGCCGGGCGGGACGCGGGTGACGCACGCGTACGAGATGGTGGCCCACCTGACGCCCGGTCAGGAGCGGCTCGCGACGCTCCTCATCCCCCCGCACCGGGACCGGCGTCCGGACATGGCGCGCTCACTGGACCGCCTCGCCGACGCCGTCGAGGGACGCACCCACGCCCGGCAGGCCCGGCTCGGCCAGACGCACACAGCCGAGGGTCCGATCGACCTCACCGGCGTGTACGCCCTCCACCACGCCCTCCGCCGGGACCTCGACCTGCTGGCGCGCGCCGTGCCCGCCACGCCGCCCGGGGACGCCGAGGCGTGGGCGGCGCTGGCCCGGCGCTGGCACCTCTGCGCGGCTGTCCTGCGCCACCGTACGACCGGGGCCGACGCCGTCCTGCCGCTCCTGCTGGAACGTGCCGAGACCGCCGGCGAGCCGGCGGCCCGCGAAGCGGCGGAACGGGCGCGGACCGAACGCGACCGCCTGACCCCGATGATCGACGCCTGCGCCGCGGCCTTCCACACCCTCACCTCCGAGCCGATCCCCGGGGCCGGGGTCCGGGAGCGACTCGCCGCCGAGGTCGCCGGCCTTCGTGACGCGCTGGTGGACTTGCTGGCGTACGAGGAGAGCACCGTCCTGCCGCTCGTCCAGCGACACCTGTCGGTGGCCTCGTGGCAGGAGGCCGAGCAGGCGGCATGGCAGGCACTCGGCCGGCTCGGCCCCGACGTCACCCTGCCCCGACTCGCCCTGCCCCGACTCGTCCTGCCCCGACTCGCCCTGCCCTCGCTCGTCCTGCCCTGGCTCGCCCAGGACACACCGCGCGACGAACTCGGCCACGTCCTCGCCCACACCGGCGGCCCCATCGCCCGCGTTCTCCTCGCTCTCACCCGGCGCCGCTTCGAGCGGGAGCACCACGTCGCCTTCCGGTGGCTGTGACGGACCGCCCCTCTCCAAATCCCTGTCAAACGACCGCGAAATCGCCCTATATGCGATATTTCGTCCCTATTTGCAAGCTAGCGTCGTGTTGAAGGGATCAGACCGTCAGAGGGAGGAACCATGGCCGGATATGGGTTCCGCGAAGGCGGAGGCTGCTGCCGCCGCCGCCGTTGGTGCGGTCGTCGCTGCCGCTACCGCAGACGGTGGTGGGGCGGCCCCTGGGGAGGGGACGACTGGGGTGGCTGGTGGTGGTGATCCATCCCCAGTGAGAGCAGCCGGCGAGAGCAGCCGGTGAAGACAGCGGGTCACGACGGCACGCGACAACCGCGCCCGTACCGGCATCGGTAGCGGCTGCGGTTCTCGCCCGACCTCACGGCCGATTCCCGTCCACACTCGGCCGTGGTCCGGCCAGGCCGCCGTGATCCGCCCTGTTGAACCCGTCAGAAGGTGGCGATCGGGTTGACCGGGCTGCCGGACGTGCCGGCGAAGCGGACCGGTGCGACCGCGAGCTGGAAGTCCCACTGGCCGAGCTCGGCGGCCGTGCTCGCGCACGCCTCCAGGTCGCAGTTGTCGAGCATCCACAGCCCCATCGCGACGAGGCTCACGGCGTGAACCGGCATGAGCACGCCTTCGTACCCCGACGGCTGAACGTCCTGTGGCGTGTCGGCGCCGATCAGCGCGACCCCCCGTTCATGCAGCCACGGCAGGCAGGACGCGTGCCACCCGGCCTGCGTGAAACCGCCGGCCGGACCGTTCTCGTGCCGGTGGCGGCCGTAGCCGGTCCGCAGGAGCACCGCGTCGCCGGATCGCACCCGCACACCCTGACGACGCTCGGCCTCCTCGAGATCGTCGGGGAACACGCCCTCCCCCGGCTCCAGCCACGGCACCTCCCGCACGCTCGCGACGTCCAGCAGGACCCCGCGCGTGACGATCCCGTTCGCCGCCGCCGTGACGGACGCCCACGCCGATCCCGTCGCGGCGTCGACCAGCTCGTGCGACCGCCCGTTGTACATCGTGCCGTCCCAGAAGATGTGGCACGGCGAGTCGAGGTGCGTGACGGTGTTGCCGTGGAAGGTGAGGCCGAGCCGCTCCGACGAGAAGCCCCAGTGCCGGTCGTTGCGGAACGTGGACGACGGCATGTTCTCGGCGCCCGGCATGTCGGCGGCGCACGGGCACGCCGTCGTCGACCGCTCCATCTCTTCCGGTACGGCCACCTCCCAGGCGCACGACACGCTCCTGCCGTGACGAACGGCCCGCGCCGCCGCCAGCCGGACTTCGTCGGTGATGTGGTTCAGAGTGCCGAGCTCGTCGTCGTCGCCCCACCGGCCCCAGTTCGACAGGGTGTCGAAGTATCCGAGCACGTCGTCCTGCGTAGGCATCGTTCGCTCTGCCGTCATCCCAGCATCGACTCCTTCAGTCACGCGGTTCGAAGCACGGCGGGCAGGTCATCCCGCCTCACCAACTGCGAGGGATCGGTCTGACCCGCGCGAGATGTGACCGTACGGCTGCGCCCGATCTCCGTGGCCCGCCATCGTGGAGGTCATGCGCGACGACCCACTGCCCACCACCGACGCCCCACCCCCCGCACCCAAGCCACAGGATCCGCCCGAGTCAGCAGACCCACCCGATCCCGTCCCCGAACCCGTCCCCGAACCCAAGGCCGAGCTTGAGCCCGACCTCGGGCTTAAACCCGACCCCAATCCCGACCCTGATCCCGGCCTCGGAACCGAGCCCCACCCCGACCTCGGAACCGAGCCCGCCCCCAGACCCGAGCCCGACCCCAGACCCGAGCCTGTCCCCCACCCCGAGCCGCTGCACGTCCGCGACCTGTTCACCTGGTGCGAGTCGCACCCCCCGGGCCGCTGACCGGGCCTCCCGGCCTCCTCCGGGGTCACCCCTCACACCGCGTGCACCGGCCGGGCTTCCTCGGAGCCCTCCGCGTCGCCCGTACGGGCGGGAAGCAGCAGGGCGGTGCCCACGACGGCCACCGACAGCACCGCGCCGATGACGAACGCCAGCCGCATGCCGTCGAGTTGGGCCAGCGCCTCGGGGACCCCCGCCTCCCGCAGCGAGCCGGCCCGCGCGCTCATGACGGTGATCACCAGCGCGGTGCCGAACGCCGCCGCGACCTGCTGCAGCGTGCTGAGGATCGAGCTGCCGTGGGAGTAGAGCCGCGGCGGCACCGCCCCGAGCGCGAGGGTGAACACGGGGGTGAAGGTGGCGGCCAGGCTGACCATGAGCAGCGCGTGCAGGCCGAGGATCTGCCAGTAGGGCGTGGTCATCGACACCTGGGTGAGCCCGGCGAGCGTGAGCATGATCCCGACCGCGCCCGGGACGACCAGCACCCGGCCGCCGAACCGGTCGAACAGCCGCCCGACGGTCGGCCCGAGCAGCCCCATCGCGAGCCCGCCCGGCATCACCAGCAGCCCGGTCTCCAGGGCGTTGAGCCCGCGCAGGCTCTGCAGGTAGAGGGGCAGCAGGATCATGGAGCCGAGCATCGCCATGAAGGCGATCGACATCAGGATCAGCGCGACGGTGTAGGTGCGCTGGCGCAGGGTGCGCAGGTCCAGCAGCGGCACGCCGTGCTTCTGCAGCCACAGCTGGCGGAAGACGAAGACGGCGATGGTGACCAGGCCGGCCGCCACGATCGCCGCGGCGAAGGCGGGGTCGCCGCCCTCGAACCGGCTGAGGCCGTAGACCAGGCCGCCGAACCCGGCCGCCGCGGTGACGACGCTGAACCAGTCGATGCTGCTCACCTCGGTCTCCCCGACGTCCTGGAGCCGCTTCAGCCCGCCCCAGGTGATGAGGGCGGCGATGGGGAGCACCACGGCGAACAGCAGCCGCCAGGAACCGAACTGCAGGATCACCCCGGAGACCGCCGGCCCCATGGCGGGCGCGACCGACATGGCGAGGCTGACGTTGCCCATCACCCGGCCCCGGTCCTCCTCGGGGACCACCCGCATCAGCGTGGTCATCAGCAGCGGCATCATCACGGCCGTCCCCGCCGCCTGGACGATGCGGGCGCCCAGCAGCACCTCGAACGTCGGCGCGACGGCGGCCAGCGCCGTGCCGGTCAGGAACAGGCCCATCGCGGTGGCGTAGGCGTGGCGGGTGGTGACCCGCTGCAGGAACCAGCCGGTGGCGGGGATGACCGCGGCCATGGTGAGCATGAAGGCGGTCGAGAGCCACTGCGCGGTCTGCTCGGTGATGGCGAGGGCGCTCATCAGCCGGGGGATCGCGTTGATCATGATGGTCTCGTTGAGCACGACCACGAACGTGGCGAGCACCAGGAGCCGGATCACCGCCGGCGTGCCGCCAGTGGACTTGGCTCGGGAGTGGGACTGTCGGCCGGACACGGCACCTCGTTCAGGGTCGTCGGACGGAACGTGCTCACGGCCGGCGTCGCGGCCCTCGATCGCGCAAGCGGAATTCGTTGTCATGCACAGAATGACAGCCGCCACCGACAGAACTCATCGGTGGCGGCCGTCCTGAAGACGTGGAGCGTAAGTGGCCGCCGGTCAGCTCCCCGGACAGGGCGCCGTGCATGCGGGCGCTGGGCTGGTTGAGCCCGACGATCCGCACGCTCTTGCCACGGGCGGCGCACTCGGCCTCGACGGCGTCCAGCGCGGCGACGGAGGAGGCGACCAGGGCGGCCGGCGAGCCGACGACCACGCCCACCGCCAGGTTGTGGGTGACGACCACGACGGCGACGGTGATGACCATGACGCCGATCCCGCCCGCGGGCGTGCGCCTGAGCAGAACGTGGCCGCCCGCCGGCGCTGTTCCGGCGCGCCGGTCAAGAGGTCTCCAGGAACCCGCCGCGCGGGCTCAGCAAGCCTTCGATGAGGTCGGCGGCCCGCGTGGTGCCGCCCTCGGCCCGCGCCTCGGCCTGGAGCCGGGCCGAGCGGCGGCCGACCTCGGGGTCGGAGACGAGCTCGCGCAGGGCGGTGCGAAGGGCCTCCGCCGTGGCGTCCTCGGTGTCGATCCGGCGGGCGACGCCGAGCTCCACGAGCCGGTCGGCGTTCTGGAACTGCTCGGCGGCCTGCGGCACGGCGATCATGGGCACACCCGCCAGCAGCCCTTCGCCGCAGCCGCCCATCCCCGCGTGGGTGACGAACGCGTCCGCCTGCTCCAGGATCGCCCGCTGGGGGACCCACGGGTGGACCTCGACGTTGGCGGGGATGTCGCCCAGCTCGCCGGGGTCGGTGTGGCGGCCGATCTGCAGGACGACGTGCCAGCCCGGCAGGTCGCCGAAGGCGGCCAGGCACTGGCGGTAGAACTCCGGCCGGCGGGTGTAGGCAGAGCCGAGGGAGATCAGCAGGACGTTCGCGGCGCCCGCGGGGCGGCTCCACGCGTCCTTGTCCTCGCTCAGGTCGAAGCAGGGGCCGACGAAGGTCACCCGTCGGCGATCGACCCGGTCGGCGTGCGGCTGCATGGCGTACGGGATGAGGGCGAGGGCCCGTTCGGGGCGGCTGGAGAAGGCGTCCACGTCGGTGGTGGTCGCGCCGCAGCCGGCCAGCCAGCCGGCGAACCTCTCCCGGTAGGCGGCGGCGCCCGGCAGCTCCCAGAGGTGCGCGGCCACCTCCTGGTCGTAGCCGTCCCAGCCCACGATCGTCGGCGAGAGCTGCAGGAGGGGGCGGCCCTGCGCCTCGGCGAGCGCGCGGGCGGCATAGGCGCCGATGTCGTACAGGTAGAGGTCGGCGGGGTCGTCTTCGTAGACGGCCCGGAGCTGCGGCAGGGCCTGGACGGCGTCGTCCAGGAAGAGGCTCATCGCGGCGATGGGGTCGTCGGGCCAGAGGTTGTCGGCGACCGGCAGCGTGGACGAGCACGGCACCAGCTCCGCGCCGGCCCCGGTGACCAGGTCGCGGACCGCGGGGTCGTTGGCGTAGGTCACCCGGTGACCGCGGGCGGCCAGCTCGCGGATGATGTCCAGGCTCGGCAGGACGTGGCTGACGGCGGGAATGCCGATCATGGCGATGTGGGCGCGGGAGATGTGGGCGCGGGACACGTGGGAGTCCTTCGGTTCGGTTCTGGGGACGCGACGGGTGGTCAGGGGCGGCCGACGGCCGGCGCGACCGCTTCGAGCTCGGCGACGGTGCCCGACATGATCGTGCGCACGTGCCGGGTGATGTGCTCGACCGGCCAGTCCCACCAGGCGACGGCGAGCAGCCGGGCCACGTCCTCGTCGCTGTGGCGGACGCGGATGAGCCGGGCCGGGTTGCCGCCGACGATGCCGTAGTCGGGGACGTCCGAGGTGACCACGGAGCCCGCGCCGATGATCGCGCCGTGGCCGATGCGCACGCCGGGCAGCACCGTCGCGCCCCGGCCGAACCAGACGTCGTTGCCGACGACCGTGTCACCGCGGCCGGGCAGGCCGGTGAGCAGGTCGAAGTGCTCGGCCCACGAGCCGCCCATGGTGGGGAACGGGAACGTGGAGGGGCCGTCCATGCGGTGGTTGGCGCCGTTCATGATGAACCGCACCCCGGTGCCCAGCGCGCAGAACCTGCCGATGACCAGCTTCTCCGGCCCGTAGTGGTAGAGCACGTTGCGGGTCTCGAACGCGGTCGGGTCGTCCGGGTCGTCATAGTACGAGAACTCCCCCACCTCGATCAGCGGGGACGTCACCAGCGGCCGGAGCAGCACCACCCGCGGCTGCCCCGGCATGGGGTGCAGGACGTCGGGGTCGGCGGGGACGAGCGGTTGCATCGGCCATTCCTTCACCATTAATGCGACAACTTATACATTAGGATGGTGTCATGACCTCGTCCGCAGGGCAAACGGATTCCGGGGAGACGCCCGCTCCCGCCCGTCAGGTGCGCCGCCGCCCGGGCGGCCGGACCAGCCGCACCCGCGCCCGGGTGCTCGACGCGGTGCGGGCCGAGCTGGGCGAACGCGGTTACGACGCACTCACCCTGGACGCCGTCGCGGCCCGCGCGGGCGTGCACCGCGCCACGGTGTACCGGCGCTGGCGGGACGTCGGCGGTCTGCTCGCCGATCTGCTCGCGGCCACCGGCGACGACGACTGGCAGCCCCGGGACACCGGCTCCCTGCTGGGCGACCTGACGGCGCTCAACGAGGAGAACCAGGAGGCGCTGACCGCACGGCCGTCGGTCGCGGCCGCCCTGCTCGCCGCCTCGTTCCGGTCCGAGGAGGCCGAACGCGGCCTGCTGCGGCTCTGGACGGACCGCTACACCCGCTGCGAGGTGATCGTGGCCCGCACGGTGGCGCGGGGCGAACTGCCACCGGACACCGACGCGCGGCGGCTGCTCGTCGCCGCCACCGCGCCGCTCTACCACCAGCTCATGCTGCTCCGTACGCCACCCGACCCCGAGCTGCCCGCCCAGGCGGCCAGGACCGCCGTCCTCGCCGCGTCCGCCGGCGCCTTCACCGGCGCCGGCGAGGCGGTCAGCTGACCGCGAAGAGCAGGGCCGCGCAGATCAGGACGACCACGGCGGTCGCGAAGTGGATGCCGAACGCCGCGGCCTTCGTCCCGCCGTTGCGCAGCACGATCAGGGTGTCGCCGAACGGCACCAGCGCCACGACCAGCATGAACCACGCCTCGGCGGTGGGCCCCGCGAAGGCCAGCAGCGCCAGGCCGATCAGGCCGCAGACCCCGTCGCGCACCCCCTTGACGGCCAGGTACGCCCGGTCGCCGCCGGCCTTGGCCGGCACGCCGTAGGCGGCCGGCGCGGCCTGCGGGACGAGCAGGAAACGGGCGCCGATGAACAGGATCATCAGGTTGAGCACGACGGCCAGGCCGTAGGCGAGGTAGGTGAGCATCTTCGTCTCCAGGGGAATCTAGCAGCGCTAGGAACAAGAATCACGCTAGCAGAGCACTGACAATTCAGCTAGCGATGCTAGATTCTGAAGCATGACAATCCAGTCGCGCCGGGAGCGTGAACGCGCGGAACGCGAGAAGCTGATCATCACGGCCGCCCGTGAGCTCGCCGAGACCGAGGGATGGGAAGCGGTGACCACCCGGCGGCTCGCCGACCGGGTGGAGTACAGCCAGCCGGTGCTCTACAGCCACTTCAGGGGCAAGGACGCCATCATGGCGGCGGTCGCGGTGGAGGGCTTCGCCGAGCTGGCCGGCGAGCTGCGCGCCGCGCGTACGGCGGCAAGCGACGAGACCGGCGCCCTGGAGGGGGTCGGGCAGGCGTACGTCGCCTTCGCCGAGCGGCGGCCCGCGCTCTACGACGCGATGTTCCGGCGCGGCGTGGACCTGCCGTTCGCCACCCCGCAGGTCCCGCCCGCGCTCGCGGCGAGCTTCCAGGAGCTCGTCGAGGCCGTCCGGCCGCACGCCGGCGACGACGACCTCGCCCTGCTGGCCGAGACGTACTGGGCCGCCCTGCACGGCCTGGTGACGCTCACGCTCGGCGGCCGGCTGCCCCGCGAGCCGCACGAGCGCAGGCTGGCGCTGCTGCTGGCCCGGTTCACCGCCGGGAGAGGCTGAGGCCGGGCCAGGCGAGGTGGTCCACGGCCAGGAACGGCTCCGCGACGAACCGGGACCACAGACGTTTGCGGCTCCACCCGACCTCGCCGGCCAGCCCCTCGACCCGGACCAGGCCGCGGCCTGCGACGATCCGCCGCCAGACCCAGGCCACCTCCGGATCCACCGGCGACCCCGCCCGGTGCCGCCGGAGCCGAACCCCGGCCCGGCGGCGACGTTCCCGACCGGCCGCGGCCCGGCGGCGTGGTCCAGGACGGGCGTCCCGTCGCCGAACCCGACGAGCAGCGTCACGGCGGGACGCGGCACCATCCGGATCGTCCGCAGGTCCGGGATGCGGAACCCGGCCATGGTGACGCCGGCGACCCCGCTGGGCCGGGACGGGCACGCCACGCCCCACGCGGCGGCGCCGTGCACGAAAGTCCGCACGCTCCGATGCCAGGTCCCGATGCCGGCGGAAGAGGCCGGGAACATTCGTCCCCCGCTGCTGACCGGCCGCGACTACCTGGAGGAGCTCCGCAGGGCCGAGCGGGTTTGTCCCGCGACGCTGAGGGCATGGTGGTGTGCCCGACCGAGGGAACGTACGTTCGAGGAGATGAGCACATGAGCCACGGACCGGTGGAGAAGGACCCGGAGGAGTGGACGACCGGCGACGAGCCCATGACCGGGCCGCAGGAGTCCTACCTGCGCACCCTCGCCCGTGAGGCGGGCAAGGAGGTGCCGGAAGGGCTCAGCAAGGCCGACGCGTCCCGGATGATCGACGAGCTCCAGCAGGACAGCGAGCGTCTGCGCGCGTCCGACGCGCCTTCCCGGGATTCGAAACCGCGCCGCACGACATGAGCGCCTCGCCGGGTGTCCGGCGAGGTCACGACTCCGCTTCACCCGCTGTTCTTCCGCGGACGCGAGAGTAACCTCGCGTCCAGCGCCGGCATCCGCGCCGGCGTCCGGCGAGGAAGGGTGATCGCGTGTCCCAGCCCGGCGGACCCCCGGCTCCGGGACGGACTCCCGCGTGGCGTTACGCCGTCGGGATGTTCGGCACCTCGATCCCGATCAACATGATCAAGGGGTCGATGATCCTCTTCTACGTGGACATCCTCGGGCTGGACGTCCGCGCGTACGGGGTGGTCATGGTGGTCTACGCGGTCATCGACGCGCTCGACAACCCCGTGCTCGGCCACCTCTCCGACCGCACCAGGACCCGGTTCGGCCGGCGTCGGCCGTGGCTGCTCGTCGGCGCGCCCCTGCTGACCGCCTGCATGATCGCGTTCTTCTCCGCGCCGTCCTCGCTGGAGGGCATGGGCCTGCTGATCTGGTTCGCGGTGTTCGCGATCCTGTGCGAGGCGTTCGACTCGATGCTCAACGCCAACTACGGCGCGCTGCTGCCCGAGCTGTATCCGCGCGAGCGCGACCGCGCCGTGGCGAACGGCCTGCGGCAGGGCTTCCAGCTCGTGGCGCTGGTGATCTCGCTCGCGGTCACCCCCGTGCTCACGACCCAGGTGTTCGGCACCGAGGACTCCACCGAGGGCTTCCGCACCACGGCGGTCATCTACGGCGTGGTGGCGCTCGCCGTGATCGTGTTCATGGCGCTCGGCGCCCGAGAGAACCCCCGCTACTCCACCCGCGAGCAGCCGATGCTGCTGCGCAGCGTGTGGTCCATCGTGCGCAACCGGCTGTTCTGGACGGTCGGGCTCACCGGCGCCTGCTACGGCATCGCCATGGCGCTCGTCCTCGCGGGCATCCAGCTGTACGTCCGCTACTCGCTCGGCCTGCCGGTCGGCAACGCGCTCTACCTCCAGGGCGTCGTCATCCTCGTCACGGCGGCCGGCCTGGTGGCCTGGACGCGGGTCGTGGCCCGGCACGGCGCGCTGTGGGCCTGGCGGGTCGCCTTCGTGGTCCTCGCGGCCGGGTTCGCGGCGCTGTTCTTCGCCGGCGACCTGGTCACCGCCATCGCGGCCGGCGTGGTCGTCGGCGCGGGCTGGTCGGGGATGCTCGCGACGAACGACCTCATCGTCGCGAGGGTGCTGGACGCCGACGCGGCGCGTAACGGCGAGCACCGCGAAGGGCTGTTCCTGTCCGCGTTCGGCTTCTTCGGGCGGCTCAACGGGGTCGTGACCGGGCTCGCGCTCACGTCGCTCGGCGTGTTCTTCGGCTACAACTCCGGCGACGACCCCGGCGGCGATCCCGGGCTGGCGTTCCGGGTCTATCTGTGCGTGTACCCGTTCGCGTTGACGGCGATCGGGGCGGTGGCCGCGCGGTTCGTCTCGGTGCCGGTCGCGACGCCCCCCGAGGCGGCCGTACCGGAGGACCCGCCGCCCGCGGACCCGGCCGGCGAGCCCGCCGTGGAGCGTCCCCGATGAGCCGCCGCCTGGTGATCACCGCCGACGACCTCGGCAGGGAGCCCGGCTCGACCGAGGTCATCCTGGGCCTGCTCGCCGAGGGCCACGTCAGCGCGACGACGCTCATCTGCCTGTCGCCGTCCGCGGCCCACGCCGCCGAACGGGTCCGCGCGCTCGGCGTCGTGCCGCGCGTGCACGTCACGCTGACGAGCGAGCGCGGGGTCCCGCCCTGGCGGCCGCTCACCGGCGGCGCGAGCCTCACCGGCCCGGACGGGACGCTGTTCGACGACCCGTTCGCGCTCGGCGCCCGCGGCGAGGCAGGGGACGTCGAGCGGGAGGCGGAGGCGCAGCTCGGCTGGCTGCGCGAGCGCGGTCTCGCGCCGGAGGCGGCCGACTCCCACGCCGGCACCCTGTACGGCCTGCACGGCAGGTCGTGGCTGGCCGAGACCCTGCGCTGGTGCGCCCGGCACGGCCTCGCGTTCCGGCTGCCACGGCACCCGGAGCCGTACATGGGCGGGCCGCTCCCGCCGGAGCTCGCGGCGGCGCACGGGCAGGCCGTCGCCCTCGCGGACGCGCTGGGCGTGGCCCTTCCCGAGACGATCGCCACGAACCGCAGCACGGCGGCCGAGCTGGGCGGCTACGAGCGGCTGCGCGAGGACTACCTGCGCCGGCTCGCGGCGCTGCCCGAGGGCACGAGCGAGCTGTTCCTGCATCCGTCCAGCGAGGACGCTGTCGCGGGCCCGGACGGCGTCGTACGGTCCTGGGAGGCCCGGCTGCTGCGCGACCCCGTCTGGCACGACGCGCTGAAGAGCGAGGACATCGAGGTCGTCGGCGGCTGGTGGCCGCCCCGCCCCTGACCGGCGGCGGGAATCAGGGCAGCAGGATGATCTTGCCGCCGGTGGCGGTGCCGGCCTCGGCGCGGCGGTGGACGGCGGCCAGTTCCGTCAGCGGGAGCCGTTCGGCGACGTCCACGGCGAGCCGGCCCTCCTCCGCCAGCGCGGCGAGAGCGGCCAGGTGGGCGGCGTCGTTGCGGGCCACGAAGCGGATCGCCGTGACGCCCGGCGGCGCCTCGACCGGCACGGTGGCCGAGACCAGCACGCCCCCGGGCCGCACCAGCCGGGCCAGACCGGCCCCGTCGGCGGGGTCGAGCGGGACCAGGTTGAGCAGCGCGTCGAGACCGCCAGGCAGCGGGTCCGTCCGGTGGTCCACGACCTCGTCCGCGCCGTACGCCCGCGCCCGCGCCGCGCTGCGCGCGCTCCCGGCCGTGGCGATCACGGTGGCACCGGCCAGCTTGGCGAGCTGCACGGCGAACCCGCCCACCCCGCCGCCGGCCCCGTTGACCAGCACCCGCTGCCCCGGCCCGATCCCGGCGTGCTCGTGGACGGCCTGCCACGCCGTCAGCCCGGCCACCGGGATCGCGGCGGCGTCGGCGAGGGACACGCCGCGCGGCGCGCGGACGAGCACGCGGGCGGGGGCGAGCGCGTACGAGGCCGCCGCGCCCCCGTCCCGCCGGCCGACCACCTCGTCGCCCACGCGCGGCCGGCCGACCCCGGGGCCGGTCTCGACGACGGTCCCGGCGACGTCCCAGCCGAGCACGTACGGCAGCGGCAGCCCGGCGAACTCCGGCACCGCCGCCGCGAGCAGCCCGGAGCGCAGCCCGGCCTCGGACGGGTTGAACGAGGTGCCCGCCACCTTGATCAGCACCTCGCCCGGCCCCGGCGCGGGGATCGGGACCTCGTCGTGGCGGATGACGGAGGGGTCGCCGTAGGCGTGGAGGCGCGCGGCCCGCATGGTGGCGCGGAAGCGGTGGGCGTGCTCGTCCGCCCAGGCGCGGAAGGAGCGGGCGCCGGGGCGCGGGGTCACCGGCCACGGGGAGTCCACCAGCTCGGCGCGCGCCCGCAGCACGCCGTCCGCCACCTCGGCCGGCCACCCGGCCGCGACCAGGCGGCGGCGGCCCTCCTCCGGCGGCCGTTCCTCCCAGCGGGCCGGGCGGCCGGCCGCCTCGCCGACGATGCGCACCTGCTCGGCCTGCGTCAGCGTCTCCGGCCCGGTCAGCTCGTGCACGACCCCTGCGGGCCCGCGCCCGGTGAGCGCGTCGGCGGCCACCTCGGCGAGGTCGCGCTCATGGACGGGGGGCGCGGCCGACTTCCCGTACGGCTCGGCGACCACGCCCTCGGCCAGGAACCGCGGATCGGCCGCCCAGCGCAGGGCGGCGCCGGCGAACTGGTGCGGGCGCAGGATCACCCACTCCAGCCCGGAGCGCCGGACCATCCGCTCGATCTCGCGCTCGGCCGGGCGGCGGGCGGCCGAGGAGAGGTACACGACGCGGCGGGCGTGCCGGGCGAGCACGTCGAGCACCGCGCCGAACCCGTCGGCCGTGCCGAACGGCCACAGCAGGAAGGCCGCAGTGACGCCCTCGACGGCGGCGGCGAACGAGGCGGGGTCGGTGAGGTCGCCGCGCACCGGTTCGACGCGCGGCGGGAGTACGGCGGCGGGGTCGCGGACCAGGGCGAGGACGCGCGGCCCCGCGGGGTCGGCGGCCAGCTCGGTCACGAGGGCGCGGCCGACCGTGCCCGTGGCCCCCGTGACGAGGATCTTGGTTGACATGACTGCCACGCTAGGGCGGCGGCGCGAGACGACCAATGTCCTGGAATCCGGGAAACATACGCGTTCGTCGGTAGGGTGGCCGGATGGACGTGCTCAGCGACGTGATCGCCCTCATGCGCACCGGCCGGCCGAACACCGCGCGCATCGCCTGGCACGGCACCTGGGGGCGGCGTTTCCCGTCGGTGCCGGGGGCGGCCGGGTTCCAGGTGATTCTCAAGGGGGCATGCTGGCTCATCCCGCCGGAGAGCGACCCCGGCGCCGCGCCGCTGCCGCTGTCCGCCGGTGACGTCGTGTTCTTCCCGCACGGCGAGCCGTACGGGCTGGCCGACTCCCCCGGCACCCCGCTGGCCGTCACCGGCTGCGATCCCCTCGCCGAGCAGCCGGCCCTGTTCGCCACCGACACCGTCGGCAGCGGCCCCACGGGCGTGGTCACGCTGTGCGGCGGCTACCGGCTCGATCCCCGGCACGCGCACCCGCTCCTGCACGACCTGCCCGGCCTGATCCACATCCCCGGACCGCGGGGCGACGCCGCCCCGGCGGCGGCCGGGCTGCACGCCCTCGTCGAGGTGCTGGGGCGGGAGATGGACCAGCCGCGGCTCGGCACGGACACCGTCATCCCCGCGCTGCTCGACACGCTCCTGCTGTTCATCCTGCGGGCCTGGCTGGAGGAGCGGCCCGCCGGGGACGACGCCACCGGCTGGGCGGCGGCGCTGACGGATCCGCCGGTCAGCGCCGCGCTGCGCGCCATGCACCGCGAGCCGGAGCGGCCGTGGACGGTCGAGTCGCTGGGGCGCGCGGCCGGGATGTCGCGGGCGGCGTTCTCGGCCCGGTTCACGGCGCTGGTGGGACGGCCGCCGCTGACGTACCTGACCTGGTGGCGCATGACGACCGCGGCCCGGCAGCTGCGGGAGAGCGACCTCGGGCTGGCGCAGATCGCCGCCGGGGTCGGCTACAGCTCGGAGTTCGCCTTCGGCACGGCCTTCAAGCGCGCGTACGGCACCGCCCCCGGCCGCTACCGCCGGGCCGCGCAGGGCGGCTGACTCCCCGGGCTCAGGCCAGGAAGTCGATCTCGGTGCCGACGCCCCGCCGCCTCGCCTCGCGCCAGGCGAGCAGGCTGAGGGCGAGGTCCTGCCACGGGAGGCCCACCGGCCCGTACACCGTGATCTGCTCGGGGCCGGTGCGGCCCGGGTGGTCGCCGCGCAGGATCTCGCCGAGGGTGGCGTGGGCGGCGCCGGCCGGCAGGCCGGTCGCGGCGAGCACGCCCATGGCGGCGGCGAGCGGGCGGTCGTCGACCGCGAGCACGCCGGCGGCCCGTACGAGGGCCGGCGAGAGCTCCTGCTTGCCCGGCTCGTCCACGCCCAGCGTGGTCAGGTGCCGTCCGGGGCGGACGTCGGCGAGGTCCAGGAGCGGGGTGCGGGACCAGGTGGCGAGCACCACGATCCCGGCGCGGGCGGCGACCTCGGCGGCCGAATCCACGACCGAGCCCACGGCTGAGCCCGCGACGCGGCCGCCGTGCCGGGCGGCGAAGGCGGCGGCCCGCTCCGGCGACAGGTCGTGGACGACCAGGTCGCTCACCGGGCGCAGCAGGCGCAGGCCGGTCACCACCAGGTCGGCCTGAGCGCCCGCGCCGACGACGCCGACGACATCGCTCTCGCCGGCGAGGGCGTGCGTGCCGAGCGCCGCCGCGAGCCCGGTGCGCCAGGCCGTGATCGTGGCCGAGTCGAGCAGCGCCAGCAGCTCGCCGTCCGCGCCGCCGTGCAGGCAGATGACGCCGCGCAGCGCCGGTGAGGCCGCGGGGAACTTGGCGTTGACCTTCACCGTGTACGCCTCGACGCCGGGCAGCAGGCCGGGGAGCAACGCGGTGGCGGTGCCGGGGAACGGCAGGTCCGTACGGATCCGCTGCCCCGCGACCGCCGCCCCGCCGGCGTCCCCGACGAAGCCCTCGCGCAGGGCGTCGAGGCAGGCGCCGGGATCGAGCAGGGTGAGCAGGTCGCCGCGGGTGAGGATCGTGGTCATCCGATCATGATGGCAGGCCGCTCAGGTGTCCTCCTTGGCCACCGCGGACAGCGAGATCAGGTCGTCGACGAAGCGGCGCATCAGGCGTTCGAGCTCCAGCAGGTCGCGGTCGCTCCAGTGCTCCAGCACCGGCGTGGCGATCCGCTGGCGGGCGGCGTCGAGCGCGTCGGTGACCTGGCGGCCGGCGTCGGTGATCAGCGCCTCCTTCACCCGCTTGTCCACCGCGCCCGGCCGCCGCTCGGCCAGGCCGAGCTCGGCGAGCTTGGCCACCTGCCTGCTCACGGTGGTGTGGTCGCGGCCCGTCCGCTCGGCGAGCTCGCCGACGCTGATCGGGCCGAACCGCTGGATGCCGATGAGCAGGGGGAACAGGGCGCGGTCGAGCTGGAGGCCGGCCTCGGCGAGAAGCGCCTCGTCGCGCTGCGGCAGGTTCATGAGCACGGTGAGGTCGACCATGGACTCATGCAGGCGCCTGAACGCGGCCTGCCGGCGGTGCTTGGAGGTCATGCTCGTCGTGCTGCCTTACGTAGACGGGCGGGGCGGTGCTGACGCGAGGATACCGCTACGACAAATATGTTCTCCTTACACGGATATTCATGCTGTCCCACAGTCCCTATCTTGACCAATCCTCCAAATTATGTGCAAAATACACGCACTTATCCAAGGAGGCACACACCCATGACCGCACCCGGCGTGATCATCTGCGGCGCCGGTCCGACCGGCCTGACCCTGGCCATCGACCTCGCCCGCAGGAACGTCCCCTTCCGCCTGATCGACGCGGCGACGAGCCCGTTCCCCGGCTCGCGCGGCAAGGGCATTCAGCCCCGTACGCAGGAGGTGTTCGAGGACCTCGGCGTGCTGGACCGCGTCGTCGCCTCCGGCGGCGAGTACCCGTACCAGCGCCTCTACACCGATGCCGGGCCCGTCGACCGGCCCGCCGGGCAGCTGCCCGACCCGACGCCGGCCGAGCCGTACCACCTGGCGCTGCTCGTCCCCCAGTTCCGCACCGAGAGCAGACTGCGCGAGCGGCTGGCCGAGCTCGGCCACGCCCCCGAGTACGGCCACCGCCTCACCGGCTTCGAGCAGGACCCGGACGGCGTCACCGCCACGATCGAGACGCCCGGAGGCCGCGAGACCGTACGGGCGGGCTACCTGGTCGGCGCGGACGGCGGCGCCGGCTCCGTGCGCAAGGCCCTCGGCATCGGCTTCCCCGGCAAGACGCTCGGCGTGCGGGCGCTCGTGGCCGACGTGCGGCTGGACGGGCTCTCGTCCGGCTTCTGGCACCGCTGGAACCAGGGGACGCCGGAGGACGTGTCGCTGTGCCCCCTCTACGGCACGGACCTGTTCCAGCTCCAGGCCCCCGTCCCCTTCGGCGTGGACGTCGACCTGTCGGCCGAAGGGCTCACCGCGCTGGTCCGCGCCCGCACCGCCCGCGACGACCTCACGGTCCGCGCCGTGACGTGGGCGTCGGCCTACGAGATGAACGCCCGCCTCGCCGACGCCTACCTGGACGGGCGGGTGCTGCTGGCCGGGGACGCCGCCCACTGCCATCCGCCGACCGGCGGACAGGGGCTGAACACCAGCGTCCAGGACGCCTACAACCTCGGCTGGAAGCTGGCGGCCGTGCTCGGCGGCGCTCCGGAGTCGGTGCTGGCGTCGTACGAGCTGGAGCGCCGGCCGATCGCCGAGGCGGTGCTGGGCCTGTCGGAGCGGCTGCTGCACGCGGCCATGAACCGCGACACCCGGCGCGGCCGGGAGGTGACCCAGCTCGACCTCGGCTACCCGGACTCGCCGCTGACGGTCGCCGGGCCGGACCGCGACAAGGGCGTGCGGCCGGGCGACCGCGCCCCCGACGCGCCCGTGACGGGGGCGGCCGGGGTCGCGACCCGGCTGTTCAGGCTGTTCCAGGGGCCGCACTGGACCCTGCTCGGCCACGGGAGCGACCCGGACGCCTTCACCGGGCCGCGCCGTGGCCTGCGGGTCCACGTCGTCGGCTGGGACGTGCTCGACACGGGCGGCCACGTCCGCGACGCCTACGGGTTGTCGCGGGGCGAGTGGGCGCTGGTCCGCCCGGACGGATACGTGGCGGCGGTGGGCGGCCAGGACGAGCTCGGCGCCCTCGCGGCCTACCTCGACGGCGTCGGCGTCCGGTGAGCTACCAGGCGACCTCGAACGAGGTCAGCCCGTAGACGACGTTGAAGGAGCGGAAGCGCGGCGGGACGCCGCTCTCGCGCAGCCCGGGGAAACGCTCGAACAGCGCGGGGAAGGCGATGCGCATCTCCATCCTGGCGAGCGGCGCGCCGAGGCAGTGGTGCACGCCGTGGCCGAAGGCGACGTGGCCGAGGTCGCCGCGGGCGATGTCGAAGCGGTCGGGGTCGGCGATGAACGCCGGATCGCGGTTGGCCGCGGGCAGCGCGACCATCACCAGCGCGCCGGCCGGGATGCGGACGCCGGACAGCTCGGTCTCGACCTTGGTGAGCTTGCCGGTGCCGGAGTGCACGATGCTGAGCCAGCGCAGCAGCTCCTCCACGGTGGCGCCGATCCGCTCGGGCTCCTTCTTCAGCAGGTCGAGCTGGTCGGGGTGGCGCAGCAGCGCCAGGGTGCCGAGCCCGAGCATGTTGGACGTCGTCTCGTGCCCGGCCAGCAGCAGCAGCCCGGCGACGCCCACCAGCTCGTCGGTGGACAGGTCGTCGCCGTGCTCGCGCACCAGCATGCCGAGCATGTCCTCGCCCGGCTCGGCCTGGGCGCGGGCGACGAGCTCGGCCATGTAGGCGCGCTGTTCGAGGCTCGCGGCCTGCCGTTCGGCCACCGGGAGCGAGATGTCGAGCAACGCGCCGGTGCGCCGCTGGAAGTCGTCGCGGTCGTCGTACGGGACGCCCAGCAGCTCGCAGATCACGAGGGACGGGATCGGCAGGGCGAAGGCGGTGACCAGGTCGACCGGCGGCCCGGTGCGCTCCATCGCGTCCAGGTGATCCCGGACGATCTCGTGGATGCGCGGCTCCAGGCGGCGGATCCTGCGCATGGTGAACTCCGGCGTCAGGATGCGGCGCAGCCGGGTGTGCTCGGGCGGGTCGAAGGCGAGCAGGTTGCCCGCCCGCACCTGCCGCAGCTCCTCCTCGCTGAGCCGTGTCCCTCCCGTGGGACGGAAAGCCGTGCCCACGTCGTTGCTGAAGCGCGTGGAGTCGCCGAGCACCTCGCGCACGTCGGCGTAGCGGCTCACCACCCACGCGTCGACGCCGAACGGGGTCGGCACCCGCCGGACGCCTTCCCCGTCGCGCATGGCCGACAGCTCGGGGACGGGGTCGAAGCCGTCACGCCGCATGTGAAGCGGCACCACCGCAGGATCGCTCATGTCATCTCCACGGAGTTCCTGACAACGCTCACATCCCGACGGTAATGCCTGCGCCCGCCCGCCGCGCGGACCCGCGGGTCACCACGTGACGGGAAGTTCGTAGACCCCGTACACCTGGCCGTCGTGCTTGAACGGGATCCGCTCCAGGTCCGTCGCCAGGGCGAGGGTGGGGACGCGCCGGTAGAGGGTGGCGTAGGCGACCTGCAGCTCCATGCGGGCCAGCGGCTGGCCGAGGCACTGGTGCACGCCGAAGCCGAAGGCCACGTGGCGGCGGGCGTCGCGGCGCAGGTCGAGCGTGTCGGGGTCGGGGAAGACCTCGGGGTCGCGGTTGCCGAGGTCGTTGGCCATGATGAGCCCTTCGCCGGCGCGGATGACCTGGCCGGCGATCTCGATGTCGGCCAGCGCGACCCGGTGGCGTCCCCGGTGGGTGATGTTGAGGTAGCGCAGCAGCTCCTCCACCGCGCCCGCGACCAGCGCGGGATCGTCGCTCTCACGCAGCAGGGCGAGCTGGTCGGGATGCTGGAGCAGGGCGAGGGTGCCGAGGGCGATCATGTTGGCGGTGGTCTCGTGCCCGGCGACGAGCAGGAGCACGCCCATCCTGGCCGCCTCCTGCCTGCTCAGCTCGCCCGCCGTGACCTGGGCGGCCACCTTGGACAGCAGGTCGTCGCAAGGGTGCGCGAGCTTGTCGGCGACGAGCCCGTCCAGGTAGTCGGTGAGCCGGCCGCCGGCGGCGGCCCGCTCCTCGGGCGTCACGTTCCGCTTGACGATGACCTGGCTGTTCTCCTGGAAGAAGCCGTGGTCGGCGTACGGGACGCCGAGCAGCTCACAGATCACCAGCGACGGCACCGGCAGCGCGAACGCCTCCACCAGGTCCACCGGCTTCGGCCCGGCGAGCAGGTCGTCGACGAGGTCGTCCACGATGCGCTGCACGGCCGGGCGCATGCCCTCCACCTTGCGGACCGTGAACGAGCCCTGCACCATGCGGCGCAGCCGGTGGTGCTCGGGGTCGTCCATGAGGATGAAGCTCACGGGGCTGTCCGGGCGCCTCAGCGCCTGGCTGGGCAGCGGGTAGCCGGGCCGGGTGATGTCCGAGCTGACCTGCGGGTGGCTGAGCAGCGCCTTCTGCTCGGCGTACGCGGTGACCAGCCAGGCCGTGCTGCCGTCCCACAGCCGCACCCGGGTGAGCGGGGCGTCCTTCTGCAGGGCGCGCAGCGCGGGCGGCGGGTCGAACGGGCACGAGGCCGCCCTGACGCCCGGGAACTCGGGAAGTGTCTCGGTCATGCGGTGTTCCTTCCTGCTGCCGTGACGGGGGCCGTGACAGGGGCCGTGACAGGGGCCGTGACGGGGGCCGTCCAGATCCCGACCACCGCGTCGATCAGCCCGGTCGCGGCGTCGTGCCAGCTCGGCCGGAGGGTCGGGCGGCCTTCGGCGAGCGCGCGCTCGCGCTCGGCGCACATATGGACGACGAGCTGGCCCGCCATGTCGGCGCGCTCGGCGTGCACCTCGGGGGGCAGCTCGGGCAGGCAGCGCCGCAGGCCGTCCACCACGCGGCGCAGGGTCGGCGAGTTCAGCGCCTCCTCGGCCATGATCAGGCGGAGCGCGGGGTCGGTCATGACCTGGGCGGCGAAGCGGGCGTACCAGGTGGGCGGGCCGAGGTCGTCCAGGTGCCCGGTGAACGAGCGGACCAGGCAGCCCACCCAGTCGCGTACGTCGTCCGAGCCCTCGACCTCGGCCAGCAGCCGCCGGCGCAGCAGCTCGACCCGCTCGGTGTGGGCGCGCACGATGGCCCGCACGAGGTCGGCCTTGGTGCCGAAGTGGTAGCCGACGGCGGCGTTGTTGCCCTGGCCGGCCACCTGGCTGACCTGCCGGTTGGAGACGGCGTAGACGCCGCGCTCGGCGAACAGCCGCTCGGCGGCGGCGAGGATCTGCGCGCGGGTGGCGTTGACGCGCTCGGCGCGGACGGCGCTCACTGACAGCCGGCTTGACGCATGGTGTGCCCCCTTTGTCGGTTTCACTCAACCTCACAGGCCCACGCAAGTCAAGCGGCTGCTTTACGTCCTGCCGGTCACTCCTCCTTCAGCTCCACCGGCTCCAGCGGGCTGACGGCCGGGCCCTGCAGGACGCGCCCGTCGAGGCCGAAGCGCGAGCCGTGACAGGGGCACTCCCAGGTCCGCTCGGCCTCGTTGAACCCGACCACGCACCCCAGATGCGTGCAGACCGCCGAGACGGCGTGCGCGCGGCCCTCCTCGTCGCGGTAGACCGCGCACCGATGGCCGCCCACCTTGACCACCGCGCCCTGGCCGGGCCGCAGCTCCGCGACGTCGGCGGCATCGCCGGCGGCGAGCCGGTCGGCCACGAAGTGGCGGGCGACCGTGGCCTGCATCTTCGCCATCGGGACCGCCTCCTGCCGCGGGTGCAGCCGGCGCGGGTCGTACAGGCCGCCCCACGGCTCGTCCTCGCCGGTGACCAGGGCGGACAGCAGCAGCCCCGCCAGCACGCCGTTGCTCATGCCCCACCCGCCGAACCCGGTCGCGACGTAGGCGTGCCCGGCACCCGGGTGCAGCGGGCCGACGAACGGCAGCCGGTCGGTGGTGTGGTTGTCCTGCGCCGCCCAGCGGTGCGTGATCCGCGCCCGCGGGAAGTGCTCGCCCGTCCAGGCGGCCAGCCGCTCGAAGCGGTCGCCCACCCGCCCGGCCCCGGGCCGGTACGACTCGCCGGTCACGATGAGCAGCCGGCGGCCCCCGGGCAGGGGCGCGGTCCTGACCGAGCGGGTGTTCTCCTCCGAGGTGATGTACATCCCCTCCGGGTCGTCCTCCGGCGGCAGCGTGCCCGCGACGACCAGCTCCCGCGTCACCTCCATCCGGGCGAACAGCAGCGCGCGGTCGAAGATCGGGTAGTGGGTGGCCACCACGACGTCGGCGGCGCTCACCACGGCCCCGCTCTCGGTCGTCACCCGGCACGGCCTGCCCTCGCTCAGGCCGGTGACGCGGGTGCGTTCGAAGATCCGGCAGCCGCGCGCCGTCATGGCGTCGGCCAGGCCGAGCAGGTACTTGCGCGGGTGGAACTGCGCCTGGCCGTCCACCTTGACGGCCCCGGCCACCGGGAACGGCAGCGCCGTGCCGGTGACGAAGGAGGCCGCGAGCCCCGCCTCGGCGGCCGCCCGCGCCTCGGCGCGCAGCTGCTCCACCTGGTCGGCCGAGCGGGCGTAGGTGTAGGCGGGACGGCGCTCCAGCTCGCAGTCCACGCCGAGCTCGGCCGCCGTGCGCGCCACGTGCTCGACGGCCTCCTGCTGGGAGCGGGCGTAGCGGCGGGCCGTCTCGGGGTCGCGGCCGGCCAGCTCGGCGTAGATCAGCGTGTGCTGCGCCGACAGCTTGGCCGAGGTGTAACCCGTGACGCCGGCGGCCAGGCGGTCCGCCTCCAGCACGGCGACGGAGCGGCCGGCGCGGGTCAGCTCCCAGGCGGCCGATAGTCCCGCGATGCCGCCGCCGATGACGGCCACGTCCACGGTGACGTCCTCGGCGAGCGGCGGGTGCTCGCGCGCGGGCGCGGAGTCCATCCAGTACGACAGCATGCTCACGCCTCCCCCGCCGCCTGCGAACGCTGCTTCATCTCCGCCTCGTACACGTGCCGGCGGCCGGCCATGAGCCGGTCGCGGACCTCGCGTTCCAGCTCGCGGAAGGCCGCGTAGTAGTCGTCGTCGTACTCCTCGACGATCTGGAACGTCCACCGGCCGGGCAGGACGTCGCGGCCGACCAGCTCGGCGGCCAGCCGGCGGGCCAGGTCGTCGTGGGCGCCCCCTTTCAGCAGGTCCACGGCCTCGGCCACGGTGGCGTGGGCGGAGCCGGTGAGCTGGTGGAAGGAGTAGAGGTGGCCGCGGGCGCGCTCGACCGTCTCCAGCGCCTCCGACAGCATGCCGGCGGCCTTGACCGCCTGGTCGTCGGCGCCGTCGGGGCGGCGGTGGTCCTGATCGGGTGTGTATGCCATGGACCCGCGTTACCCTCCGGAGCACGAAGGATGCGCCCGGGACGCGCGCGGGTCGGCGTACGGACTCTGCTAGTTTTACCTTTCCGGCCGGATTCACTTCCGGCCGAAAGTGTTTTCATGACTATTTCTCCGGTTCTCGTGCGGCCCGTGACCGCCGCCGACCGTCCCGCCGTCGAACGGCTCTGGCTGATGTTCCGCCACGACATGGCCGACTACCAGGGCGGCCTGCCGAGCCCCGACGGCACCTACCACAGCGACCGGCTGCGTCAGGCGTTCGAGGACGACGACTGGGTCGCCTACCTGTTCACCAGCGGCGACCGGCCGGTCGGGTTCTCGTTCGTGCGCGCCCTGTCCGGCCCCGCGCACGTGCTGAACAGCTTCTTCGTGGTCCGCGGCGCGCGCCGGTCCGGCGTCGGGTCGGCGGTCGTCCGCGACGTGATCGACCGGCACCCCGGCCCGTGGCGGATCGCCTTCCAGGACGCGAACACGGCGGCCGTCGCGTTCTGGCGGCGCGTCGCCACCGAGATCGCCGGCACGGCGTGGGCCGAGGAACGCCTCCCCGTCCCCGGCCGTCCCGACGTCCCCCCGGACGTGTGGATCTCCTTCACCACCGCCTGACGGCGACGCTCAGGTCAGCTCGTTCCTGTGCAGCCGGCGGGCGACGAGGGCCAGGTGGAGGCGCAGGCGTCCGGGCGGCTCCGTCACGTCCCAGCCCAGCAGGCCGGACGCCTGGCCGAGGCGGGCCTGCAGCGTGGAGTGGTGGACGTGCAGGACCCCGGCGGCGGCCCGCAGGCTCGGGGCGGTGACGACGGCGTCCAGCGTGGCGAGCATCCAGGGCGCGGCGACGGCGGCGCGGCGCAGCGCGTCCACGTCGGGGGGCGGCGGCGTCCCCGGGTGGATGGCGGCGGCCAGCGTCGTCAGGGTGCCGAGGTCGCCGGCGTGGACCAGGCGCGGCCCCGGGTCGTGCTCCCCGCCGGCGGCGGTGAAGCGCAGGGCCGTACGGGCGCTCTCCCAGGAGGCGGGCAGGTCCAGGACGGGCACCGTGACGCCGATCCCCGCCCGCCGTCCCGCCGGCACCCCGGGGTCGGCGGGCCCGCCGCCGGGCGGCATCGGCTGGACGCGGGCCGCCTCGCCGTGGACCGCGATCGCGCGGGCCGGCCCGGTCAGGCCGAGCCGGGCGGCGGCGGCCCGGCGCTCGCGCTCGGCGGCGTGCCCGTCGACCAGGACCTCGACCCAGGCGGGGTCGTCCGGCGCGGCCCGGCCGCGGGTGCGCTCCAGCACCGTACGGGCCACGCCCGCCGCCCGTTCGAGTATCACGACGTCGAGGACGGAGGCGGGCCGCTCGCGTTCGAGCAGCAGGCGGGCCCCGCCGCCGGGGGTGAGGTCCTGCGCCGGCCAGCACGCCAGCACCGGCTCCCGGGCGTCGAGCGGCGCCCCGTCGGGGCCGATGCGGATGCGCAGGTGGCGCGCGTCGTCGACCAGGCGGGCCGGGCAGCCGGCCAGGAACGCCGCGCCGCGGACGACCGAGCCGAGACCGGCGGGGTGCCCGGCCAGCTCGTCGAAGTAGGCGACCACCCGGAGGGCGGCCCCCGCCTCGGGATCCAGCGCGGCGACCCGCCCAGCCAGCTCTCTCATCGTCACATCATGCACTCGGGCGGCGGGAGCGTCGGCCGGGCCCCGGTCAGGAGGCCAGGATGCGCCGCAGCCAATTCGCGCGCGCCTGCTGCGAGCCGAGCGAGATGGCCGCGTGCGGCGCGATCCCCTCGAAGGCGTGGCAGCCGCCGGGCCAGACGTGCAGCTCGGCGTCGCCGCCCGCCTGCCAGATGCGGGAGGCGTAGGCGATGTCCTCGTCGCGGAAGGTCTCGGCGGAGCCGGCGTCGATGTAGGCGGGCGGCAGCCCGGACAGGTCGGCGGCGCGGGCGGGGGCGCCGTAGCAGGACACGCCGGGCCCGCCGCGGTCCTCGCCGAGCAGCGCCGTCCAGCCGGTCTCGTTGGCGGCCCGGTCCCAGACGCCGAGCCCGGCCATCTGGACGGCCGACGGCGTGTCGTTGCGGTCGTCCAGCATCGGGCACAGCAGCATCTGCCCGATGAGCGCGGGGCCGCCGCGGTCGCGGGCCAGCAGCGCGGTGGCCGCGGCGAGGCCGCCGCCCGCGCTGCCGCCGGCGACGACGATCCTGCCGGGGTCGGCGCCGAGCTCGGCGGCGTGCCGGGCGGTCCACACCAGGCCGGCGTAGCAGTCCTCGACCGGTGCGGGATGGGGGTGCTCGGGCGCGAGCCGGTACTCCACGGAGACGACGGCCGCCGGGGTGCCGTCCAGCCAGTCCTGCACGTCGGCCACGCCGAGCCGGCGGTTGCCGGAGATCATGCCCCCGCCGTGGATGTGGTAGACCACCGGCACCGGGGTGGCCGCGCCGCTGGGCCGGCAGATCAGCAGCGTGAGGTCCGGCGCGCCGTCCGGGCCGGGCACCTGACGCTCCTCGACCTCGTACGCCCCGTCGCGCCGCAGGTCCTCCAGGGTCACGTCCATGCCGGGCAGCGGCGCGCGCACCGCGTCCAGGTTGTCCAGGGTGACCCGGGGCATGAAGTCGCGCACGGTCGCGAGCGCCGCCGCCACGTCGGGGTCGAACGGCACGGGCGGGCCGGGCTTCACGCTCATGCGCACTCCTCGGGAGTCGGGATCCCACCATTCTGACCGCCGCGCGGTGCGCGGTCCGCGCGCGGATGGCGGATGTCGCCCGCCGATCCGGCGGCGCAGGGAGACCTTAAGAAATGCGTAAGCGGGCTCCGCGAGGCTGTGACCAGACAACGACGGAGGGCCGCACACCCGGCCCCCTTCCCCCTGGAGGACCATCATGAGGACCATCGCCGCCGGCTTGTTCATCTCCCTCGACGGTGTCGTGCAGGACCCGGCCGACTGGCACTTCCCGTACTTCGACGAGGCGATGGGCGCCGCCGTGGAGGCCCAGATGGCCGACACGATGCTGTTCGGGCGGGTGACGTACGACGGTTTCGCCGAGGCGTGGCCGGAGCGGGAGGCGGAGGGCGGCGAGGACGCCGGCTTCGCCAAGACGCTCGGCGACGCCCGCAAGATCGTCGTCACGCACCGGCCCCTGGAGTCAACCTGGCGCAACTCCGAGGCCATCCAGGGCGACCTGGTCGAGGCCGTGACCGCGCTGAAGCAGGAGGAGGGCGGCCGCATCGCGATCAGCGGCTCGATCTCGGTGATCCGCCAGCTCCTGGAGGCGGGCCTGCTGGACGAGCTGCACCTGCTGGTGCACCCGATCGCGGTCCGCAAGGGCGAGCGGCTGTTCGACGAGGGCAACCCGATCCCGCTGGAGCTGATCCGCTCCGAGACCTTCCCGACGGGCGTGCTGAACCTCGTCTACCGTCCCGCCGCGCGCAACGAGCCGTAGAGAACGCCTGGTCAACCCCTCTCCCCCTGTCCCGGAGCGAACTCCGGGGCAGGGGGCGCTTCAGAGCAGGTTAGGCGGCTCAGTCGCGCGGGTCCCAGCCGTCGGTGTCGACGTCCAGGTCGAGCTCGTCGGCGATGTCGTCCCACTTGGTGAACTTGAAGTTGGTGATCTCCCGGTCTCCTTCGGCCGGCGTGTTGACGCCGTCGTGGGCGATGAAGACGCCCTCGTCGAAGTCGCCCAGCGGCACGTTGAGGACGGTCGAGCCGTCGCTGACCTCGACGCCGTCGATGCCGTTGCCCGCGCCCACCCTGAACTGGCCGAGGTAGGAGTTGGCGCCCTCCCTGCGGTAGACGGCGAAGGTGTTGTCGCCCTGGCTGGAGGCCAGCAGGTAGCCCTTGCCGTCCTCGCGGTAGTAGATCGTGAGGCCCTCGGCGTCCGCGGTCAGGTGGTGGCCGCCGAAGCCCGGGTCGGCGCCGGACGTGCACTCCTCGGTGGCGGGGTCGTAGGTGCCGGGGACGCCGTACTCCTTGACCTTGTCCACCAGCACCGGCGTGCCGGTGAGGTCGGCCCGCATCCGCCAGATGCCGACGTCCTCCTGCGCGGCGTAGAGGACGTCCCGGTCCTGGTCCACGACCATGCCCTCGACCTGCGCCTGCTCGTCAGGCTCCAGGCACGGGGTCCACGACTGACCGTTGGGGAGGGTGAACGAGGCGGGCAGGTCCAGCGTCCTGACGAGCTGGTAGCCGACCTTGCCGCCGGGCTTGGCCAGCAGCTTGACCAGGCCGATCGAGGTCTTGTGTCGGCGGCTGACCAGCGCGTACGTGCCGGTGGAGTCCTTCCACGCGCCCAGGCCGTACGCCGTCTCGCCGTCGTTGACCTGCCCCTGGCTGGTGTTGAAGACGAACGGCGCGGCCGGGTCGGTCACGTCCGTGAGGCGGCCGTTGGAGATGGAGTAGATGCGCAGGGTGTCCCGGCCGCGGTCGGAGACGATCGCGAGGTCGCGTCCGGCGAAGCCGTAGGTGACGTCGACGTTGTTGAACCGGCCGGGCTCGTCGTCGGGCCCGGGGGCGGCGGGCGCCGCGAAGTGCTGGAGCGGGCGTCCGT
This sequence comes from Nonomuraea sp. AD125B, assembly GCF_041402765.1. NCBI lineage: Bacteria > Bacillati > Actinomycetota > Actinomycetes > Streptosporangiales > Streptosporangiaceae > Nonomuraea > Nonomuraea sp. AD125B. The sequence continues at coordinate 446,477 of NZ_JBGLOU010000006.1, read as the reverse complement.
CGAGGTCGTAGACGTTGAGCCCGCCCTCCTTGGCCGTGGTGACCACCACGCTCCTGCCGGAGTCGGACGGGTGCACCCAGATCGCCGGGTCGTCGCCGTTGGCGTTGCCGCCCGCTTCGTCGTCGTATAAGGCGGGGGTCTCGACGTCAGGGTGCACCGTCGGGACGGTGGAGCCGGACGCGGGGACCGCCGTGCCCGCCGCGAGGGTGAACATCAGGGCTGCCAGGGTGAGCCTGGGCAGGGGACGCATTGCGCCTCCTCGTTCTGGGGAGTGATGGTGCGAAGGTAACCACTAGGTGCCGCAATTTCAACCGGTCATCCTTATGTCAGGACATAAGGACTTATAGGAGAACCAGGGCATGCGAGGCCGGCCGCCCGGCCGAGGTCTCCGGCCGGGCGGCCGTTCCGGTGCGCCGGCTAGCTCTTGTTGACGCGCCAGAAGTCGGAGATGTTCTGGCGGTTCTGCAGGTCCCCGAGCAGGCCCTTGGGGTCGGTGTGGAAGAGCTGGCCCTGCCAGTCGGACAGTCCGGCCGGGGTGACCAGCGGCTTGACCGTGCTGTTGCCCGAGATGCCGCCCTCGCCGATCTCGTGCTTGACGCCCTCTTCGGTCATGATGAAGTGCACGTACAGCTTCGCCGCGTTGGGGTGCTTGCTCTTGCTGGCGATCGCCACGTACTTCGGGTAGCTGAAGCCGGTGAAGGGCGCCATGCCCTCGCACGTGGACTGGTGGTAGCCCTTGTCCTCGTTGTTGCGGAACTTCGAGATCGACATGAAGCCGATCTTCTTGTCGGTCGCGTTCGGCGCGCCGACCGCGCCGGAGATGTCCTCGTCGGAGCCGGTCAGCACCGGCCGGTTGCCGGCCAGCCGCTTGACCCACTCGTAGGCGGCGCTCTTCTCCTCCGTCTTCAGCGGCTTGCCGTACTTGGCCTGGAACGCCTGCTCCAGCGCCTGGTTGCCGTGCGCGTCCAGCTGGGTGAAGAACGACAGCACGGTCGGCTTGCCCAGCGGGTCCTGCATCACCAGCTTGCCGGCCCATTCCGGCTCGGTCAGGTCCCAGATGTTCTTGACCGGGCAGCCGCCGGGCGACAGCTTGGTGTTGTAGGCGAAGACGGTGGCCTTGGACAGGGCGAGCAGCGGGTTCTGGTTCTCGGCGGGGATCTGGTCCTTCAGGTCCGAGGGGATCCAGGTCTGCGTCACGCCCTGCGGCGCGAGCTGGCCGACCAGCACGCCGCCGTCCTCGTACATGGCCGCGTCGATGGTGACGTTGTCGGCGGCGTGCTCCCTGAGCATCTTCTCGGCGGTCTGCGGGGTGTCGGACTTCACGCCCTCCATGGCGATGCCGTACTTGGCGGTGAAGGCCTTCGCCACCTCCTCGATGTCGCCGCTGGAGTCGTAGACCAGCAGGCTGCCTTCCTTCTTCGCGGCGGCGACCAGCGCCTCCAGATCGAAGTTCGCGTCGAGCGAGGGGCCGGGCAGCGCCTTGGCGGTCGCCGTCGACGGGGCGTTGCCGGCCGTGGAAGGCGCGCACGCCGCAGCGGCCGCCGCCAGCACCGCCACGGAGATGATCTTCGCGGTACGCCTCATGATGGCGTCACTCCTCTTACCTAGCAAGGGTGAAGCGTCGCACCAGCCCCGACGACGCCATGGTGAGCTCACGATGAACGTCGCGTGAACAGTTTGTCAAGACATTCTTACGTCATATTGCCACTCTCTTATAGGCAGAAATTAGGCCCTGTCCTCACATAGTCAGGACATACAGACATCACTTACGTTCGGCCTCGTGACTCCGAAACTGGACATCGACCTCGACAGGACGAGTCCCATCCCCCTCTACTTCCAGGTGGCCGAGCGCCTCGCCCACGCCATCCGGACCGGCGAGCTGGCTCCCGGCTCCTGGCTGCTCAACGAGGTCGAGCTGGCAGGACAGCTGGGACTCTCGCGCCCGACCGTGGGCAGGGCCATCCAGTACCTGGTGGACAGGGGCCTGGTCGTCCGCAAACGCGGCGTGGGCACCCAGGTCGCGCACAGCCAGGTCGAGCGGGCGGTCGAGCTCACCAGCCTGTACGACGACCTGCGCAGGTCAGGGCAGGAGCCGAGCACCAGGGTGCTGTCCATCGGGACCGTCGCGGCCGATGACGACGTGGCGGTCGCGCTGGGGATCGCGCCGGGCGCCGACGTGGTCCGGCTGGAGCGGGTCAGGTACGCCCGCGGCGAGCCGCTGGCCCTGTTACGCAACTGGCTGCCGCTCAGGCCCCAGTCCCCGCCGGCCCGCGTGTCGGCCGAGGCTCTTGAGGAACACGGGCTCTACGAGCTGCTGCGCTCAGGCGGCGTGCGGCTGCGGGTGGCCAACCAGCGGATCAGCGCCCGCGCCGCCAGCCAGGAGGAGGCCACGCTGCTCGGCGAGCGGCCGTCCTGCCCCCTGCTCACCCTGGTCCGCACCGCCTACGACGACCAGGGCGGGTGCGTGGAGCACGGCTCGCACCTCTACCGCGCCTCCCACTACTCACTGGAGGTCACCCTCGTGGAGCGATGAGCAACTTTCTCCTTATGTCAGGACAAACTGTTGACTGTTCATCTCCCGTTCATCTACAACTGGAGACCCCTGGATGAGGAGCGATCATGCGTGTGGGTCTACTGGGCCTCGGGCGGATCGGCATGTTCCATGCCGCGACCCTGTCCGCTCTCGTCGACGAGCTCGTCGTCACCGACGTGGACGCGAGCAGAGCCGAGGAGGCGGCGCGACGGCTGGGAGCCCGGGTCGGCGACCCCTTCGACGCCGACGCGGTGGTGATCACGACCCCGACGTCCGCCCACGCCGAGGCGCTGCTGCGGGCCTGCGAGCTGAAGGTGCCGGCGTTCTGCGAGAAGCCCGCCGCCCCGACCGTGGCCGAGACCCTGCGGGTCGCCGCGGCGGCCGAGCGCAGCGGCACCCCCGTGCACATCGGCTTCCAGCGCCGCTTCGACGCCGGCTACACGGCCGCGCGCACCGCGCTGCGCGCCGGGGAGCTCGGCGAGCTGCACCGGGTCCACCTGCTGACCGGCGACCCCGCGCCCCCTCCCGCCGCGTACGTCGCCCAGTCGGGCGGCATCTTCCGCGACTGCCACATCCACGACTTCGACATCCTGCGCTGGGTCACCGGCCACGAGGCCGACAGCGTGTACGCGATCGGCGCCAACCGCGGCGCCGAGTTCTTCGCCGAGTCCGACGACGTCGACAACAGCGCCGCGCTCATCACCATGGACGACGGCACCCTGGTCACGCTGCAGGGCTCGCGCTACAACGGCGCGGGTTACGACGTGCGCATGGAGCTCGCGGGCACCCGCGGCACCTGGACGGCCGGGCTGGGCGACCGGACCCCGCTGCGTTCCGCCGAAGGTCTCGATCCCGCCGGGCCGCCGTGGCCGGACTTCCAGAGCAGGTTCGAGGCCGCGTACGTCGAGGAGATGAACGCGTTCCTCGCGATGGCGCGGGGCGAGATCGAGAGCCCCTGCACCGTCCGGGACGCCCTGGCCGCGCTCCACCTCGCCGAGGCGGCCGACCTGTCGCGCCGCGAGGGCCGCAGCGTGCGCGTCACGGAGGTGACCAAGTGAGGATCGCCGCCGCCCCCATCTCCTGGGGGGTCTGCGAGGTCCCCGGCTGGGGCCACCAGCTCCCCGCCGGACGCGTGCTCGCCGAGATGGCCGAGCTCGGTCTGACCGCCACCGAGCTGGGCCCCGAGGGCTTCCTGCCCGCCGACCAGGACCTGCTCGGCCACCACGGGCTGCGGCCGGTGGGCGGATTCGTCCCCGTGGTCCTGCACGACCCCGGCCACGACCCGCTGCCGGGACTGCGGGCCACGTGGTCCGGGTTCGAGGCGGGCACGGTCGTGGTGCTGGCCGCCGCCACCGGCCAGGACGGCTACGACACCCGCCCCGAGCTGGACGAGACCGGCTGGCGCACCCTTCTCGGCAACCTGGACCGGATCGCCGCGGAGGCGGCGCGGGCGGGCCGCGTCGTCACCCTCCACCCGCACGTCGGCACCATGGTCGAGAGCCGCCGGGAGGTGGACCGGGTGCTCGAAGGCAGCTCCGTCGCGCTCTGCCTGGACACCGGCCACCTGCTCATCGGCGGCACCGACCCGCTGGACGTCGTCGGCCGCGCCCCCGGCCGCATCGCCCACGTCCACCTCAAGGACGTGGACGCGGCACTCGCGGCGCGCGTGCGCTCCGGCGAGCTGTCCTACACCCAGGCCGTGCGCGCCGGGATCTACCGCCGGCTCGGGCTGGGCGACGTGGACGTCAAGAGCATCGTCGCGGGCCTGACGGCCGCCGGTTACACCGGCTGGTACGTCATGGAGCAGGACGTGATCCTCGACGCCGAGCCCCCGGCGGGGGCGGGCCCGGCCGACGACGTCCGCGCGAGCGTGGCGTTCCTGCGGGGCCTCGCGTGAGGCCGCCGGAGGTGCTGACGATGGGCCGGGTCGGCGTGGACGTCTACCCGCTGCAGGTCGGCGTGCCGCTGCGGCAGGTGGAGACGTTCGGCAAGTACCTGGGCGGCAGCGCGACGAACGTGGCCGTGGCCGCCGCCCGCCTGGGCCGGCGCAGCGCGGTGATCACCAGGACCGGGGACGACCCGTTCGGCGCGTTCGTCCACGACGCGCTGCGCGCGTACGGCGTGGACGACAGCCTCGTCACCGCGGTGCCGGGGCGGCCGACCCCGGTGACGTTCTGCGAGATCAGGCCCCCCGAGGACTTCCCGCTCTACTTCTACCGCGACCGGGCCCCCGACCTGGAGATCTCGCCCGGCGAGCTGGACCTGACCGCCGTCACGCGGGCCGGGCTGTTCTGGGCCACCGTGACGGGGCTGTCGGCCGAGCCGTCGCTCGGCGCGCATCTGGCCGCGTGGCGGGCCCGGGGGCGCCGGCCGTACACGGTGCTCGACCTGGACTACCGGCCCATGTTCTGGCCCGGCGCGGCGCTCGCCCGCGAGCGGGTGCGCGCCGCGCTCCGGCACGTCACCGTCGCGGTCGGCAACCTCGACGAGGTCGAGGTCGCCACCGGGACCCGCGACCCGGTCGCGGCCGGCGCGGCCCTGCTCGCGGCCGGCGTCGAGCTGGCGATCGTCAAGCAGGGCTCGGCCGGCGTGCTGGGCATGACCGCGACGGAGACGGTACGGGTCCCGCCCGTCCCCGTCGAGGTCGTCAACGGCCTCGGCGCGGGCGACGCCTTCGGCGGCGCGCTCTGCCACGGCCTGCTCGCCGGCTGGCCGCTGGAGCGCACGCTGCGCTTCGCCAACGCGGCGGGCGCCATCGTCGCGGGACGCCTGGCCTGCGCGCCCGCGATGCCCACGGTGGACGAGATCGAGGCCGCCCTGTCCACCCACTCGGAAGGAGGTCTCACCCATGCGTGAGCAGGACTACCGCAGACTGCTCGACGAGCGGGCCTGGCAGCCGGAACTGGTCGCCGAGGCGGCCGCCGCGCGCAGGCGCAGACCGCTCAGGAACGGCAGGGAACACCTGCTCATCATCGCCGCCGACCACCCCGCGCGCGGCTCGCTCGGGGTCGCCGGTCACCCCATGGCCATGCGCAACCGCGTGGACCTGCTGGACCGGTTGATGACCGCCCTGGCCAGGCCGGGCGTGGACGGCCTGCTGGCCACCCCCGACATCGTCGAGGACCTGCTGCTGCTCGGCGCGCTCGACGACAAGCTCGTCATCGGGTCGATGAACCGCGGCGGCGTGCAGGGAGCGGTGTTCGAGTTCGACGACAGGTTCACGGCTTACGACGCCGACTCGATCGCGGCGATGGGGCTCGACGGCGGCAAGATGTTGTGCAGGATCGCCCCCGAGGACGCCGCCACCGCCGCCACCCTGGCCCACTGCGGCGAGGCCGTGACCCAACTGGCCGGCCACGGCCTGATGGCGATGGTCGAGCCGTTCTGGTCCAGCCGCCACGAGGGCGTGGTCAGGCACGACCTGTCGCCCGAGGCGGTGATCCGCAGCGTCAGCGTCGGCCAGGCGCTCGGCGCGACCTCCGCGCGCACCTGGCTCAAGCTCCCGGTCGTGGCGGACATGGAGCGCGTCATGGAGGCGACGACCCTGCCCGTCCTGCTGCTGGGCGGCGACTCCGGCCAGGACTCCGACGAGATGTTCGGCTCGTGGAGCAGGGCGCTGCGCCTGCCCGGCGTGCGCGGCCTGGTCGTCGGCAGGACGCTGCTCTATCCGCCGGGCGGCGACGTCGAGGGCGCGGTCGACACCGCGCTGAGCCTGCTGGAGGCGACCGGCCCCCGGCCGGTGCCCGCGGGAGGTGCGTCATGAGGCTGACCACGGCGCAGGCGCTGGTGCGCTTCCTCGCCAACCAGTGGTCGGAGCGCGACGGCGTCGAACACCGGCTGATCGCCGGCGTCCTCGGCATCTTCGGCCACGGCAACGTGGCGGGGATCGGCCAGGCCCTGGCGGAGGAGGGCGCGGGCACGGGCGATCCGCTGCCTTATTACCTGGCGCGCAACGAGCAGGCCATGGTGCACACCGCCGTCGGCTACGCGCGCACCCGGCGCCGGTTGTCGACGTTCGCCTGCACGGCCTCCATCGGCCCCGGCGCCACCAACCTGGTCACCGGGGCGGCGCTGGCCACGATCAACCGCCTTCCCGTGCTGCTGCTGCCCGGCGACATCTTCGCCACGCGGGCCGCGGGACCGGTCTTGCAGGAGCTGGAGGACCCGCGCTCCTACGACGTGTCGGTCAACGACTCGCTGCGCCCGCTGTCGCGCTTCTTCGACCGGATCAACCGGCCCGAGCAGCTGCCCTCAGCCATGCTGGCGGCGATGCGGGTGCTGACCGACCCGGCCGAGACGGGCGCCGTCACGCTGGCGCTCCCGCAGGACGTGCAGGCCGAAGCGCACGACTGGCCGGAGGAGCTGTTCGCCAGGCGGGTGTGGCACGTGCCTCGACCGGTGCCCGAGCCCGCCGCGCTGGCCAGGGCCGTCGAGCTGCTGCGGGAGTCGCGGCGGCCGCTGATCGTCGCCGGGGGCGGGGTCAGGTACAGCGAGGCGTGGACGGAGCTGGCCAGGTTCGCCGAGAACCACGGCGTCCCGGTCGGCGAGACGCAGGCGGGCAAGGGCGCGCTGCCGTACGACCACCCCTGCGCGGTCGGCGCGATCGGCCACACGGGCACGCGGGCCGCCGACACCCTGGCCCGCGAGGCGGACCTGGTCATCGGCGTCGGCACCCGCTACACCGACTTCACCACCGCCTCGCGCACGCTGTTCGGGCAGGCCAGGTTCCTCAACGTGAACGTCACCGCCTTCGACGCGGCCAAGAACTCCGGCCTGATGCTCGTCGCCGACGCCCGCGCGGCCCTGCGCGCGCTCGACGAGGTGGACTGGCGGGCCGACGCGGACTGGACCCGCCGGGCCACGACCCTGGCCACCGCCTGGCAGGCCGAGGTCGGCCGCGCCTACGCGGGGACGCAGCTCACGCAGCCCGTCGCGCTCGGCATCGTCAACGAGATCGCCGCGGGCGGCGTGGTGGTCAACGCCGCCGGCTCGATGCCCGGCGACCTGCACCGGCTCTGGCGCGCGAGCGACCCCGAGCAGTACCACGTGGAGTACGGCTACTCGTGCATGGGCTACGAGATCGCCGGCGGGCTCGGGGTGAAGCTCGGCGCGCCGGAGCGCGAGGTGATCGTGCTGGTCGGCGACGGCTCCTACCTGATGATGGCCCAGGAGATCGCCACGGCCGTGCAGGAAGGCGTCAAGCTCGTCATCGTCCTGGTGGACAACCAGGGCTTCGCCTCGATCGGCAGGCTCAGCGAGTCCGTGGGCGCGCGCAGGCTCGGCACCGCCTACCGGGCGCGCGGCGCGGGCGGCGAGCTCGACGGCGCGCCCCTGCCCCTGGACCTGGCCGTCAACGCCGCCAGCCTGGGTGCCGACGTGCTGCGCGCCGACACTCCCGAGTCCCTGCGGGCGGCCCTGGTCAAGGCCAAGGAGTCCACCAGGACCACCGTCGTCCACGTGGAGCCCGTCCCCGGCGACGGCCCTGACGCCGAGGCCTGGTGGGACGTGCCGGTCGCCGAGGTGTCCGCGCTGCCCGAGGCCCGGGCCGCGCGCGAACGCTACGACGAGGCCAAACGCGACCAACGGTCCTACCTCTGATGGGCTGGACGCTGGCCTTCGCCCTGGTGGCCGTCCTGTTCGTGCTGATCAGCGGGGCCAACGACGCGGCCACGCTGATCGGGCTCGGGCTGCGGTTCCCGCACATGCCCGGCTGGGTGGCCGTCACGCTGCTCGTGACGATCCTGTTCGCGGTGCCGTACGTGCTGGGCGTGGCGGTGGCGCGGACCTTCACCGAGGGGCTGGCGGGCCTCGGCACCAGCATCGGCGCGGCGGTGTTCCTGGTCGGCGTGGTGGTCGCGATCGTGGTGGTGGCGGTGCTGACCGGCAGAGGACTGCCGACCAGCCTCACGCTGGCCGTGATCGGCGGCATCTCCGGCGCTGGCCTCGGCGCCGGCGTGCCGGTGTCGTGGGGCAGCCTGGCCGGCGTGCTCGCGATCGGGCTCTGCGCTCCCGTGGTCGGCCTGGTCCTCGGCTACCTGCTGGGGACCGCCTCCCGCCGGGTGCCGTCCTACCGGCGGATGCCCAGGCTCGTGCTGGCCGCCCACCTGGTGGCGTACGCGGCCCAGTGCACCGCGTACGCCGTCAACGACGGCCAGAAGATGATCGCGGTCGTGAGCGTGGCGCTCGACGTGGGCCGCAACGGACTCGGCGGGGTCGGGCCCGTCGCCGTCTCCCCCGCGTGGATGGCCGTCCTCGTGGCGCTGTTCCTGGCCGGGTCCCTGACCAGCCTCGACCGGGTGGGCGAGCGGATCGGCCGCGGCCTGGTCATCGCCCGGCCGCTGCACGTGCTGTCGGCCGAGACGGCGGCCACCGGCGCCGTGCTCGGCAGCTCGGCCCTGGGGAGCCCGGTGAGCATGACCCAGTCGGTGACGGCTGGCGTCGTCGGCGTGGCCGCCAGTGAGGGAAGCAGGAGGGTGCGATGGCAGGGCGTGGTGAACATGGGCACGGCGTGGCTGGTCACCCTCCCGTCGTCCCTGGTGCTGGGCTGCCTGGCCGGACTCGGGCTGAGGCTGCTGTGAGCGGCGCGAAGGGCCGCGCCGGCCGGCTCGGCAGGGTCCTGGACGACCTGCGGGGCCGTACCGGCCGGCGGGTGATCGACCTGCTCCGCCGCCAGGTCGCCAGCGCGCGGGAAGGCGCCGAACTGGCGTGCACGGCCGCGTCGGGCACGGTCGAGAGCACGCGGGCCCGCGCCCGCATGTCCGTGGTCGAGCACGAGGGCGACGAGGCGCGGGCCGAGCTCGTCCGGGCGCTGTCGCGGACGCTGGCCACCCCCCTCGACAGGGAGGATCTGTTCCGGCTCTCCCGCTCCATCGACGACGTGCTCGACCAGCTCCGGGACTTCGTCCGCGAGGCCGACCTGTTCGGGCTGTCCGACCTGAGCTTCGCCGTCGAGCCGCTGCAGGCCGTGATCGACGGGCTGGACGAGCTGGAACAGGCCCTCGTGAAGATCCTCGGCGATCCGGGCTCCGTCATGGCCGCCCTGCTGGCCACCAGGAAGTCCCAGAGCCGGGTGCGCCAGCTCTACCAGGCGAGGCTCACCGCGCTGTTCGCGGGGCGTCTGGAGATGGACACCCTGCGCGAACGCGAGCTGCTGTCCCGCCTGGACGCGGTGGGCCGGCGGCTCGGAGAGTCGGCCGACGCCCTCGCCGACGCGATGCTCAAGAGAAGTCACTGAGCCCAAGAGAAGTCACTGATGCCCTACCCCCCGAAGGAAACGCCATGGCTGTTGTGACGAAGACGGAGCCGCCACCTCGCCCGCCGAGACGGCGCAGACTGCTCTACCGCCTGCAGGTCATGCGGCACGACCCGACGGCCGCGCTCGGCCTGATCCTCGTCGTCCTGCTGGCCTACCTCGTCGTGGCCCCGCTGTTCGCGGTGCTGTCCGACGCCTTCCGCCTGCAGTACGGCGACGAGGTGCACGCCGGCCAGCAGCCCGGCGAGTGGACCGGCTACTACCTGTGGCGGGTCTTCCGCTCCCAGATCAGCGAGCTGCTGTTCTGGGAGCCGCTGGTCAACACGCTCGTCGTCGCCGTGGGCACCACCCTGTTCGCGCTGGTGCTCGGCGGCGGCATGGCGTGGCTGGTGACCCGGACGAACGTGCCGGGACGCAAGTGGCTGGCGGGGGCGCTGGTGGTGCCGTACATGCTGCCGTCGTGGACGTTCTCGCTGGCCTGGCTGACGCTGTTCAAGAACGAGCGGGCCGCGGGGCAGGTGGGCTTCCTCCAGGCCCAGGGCATCCGCACGCCGGACTGGCTCGCCTACGGCCCGCTGCCGATCATCGTCACGCTCGGGCTGCACTACTACCCGTTCGTGCTGCTCCTGGTGGGCAACGCGTTGCGCCGCATCGACGTGCAACTGGAGGACTCGGCGCGGATCCTGGGCGCGCCGCGGCGCGTCGTGGTCCGGCGGATCGTGATCCCGCTCATGCTGCCCGCGTTGTCGTCGGCCGTGCTGCTCGTGGTCGGGCGGGTGCTCGGCACGTTCGGCACGCCGTACGTGCTGGGGCTGCCCACCGACTACCGGGTGCTGTCCACCGGGCTGTTCCAGTCGATCCGCGACCGCAGCACCGGCGTGGCCTCCGTGCTCGCCACCGTCATCGTGATCATCGGCATCGTGATCGTCTTCACCGACATGCGGCTGATGCGCGAGCAGCGCAGATTCGTCACTGTAGGCGGCAAGGGCGCGATGGACCGGCTGAGCGACCTGCGCCACTGGCGCTGGCCCGCCTACGCGCTCGGCATGGCGGTCTTCGCGGTGAGCGTGCTCGTCCCCGTGCTCACCCTGCTGCTGTCCACGGTGACCAGGACCCCGCTGGACCTGTCGACCTTCACCCTCGACTTCTGGATCGCCGAGAAACTCCCCGGCGCGGTCGGCTTCCCGCACGGCGTGCTGCGCGGCTCGGAGCTGTGGGAGGCCGCGTGGAACTCGGTGCGCATCGTCGGACTGGCCTCGCTGATCTGCGCCGTCGCCGGCCTGCTCGTCGGGTATGTGGTGATGCGCGGGACGGCCCCGCGCATCGCGGCCTTCCTGCGGCAGGTCTCCTTCCTGCCCTACCTCATCCCCGGCATCGCCTTCGCCGCCGCCTCGCTGTCGCTGTTCGCCGTCGCCCGCGGGCCCGTCCCCGCGCTGTACGGGACGACGTTCCTGCTCATCCTGGTCATGGCCGTCACGCACCTGCCCTACAGCTCACGCTCGGGCATCGCGGCCATGATGCAGCTCGGCAGGGAGCCGGAGGAGGCCGCGCAGATCGCCGGGGCGTCGTGGTGGCAGCGGATGCGCAGGATCATCTTCCCCATCCAGAAGGGCGCGCTCGTCACCGGGATCGTGCTGCCCTTCATCTCAGGGCTCAAGGAGCTCAGCATCGTCATCATGCTGACCACCACCGGGACCCAGCTGCTCACGACACTGTCGATCGGCCTGGTCGACTACGGCTACACCCAGCTCGCCAACGGCGTCGTCCTCATGATCGCCTTGCTCTCCTTCACCATGACCTACCTGACCCAGCGCCTCACCAAGAGCAGCCTGGCTTCCGGACTAGGAGGATAGATGCCGGACATCACCCTCAGCGCGATCTCCAAGAGCTACGGCGGCGGAGAGTTCGCTGTGAAGAACCTCGACCTCGTGGTCCCCGACGGCGCTTTCATGTGCCTGCTCGGCCCTTCCGGCTGCGGCAAGACCACCACCCTGCGCATGATCGCCGGTCTCGAACAGCCCACGGCGGGCAGCATCGCCGTCGGCGACCGGGTCCTCGACTCCGTCGAGCAGGGGATCTACGTCCCTCCCGAGAAACGCGCCATGGGGCTGGTCTTCCAGAACTACGCCCTCTGGCCGCACCTGTCGCTGCGCGAGAACGTGGAGTTCGGCCTGCGCATGCGCAAGGTGCCCGGCCCGGAACGGCGGGCGCGGGCCGAGGCGGCGCTGAAGATGGTCCACGTCGACGCCGCCATGGACCGCTACCCCTCCCAGCTGTCCGGCGGCCAGCAGCAGCGCGTCGCCCTGGCCAGGATGCTCGCGGTCAACCCCACGGTGCTCCTGCTCGACGAGCCGCTGTCGAACCTCGACGCCCGGCTGCGCCTGGAGATGCGCGCCGAGCTCAAGCGCATCCACGAGGAGAGCGGCGCGACGATCGTCTTCGTCACCCACGACCAGCTCGAAGCGCTCACCATGGCCACCGACGTGGCCGTCATGAACGAGGGCGAGCTGCAGCAGCTCGCCGCCCCGATGGAGATGTACGCCAGGCCCGCCAACCGGTTCGTCGCCGAGTTCGTCGGCAGTCCGCCGATGGCGATCGTGGACGCGGGCGCCTCCCCCGGCGGGCTGGCCGCGTCCCTGCTGCGCTTCGTCGAGTCGCGCGGCGCGCAGAGCACCCCGGCCGCCGTCGGCATCCGGCCGGAGGCGCTGCGCTTCGGCACCCCGCCCGCCGCCGCCTGGAGCGAGGAGGCGGTGGTGGAGGCCGTGCTGCCGGCGGGCTCCTCCTGGACGGTACGGCTGCGCGTGCTCGACACCGAGCTGTACGCCGTGTCCTACCAGCCGGTCCAGGCCGGCCCGGGCGACGTGCTGACCTGCTGGACCGAGCAGCTGCACCTGTTCGGCGCCGACGGCGCGCGGATCACCTCCTGGGACCGGGCGGAGGTCAGCGCGTGAACCGTCCCGAGGCGCTGCTCCTCGACTTCGGCGGCGTGATCGTCGAGACCGTCAAACGCCCGTCCTGGGCCGCCGAGCTGGCCGCCGAGGTGCACGCGCTCCTCGTGCGGACCGGGTTCGACGGGCTCACGGCCGAGGAGGTCGAGAGCGACATCCGGGCCGCCGCGCGGGCCGACAAGTACTGGAAGGACTCCACCTCCCGGCAGTTCGCCCCGGAGGAGATGACGCACCGCAGGTTCTGGGCCGAGTTCGTGGCCACGGACTGGCCCGAGCGGGCCCGCACGCTGGTGACCGTCGAGGCGACGCCCCTGTGCAAGCGCATGGGCGAGCTGCGCAGCGACCGCAAGCTCCGCACCGGCATGACGGAGCTGCTGGCCGCCTGCTGGGAGCACGGCGTCGTCCCCGGGGTGGTCAGCAACTCCCTGTCCGGGGCCGTGCACCGCGACTACATGACCGCCGCCGGGCTGGACGACCAGGTGGCGGTGCAGGTGTACAGCGACGAGGTCGGCGTCCGCAAGCCGAACCCCGAGATGATCCGGCTCGCCTGCCGGTCCCTGGGCGTGGACCCGGCCGACGTCTGGTACGTCGGGGACAACTACGACCGTGACGTCATCTGCGGCGCGCGGGCCGGGGTGGGCGCGACCGTCCTGATGGTCTCCGCGAGCACCGACAAGATCCCGTACGCGGTGCGGCAGAGCCCTCAGGCCACCGTCGAGGACCCCCGCGCCCTGCTGAGACTCCTGGAGCAGACATGGATGTGAACACCTCTCGCGAGCTGGCCGACATCGCCGTCGAGGCGGCGAGGGCGGTCGGCGACCGCCTGCGCGGCGCCTTCCGCTCCCGCCCCGAGATCCAGACCAAGCGTGACTTCCACGACCCGGTCACCGTGCACGACAAGGCGGCCGAGGAGGACATCCGCGCCGTTCTGGAACGGCGCTGCCCCCACAGCGTGGTGGTCGGCGAGGAAGGCGGCACGCGCGGCGAAGGCGCCGTCCGCTGGTACGTCGACCCGATCGACGGCACCGCGAACTTCGCCGCCGGCCTGCCGTTCTTCTGCACCTCGATCGCGGCGGCGCTCGACGGCGAGGTGGTGGCCGGGGTGGTCTACGACCCCGTACGCGACGACGAGTTCACCGCCTGGCTCGGCGGCGCCGTCTGCAACGGCGAGCCGATCCGCAGCGCCGGCGCCGCCACCGAGCGCGAGGCGATGCTGCTGTCGAGCTACCCCACCCCCCGCGACCTGGCCGAGGACGAGGAGGGCGCGCTGCGCCGCTTCTCGCGGATGACCCAGGCGTTCGCCGCCATCCGGCGTCCCGGCAGCGCGGCGCTCAAGCTCGCGCACGTCGCCGCCGGCTGGTCCGACGTGGCCTACGGCACGCGCGTCAACGCCTGGGACGTGGCCGCGGGCTCCCTCCTGATCAAGCAGGCCGGCGGCGTCTACATCCCGCTGTCGGGCAGCGTCTTCGAGCCGGGCGGCTACCTCGCCACCGTGGGCGGCTTCGACCTCGCGGGCTCCGTGCTTGCCGACGTCGCGGAGTCGGCGCGGGCCGGCAGGGCGGAGTCCGCGCGGGCCGATGTCGCGGGGGCGGGGAGCTCCCGATGATCCGCTGGATCGTGACGGACCTTGACGGCACCCTCGTCGGCCGCGACCTGGCCATGGTCCCTGCCAGCCGGGAGGCCCTGCGCCGCTTCCGCGCCGCGGGCGGCGAGGTGATCCTCGCCACCGGCCGCATGGAGTGCTCCGCCCGCCCCTACTACGACGAGCTGGGCCTGGACGGGCCCGCCATCCTCTACAACGGCGCCGCGACCGTGAACCCGGCGGCGGGCGCCGTGCTGCGCTCGCGCAACCTGCCGGCGAGCGCGTGGAAGACGCTGCTCGGCCTGTTCGGCGAGCTCCCCGAGGGGGTCTACCCGGTCGCGTTCTCCGGCGGGGAGGCGCTGGCCGTGCACGACGTGCCCGAGCTACGCGAGTACGCCAGGCGCGACGGGATCACGCTGCGCGACCCTGGCGACTGGGCGGCGCTGCCGCCCGACGAGATCGTCAAGTGCATGCTCATCGGCGGCCCGTTCCCCGAGCTGGACATCCCGGGTACGGTCACGGTCCGCTCCGAGGCGACCTACCTGGAGGTGCTGTCGGAGCAGGCGACCAAGGGCACCGCCCTGCGTGCGCTGGCCGCGGCCATGGGCGTGCCGATGGAGCAGGTCGCCGCCATCGGCGACAACCCGAACGACCACGACATGATCGCGGCGGCCGGAGTGGGGTTCGCCGTCGGCGACGGCCACCCGGACGTCGTCGCCGCGGCCGACGTCGTGGCGAGGGCCTGCGCCGACGGCGCGCTCGTGGACGTCGTGGAGCTGGCGTTCCGGTCCAACGGTTGGGCCGGGGGGAAGGGAGAGCTGTGAGGTCGGTCAGGCATTGGATCAACGGCGCCCGCGCGGACGGCGACGCCCGTTCCGCCGAGCTGTTCGACCCGGCGACCGGGGAGGTCGGCGGGCATGTCGCGCTGGCCTCGCCCGCCGACGTGGACGCGGCCGTGGCGGCCGCCGCGGCCGCCTTCCCCGCCTGGCGTGACACCTCGCTGGTCAAGCGGGCCCGGGTGCTGTTCCGCTACCGCGAGCTGATGGAGGCCCACCGCGACGAGCTGGCCGCGCTGGTCTCGGCGGAGCACGGCAAGGTGCACTCGGACGCGCTGGGCGAGGTGGCGCGCGGGCTGGAGGTGCTGGATTTCGCGTGCGGGATCCCGCACCTGCTCAAGGGCGCTTTCTCCGAGGGCGTCTCGACCCGGGTCGACTCCTATTCGATGCGTCAGCCGCTGGGCGTGGTGGCGGGGATCACGCCGTTCAACTTCCCGGTCATGGTGCCGATGTGGATGTTCCCGATCGCGGTCGCGTGCGGGAACACGTTCGTGCTGAAGCCGTCGGAACGCGATCCGTCGGCGTCGCTGCTCATGGCGCGGCTGTGGAAGGAGGCGGGGCTGCCCGACGGGGTGTTCAACGTCGTGCAGGGCGACAAGGTCGCCGTGGACCGGCTGCTCGAACACCCCGGCGTCCGGGCGGCGTCGTTCGTCGGCTCCACCCCGATCGCCAGGCACGTCTACGAGCGCGGCACCGCGCACGGCAAGCGGGTGCAGGCGCTCGGCGGGGCCAAGAACCACATGCTGGTGCTGCCCGACGCCGATCTCGACCTGGTCGCCGACGCCGCCGTGTCCGCGGGCTTCGGCTCGGCGGGCGAGCGGTGCATGGCGATCTCGGTGGTGCTCGCGGTGGAGCCGATCGGCGACGAGCTCGTACGGAAGATCGTCGAGCGGGTCGAGCGGCTGGTGGTCGGGCCGGGCGACGACCCGAAGTCGGAGATGGGGCCGCTGGTCACCCGGGCGCACCGGGACAAAGTCGCCTCCTACCTGGACCTGGGGGTTCAGGAGGGCGCCACGCTCGTGGTCGACGGCCGCGACGCCCCCGTGCTCGGCGGCGGCAGGGCCGCGGAGACGCCGGGCTTCTGGCTGGGCCCGACCCTGCTCGACCACGTGCCCGTCAGCTCGCGGACGCACGTGGACGAGATCTTCGGCCCGGTGCTGTCCGTCGTGCGGGTGTCGTCGTACGACGAGGGGCTGAAGGTCATCAACGACTGCGAGTACGGCAACGGCACGACGATCTTCACCAACGACGGCGGCGCGGCCCGGCGTTTCCAGAGCGAGGTGGAGGTCGGCATGGTCGGCGTCAACGTGCCGATCCCGGTGCCGATGGCGTTCTACAGCTTCGGCGGCTGGAAGGCGTCGCTGTTCGGCGACACGCACGTGCACGGCACCGAGGGCGTGCACTTCTACACCAGGGGCAAGGTCGTCACATCCCGCTGGCCCGACCCCTCGCACGGCGGCGTGAACCTGGGCTTCCCCACGAACGCGTAGCCCGCCAGCCGCGACGTGTGGACCCCGGGCTCGGCCGGCGTGAGCCGGCCCGGGGTGTGGGCGGGGTCCGGCCGGGGGGCGCCAATCCCGTCGGCCAGGCCGCGGCCCGCGGCCCTCTTCTTTCAGGGCCGCCGCGAAGGAAGATCAAGCGGTTCGCTGCCGGACATTCACCACGTTAAGCGGATGATCGGCAGAGAGCCATCCATTTATCCGGGCAGCCCCGCGCTCTCGACGCGGAAGCGGGGCAGCGCCTCCGGATGGTTGTCGCGCACGTAGTCGACCAGGAACTCGCGCACGTCGCACTTGAGGTCCCACGCCGAGGGCGAGTCGGCGGCGCTCATCAGGCAGCGCAGCTCGACCAGCCCGTTGGGCAGCACGTCGGTGACCTGCAGTGTCCAGTCCTTCTGGTCCCACAGCGGGTTGCCCTGGAGGAACTCGTACAGCGCCTCGCGCAGCCGTTTGACCGGCACCGACCAGTCCACCCGCAGTTGGACCGCGGCCAGGACGCGGCTGCCGTGCCGGGTCCAGTTCTCGAACGGGTTCTGGGTGAAGTAGCTGACCGGCAGCACGAGCCGCCGCTCGTCCCAGAGCCGCAGCACCACGTACGTGAGCGTCAGCTCCTCGATCCGCCCCCACTCCTCCTCGACCACGACCACGTCGTCCAGCCGGAGCGCGTCGCTGAAGGCGAGCTGCAGCCCGGCGAGCACGTTGCCGATCGTGGGCTGGGCGGCGATGCCGACGACGGCGCCGGCGATGCCGGCCGAGGCCAGCAGGCCGGCGCCGAGCGCGCGCACGCCGGGGAAGGAGAAGAGCATCGCGCCGACCGCGATCACGATGATGACCGCGGCGGCGATGCGGCGGACCAGCGCGATCTGGGTCATGATGCGCCGGGCCCGCCGGTTGCGCTCGCCCTCGATCTGCACCAGCCGGTCGAGGACGACGTCGGTCAGCGCGTACGAGGCCTGCACGATCAGCCAGGTCACCGCGGCGATGGTGAGCAGCCCCAGCACCCGGTCCACGCCCTCGGCGAGGGCCCGCTGCCGGCCCGACTCGCCGAGGATGCCCACCCCGAACACCACGTTGGTGGCCACCACGGCGGCCACCGCGAACGCCGGCCACGTGCAGCGCTCCACGAGGTGCTGGGCGAGCGCCCATTTGCGCCCGATCCTGCCGAGCACCCGCCGGACCACTTCGACCAGGAGGATGGATCCGATCACCGAGAACACGAGGATCGGCCAGTCCGCCGGATGCTGCACGCTCTTGCCCCCTAAAAATCCTAGAACGTCTCGTCGAAGCTCACATTGCCCTCAACCGCCACCTGGTAAGCGGAGACACGCCTTTCGAAGAAGTTCGCCAGCTCCTGCACGTCCTGGAGCTCCATGAACGCGAAGGGGTTGGCCGAGCCGTACCTGCGGGGCAGGCCGAGCCGGGTCAGCCGCTGGTCGGCGACGTATTCGAGGTATTGGCGCATCTGGTCAACGCCCATGCCCGGCATGCCCTCGCCGCACAGGTCCTCGGCGAAGGCCAGCTCGGCGGCGACCGCCTCCTCCAGCATGGCGGTCACCTGCTTGCCCAGCTCGTCGTCGAAGAGCGACGGCTCCTCGGCGCGCACGGTGTCGACCACGCTGAAGGCGAACTCCATGTGCATGGACTCATCGCGGAACACCCAGTTCGTCCCGGTGGCCAGGCCGCCGAGCAGGCCGCGGGAGCGGAACCAGTAGACGTAGGCGAACGCGCCGTAGAAGAACAGGCCCTCGATGCAGGCGGCGAAGCAGATGAGGTTGAGCAGGAACTGCCGGCGCTGACCGGCGTCCTCCAGCCGGTCGAGCCCGCCGATCGAGTCGATCCACTTGAAGCAGAACTCGGCCTTGTCCCTGATGGACGGGATGTGCTCGACCGCGGCGAACGCCTTGACCCGCTCGTCGGGATCCGGCAGGTACGTGTCCAGCAGCGTCAGGTAGAACTGCACGTGCACCGCCTCCTCGAAGAGCTGCCGGCTCAGGTAGAGCCGCGCCTCGGGCGCGTTGACGTGCTGGTAGAGGTTGAGCACGAGGTTGTTGGCCACGATCGAGTCGCCGGTCGCGAAGAAGGCGACCAGCCGGTTGATCAGGTGCCGCTCCTGCGGCGTCATCCGCGCCAGATCGGCGACGTCGCTGTGCAGGTCCACCTCCTCGACGGTCCAGGTGTTGCGGATGGCGGCGCGGTAGCGCTCGTAGAAGTCCGGATAGCGCATGGGGCGCAGGGTGAGGTCCATTCCGGGGTCGAGCAGCATGACGTGGGACTCCTTGACGTCGGTGAGGGGGCTACTACTGGCAGGCTTCGCAGGTCTCGGGGTTCTCCAGCGAGCACGCGATCGCGTCCAGGGCGGCCGGGGCGGCGGCCACGGTGGTCTGGGCGATGCGGGTCGCGGGGCGCGAGCGCAGGTAGTAGGTGGTCTTGAGGCCCTTCTTCCAGGCGTAGGCGTACATCGAGGAGAGCTTGCCGATGGTCGGCGCGGCCATGAAGAGGTTGAGCGACTGCGACTGGTCGATGTACGGCTGGCGGGCCGCGGCGAGGTCGATGAGCGCCTTCTGCGGCAGCTCCCAGGCGGTGCGGTAGAGCGTCTTCAGGTCGTCGGGGATGCCGGGCACGTCCTGGACCGAGCCGTCGGCGCGCTTGATCGCGTCGCGCATCTCCTGCGTCCACAGCCCGCGCTCCCGCAGGTCGGCCACCAGATAGCGGTTGACCTGCAGGAACTCGCCGGACAGGGTCTCGCGCTTGAACACGTTGGACACCTGCGGCTCGATGCACTCGTAGCAGCCGGCGATGGAGGCGATGGTGGCGGTCGGCGCGATGGCGACCATGAGGGAGTTGCGCAGCCCGGTCCGCGCGATCTTGGCGCGCACCGCGTCCCAGCGGGGCGTGGCCGGCAGGTAGTGGTCGGGGTGCAGCACGCCGCCGGCCGCGCGGGTGTCGGCGTAGGAGGGGTGCCGGCCGCGCTCGGCGGCCAGGTCGGCCGAGGTGTCGTACGCGGTGAGCGCGATCTCCTCGGCGATCCTGGTGGACAGCTCCAGCGCCCGCGGCGAGTCGAAGGGCAGCCGCAGCGCGAAGAACACGTCGGCGAGCCCCATGACGCCGAGCCCGATGGGCCGCCAGCGCCGGTTGGCCGCCTCGGCCTCGGGCGTCGGGTAGAAGCCGAGGTCGATGGTCCGGTCGAGGAAGCGCACGGCGGTGCGTACGGTGCCGCGCAGCCGTTCCCAGTCCAGGTCGCCCTCCGCCAGGTGGGCGGCCAGGTTGACCGAGCCCAGGTTGCAGACGGCGGTCTCGCCGTCGCTGGTGACCTCCAGGATCTCGGTGCACAGGTTCGACAGGTGGATGACGTTGCCGGGGCGGGCGGTCTGGTTGGAGGTGCGGTTGGCGGCGTCCTTGAAGGTCATCCAGCCGTTGCCGGTCTGGGCGAGGGTGCGCATCATCCGGCCGTAGAGGGTGCGGGCGGGGATCTGCCGGACGAAGCGGCCGGCCGCCTCGTACGCGCGGTAGGCCGCGGTGAACTCCTCGCCGTACAGGTCGGTGAGGTCGGGCGTCTCCTTCGGGTCGAACAGCGACCAGACCTCGTCGGCCTCGACCCGGCGCATGAACTCGTCCGGCACCCAGTTGGCCAGGTTGAGATTGTGGGTGCGGCGGGCGTCCTCGCCGGTGTTGTCGCGCAGCTCCAGGAACTCCTCGACGTCGGCGTGCCAGGTCTCCAGGTAGACGCAGGCCGCGCCCTTGCGCCGGCCGCCCTGGTTGACCGCCGCCACCGAGGAGTCGAGGGTGCGCAGCCACGGGACGATGCCGTTGGAGTGGCCGTTGGTGCCGCGGATCAGCGAGCCGCGCGAGCGGACCCTGGTCCAGGAGATGCCGATGCCGCCGGCGTACTTGGACAGGCGGGCGACCTGGCCGTAGCGCTCGTAGATGGCCTCCAGCTCGTCGCGCGGCGAGTCGAGCAGGAAGCACGACGACAGCTGCGGACGCCGGCTGCCGGAGTTGAACAGCGTGGGCGAGCTGGGCAGGTACGACAGCGTCGACATCAGCCGGTACAGCTCGGCCGCCTCCGCCACGGTCTCGGCGAGCCCGCAGGCGACGCGCAGGAAGAAGTGCTGCGGCCGCTCCAGCACCGCCCGGGTCTCGGGGTGACGCAGCAGGTAACGGTCGTGGACGGTGCGCAGGCCGAAATACTCGAAACGGTCGTCGGCCGCCGGGTCGACGAGGGCGTCCAGCTCGGCGGCGTGCTCGGCGACGAACGCGGCCAGCCGGTCCTGGAGCAGCCCGGCCGCGTGGCAGGCGGCCACCGACTCGGAGAAGGCGCGCACTCCCTGCCCGGCCGCCTCCTCGGCGATCTCCTCGGCCAGCAGCCGGGCGGCGACCCGTGAGTTCTCCGGGTCCGTGATCACCCGGGCGGCGGCCTCCTCGATGGCCAGCCGGCGACCGGCCGCGTCCAGGTGCCTGGCGGCCTCGACGGTCTGCGTCACGTGCTCTCCTCGCGAGCTCATTCCCGGGGAAGGGCACGCCAGAGCCACGCGGGCAGGCCACGTCGCCCCGCCGGCCCTCCCTCGGGGCCATGGACGGTCACGTCGCGGGCAGGTCTTCGGGCTCGCGGGCACGCCTCATCGGCTCCTACTGGCCGTCGCTTCCCGGATCACTCCAGTGCTCATGACGGCGGTCGTTCCCGCTCACCGCTGCGGGGCAGCCCCGGAATCGCACCGGGTTCCCTTTCACTCCGCCCCGAGGGGCGAACCAGCGACGACCTGGATCCTACATCTAGTGGCCGTTCCCGCAACTGCCCCTACAGGTTGTGGCTCGCGCCGAGTTGATCAGCCCCAGGTCATGGAGCACGGCCCGGGTGCGCTCGACCTCGGAGGCCAGCCACAGCACGAAGTCGTCGCCGCCGAGCGGGATCGAGACCCAGCCGGCGGCGCGGCAGGCGGCCAGCCAGCGGGTGGAGGAGGTCGCCTCCTCGCACATGCGCACGGCCGCGTCGCGGCTCTCGTCCGGCATCTCTTCGGGACCGAAGGCGGCGGTCCAGTCGGTGAAGTCGACCCGTACGCCGGACTCCAGCAGCGTCGGCGCGTCCACTTCGGGCACCCGGTGGGCGCACGAGACCGCGAGCGCCCGGAGCCGGCCGCGGGCGAGGCCCTCCCGCCAGTCGGCGAGCGCCCCGGTGGCCGCCGCGGCCTTGCCGGACAGCAGGGCGGTCACGACCTCCTGGCTGCCGGGATAGCCGGTGTAGTCGACCTGACGGGCGTCGGCGCCGATACCCTTGGCGATCAGGCCGAACAGCAGGTGGTCGGGCGCGCCCTGCGGGCCGCCGGCCAGCGGCGTGGCGCCGGGCCTGGCCAGCAACTGGGCGGCGAAGCCCTCGAAGTCCTTGAAGCGGGAGTCGCCGGGCACGACCACGACCTCGACGTCGCCGGCCAGCCGGGCGAGGGGGGTGGCCAGGTCGAGCAGGGTCTGACCGTTGTTGAGCTCGGCGGCGGTCATCGCGGACAGGCCGCTCACGGTGACCTTGGTGCCGGTGCCGGTCTCGTACCCGGCGGCGCGGGCCGCGCCGGCGAGCGCCCGCCCGACCTCGCTCCAGCGGCGGGCGGCCGGGTTGATGACGAACCGCGCCCGCAGCCCCGATCGGCCGGGGCCGCCGCCGGCCTGCCAGGCGCCGCAGCCGCCGAGCACCGCCGTGCCGGACGCGGCCAGCAGGCTTGCCAGGAAACGTCGACGGCGCATGTGTCTCTCCCCCGAAGCTCCGCGAATCCCCCTTACCTACAGTTATTCACACATTACGCAGAGATACACATATAGGCGACACATCCCACCAGCCGAAATTTGGTGAAATGTCGCTTTTTAGGCGGAAGTGGAATGATCGATTTTCCGGGCCACGCCCGCCATGAGCGACGACGGCAGCGCCCAATCGCCCACGAGTTTCGGCCGGTCCGGCCGCCAGTCGACGGCCTGAACCAGTCCGGGCGGATCAAGGGAGAACTCGCCGAAGAAGCGCCGGATCTCGGACGGCCGCCGGTCCGCTCCCCCGCTCCCGGACGAGCCCCGGTAGCCGCGGGGGACCTCCTCGTCCCCCAGCCGTCCCATCGTGGTGGCGTGGCTGATCACCAGGAAGCTGCCGGGGACGACCCGCTCGCGCAGCCGGGCCACGGCCCGCCCCGGCTGGGCGGAGTCGGGCAGGAAGTGCAGGATCGACACCAGCAGGACGGCGACCGGCCGGTCCAGGTCGAGGAAGTCACCGGCCTTGGCCAGCACGTCGTCGGCGTCCAGCAGGTCGGCCTCGACGCAGACGGCCCTGCCCACGTTCGTGAGCAGGGCCTTGGCGTGGGCGGCCACGACGGGGTCGTGGTCGACGTAGACGACCCGGGCGCCGGGCGCCACCTCGTGCGCGCTGCCCTGGGTCGGCAGCCCGCTGCCCAGGTCGATGAACTGGTCGATCCCGGCGGCGGCGACGTAGCGCACGGCACGCTGCAGGAAGGCCCGGTTCGCGCGGGCCAGCGGGACCGCCTCCGGGACCAGCTCGGCGAGCTGCTCGATGGCCAGGCGGTCGACCGCGAAGTTGTCCGTCCCGCCGAGCATGTAGTCGTACATGCGTGCGAGATTGGGCCGTTGCTGGTCGAACTGCCGCACGTATCGAATTTATGCTGTCCGGCCCCAGATAACACTACCCAGAGCGAAATGTGGCTTAATTGGAGTCAATTACTCAACAGTAACGCTCTTGGCTAGATTGCGCGGCTTGTCGACGTCCCGGTCCAGCGCGACCGCGGCGTGGTAGGCGAGGAGCTGGAGCGGGATGGTGAGCAGGATCGGGTCCAGCTCGACCTCGTTCTTCGGGATCACGATGACGTCGTCGGCCAGCTTGGTGTCCGGCTCCCGGTGGCCGACCATGAGCACCTGGCCGCCGCGGGTGCGGATCTCGCCGAGCGTGGTGAGGTTCTTGTCCAGCAGCTCGTCGTCGGGGACGATCGCGACCGTCGGCATCTCGGGGCCGATCAGCGCGAGCGGGCCGTGCTTGAGCTCGCTCGCCGGGTAGGCCTCGGCGTGCACGTACGAGATCTCCTTGAGCTTCTGCGCGCCCTCCCTGGCCACCGGGTAGCCGCGCACCCGCCCGACGAACATCATGCTCGGGTGGCCGGCGTACTTGCGGGCCAGCTCGGCGATCTTGTCGCCCTGGGTGAGGATCTCGGCGATCTGGCCGGGCAGCCGGCGCAGGCCCTCCACGATGCGCCGCCCGTCGGCCGGCGACAGGTCGCGCACCCGGCCGAGGTGCAGCGCGAGCAGGGCGAAGGCGACCGCCGTGGAGGTGAACGCCTTGGTCGAGGCGACCGAGACCTCGGGCCCGGCGTGCAGGTAGATGCCGCCGTCCACCTCGCGGGCGATGGCGCTGCCCACGGCGTTGACGATGCCGATGACCCGGCCGCCCTTGCGCTTGAGCTCCTGGACGGCGGCGAGCGTGTCGTAGGTCTCGCCGGACTGGCTGATCGCGACGTAGAGCGTGTCGGGGTCCACGACCGGGTTGCGGTAGCGGAACTCGCTGGCCGGCTCGGCGTCGGCGGGGATGCGCGCCAGCTCCTCGATGAGCTGCGCGCCGATCTGGCCCGAGTAGTACGCCGACCCGCAGCCGATGATCTTCACCCGGCGGAACGAGCGGGTCTCGCGGGCGTCCATGTTGAGCCCGCCGAGGTGCGCGACATGGAAGCGCTCGTCGAGCCGGCCGGACATCGTCCTGGTGATCGTCTCGGGCTGCTCGGAGATCTCCTTGAGCAGGTAGTGCTCGTAGCCGCCGGTGTCGTAGTGGCCGGCGTCCCAGTCGACGGTCAGCGGCTCCTTGGCCGTCTCGCGGGCGTCGCTGGAGAAGGTGTGGAAGCCGTCGGCCTTGATCACCGCCAGCTCGCCGTCCTCCAGGTGCACGACCTGGCGGGTATAGCGGATCAGGGCGGCGACGTCGGAGGCGGCGAACATCTCCTTCTCGCCGATGCCGAGCACGATCGGGCTGCCGTTGCGGGCCACGACCACCTCGCCGGGGCGCTCGGCGTCGATGACCGCGATGCCGTACGTGCCGACGATGCTCTTCAGCGTCTTCCTGACCGCCTCCTCCAGGGTCTCGTTCTCGTCCACGGCGGCGGCGATCAGGTGGGCCAGCACCTCGGTGTCGGTCTCGGAGGCGAACTCGACGCCGTCGGCGACCAGCTTGGCGCGCAGCTCGGCGGCGTTCTCGATGATGCCGTTGTGCACGACCGCGATGCGCTGGTCGGCCGACAGGTGCGGGTGGGCGTTCTCGTCGCTCGGGACGCCGTGCGTGGCCCAGCGCGTGTGCCCGATGCCGAGCCCGCCCTTGAACCTGGCCGGCACGACCTTGGCCAGGTCGGCCACCCGGCCCTTGACCTTGCGGAGCTTCAGCCCCTTGTTGGACACCACGAGCCCGGCGGAGTCATAGCCTCGGTACTCGAGCCGCTGCAGCCCCTCCAGCAGGATGGGCGCCGCGTCCTTGGGGCCGACATAGGCCACGATTCCGCACATCGAGGTCTCCTCTGCGTTTCTGGTTATCCGTAGACGATCCTGCGGAGCTGCCGCAGTGACAGCTCGGGCGCGGCCACCCGGCGGCCGCGTAATTCGGCGGCGATCCTGGGGAAGATCTCGTCGTTGGTGTGTCCGCGCGCCTTGAGCTCGCCGTGGCGGCGCCGGACGTACTCCTCGGCCGTCTCGGAGAAGTAGGCCAGCACGTCGGCGACGACGCGCGCCGCCTCTCCCGGGCCGAGCGCGCTCGTCCGGATGAGGTGGGCGATGAGGTCCTCGTAGGGATGCCGTGCCGTGGACACAGAGGAGGACACTACGCATCTGGAACGAGGCACGCCAACATCCTGCCCGAAATCGGGCAGGAACTAACTCCTTCTCACGTCCCATCAGTAACACTGGCCCCGTCTGACCCAGCGCTTTCTGGGGAAAGCTACGGAGCGTAGTCACGTCGTGACGCGCTTCAGGGGGATGGACATGCACTTCTGGCTGGCCTGGCCGCTCTCGCTGCTCGCCGCCCTCACGCCCGCGGCCGGGCCCCCACGGGAGGCGCCGGCCGGGCGGCAGGGCGAGTTCGCCGCGGCGGCACGCGAGTTCGGGGTGCCGCAGAGCGTGCTGCTGGGGGTGGCGTACCTGGGCTCGCGGTGGGACGCGCACGAGGGGCGGCCCAGCACCGCCGGCGGCTACGGGCCGATGCACCTCGTGGACGCCCTCCCCGCCGGCGCCCTCGCCGTCGGCGACGCGCTCGGGGACGCCCGCGGCGACGAGACCCGGCCGATGCCGCCCCGGCCGGTGCACATGCTGTCCCCGCTGAGCGCCGCCGCGAGGCCGGCGCGCACGACGCTGCCCGAGGCCGGGCGGCTCATCGGCGTCACGCCCGCCCGGCTGCGCGACGACCCGGCCGACAACATCCGCGCCGGCGCGGCCCTGCTCGCCTCCTACCACGACAACCCGAGCACCGATGTGGACGCCGGGCTCGCCGGCTGGTACGACGCCGTCGCCCGCTTCTCCGGCGCCGACGACCCGGCCGCGGCGCGGCAGTTCGCCGACGAGGTGTTCGCGGTGATGAGGGAGGGCATGGTGCGGAGCACCGACGACGGGCACGTGGTGCGTCTCGACCCGGTGCCCGGCCTGCGCGTGCGGCGGTCCGACCCTCCGTACGACGAGGCCTACGCCGAGCTCTTCCCTGACCAGTACGACGACGCCGCCGAGCCCTCTCAGGATGACGACGTCGCCGAGCCGTACGACCCGGACAAGGTGACCGCCGCCTCGGGCCGCTCCTCCTCGGTGGAGTGCCCCGCCAGCCTGGCCTGCGAGTGGATGCCGGCCGCGCACAAGCGCTTCGGCAAGAAGGGCGGCAAGGACTACGGCAACCACGACCGCCTGTTCAAGACCCGGCACGTCGACTACATCGTCATCCACGACACCGAGGGCGGCTACGGGGGCATCCCGACCATGGTCCGCGACCCCAAGTACGTGAGCTGGCACTACACGATCCGCTCCCGCGACGGCCACGTGGCCCAGCACGTCAGGACCAACGACCTGGCCTGGCACGCCGGCAACTGGGACGTCAACACCCGCTCGATCGGCATCGAGCACGAGGGCTACCTGGCCAAGGGCGGGGCGTGGTACACCGAGGCGATGTACCGGTCCTCGGCCAGGCTGGTGCGCTATCTCGCGAACAAGTACGGCGTGCCGCTCGACCGGGCGCACATCCTGGGCCACGACAACGTTCCCGGCACCACTCCCCAGACCGTCGCCGGCATGCACGACGACCCGGGACCCTACTGGGACTGGGCCCACTACTTCGAGCTGATGGGCCGACCGCTGCGGGCCGCCAAGAACGGCGACTCGGTGCTGATCCGGCCGTCGTACGACGACAACCGCCCGCGCTTCACCGGCTGCGTCACCACGAAGGCGGGCAAGGACTGCCCGCCGCACGGCGCGTCCACGGTCTGGCTGCGCACGGCGCCGCGTGAGAACGCCTCCCTGGTCACCGACGTCGGCAAGCACGGCGGCAAGGCCAGCACGTACAGCGTGTACGACCACGCCGCCCGCGCCTCGACCGGCCAGCGCTACGCGGTCGCGGAGCGGCAGGGGGACTGGACGGCGATCTGGTACCTCGGGCAGAAGGCGTGGTTCCACAACCCGGCCGCGCGGCCGGTCGCCGTGCCCGCCAAGGGACCGCTGGTCACGCCGCTGCGGGCGGGCACCAGGGTGTACGGGCGGGCCTATCCGGAGCGGTCGGCGTACACGAGGGCGGCCGCGCAGCCGCTGACGCCGCTGCAGTACCGGATCGCGCCGGGGCAGACGTACACGGTGGGCGACACGATCACCGGCTCCCACTACTCGGCCGGGGCCTTCAGCCCGTCGCGGCACGTCACGACGACCGGCACCATCCGCTACCACCAGATCCAGCTCGGGCACCGGATCGCGTTCGTCATGGCGAAGGACGTGCGGTTGATCCCGTGAATTTTCGCCGCACGGGCCGCCGAGTGCGCACGGGCACTCCGCGGAGACGATATGGTTTTCCCGTGGCCCGGAGCACGTAGCCTGGGGTTCACGCGGAAGTGGCTCAGTGGTAGAGCATCACCTTGCCAAGGTGAGGGTCGCGGGTTCGAATCCCGTCTTCCGCTCGGAGTGTGACTCCTGGTGGAGTGGCCGAGAGGCGAGGCAGCGGCCTGCAAAGCCGTCTACACGGGTTCAAATCCCGTCTCCACCTCGCTGAACGGCGGACCCGCCAGGATCCGCTAAAGTAAAGGCAACGCCATGCGGAAGTGGCTCAGTGGTAGAGCATCACCTTGCCAAGGTGAGGGTCGCGGGTTCGAATCCCGTCTTCCGCTCTGAGTTCCAACTCAATACGGACGATTAGCTCAGCGGGAGAGCGCTTCCCTGACACGGAAGAGGTCACTGGTTCAATCCCAGTATCGTCCACCCTCATCGAAAGGCCCCGCCGACCGCGGGGCCTTTCGGCGTTCCGCGCCTCAGTGCCGATTTTCGCCGTACCATCTGGGCGATTTGTCGGGTCATGAGAAGTTTTGATGTCTCTTTGCGCATGCGCCGTCGCTCTCCGGGTAGCGCCGTGGCACTCCCCGGAGGAGGAAAACGTGGACATCAACATAGGCCAGGGCCTCACCGACGCCTGGCGATCAATTGCGACGTTCGTGCCGAGGCTGGTCGCGTTCGTGGTGATCCTCATCATCGGATACCTCATCGCCAAGGCCTTGGAGAAGGTGGTCGACAAGATCCTGCAACGGGTCGGCTTCGACCGCGCGGTGGAGCGCAGCGGCGTGCGCCGCTGGCTGGAACGCAGCAAGTACGACGCCAGCAGCCTGCTGGGCAGGATCGTCTTCTACGCTATCGTGCTGGTCACCCTGCAGATAGCCTTCAGCGTCTTCGGGCCGAACCCGATCTCGGCGCTGCTCACCGGCGTGGTCGCGTGGCTGCCCAGGGCACTGGTCGCCATCGTGATCATCGTGGTGGCGGGCGCGATCGCCAAGGCCGTACGGGACATACTCAACGGGGCGCTCGGCGGGCTGTCGTACGGCGGCTGGATCGCCACCGCGGCCGCCGTGTTCATCTGGGCGCTCGGCATCATCGCCGCGCTCAACCAGATCGGCGTGGCCACCACGGTCACCACCCCGGTGCTGATCACCGTGCTCGGGACGATCGGCGCCATTCTCGCCATCGGCATCGGCGGCGGCCTGATCCGGCCGATGCAGCAGCGCTGGGAGCGCTGGCTGAGCCGGATGGAGTCCGAGGCTCCGCAGGCCAGGGCGCACGCCGAGGCCTACCAGCGCGGGCGGCGGGACGCCGCCGCCATGAGCGGCGAGGAGACCGCGCCCATCGGCGCGGCACCGGGCGCGACGGCCGCCGGCCGGCCGGGCACGCCCCAGGGCGGGACGTCCGCGTCTCAGGGCGGGATGTCTCAGCCTCCGGGCGGGACGTCCGCGCCTCCGAGCGGGATGTCTCCGCCTCCGGGCGGGATGTCCCCGCCTCCTGGCGGCAGGTCCCGGCCTCCGGGGCCGCACCGCTCCGACATGCCTCCGGACTGACCTCTCCGAGAACGGCCCGCCGCCCGGCACCGCCCACCCGCCCGGAGCGACGGGCGCATCCCGCCGGCCGGCCGCCGCTGTGGACCAGCACGCGGCCGGCCGGCGGGAACCCCGGGCAGGACGTTCAGGCGGGGAGCTCGTCGCCCAGGAAGCCGTGCTCGCGGGCGAGCCAGCAGACCGCCGTCAGCCGGAGCGACGGCTCGTCCAGCTCTCCGGTGAACACCCAGCCGCGATGGCGCAGCTCGTCGACGAAGCCGAGCAGGTAGTCGCCCAGCGTCTCACGGTCGATGGGGATCGCCTCCCGCAGCTCGGCTGCGTGCTGGTCCACGGCGGCGACCAGTCCGGGCTCGGTGCCCAGGCGGGCGAGCTGGGAGTCGCCCAGCGCGTTCATCAGCCAACGAAGGGGCGAAGACGCCCAATTATCCCCAAAGACCACCAAAACACCTTAAAGCACGTTTAGGCGTGAGTCATCGGGGAACGGCAGCCCGACGTAGTTCTCCGCGAGCGTCGTCGCCGCCGCCTCGGACGAGGTGACGTAGTCCAGGTAGGAGAGCTGGAGCCGCCGCCCGTAGGCGTCCTCGTCCTCGAACGTGTGCAGCAGCGTCGTCATCCACCACGAGAAGTGCTGCGCCCGCCACACCCGCTTCAGGCACGCCTCCGAGTAGCCGTCCAGCAGGGCGGTCGAGCCGTCGGCGAAGTACGCGGCCAGCGCCTCGGTCAGCACCCGCACGTCGGCCACCGCCAGGTTGAGCCCCTTGGCCCCGGTCGGCGGCACAATGTGGGCGGCGTCCCCGGCCAGGTAGAGCCGGCCGTACTGCATGGGCTCGGTCACGAACGAGCGCATCGGCGTGACGCCCTTCTCCGTGATGCGGCCGGTGGTGAGCGTGAAGCCCGGCACGCTCTCCAGCCGGACCCGCAGTTCGTCCCAGATCCGCTCGTCCGGCCAGTCCTCCACCCGCGTGTCGGCGGGGACCTGGAGGTAGAAGCGGCTGACGGCAGGCGAGCGCATGCTGTGCAGCGCGAAGCCGCGGTCGGTCCTGGCGTAGATCAGCTCCTCGGACGAGGGCGCGACGTCGGCCAGGATGCCCAGCCAGGCGAACGGATACTCCCGCTCGAAGACGGTCAGGACGCCCTCGGGGACCGACTGCCGGGACACGCCGTGGAAGCCGTCGCAGCCCGCGATGACGTCGCAGTCCAGCCGCTCCCCGTCGCCGAAGGTGATGTACGGCTCCGACTCCAGCGAGTGCGGCACCACGTTGTCGACCTCGAAGCGCACGTCTCCCCCGGCCGCCAGCCGCGCCGCGATGAGGTCCTTGACGACCTCCTGCTGCCCGTAGACGGTGATCGCGCGGCCGGGCACCAGCTTCTCGAAGGCGATGCGGTGGCCGGCGCCGCCGTACCGCAGCTCGATGCCGTGGTGCGGCAGGCCCTCGCGCTGCATCCGCTCCCCGACGCCGGCCTCGATGAGGGTGTCCACGGTGCCCTGCTCCAGGACGCCGGCCCGTACCCGCCGCTCGACGTAGTCGCGGCTGCGCCGCTCCAGCACCACGGAGGAGATGCCCCGCAGGTGGAGCAGATGAGACAGCAGCAGGCCCGCCGGGCCCGCGCCGATGATCCCGACCTGAGTTCGCATGACCGAAGCATGCTGCCTCGTCCCCCTTCGGCGGGAGGGTCGGCTTCCGTCCAGTGGAATCCTGATGCAGGCTTTACCCCATGGCAGGAGGATCCAAGGAGCCGGGCCGGACCGTGACGTCCAAGGTGCTGGCCCTGCTCGGGGCGTTCGACGCCGCGCACCCCCAGCTCACACTCACGGAGCTGGCCCGGCGCGCCGGCGTCCCGCTGAGCACCGCGCACCGGCTGGTCGCCGAGCTGGAGGAGTGGCAGGCGCTGGCCCGCGACCCCGACGGACGGCTGCGCGTGGGACTGCGGCTGTGGGAGCTCGGCCAGCTCGCCCCCGGCCGGCTGGTGGCGCTCGCGCATCCGTGGTTGCAGGAGCTGTTCGGCACCACCGGCGAGAACGTGCACCTCGCCGTCCGCGACGGCATGGAGGTGCTGTACGTGGACAAGGTGTACGGCCGCCGCGCCGTCCCCATCGTCTCCAGGACCGGCGGCCGGCTGCCCATGCACCCGACCGGCGTCGGCCGGGCGCTGCTGGCCCACGAGCCCGACTGGTTCGTCACGTCGTACCTGGCCCGCACGCTCGAACGGCCGACCCCGCACACGATCACCGAGCCGGGCCGGCTGGCCAGGGAGCTCGCCGCGGTGCGGGCACAGGGGTACGCGCTCACCTACGAGGAGATGACGCTCGGCTCCTGCTCGGCCGCCGCGCCCGTCCTGGTGGACGGGCGGGCCATGGCCGCGCTCGGCATCGTGCTGTCCTCGCGCCGCGCCCGCGAGCTGCCCCGGCTGGTCGAGCCGCTGCTGCGCGTCGCGGGACGGATCGGCCGCGCCTTCGCCGACCCTCCGGCCGCCGGCGAACGGCCGGGCCCCTGAGCGTGGTGGCGGTGTTTTCTACCCCTGACATGCGAAGACATGTCAGACCAGGGCAATCGGGGGTAGTGGGGGCCGCATGCGGATTCTGGTCACGGGAGCGACGGGCATGCTGGGCAGGGCCCTGGTGCCCGCGCTGGTGAAGGCGGGTCACCAGGTGCGGGCGCTGAGCCGTACCAGGAGGGAGAGCCGCGGCAACGTCGAGTGGGTGTGGGGCGACCTGTTCTCCGGGCACGGCGTCCCGGAGGCCCTGGCCGGCGTGGACGCGGTCGCGCACCTGGCCACCAGCGGCCGCAGGGGACGCGGCGCTGCCGACATCCCGGGCACCCGCCGGCTCGTCGCAGCCGCCCGCGAGGCCGGGGTCGGGCATCTGCTGCTCACCTCGATGGTCGGCGCCGATCGGGCTCCGGTCGGCTATCTCGGGTACAAACTGGAGGCCGAACGCCTGGTCGCCGCCGGCGGCCTCGGCTGGACCGTGCTCCGCAGCACCCCGTTCCAGCAGTGGCTGCACCGGCGGTTGCGCGACTACGCCGCGCTGCCGGTGCTGCCCGTGGATCCGACCGTGCTCATGCAGCCGGTGCACACGGGCGAGGTCGCGGCACGGGCGGCCGAGCTCATCGGCGGCGAACCGCTCGGGACGGCGGTCGAGTTCGGCGGGCCGGAAGTGCTCGACCATGCCCTGCTGGCCCGTACCTGGTGCCGTCTGCGCGGGCTGCGCCGGCTCTGCCTGCCGATGCGCTTCCCCGGCCGGCTGTACGCGGCCCAGCGCGCCGGCGAGCTGACCACGGACGCGACGCCCAGCGGCACGATCACCTGGGACGACTACCTGTCGCCGCCCGCGACGGCCCGCGCCGCCCGCTGGGGCGGCTCGGCCGCCTTCCCCGACTCCGACGACTTCGCCTCCGAGCACACCGCCTCCCCCACCAGCCCGGCCACGCAGCCGGAGCAGGACCCGGACGTGCACGTGTACGGCGGCGACGACGGCTACGAACGTCCCACTCGCGGCTGACGCGATCTTTTCTGACACTTTGGGCCTTGCGTCAGGGGCGGCGTCAACTTATGCTGCGCCGCAAATTAGGAAACTTTCCTAACCTCGAAGATTAGGAGTCGTACGTGAGGCGAAGTGCATGGGCGAGCATCCTGACCGTCGTGGCCGCGATGGCGTTACCGCTGGTTGCACCGTCCGGCGCGGGCGCGGCCACGGCGCGGCAGGCGGCGGCCGACCCCCTGGTGTCGCAGGGTAAGGCCGTGACGGCCTCCTCGACCGAGGCCGCCGGCCTGGAGCCGGGCAAGGCGGTCGACGGCAACCCGGCCACTCGCTGGGCCAGCGCCGAAGGGGTGGACCCGCAGTGGATCCGGGTGGACCTCGGCTCCGCGCACAACCTCTCCCGGGTCCGGCTGACCTGGGAGGCCGCCCACGCCACCGCGTACCGGGTGCAGACCTCCCCCGACGGCTCCACCTGGAGCGACGTCTACTCCACCACCAGCGGCGACGGCGCGGTCGACGACCTCACGGTCAGCGGCGCCGGCCGCTACGTCCGGGTGTACGGCACCCAGCGCGGCACCCCCTACGGCTACTCCCTGTGGGAGCTGGAGGTCTACGGAACCCCTGCGAGCAGCGGCGGCGGCACCCCCGTACAGGCCAACGGCCAGCTACGCGTGTGCGGCGTCAAGCTCTGCAACCAGAACGGCAAGCAGATCCAGCTCCGCGGCATGAGCAGCCACGGCATCCAGTGGTACAGCCAGTGCCTCAACACCGCCTCACTCGACGCGCTGGCCACCGACTGGAAGGCCGACGTCCTGCGCATCTCGATGTACATCCAGGAGGACGGCTACGAGACCAACCCCCGGCTGTTCACCGACCGCGTCCACTCCCTGATCGAGATGGCCACCGCCCGCGGCATGTACGCCATCGTCGACTGGCACATGCTCGACCCCGGTGACCCGATGTACAACCTCGGCCGGGCCAAGACGTTCTTCACCGAGATCGCCCAGCGGCACGACAACAAGAAGAACATCCTGTACGAGATCGCCAACGAGCCCAACGGCGACGCCGTCACCTGGTCCGTCATCCGCGACTACGCGCACCAGCTCATCCCGGTGATCCGGCAGCACGACCCCGACGCCCCGATCCTGGTCGGCACCCGCGCGTGGTCGTCGCTCGGCGTCTCCGCCGGCGCCGACGAGACCGAGATCGTGAACAACCCGGTCAACGCCGCGAACATCATGTACACGTTCCACTTCTACGCGGCCTCGCACGGCACCGCCTACCTGAACACCCTGTCGAGGGCCGCCGACCGGCTGCCGATCTTCGTGACCGAGTTCGGCACCCAGAGCGCGTCCGGCGACGGGGCCAACAACTTCACCAGGTCGCAGCAGTATCTCGACCTGCTGGCCCAGAAGAAGATCAGCTGGGTGAACTGGAACTTCTCCGACGACTTCCGCACGGGCGCCGTCTTCACCCCCGGGACCTGCCCGAACGGCTCGTTCGCCGGCACGGGCCGGCTGAAGGAGGCCGGCGTCTGGATCCGCGACCGGATCCGCACCGCCGACGACTTCTGACGCCCAGGAGTGCGCGGCGAGGGCGTCCCGCACCCGCACGCGGGACGCCCTCAGCCACGCGAGGGACGCCCGCAGCCACACCCGGGACGCCCGCGACCGTACTCGGGACGCCTTCAGCCACGCGAGGGACGCCCCCGACCGTACTCGGGACGCCCTCAACCGCACGGGCGACGGCCTCAACCGCCCCCGCTCGTGCGGCCCCAAGGGTCGTAGTCGACCTCCAGGGGCTCCTGCTCCGGCCGCTCCCCCTCGGGCACGTTGTGCAGGTTGACCCGGATCCGATACCAGACGCTGCTGCGCCCGCGCATGCCGTCGACCAGCACATCGGCGGGCTCCAGCCGGGCCGCCGCCTCCGGATGCCTGGCCTTCCAGCGTTCGAGACCGGCCAGGGCCTCGTCCTTGTGCTCGGCCCGCGCGATCTCGATGACCGGCTTCGTCTGCTGCCTGCGCCCCTCGCCCTTGGGCGGCTTGGGCGCGGGCCCCAGCTCCTCGGCCAGCTCCAGCAGCCCGTCGAGGGTGCCCGGGTGCAGGTCGAGGTCCTCCCAGGGGTCGCCGCGCTCGACCAGCCGCCTGGGCACGGTCTCGATCGTGAACAGCTCCGGCCGGCAGTCCGGCACCTCGTCCCAGGTCAGGGGCGTGGACACGCGTGCGTCGGCCACGGCACGCACCGAGTAGGCGGAGGCCACGGTGCGGTCGTAGGCGTTCTGGTTGAAGTCGACGAACACGCCGTGCCGCTCCTCCTTCCACCAGCGGCTCGTGGCCAGGTCGGGGGCGCGCCGCTCGACCTCCCGGGCCACCGTCTCGGCCGCCTTGCGGACCTTCGCGAACGGCCAGCGCCGCTCGATCCTGGCGTAGACGTGGAAGCCACGCGATCCGGACGTCTTCGGCCAGGCCACGAGCCCGTGGTCGGCCAGCACCTCACGCGCCACCTCGGCGGTCCGCAACACGTCCGACCACGGCACGCCGGGCACGGGGTCGAGGTCGATGCGCAGCTCGTCGGGGCGGGACAGGTCGTCGGCGCGTACGGGATGGGGGTTGAGATCGACACAGCCGAGGTTGACCACCCACAGCACCTGCGCCAGGTCGGTGCAGACGACCTCCTCCGCGCTCAGCCCCGAGCGGTACTTCAGCGCGGCCACCTCGATCCAGTCGGGCCGCTTGGCCGGCGCCCGTTTCTGGAAGAACGCCTCCTCCTCGATGCCGTGCACGAACCGCTTGAGCACCATCGGCCGCCCGTGCACGCCCCGCAGCGCCGCCTCGCCGACGGCCTGGTAGTAGCGGATCAGGTCGAGCTTGGTGTGCCCGCTCCGCGGGAAGACCACCTTGTCGGGGCTGGTGATGCGCACTTCGCGGCCGGCAACCTCGATCTCAGGCATGACCTCACGATACGTTCCGCCTCCGACAATCAGCGGCCCCGCCTGCCGTGTCAGCAGCGCCCGTCTCAGAAGCGCCGTTCTCATAGCCGTTCCTAGAAGCGCCGTTCTCAGAAGCGGCCGTGACGGCCCGCGCCCCCGGCGAAGCGCGCCGCACCGTCCCTGGCACCGGGCAGCGATCTCAGCCCATGCCGCAACTCGTTACGCATGGCCTCCGCCTCACCGAGCCCCTCCTGCTCCAGCACCGAAAGTCGGTCACCGCGCAGGCACGCCTGCGGAAAACGGGCGATCTCACGAGCCAGCTCCTCGGCACACGACCGGCTCTCACCACGCGGGACGACCCGATTGGCCAGCCCCATCTCGTACGCCTCCCGCGCCCCCACCGGCCGCCCGGTGAGGATCATGTCCATGGCGCGGGACGTACCGACGAGCCTCGGCAGCCGCACCGTGCCACCGTCGACGAGCGGCACACCCCACCTGCGGCAGAACACCCCGAACACCGCGTCCTCCTCGGCCACCCGCAGATCGCACCACAGGGCCAGCTCAAGCCCGCCCGCCACCGCGTGACCGGCGACAGCGGCGATGACCGGCTTGCCCAGCCGCATCCTGGTCGGCCCCATGGGCCCGTCGCCCTCCTCACCGACGCGGTTGTCCAGCGCCTTGAGGTCCGCACCCGCGCAGAACGTCCCTCCCTCGCCCCACAACACCGCCACGTCGGCATCGGACTCCTCGAACCCGCGAAAGGCGTCCGCGAGCGCGCCGGCGGTCTCGCGATCGACGGCGTTACGCGCCTCCGGCCGACTGATCACCACCGTGGTGACCGACCCCTGGCGCTCCACACGTACGGTCATCAGGCCCTCCTCAAGATTGGTTGTGGTCACCCACCGTGTTGGTCATGTCACAATGAGTCCATGCCATCCCCCCCACACGACGCACTCACCCAGATGTTCACCGAACAGCCAGAGTTGGCGGTGCGGATCCTGCGCGACCACATGGGCGTTCCCCTCCCCGACACGCCCTTGGTCCGCCAGGAGGAGCGCACCTTCAACACCCGGTCCTCGGACGACTTCGACGCCGATGTGGTCCTCAGTCTGGGGCCGCACACCTCTCCCCTGCACGCCGTCATCATCGAAGTCCAGCAGGACAAATCCAAGGAACCGAAACAGCTCTCCCGGTACGCCGCCGCACTGTGGTTGCTCATGAAGTGCGACGTGACGGTCCTGATCGTCTGCCCCGACCGCGCCGCTGCCAAGTATTACGCGCAGCCGATCGACAGCGGGCTGACCGGCTACCGACTCCAGGCCCAGGTTCTGGGACCTGACGACATTCCGGTCATCACCGACGCCACGCAGGCCGCCGCCAACATGGCACTGGCGGTCATGTCGGTGATGGTGCACGGCAAGCAGCGGAAGGTGGTGGAGGCGTTCACGACCGCGCTGAACGACACGGCCACTGATTACGCTTCGAAGTACACTGAATACGCGTACAGCATGTCCTCGTTCGAGATCCGATGCCTGCTGGAGGAACTCATGGCGTCCACGTCCTGGCCGGTGTACAGCCCCTTCGCCCGCGAGCACTACGGCCGCGGCCTCGAAGAAGGCAAGGCAGAGGGCAAGGCGGAAGGCCGGGCGGAAGGCCAGGCCGAGGGCAAGGCTCGGGAGGCGGCGAAGCTGGTGCTGTTGTTCCTCTCCGCGCGGGGGCTCGACATCACCGAGGACGTCCGGGCCCGCATCACCGACTGCACGGACGTCGAGACGCTCGAAGCCTGGGCCGCGCGTGCGGCGACCGTGCAGACGGCCGACGAGTTGTTCGACGAGTCCGGCCAGTAGCTTCCTCCGTCAGAAGGGTCGGCTCGTCCTCGGGCCGGCCCAGAGGCGGTGCGGTCCCGGAGTGTTTCGGCCGGGACCGGCACATTCGCCCGTCAGCAAGTGAAGGCTCCCGCGACCAGTGCGTCATAGGGGTCCTCGGCGGGGGCGTCGAGGCCGCGCAGGGGGCCGTGGTCGGCCAGGTGGGCGTCGGCGTACAGGCGGGCGACCAGCGACTTGCGGCCGTCGTCCAGGCCCCAGCCGGCCTGTTCCTCCAGCAGGGCGGCGGCGTAGACGTCGGCCATGAACTGCGCCAGCGGGTACAGCCGGGCCTCGGCCACGGCGGGCTCCAGGGCGGCCCAGGCGGTGATCGCCTTGGTGAGGTCGTCGATGCGGGTGTGCACCAGGTCGGAGGTGGCGGCGGCTCGCAGGCGGTCGAGGAAGGGCAGGTGGGCCTGTTCCTTGGCCATGGCGCGGCGTACGTCCAGGCAGAGGATGTGGTCGCCGCCTTCCCAGATCGGGTTGACCTGGGCGTCGCGCAGCAGGCGGGCGACCGGCCACTGCTCGATGTAGCCGTTGCCGCCGTGCACCTCGACGGCGTCGCTCGCGGCGGTGAGGCCCAGGCGGGAGGCGCGCAGCTTGACCAGTGCCGGGGCGAGCCGCAGGCGGGGTCCGAGGTGGCCGTCGAAGACGAGTGCCTGCGCGGCTTCCACCTCGACGACGAGTTCGGCCAGCTTGCGGCGCATCAGCGGCTGCTCGGCGAGCGGGCGGCCGAACGCCTCGCGGGCGCGGGCGTAGCAGATCGACTCGACCAGCGCCCGGCGGGCCACGCCGAGGCCCATCATGGCGACGCCGAGCCGTGAGCCGTTGGTGAGCTTCATCATGGTGCCGAGCCCGGAGCCCGAGCCGCCCGACGTGGCCGCGTCCTGTGCGCGGCCGTCGCCGTCCGGGCGGTCCATGAGCAGGAACGCCTCCGCGTCCGCGAACTCGACCTCGCCCGACGCCACCGACCGGGTGCCGAGCTTGTCCTTGAGCCGCCGGATGCGTACGCCGTTGCGGCTCCCGTCCCGCCGCTCCCACAGCACGAGGAACGGCGCCACCGTTCCTTCGGGCAGCCGGGCGAGCACCACGAACGCCGAGCCGTTGGCGTTGGAGGCGAACCACTTGAAGCCGGTCAGCAGCCAGGCGTCGCCGGCGGGGACGGCCGCGGCCTCCAGGGCGGCGAGGTCGGAGCCGCCGGTCCGCTCGGTGAGCATCTGGGCGGCCTCGCCGGAGTAGTAGCCGTTGGCGAAGATCTCCCGTACGCGGTCGCGGACGTCCTCGGGGGCGTGCTTCTCGGCGAGTTGCACCACCATGTCGCCGCCCGTGCCGAGCGCGCAGCCCATCCCGATGTCGGCCTGGTCGAGCAGGTACGTCCACGCGGCGGCGAGCGCGGACGGGTTCGCCCCGTTGGCCCTGGCCTGCTGGGCGAAGGCGGGGGAGGTGAAGTTGTCGGCCATGAGCGCCTGCCGGGCGGCGTGGAACGACGGCGGCATGACGACCTCGCTGACGTCCCTGCCCCACTTGTCGTACTTCTCCAGGCGCGGCGGGTTGCGGTCGGTCTCCTCCGCCCAGGCGGCGACAGGGCCGCCCATGAGCGCGCCGAGCCGGTCGAGGTGCGGCTCGGCCCAGGCGTAGCCGTCGCCCAGGTGGCGTCGCATGAGCAGGTGCAGCGTGGGATCGCAGGCCCACCAGTTGCGCCCGGCCGCGCCCTGGTAGCGCTCGGTCGCGTAACGGTCGCTGCGGTCGAAGGGTTCGATGAGATAGCGCCCCATATCTGCGAGTGTTACATATACTCGACACGCGATGGAAGAGCGTAATACGTTGAGCGCCCGCTCGGCCGTGCTGAGCGCGCTGCTGGGCAGCCATCCCCCGCGCCTGCCGGCCCGGCACCTCGTCCGCATCGGCGCGCTGTTCGGGGTCGCGGAGGGCACCGTACGGGTGGCGCTGTCCCGCATGGTGGCGGCGGGCGACCTCGTGCAGGAGAACGGCTTCTACACGCTCTCGCCACGGCTGATCGAGCGGCAGGCCCGCCAGGACGAGAGCCGCGACCCCCACATCAGGCCCTGGGACGGCACGTGGGAGGTGGCGGTGGTCACCGCCGAGCGGCGCGCCCCCGCCGACCGGGCCGCGCTGCGGCACGCGATGACCACGCTGCGCCTGGCCGAGCTGCGCGAGGGCACCTGGATGCGGCCGGCCAACCTGGTGCGTTCCGGCTGGCCGGAGGTCGTCACGGCCCAGTGCACGCTCATCGACGGACGTCCGCACGGCGATCCCACTCCCCTGCTGTGGGATCTCGACGGCTGGGCGGCCGAGGCCCGCCGTCTGGAGGGGGCGCTGGAGCGGGCGGACGGGCTGGCGGAGGGCTTCCTGGTGTCGGCCGCGGTGCTGCGCCACCTGCTGGCCGATCCGCTGCTGCCGCCGGAGCTGCTGCCGGCGGGCTGGCCGGGCGCGGAGCTGCGGGCCCGCTACGACGCCTTCGACGCCCGCTACCGCGAGGTCCTGCTCCGGCACCTCGCCGGCTGAGCCCGCCTCACCACCGGGTCACAGGGTGACGGCGAAGACGACGCGTTTGCCCTTGAACTCCGTGAGGCTCCACAGCCTGCCGTCCTGCACCGTGAGGTCCTCGGGGCCGATGGGGAACGG
This sequence comes from Nonomuraea sp. AD125B, assembly GCF_041402765.1. Lineage (NCBI taxonomy): Bacteria > Bacillati > Actinomycetota > Actinomycetes > Streptosporangiales > Streptosporangiaceae > Nonomuraea > Nonomuraea sp. AD125B. The sequence continues at coordinate 406,340 of NZ_JBGLOU010000006.1, read as the reverse complement.
TCTGGTCTGGAAATTGCCTGCGCGGTGCACCAGCAGCTTGCCGTTGCGGGCCGAGCCGCCCGTCTGGCTGAGGTACCAGGTGTCGCCCTGGGAGAGCGCGCCCTGGATCTTGGGCTGGCCCATGACGTACGCCTCGGCGGGCTCGCCGCCCGAGAAGGGCAGGTTCCAGCGGGCCACCCGGCCGCCGGGGTCGTCCTCGCGGTACTCGCCGGTGATCAGTTTGCCGGTGCCGCCGCTGCGGTCGAGCGCGACGAAGGAGAAGACCGGGCCGGGGGTCGCGAGCCGCCACATGTCGGTCTGCGGGATGACGTAGCGGTAGCCGAAGGCGTGGAACCTGCCGCCCTGCCGGCCGATGCGGTCGGCGTCGCCGAGGTCGTTCTGGGCGGTGCGCAGGTCGAGGATGCGGCGCAGGTCGAACACGCGCAGGCCGCGCGTCGTGTCGGCCACGTAGAGCAGGTCGCCGTCGATGGCGATGCCGCCCGCGTGGATGTTGATCGGCCCGTACGAGCCGTCCGGCTTGGCCAGCACGAGCAGCGCGTGCCGGTACTTCAGCGTCCGCGGGCTCAGGAACGACACCCGGATGCCGCGCTCGCCGGCCGTGGGCTTGAAGTACCAGCTGACGACGAGCGTGGGCACGCCGATCGCGCCGGAGTCCGTGCTGCCGGTGATCCCCTGCGGGTACCAGTCGACGGTGTCCTGGTCGCCGGCGTCGAAGGCGTACCATTCGGCCGGTCTCGGCTGCATCGGGCCGAGGGCGGCGGTCGCTCCCCTGCGTGCCGCCGCCCGGTTGGCCTGGGCCAGCACCGCCTCGACGGCGGTGGCGCCGATCTCCTCGGCCAGTTTGGCCGCTCCGTCTGCGAGGTCCCCCGTCGCCCTTTTCAGGACGAAAGGTGATTTATCGGTTACTACCATCCCCGTCACCGACATAACTTCCTTCCTTTTCCGTCCTTTTACCCAGTGTGACGGAAACGAAAGGGGGATGGTTGTGACTCAACGCCACATATGCACCGGCAGTCCCGACAGGGCCAGCTCACGATAACGGCGGACCAGCTCCTCGACGTCGCCGCCGAGGCGCTCCAGCGTCTCGCGCTGCCACACCGCGCCCGTACGGCGCAGCCGCGTACGCTGCTCCATGATCTCCAGGGCGCGATCGGCGTCGCTGGGGGCCACCCCCGCGCCCAGCAGCCCTTCGCGCGCCTCGGGCAGCAGCCGGAGAATGAGGTCGGCGGCCTCGTGCTCGCCGTCCCAGCCCGGCCAGGACAGCTTGGCGTCCAGCCCGTGCATGGCGGCGCGGTAGAAGTTCTGGTACGCCTCGGCGAAGCGGTAGCCGGTCAGGTCCCGTTCGGCCTGCGAGAGCGTGAGCCCGATCAGGAACGCGGTGTTCGCGGCCATGTCCGCGCACGAGGGCCCGGCGGGCAGCGCCCGCATCTCGATGCGCAGGTGGCCGCCGTCGGCCGGGTCGTAGACGGGCCGGTTCCACTGCCAGATGGTGCCCTGGTGCAGCCGCAGCTCGGGCACGTCGTGGGGCCCGGCGTCGTCGACGAGGTCGGGCACGATGGGCTCGTAGTCCGCGACGTACCGCTCGAACAGCTCGATCGCGCCCTCGCGCACCCAGTCGGAGCCGAACGTGACCCGCCCGTCCCGCCGTTCGAGCCGCGCCACGTCGCGGTCGTCGGCGGCCTCCTCCATCAGCGCGATGCGGGTCTCCTCCCACTTGCGGGGGCCGAGGAAGATCGGCGAGTTGCCGCAGGCCGCCAGCACCGGCCCGATGGCGAGCTGGGCGGCGTTGAACAGCCGGGCGAAGCGCTCCGGCGGGGTGCGGATGTGCACCTGCCAGGAGGTGTTGGCGCTCTCCAGGATGACGTCCTCGACCGACAGCTCCAGATCGTCGATCTTGACGAGGAACGGCTCCAGCCGCAGCCGCCGCAGGCCCCTGCTCATGGCCCGGTAGCGGTTCTGGTCGCTCATCGCGCCGACCGTGAAGTCCTCGGTCCGCAGCGTGGGCAGGATGCCGATGGGCAGCGCGCCGCCGCCCTCGACCGCCGCGTCCACCTTGGTCACGGTGTCGTGGATCTCGGCGCCCAGCAGCTCGAAGGGCTTGCCCTCCAGCGTCGTGGGGGTCAGGTTCACCTCGAGGTTGTAGCGGCCGAGCTCCAGCACCACGCGGGGGTCGCCGAGGGTCTCACGCACGTCGCTGTTGCGCGGGAGGGGCCGGCCCCGGTCGTCGACGAGGAACAGCTCCAGCTCCGCGCCGATCGTCACCGGCCCCTGACCGAAGCCGGGGGTGTCGAGCAGCTCGCGCAACGTGCCGAGCTGCTCGCGGATGCGCTCTCCGAAGCGGAGGAACTCGTCCTCCGAGAAGCGCTCCTTGTCCAAGTCTTGTCCCATCAGCTCTAACTGTCCCGCCCACCGGATTCCACACCTGTGACAGGGCAGGTGCTTGCGCAGGTCACGGCCGCTCACTCTAAGCTCATGAGATGCGAGCGGTTGCGTTTGACGTCTTCGGGGGCGAGCTCGACATGCGCGAGCTGCCGGATCCGGCCCCCGCCCCGCACGGCGCGGTGATCAGGGTCCTGGCCACGGGGTTGTGCCGGTCCGACTGGCACGGCTGGCAGGGCCACGACCCCGATATCACGGCCCTGCCGCACGTTCCCGGGCACGAGTTCGCCGGCGTCGTCGAGGCCGTCGGCTCCGACGTACGGGGATGGCGGCCGGGCGCGCGCGTGACCGCGCCCTTCGTGTGCGCCTGCGGCACGTGCCCGTCCTGCGCGGCGGGCGAGCAGCAGGTGTGCGAGCGGCAGACGCAGCCGGGCTTCACCCACTGGGGCTCCTTCGCCGAGTACGTCGCGATCGACCACGCCGACGTCAACCTGGTCGCCGTCCCCGAGGACATGGCCTTCGTCACGGCGGCCGGGCTCGGCTGCCGCTTCGCCACCGCCTTCCGCGCCGTCGCCCAGGTGGGCGAGGTACGCCCGGGCGAGTGGGTCGCGGTGCACGGCTGCGGCGGCGTGGGGCTGTCCGCCGTCATGATCGCCACGGCCGCCGGCGCCCGCGTCGTGGCCGTGGACGTCAGCGGCGACGCGCTGCACCTGGCCGAGCTGGCCGGCGCCACGCACTTCGTCAACGCCTCTGCGGGCGACGCGGCGGCCCAGGTGCGCGAGCTGACCAGGGGCGGCGCGCACGTGTCGCTCGACGCGCTGGGCAGCCCGCAGACCTGCGCGGCCTCGGTCGAGAGCCTGCGCCGCCGCGGCCGGCACGTCCAGGTGGGCCTGCTGCCCGGCGGGCCGACCCCGGTGCCGATGGACCGCGTGATCGGCCAGGAGCTGCGGCTGCTCGGCAGCCACGGCATGGCCGCGCACGCCTACCCGCGGATGCTGGAGCTGATCAGGGCCGGGGTGCTCCACCCCGACCAGCTCGTCACCAGGACCATCGGGCTGGCCGACGCGGGCAAGGCCCTCGCCGCGATGGGCTCGGTGCCGGGCGTCACGGTGATCACTCCTCGATCGCCACTCTGAGCGTCCGCAGCACCAGCGCCAGCATCCGGTAGTGGGCGACCAGCATGACCAGCTCGATCCGGCCCTCCTCGTCGTAGCGGTCGCAGAGCGCGGCCCAGGTGGCGTCGGTCAGGTCGCCGCCGTAGTGCAGGTCGTCGGCCACCTGCAGGACGAGCCGGTCCTCGACCGGCCACAGCGCGTCGGGGTGGCGTACGGAGTCGATCTCCAGCTCCGTCAGGCCCGCCTCGCGGCCGAGGCGGGCGTGGTGGGCCCACTCGTAGGCGCTGCGGCTGTGGTAGGCCGTGCGCAGGATGGCCAGCTCGCGGTCGCGGGCCGGCAGCGTGCCGTCGAGCAGCGCGCCGCCGAAACCGAGCCAGGCCCGGTAGAGCTTCGGGTGGCGGGCGATGGTGGCGAAGACGTTGTAGGGATTGGCCCTGATGAAGCCGTCCCACTCCTCGGGAGGCAGGGGCCGCACGCGGGGTTCCATCCTCGCAGCATCCCCCGGATCGGGGAACAGGTCGACAGGGCGGAAACCCGTACGTTCCGCCCCCTAATGTGAGCGGTATGGATTACACGCGACTGGGTGACACGGGTTTGCAGGTCTCGCGGGTGTGCCTCGGCATGATGAGCTACGGCGACCCCGCCCGCCAGGACTGGGCGCTGCCGCAGGACGAGGCGGAGCCCATCATCCGCCGGGCGGCCGACGCCGGCGTCACGTTCTTCGACACGGCCGACGTCTACAGCCAAGGTGAGAGCGAGGTCGTGACCGGCAACACGCTGCGCGCGATCTTCCCGCGCCGCGAGGACTACGTGCTGGCCACCAAGGTGTACTTCCCGATGAGCCGCCGACCCAATGACGGCGGCCTGTCGCGCAAGCACATCATGGCCGGCATCGACGCCTCGCTGCGCCGGCTCGGCACCGACCACGTCGACCTCTACCAGATCCACCGCTGGGACCCCGAGACGCCCATCGAGGAGACGATGGAGGCGCTGCACGACGTGGTCCGGGCGGGCAAGGCGCGCTACCTCGGCGCGTCCAGCATGTGGGCGTGGCAGTTCGCCAAGGCCCAGCACGTGGCCGAGCTCAACGGGTGGACGAAGTTCGTGTCGATGCAGCCGCACTACAACCTGCTCTACAGGGAGGAGGAGCGGGAGATGCTGCCGCTCTGCCTCGACCAGGGCGTGGGCGTGATCCCGTGGAGCCCGCTCGCGCGCGGGGTGCTGGCCAGGGCGGGCGGGGCGGCCTCGACCGCCCGGGCCGGCTCCGACACCCGCATCGAGTCCCTGTACGACCCGGAGAACGACAAGGTCATCGTGGACCGCGTGGCGCGGGTGGCCACCGACCGGGGGCTGCCGGCCGCGCAGGTCGCCCTGGCCTGGCTGCTGCACCAGCCCGCGGTCACCGCGCCGATCGTCGGGGCCACCAAGGACCGGCACGTGGACGACGCGGTGGCGGCGGTGGACGTACGGCTGTCGGAGGAGGAGCTGGCGTTCCTGGCGGAGCCGTACCGGCCGCGTGAGGTGCGGTTCTGACCTCCCCGGATTGTCGGTGCGGGCCTCTAGGGTTAGGGGCATGCGGGCAAATGAGGAGGCGGCGTCGGCGCTGCAGGAATACGCGGAGCTGTTCGCGCTCTGCGGCGGCGACGCCTTCCGGGTGCGGAGCTACCAGAAGGCGGCCAAGGCCATCGCCGGGTTCCCCGAGGACATCTCGGTGGTCGACGTGCGCTCGGTGCCCGGGGTGGGCGAGGCGATCGCCAAGAAGATGGAGGAGTTCCTCCAGCGGGGCAGCTTCCGGCAGCTCGACGACCTGCGGGGGCGGGTGCCCGAGGGCGTGCGGAGGCTGACGCGGGTGCCGAGCCTGGGCCCGAAGACGGCGATCATGCTGTTCGAGGACTACGGCATCGACTCGACCGACGCGCTGCGCGAGGCCATCGAGGGGGGCCGGCTCAAGGGCGTCAAGGGCCTCGGCCCGAAGACGCTGGCCAACCTGCTGAAGGGCGTCGAGCAGCTGGAGCAGTCCGGCAGGCGGGTGCACATCGGGGTCGCGATGTCGCTGGCCGAGCAGGTGATGGGGTCGCTGAGCGCCGAGCGCATCGCCTACGCGGGGTCGCTGCGGCGGATGAAGGACACGATCGGCGACATCGACATCCTGGCGGTCGCACCCGAGTCGATCATGGAGGAGTTCCGCGCGCAGCCCTACGTCGCGGAGGTCATCGCGGCCGGCGACAAGAAGACGTCGATCCGCACCACGTCCGGCGTCCAGGTCGACCTGCGGCGCATCCCGGCCGGCTCGTGGGGCGCGGCCCTCCAATACTTCACCGGCTCCAAGGAGCACAACGTGGCCATCAGGGAGATGGCGGTGAAGAAGGGGTGGAAGCTGTCGGAATACGGCCTGTTCGAGGGCGAGCGGGTGATCGCGGCCGAGTCGGAGGAGGAGATCTACCACGCGCTCGGCATGCAGTACGTCCCGCCGCCGATGCGGGAGGACGGCGGCGAGGTCAAGGCGGCGCTGCGGGGCGAGCTGCCGGCGCTGGTGGAGCTGGCCGACCTCAAGGGCGACCTGCACACGCACACCGACCTCACCGACGGCATCGCCTCGCTGGAGGACATGGTGGCCGCCGGGCACGCCCGCGGCTACGCCTACTACGCGGTGACCGACCACGCGCCCGACCTGTCGATGCAGCGGATGACGCTGGACAAGGCGCTGGAGCAGCGGGAGCGGCTGTCCCGGCTGCAGGAGAAATATCCGGACATGCGGCTGCTGCACGGCTCCGAGCTCAACATCGCCCCCGACGGGTCGGTCGACTGGCCGGGAGAGGTGCTGCGGGACTTCGACGTGTGCGTGGCGTCGGTCCACTCGCATTTCGGCATGTCACGGGACGAGATGACACGCCGGTTCATCGCCGCCTGCGAGAACCCATACGTGGACGTCATCGGCCACCCGACCACCCGCAAGATCGGCAAACGGGAGCCGGTGGACGCCGACTGGGACGCCGTCTTCCGCGCGGCGGCGCGCACGGGCACCGCGATGGAGATCGACTCCTATCCCGACCGCTCCGACCTGCCGGCCGACCTGGTGCGGCTGGCCAAGCACCACGGGGTGAAGTTCTCCATCGACAGCGACTCGCACGCGATCCCGCACCTGGCGCACCAGCGCTTCGGCGTCGGGATCGCGCAACGGGCCTGGCTGACGCCGGACGACGTCATCAACACCTGGCCGCTCGAACGCCTCCTGGCTTTCCTGGGGCGTTCCCGGTGACAGGCGTGAAAGGGTAATAAGGGCCCGGGTGGGCGGGGAGCTCCCATGTGTGGTCCTCCTCTCCCCGCTTAGCCTGCTCCAGAAATCCGGACATAACACCATAAAGCTGGTGTCCATGACCCATTTTTGACCAGAATCGGACGGGCTCCACCCTCTCGGCCTCGCTTGGGAACGGCCGCAAAAGCGGATGAACAACGTCGGGGTCGGGTGAAAGGGTGGGCTCGTGAGCGAGACGCGAACCGTGGTCCTGGTCGAGGGCGCCAGCGACAAGGCGGCGTTCGAGGTGCTGGCCCGGCGCCATGAGCGGGATCTGGCGGCCGAGGGCATCTCCCTCGTGGCGATGGGCGGCGCCACGAACATCGGCACGTACGTCGCCCGATTCGGCCCCGCCGGGCTCGGCCTGCGGCTGGCCGGCCTGTGCGACGCCGGGGAGGAGGACGACTACCGGCGCAGCCTCGAACGCGCCGGCCTCGGCTCCGGCCTCGACCGGGACGGCCTGGAGGCGCTGGGGTTCTTCACCTGCGTCGCCGACCTGGAGGACGAGCTGATCAGGGCGCTCGGCACCGACGCGGTCGAAGAGGTCATCGAGGCCGAGGGCGAGCTGGGGTCGTTCCGCACGCTCCAGCGGCAGCCGGCCTGGCGCGAGGGCTCCACGCACGACCAGTTGCGCCGGTTCATGGGGGCGGGCAGCGGCCGGAAGATCCGCTACTCCGGCCTGCTCGTCGCGGCGCTCGAACTCGACCGCGTGCCACGGCCGCTGGACCTGCTGCTGGCCCACGTCCTGAGCGACAGGCCGAGCCCGCTCGCCGGGTGAGCCCCCGGCCGCGCCCGGGTAGGGCCAGAGCGTCACGGTCCGGGTAGGGCCAGAGCGTCACGGTCCGGGTAGGGCCGGAGCGTCACGGTAGAGCCGTCGCGCTCCCCCTGGGGAGTGCGACGGTGAGGGCTTGTTCCGGTAAAGGATCGCGACGGAAGCCGACGTGAGGAGATTAAATGGTTTACAGGTAGGGAATACCGAGTAGCGAGGTGACAGCAGTCATGAGGAACGCCACGGCGAGCATCCTGAAGCCCCTGCCCGGCCACCTGTTCAGGGTGCGCGGCGAGAACGCCGAGATGCGGTGGGAGGCCATGTCGGGGCAGGGATACCACACCCCGATCGACCGGTTCTTCGTCCGCAACCACACGGGCACACCGCTCATCGACGCCGCGACCTGGCGGCTGCGCCTGCACGGCCCCGGCCTGCGATGTCCGCGCGCGTTCGGCTACGAGGAGCTGCGCGCCATGCCGTCGCGGACGTACGACGTGGCGATCGAGTGCGCCGGCAACGGACGCCGCTTCTACGGCCGCCAGCAGCACGACCCCGCGCCGGGCACCCAGTGGGGGCTGGGCGCGATCGGGGTGGCGCGCTGGCGCGGCGTGCCGCTGAAGCACCTGCTCAAGGAGGCCGGCGTACGGCCCGAGGCGGTGGACGTGCTCCCGTCGGGACTGGACGACCCGTTCGAGGACTACGGGCACGTACGCCGCCCGCTGCCCATCGCCAAGGCCATGGACGACGTGCTCGTGGCGTACGAGATGAACGGCGAGCCCCTGCCCCCCGACCACGGATTCCCCGCCCGGCTGGTGGTGCCGGGATGGGTGGGAATCGCGTCCATCAAATGGCTCGGCGACATAGAGGTGTCCACGAGCACCCTGCTGAGTCCCTGGAACACCGTGTTCTACCCCGATGTCACCGTTCAGCCGGTGAAAAGCGCGTTCGAACTGCCGTGGAACGCGCGGCTGGCGATCAGCGGCGTCCCCCTGGTGCTGCACGGGCGGTCCTGGTCGGGGCAGGGCCGGATCACCCGGGTCGAGGTCAGCTTCGACGGCGGCGACACCTGGCGCGCGGCCGCGCTGCACGGAAGTCACCTGGTCAGCGCCTGGTCGCAGTGGCACGTCACCTGGGCGCCCCGGCGGCCGGGCCGCTATGTGCTCATGGCCAGGGCGACCGACGAGACGGGCGCCACGCAGCCGCTCGCCATCCCCCGGCACCCGTTCGGCTACCACTTCAATGCTGTGGTGCAACACCCTGTTGAGGTTGTTCTTGGCTAGATAAATGTCACGGATAGCTGCTGAGCTGGCCATTTTCTCACAGCTTGCGCGAAGCGGACCGATTCCTCTGAAACACTCTCCCGGAAACCTTGCGGAAATCCGCTCGTGTGATGCTGCTCGTACGACGGCAGAAAGGAGAGCAGATGCGCCAGCTCACCGCGCTCGACGCCCAGTTCCTCAACGTCGAGACCGCGACCACCGCCGCGCACGTGGCCGGACTGGCGATCCTGGACTCCGGCGAGGGCGCCGTCAACCGGGACGCGCTGGCGGACCTGCTGCTCGACCGCCTGCACCTGTCCCCCGCTCTGAGCCTCCGGCTGGCGGAGGTGCCTCTGGGGCTCGACCGCCCGTACTGGACGCAGGATCTCGACTTCGACATCGCCAACCACCTGTTCGAGCTGACGCTGCCGCAGCCGGGCAGCGACTGGCAGCTCGCCGAGGTGGTCGCGGAGCTGCACGCCCGCCGGTTGGACCGCTCCCATCCGCTGTGGGAGATGCACCTCATCCACGGGCTGCCGGAGGGGCGGGTGGCCGTCTACACGAAGGTGCACCACGCCGCCATCGACGGCGTCTCCGGCGCCGAGACCCTGGCCACCCTCCTCGACCTCACCCCCGACGGCCACCTCGTGAGGCGTCAGGAAGCCGCGCCCCCCACGGGCCCGTCCAAGTGCGGGGTGGGCCGCGAAGGCGGGGACGGGACGTCGCGGGAGGTCGCCGCGGGTCGCGGGCCCGGGGTGGTGGGCATGCTGGCGGGGGCGGCGGCGCGGTCGGTGACGCAGCCGGTGCGGACGGTGGGGTCGGCGGTCAGGATGGCCGGGGACATGGACGCCATCCCGCTGGCGTCGCGGCTGCCCGGCGCGAAGGCGATCGCGAGGGCCGCGCGGGCCGTGACCGGGCAGCGGCGGGACCGGCCCGAGCTGCCGAGCCTGGCGGCTCCGCGCACGCCGTTCAACGGGCCGATCAGCGCCCGGCGGCACGTCTCGTTCGGGTCGCTGTCGCTCAAGGACGTCAAGAACGTCGCCAAGGCCAACGCCCTCAGCGTCAACGACGTCGTCATGACCCTGTGCACGTCGGCCCTGCGCGCCTGGCTGTCCGAGCGCGGCGCGCTGCCGGAGGAGCCGCTGGTGGTGGCGGTGCCGGTCGCGGTGCGCAAGCACGGTGCCAAGGAAGCGGCGGGCAACCAGATCTCGGCCATGATCGCCCCGATGCCCACCGACGTGCCCGACGCGCGGGAGCGGCTGCGGCTGGTGGGGGCGACGATGCGGCGGGCGAAGCGCAGGTTCGCGCTGGCCCCGGCGACCTGGCTGCAGGAGCTGTGCTCGCTGCTGCCCGCCCCGGTGACGGCGCTGGCCACGCCGGCGGTGTTCCGGCTGACGGGCAGGCTGGCGGACATGGCGCTGCCGCCGGTCAACCTGATCATCAGCAACGTGCCGGGGCCGCAGTTCCCGTTGTACCTGTGCGGGGGCAGGGTGCTGTCCTACTACCCGATGTCCGTCCTGACGGACATGAGCGGCGGGCTGAGCATCACCTGCTTCTCCTACGACGGCATGCTGGACTTCGGCGTGGTCGCCTGCCCGGAGCGCGTGGACGACGTCTGGAGCCTGGTGCGGCACCTGCGCGAGGCGCTGGAGGAGCTGCTAGACGAGCGCGTGGGCGACGAGTTCCGCGACGGCGTCGGGGTCGATCTGGTGTCCTGTGAGCTGCCACAGGTTCTCCTGGTAGATGAGGACGGCGGCGAACATGGCCGCCGCGACCTCCAGCCGCGCCGCGTCACCGCGGGCCCCGGGTAGCGCCAGCTCCAGCGCGAACCGGGCACGCCGGACGAGCTCGCCGTTGAGGCGGCCGAGCCGCTCCTTGACCGAGCCGTGCGTGTCGGCCTCGCGGAACAGGATGCGCCGCATCGCCGGGGAGGCGCGCAGCGGCAGCGCGCGGGCGAGCCGGGCGAGGGTGCCCGCCGGGTCGCCCGGCACCGCGTCGACGTCGCGCCCCTCCTCGATGTGGGTGCGTTCGTCGATCAGCGCGACCAGTACGTCGATCTTGCGCGGGAAGTAGTCGGAGACGATCCCTCCGGGCACCCTGGCGAGCTTGGCGATGACAGCCGTCGGTGTGGCCTCGTAGCCGGATCCCGCGAACAGCTCCTCCGCCGCGTCAAGGATGCGCGTGCGCACGTCACCCGTCACCACAGCACGAAGATTAGCGGCACCGCCGCGCCGTCGTCACGCCCTCTCCGGCCCCTGTGAGCGGGCTCACCGCGCGCCGATCGCGGACACCAGCATCGGGTAGGCGCGGTGCAGCTCACGCTGCCAGTACATGTGGTTGTGCCCGCCACGGTAGAAGTGCGTGCGCACCGGGATGCCGAGGTCGTCGAGGCGGGCGGCGAAGGAGCGGGCGGCGCGGTTGGCCAGGTCCTCTACCAGGTCGCCCTCGCCGGCGGCCACGTACAGCTCGACGCCCTTCAGCTTCTCCGCCAGGTCGTACGGGTTGTGCGCCCGCCACACCTGCCGCTGCTCCTCCGGGTCGCCCCAGACGCGCTTCCAGTCGGTGCCGAAGCAGCCGACCGTCGTGCCGGCCATCACGGCCTGGGGGACGCCGGGGGCGGTGATGTTCACGGCGCCGCTGAAGGAGGCGGCCGCCTTGAACAGGCCCTTGGCCGCGTACAGCATCGCGCCCTGGCCGCCCATCGAGTAGCCGGCGATCGCGCGGTCCCGGCCGGCCCGGTAGCGGGATTCGAGGAGGGGGAGCAGCTCGCGCAGGTGGTAGGTCTCCCAGCGGGGCGGGCCGCCGTGGCCGCCGTTCCACCAGTCGGAGTAGCTGCCGCACTTGCCGCCGTCCGGCATGACGACCATGACGCCGGTGTCGCGGGTGAGCGCGGCCACGTCGGTCCTGGCCGTCCAGGAGGTGTGGTCGTCGAGCCCGCCGTGCAGCAGCCAGAGCACGGGCCAGTCGCGGCGGGACTCCCAGCCGTCCGGGAGGAGCAGGCGCACTTTGGTGGTCTCGTCCCCGAGTGCCGGGGAGCGGATCGTGAGCTCCAGCCTGCGCTCGTCGAGGCGCCGCTCGTCGACGACCTCGGCCGCCGGTGACGGGCTGGGGGTTACGGACGCGGGAGCGGTGGTTTCCGGGCCTGCCCTTTGCGCGCCGCGGGGCAGCAGCACGACCAGCCCGAGCAGGAACAGACCGCCGGCGACCACCGCGCCGACCAGGCATCCACGTAATCGGGGCGCCATCCGGGCCTCCTTGTCGGATCGTCGGATAATAGCGGGATGAGATCGATAGGCACCACGGACCTGTCCGTTTTCCCGATAGCACTCGGCACGAACGTCTTCGGCTGGACGGCCGACAAGGAGGCCTCGTTCGCCGTGCTCAACGCCTACGTCGAGGGCGGCGGCAACTTCATCGACACCGCCGACGTCTACCCGTCCTGGGTGACCGGCGAGTCCACGTCCGAGATGATCATCGGTGAGTGGCTGGCGGAGCGGCGCATCCGCGACTCCGTCGTCCTCGCCACCAAGGTCGGCATGCTGGAGGGGCTGCGCGGCCTGGCTCCGGCGACCATCCGCACCGCGGTCGAGGACTCGCTGCGGCGGCTCCGCACCGACTACATCGACCTCTACTGGGCGCACGTGGACGACCACGACACGCCGCTGATCGAGACCCTGTCCACGTTCGACGACCTGGTGCGCGAGGGCAAGGTGCGCTACGTCGGCGCGTCCAACCACACGGCGCGGCGGCTCGCCGAGGCGGTCGAGCTGTCCGACAAGGAAGGACTCGTCAGGTACGTCGCCCTGCAGCAGGAGTACAACCTGGTGGAGCGCGGCTACGAGGGCGAGCTGCGGGACGTCGTGGCGCGGGAAGGGCTGGCCAGCACCCCGTACTTCGGGCTCGCGCGCGGCTTCCTGACCGGCAAGTACGCGCCCGGCGTGACCGTGGAGAGCCCGCGGGCCGCGTCGGCGGCCGAATACCTCGCCACCGAGCACGGGCAGCGCACGCTGCGGGCGCTCGCCGAGGTGGCCGACGCGCGGGGCGTGCAGCAGGCGTCGGTCGCGCTGGCCTGGCTCGCGGCGCAGCCGACGGTGGTGGCGCCGATCTCCAGCGCGCGCGACGTCGCGCAGCTGGGGGCGCTGATGGCGGCGGCCGAGCTGGAGCTGAGCGGCGAGGAGCTCGCCCTTCTGGACGAGGCCTCCCGCCCGGCGGGCTGACCGTACCCGCCGGGCCGCCGGTGGTCAGACCGTACCCGCCGGGCCGCCGGTGGTCAGTGAGTGCGGTTGACCAGGGACTCGCACAGGGCGCGCAGGTCCGCCGCCCCGGGAAGGTGCGCGTCCAGGAGGTGGAGAGCCCCGGAGAGGTGGCGGGCGGCCAGCGTGCCGGCGGCGGCGCGCCCGCCCGCCTCCTCGACCAGCCGGGCCGCCGTCCGCACCGCGTCCTCGTCCTCCAGTCCCGCGGCCAGGACGGCCGACAGCTCGCGGGCGGCCGTCCCGCCCGCGGCGAGCGCGCACAGCACGGGGAGCGTCTTCTTCTCGCGCCGCAGGTCGCTGTGCACGGGTTTGCCGGTGACGGCCGGATCGCCCCAGATGCCGAGCACGTCGTCGGCGACCTGGAAGGCCACTCCCAGGTCGCGCCCCATCCGGCCCATCGCGTCGGCGGTCTGCCGCGACGCCCCGCCGAGCGTGACGCCGAGCGCCGCGGCGGCCCCGAGCAGGCTGCCGGTCTTGCCGGCCGCCATCTGCGTGTACTCCTCGACGGTGACCGCGTGGGGCCCGCGCCAGGGTCGGTTCTCGAAGGCCATGTCGGCGCTCTGCCCGTGGACGAGCTCCGTGAGGGCCGCCGACAGCAGCCGCATCGCCTCCGGGGCGGCGGCGAGCTGGGCGACGGCCAGGGCCAGCAGCGCGTCGCCGGTCAGCAGGGCGGGCCCTGGTCCGTACGCCTTCCAGAGGGTCTCGCGGTGCCTGCGCCGTTCGTCGTGGTCGATGATGTCGTCGTGCGCCAGGGAGAACGCGTGCACCAGCTCCACCGCCACCGCCCCGGGCAGCGCGGCGGCCGCGTCGGCGCCCACGGCCTCGGCGGCGAGCAGGACGATGGCCGGGCGCACACCCTTGCCGCCGTCCCCGGTCTGGGGGCGGCCGTCCGCGTCGGACCAGCCGAGCGCGAACCCGGCCATCCGCGAGCTCCACGGGTGCAGGCCGGCGACGGCCTCGCGGAGCGCGGGTTCGAGCAGTCCGCGGCAGCGTTCCATGGCGGCGGTGGCGCCGGCGGCCGGGGGTCGGCTGACGTTCAACTGGTGCTCCTCCCCCGGTCCGATGCCCTTCCAGGACCCTATGCCAAAAGTGACTAACGACGCGTAGCGGTCCTCACGTGGGCGGGGACAGGTACGCGTGCAGCTCGGCGGCGGCCGACAGCATGGCGCGGCCACGGGCCGAGAGGCGGTCGCGCCAGCCGTCCAGGGCGTCCCGCAGGGGCTCGACGCCGCCGGCGGCGCGCACCTGCTCGATGAGCGGGGCGATCTGCTCCAGCAGGTAGCCGCCGCGCCTGAGCTGGTGCGCGAGCCGGGCGTCGCGGACGTCGGCGGCCGAGTAGACGCGGTAGCCGGTCTGCGGGTCGCGGCGCGGGCGGACCAGCCCGGCCCGCTCCCACTTGCGCAACGTGGCGGGGCGCAGCCCGAGCCGGCGGGCCAGAGGGCCGATGAACGTCGCGTCCGGCCCGTGCTCCCCATCGGGGGAAGAGGTGAGGTCGGTCAGGGCGCGTTCCACCGCTTCCAGGGTGCGGCGGTCGTCCAGGAGCTGGGCGTGGCTCTCGTCGACGCGCCGCAGCGCCTCCTCGACCGCGCCCTCGTTGACGGCCCGCATGATCGCGGTGGCCGTCGCGTGCCCGTGGGCGGGCACCAGGGCGAGGAACGCCCGCAACGCCTGGGCGTGCCGGGGCGTGTAGGCGCGGTAGCCGGCGGCCGTCCGGTCCGCGGGCGGCAGGATGCCCGCCTCCTCGTAGTTGCGTACGGCCTGGGTGGACAGCCCGTGCGCGCGCGCCAGGTCGACCGGCCGCAGCCGACGCCCGTCTCGTGACACCGCCGCTCCTCGCCAGAATCCTGCATGAAAAGTCCGACGATACCGCCGGACGACGGCGGGTAGGCTGGCGGGATGATCTTCGTCACGACGCCCCTCACCCGGGAGATCCGTGAAGCCGTGGCTTCGGCCTGGGGTGTCACGGGAGAGGGTGAGCGGTTGCACGGCGGAGAGGAGTCCGCCGCCTACCGGCTCGACGGGCACGTCGTCCGCGTCGGCCCCGCGTGGCGGAGCGCCGCCGAGTCGGAGTGGTGCCACGCGGTCGCCCGGCACGCCGCCGCCGGCCTGCCCGAGGCCGTCGCCCCGCTGCCGACCGCCGGCGGCGCGACGGTCGTCGTGGTGGAGGGCCGCCCGATCTCCTGCTGGCCGTACGTCGAGGGCGCCTGGCCGGACTCCGACCTCCCGGCCCAGCGCGCGGCCGGCGCCCGTCTGCTCGCCAGGCTGCACAGGTCCCTGGCCGGCTGCCGTCCCGGCCCGCGCCCGGTGCCCGCCTTCCAGGAGTCCGGCCTGTACGGCGAACCGCCCCAGGACGCCACCGAGCTGGACGACCCCGGCCTGGACCGCTGGCTGCGCGCCTTCCACGCCGCCCACCCCGTCCGCCACCCCCTGCACGGCGACTACTACACCGGCAACACCCTGGCCAGGGACGGCCGGATCGTGGCCGTTCTCGACTGGGACGAGAGCTTCGTCGGCGCCCCTGAGCTGGAGCTGGCCGCCGCCGCCCTGGAGTGGGGCGACGACGTGAAAGGGCCGAGCGCGGAGTTCGTGGCCGCCTACCACGAGGAGGGCGGCACGGCGGCCCGCCTGGACGAGGAGTCGATCGCCCAGCTCGTCAGGCACAAGCTGCGCAGGGAGCACGCCTACTTCCGCAAGGCCGCCCGCTCAGGGGTGGCGCACGACGAGGAGGACGTCGAGTACCACCGCGTCCGGGTGGAGCTGTTCCACCGGCTGCGCCCCTGACGGCGGCGGCACGCGAGAAGGGCCCGGCCTCGTCACCGAGACCGGGCCCTTCGGTGCGGAAGGCGCCCGGGCGGGGGTGGGCGCCTTCCGCGGAGAGGCGCCCTCAGGGCAGGAGGCGCCTCACGCTCGCGGTCAGTGCGGGTCGGCCTTCTCCGCGCCGACGCCGGTCAGGGAGCGGACCTCGATCTCGGCGTACTTGGCCTCGTTGTGCTCCTTGCTCAGGATCGTGCCGAGCCAGCCGCACAGGAAGCCGATCGGGATCGACACGATGCCCGGGTTGCTCAGCGGGAACCAGTGGAAGTCCACATCCTTGAACAACGCCGTCGGGGCGCCGGAGACCACCGGCGAGAAGATCACCAGCAGGAGGGCGGAGACCAGGCCGCCGTAGATGGCCGACACCGCGCCGGCCGTGTTGAAGCGCCGCCAGAACAGGCTGTAGAGGATGGCGGGCAGGTTGCCCGAGGCCGCGACCGCGAAGGCCAGGGCCACCAGGAACGCCACGTTCTGCTTCTGGGCGAGGATGCCGAGACCGATCGCGACGGCGCCGATGACGAAGGCCGAGACGCGGGCCACCATGACCTCCTGCCGCTCGCTGGCCTGGCCGCGCTTGAAGACGTGCGCGTACAGGTCGTGGGCGAAGCTGGAGGAGGAGGCCAGGGTGAGGCCGGCGACCACGGCCAGGATCGTGGCGAAGGCCACCGCTCCGATGAACGCGAGCAGGATCGTGCCGCCGACCGAGCCGAAGATCTCCTCGCCGATCTTCTGGGCCAGCATCGGCGCGGCCGTGTTGCCCGCCGCGTCGCCCTCGGTGATCGCCGTCTTGCCGACCAGGGCCGCCGCGCCGAAGCCGAGGACCAGGGTGAGCAGGTAGAAGACGCCGATGATGCCGATGCCCCACAGGACGGACTTGCGGGCGTCCTTGGCGGTGGGGACCGTGTAGAAGCGGATCAGGATGTGCGGCAGACCGGCCGTGCCCAGCACCAGGGCGAGGCCGAGGCTGATGAGGTCGATCTTGCCGGCCAGGCCCTGCGCCTCGGTGCCGTACTTCAGGCCGGGGCTGAGGAAGGACTCCGGGTTGGCCTTGGGGCCGCTCGTCGCGGCGGCCTCGCCGAGCAGCGCCGAGACGTTGAAGCCGTACTTGCCGAGCACCAGCAGCGTCACCAGCGCGGCGCCACTCATGAGCAGCACGGCCTTGACGATCTGGACCCAGGTGGTGCCCTTCATGCCGCCGAAGACCACGTACACGATCATCAGGGCGCCCACGCCGACGATCGTCCACGCCTTGCCCGCGTCGCCGGTGATGCCGAGCAGCAGGCCGACCAGCGCGCCCGCGCCGACCATCTGGGCCAGCAGGTAGAAGATGCTGACCACGATGGTGGAGACGCCGGCGGCCGTGCGGACCGGGCGCGGGCTCATCCGGAAGGCCAGCACGTCGGCCATGGTGAACTTGCCGGAGTTGCGCATGAGCTCGGCGACCAGCAGCAGCGCGACCAGCCAGGCCACCAGGAACCCGATCGAGTACAGGAACCCGTCGTAGCCGGACAGCGCGATGATGCCCGCGATGCCGAGGAAGGAGGCGGCCGACATGTAGTCGCCGCCGATCGCCAGGCCGTTCTGCACGCCGCTGAACGAGCGGCCGCCCGCGTAGTAGTCGGCCGCCGTCTTGGTCTGGCGGCTCGCCCAGAAGGTGATCGCCAGCGTCGCGGCGACGAAGATGAGGAAGAGGATCATCCCCAGGGTGGTGGAGCTCACTTCGTCTTCTCCTCCACCTCGTGGCGCAGCTTGTCGGCGATGGGATCGAGTTTCTTCTCGGCGTGCCTGGAGTAGGCCCACGCGATCAGGAACGTGGACACGAACTGCAGCAACCCGAAGATCAACCCGATGTTGATGTCGCCGAGGACCTTGGTGGCCATGAACCCGCGCGCCCAGCCCGACATCACGACGTAGAGCAGGTACCACACGAGGAACGCCACGGTCATGGGGAACGTCCAGGCCCGGAAGCGGCGTTTCAGCTCCTGGAACTCACTGCTCTCCCGAACGGTTTCATAGACCGATGCGTCATGTTCTTGAGTCGTCACGAGACCTCCACTGTGATGCGGATCACGCTCAACGTAAGAGCGCAACGTACCCCGCGTGGAGGTCCCGGAAGGGGTTGTTCGCCGAGCCGCCGCCGAGCGGCGATTAGTTGGGGCGGACCTGCGGTGAAAGGTCCTTCTCGCGCGATGAGCGGTCGGTGATCCCGTTCACCCCCTTCAGCGCCTTCAGTGCCTGGTCGAGATCGTTGATCAGGGTGTCGGCCGGTTCGAGGCCGACGGACAGGCGGACGAGGCCGGCCGGGATGCCCATCGTGGCGCGTACGCTCTCCTCGGTGGACAGGGCGGGGGCGTTGACCAGGCTCTCGAAACCGCCCCAGGACACGCCGATCCTGAAGTGCCGGAGTTTGTCGAGAAAAATCGCGACCTGATCGGTGTCGTCCGTCGCCAGCTCGATGCTGAACAGGCTGGAGAACCCCGACATCTGCCGCAGCGCGACCGCGTGCCCCGGATGCGACGGCAGGCCCGGATGGTTGACCTCCCGCACGGCGGGATGGCCGGCCAGGAACCGCGCCACCGCGAGCCCCCGCTCCTGGTGGGCCGGCATGCGGACGGGCAGAGTGCGCAGCCCCTTGATCACCTTGGCCGCGTCGTGCGGCGACATGGCGGCGCCGTAGAGCTGGTACTCGGTCAGCGCGAGCGGCCTGATGAGCCGGGACGGGCCGATCACGACGCCGCCGACCAGGTCGCTGTGGCCGCCCACGTACTTCGACAGCGAGTGCACCACCAGGTCCACGCCCAGCGTGAGCGGCTTCTGGAACAGCGGCGTGGACCAGGTGTTGTCCATCACCGTCACCAGCCCACGCTCCCGCGCCCAGGCCGCGACCTCGGCGATGTCCACGATCGCGTACGCCATGTAGGAGGGCGACTCGAAGTAGAGTAGGCGCGTCCGCTCCTTGATAGCGCTGTCACACTCCGCGAGGTCGCTCACGTGCGTATGCGTGACCCCGAACTTCTCCAGGTAGCGCAGGAACTGCGTGGTCGGCCCGTAGATCGCGCCCAGCACCAGCACGTGGTCACCGGCCGACACCAGCGACGAGATCGTCGCCGCGATGGCGCCCATCCCCGAGCCGAAACACTTGGCCCGCTCTCCCCGCTCCAGCGCCGCCAGCTTACGCTGGGCGAGATCGACCGTCGGGTTGGTCCCCCGCCAGTAGACGTAGCGCTCGTCCTCGTTCCTGATGGCCTCGCCCAGCTCCCCCGCCGTCGCGAACGTGAACAGCGAGTTCTCGAACACCGGCGGATTGACCGCGCCCAGCGTCCACGGCTCGTCCTCGCCCAACCGGCCACAGATCCATTCGTCATCCATGCATTCGTCATCCATGGGGGCAGAGTATGACAACGCGCAAGCCGACCATGGCCGACGTCGCCAGGCACGCGGGCGTGAGCCTCAAGACCGTCTCCCGGGTGGTCAACCAGGAGCCGCACGTACGGGCCTCGCTGCAGCAGCGGGTGCAGGCGGCCATCAGCGCGCTCGGCTACCGCCGCAACGAGGCCGCCGCCCGGCTGGCGCGGGGCGCGACCATGCTGACGCTCGGCCTGGTCATGGAGAACATCTCCAACGAGTTCTACGCGCGGCTCGCGGCCGCCGTGGAGGCCGCCGCGGCCGAGCACGAGGCGCTGGTCGTCTTCGGCTCGTACGAGGAGAGCCCCGACAAGGAGCGCATGCTCATCGAGTCCATGGCGGCGCGGGGCGTCGACTCGCTCATCGTCGTCCCGTCGGCGGCCGACCACGCATGGCTGGCCGAGCACGCGAGCCTCAGGATGGTGTTCGTGGACCGGCTGCCGCCCGGCCTCGCGACGGCCGACGTGGTCGTGCTCGACGACGAACGCGGCGGGCGGGCCGCGACCGAGCACCTGCTGGCGCGCGGGCACCGGCGGGTCGCGCTGATCTCCGACGACGACGGGCTGAGCTCCGTCCACGAGCGCGCCGCCGGCTACCGCGCCGCTCTCGCGGCGGCCGGGCTGCCGGTGGACGAGGGGCTGGTCGTGCACGGGGTGTTCGACCCCTGCCGGGTCGCGGAGGAGGTGGCGCGGCTGCTCGACCTGGCCGATCCGCCGACCGCGTTCTTCGCCGCCAACAACCGGGCCGCGATCGGGATCCTGCGGGCGCTGCGGGAGCGGCCGGAGCGGCCCGCGTACGTGGGGTTCGACGACTTCGCCCTCGCCGACGTCTTCAGCCCCGGGGTGACGGTCGTCCGCTACGACGTCCCGCTGCTCGCGCGCACGGCCGTGGACCTGCTGCTGCGTCCGGCGGAGGGGGCGGCCCGGCTGGTGAAGCTGCCCGTGGAGCTGGTCCCTCGCGGCTCCGGAGAGCTCCCGCCCTCCTGAACGTCCCGGGGTGGGATTCGGCCGCGTTCTGTCGGCGGTCCTCGCTAGTCTCGTGCCGTGCCGCGCACGAACGCCGAACTCACCACCCTCCTGGAGCACCGCCCGGAGCTGGCGGCGGCTCCCTCGCTCGACGTGGTCGAACGCCTGCTGGCCCGGCCCGAGCCGGCCATCCCCGTCCTGCTCGGCCTCGACGCCGACTGCCACGTGGTCAGCCAGGCCGTCCAGGCGGCGGGCGGGGCCACGACCCGCGAGCGCCTGGCGGCGGCCCTGCACGACCCCCGGGGCCGCCTCGGCGAGGTGCTCGGCACGCTCGCCGCCCACGGCCTGCTCACCCTCGACGGCCCTTCCGTACGCTCGCCGCACCGTGGCGGGCTGTGGGCGCACCCGTTCGGGCTGGGCAGGCCACTGCGCGAGCTGGCCGGTGAGCTGAGCGCCGAGATGCTGAAGACGCTGGTGAGCGCGCACGGCGGCCGGGCCAGGGGCCGGCGGGCGGAGCTCGCGGCCGAGGCCGGGCGGCTGCTGGCCGACGGCGCGGCGGTCCGGGCCCGCGCCGCCCGCCTTCCCCGTCAGGCGGCCGATCTGCTGCGGACGATGGCTGCCGGACGGCCGGTGCTGGAGAGCGAGCAGGTCCACTTCGGGGCCGGGGTTCGTACGCATCCGGTGCAACGGCTGGTCGAGGCCGGGTTCGTGGTGCGCGACGGATGGGCCTACGAGATGCCGCGCGAGATCGGCCTCGCGCTGCGCGGCGACGACTGGCGGCCGGCGCTGACCGGGCAGCCCGACGTTCCCGTGCGCGAGGCCGGGCCGTCCGCCGACGGGGTGGGCGCCGCCCTGCGCGCGCTCGACCTGGTCGAGGCCCTGGTCGAGCTGGCCACCGACACGCCGCTCACCGAGCTGAAGGCGGGCGGCGTCGGCACGCGGGAGCTGCGGCGGGCGGCCAAGGCGCTGGGCGTCACGGAGCAGGAGGTGACGTTGTGGCTCGACGTCGCCCACGCCGCCGCGCTGGTCGCCTCCGACGGCGGCGAGCGGCTGACCGGCACCACCCTGGCCGACGACTGGCTCGCCCGCTCCCCCGCCGCCCGCTGGCGGGTGCTCGCCGCCGCCTGGCACGGGCTGCCGCAGGCGGCGACCCACCGGGTGGTGGGGTGCTGCGAGGGGCACCTGGACCCGCTGCCGCCGCCCTACGTGTTCGAGTGCGGGGCGGGGGCGATCCGCCGGGCCGTCCTGGACACGCTCCGCACCCTGGCCGAGGGCGTGGGCGCGGAGGCGTCCGGGCTGATGACGGCCGTCCACTGGCGCACCCGCGCCGCCGCCGAGTCACCGCCGGCCGCCGAGCCCTTCGTGACGGCCGCCCTCCGCGAGGGCGACCTCCTCGGCCTCACCACCGACGGCGCCCTCACCCACCTGGGCCGCGCCTACCTCGCAGCCCCCGGCGCCTCCGGCGGGGAGCCGGAGGAGCTGGCGGCGCTGTTTCCCGTGCCCGCTCTCACCGTCACGCTGCAGAACGACCTGACCGCCATCGTCACCGGCCTTCCCGCGCCCGCCCTGGCCGCCTTCCTCGGCTCGTGCGCCGACCTGGAGTCGCGTGACCGGGCGAGCGTGTGGCGTTTCTCCGAGCGGAGCGTGCGGCGGGCCCTCGACGCGGGCGGCGACGCCGAGTCCCTGCTGGCGGGCCTGGCCCGGCACAGCGCGAAGGACGTTCCGCAGGCCCTGCGCTACCTTGTCACCGACACGGCGCGCAAGCACGGCACGCTCAAGGTCGCCGCCACCCCGTCGGTGGTGATCGCCGCCGACGCGGTCACGCTCACCGGGTTGTGCCGCGCGAAGTCGCTGCGCAAGCTCGCCCTCCAGCAGGTCGCGCCCACGGTCGCGCTGTCCGCCCGCCCGCCCGAGGAGACCCTGCGTCTCCTCCGCGAGGCCGGGCAGGCGCCCGTGGCCCTGGCGCCCGACGGCACGATCAGGGCCGAGCCGGCCCGCCGGCCCCGGCTCACCGTCGACGCCGAGCCCGCTCCCGACCCGGCCGCCACGGCCGCCGCCATGCTCAAGGGCACCGCCACGTCCGGCACCGCCGAGGCCCTGGCCCTGGCGGCGATGACCGGCGAGCTGGTCGTCATCGTCTCCCAGCGCCGCGAACACTACATGGACGACCTCGCGATCGCCGGCGACGCGATCACCGGCTACTGCCACGACTGCGACCGCGGCCACACCTTCGACCGGGCTCGCGTCACCAGGGCCTACCTGCCCTGAGAAAAGCCCTAGGACGAGCGGGGCCGCCAGTCGCCGCGGTTGAGGTCCAGGTTCTCGGGGGTGTGCAGGCGGACCATGACGCGCGCCACGTTCGCCGGCACCCGGTGCGGGGTCAGGAAGGACACCGCCACCATCACCACGAACGCGATCGGCACCGTCCACGCCGCGGGCTGGGCCAGCAGCGCCGTCGTGAAGCCGTCGTACGGCGCCCCCGTGATCGTGGCCAGCACCGCGCCGCAGGCGAGGCCGCCGCCCACGAGCAGCCCCGCCAGCGCCCCCGTCGTCGTGAGGCGGCGCCACCAGATGCCGAGCACCAGCAGCGGGCAGAACGACGAGGCCGCCACCGCGAAGGCCAGCCCCACCACGTCCGCCACCGGGAGCTGGCGCGCCCACAGCGCCAGGCCCAGCGGCACCGTCACGGCCATGAGGGTGGCGATCCTGAACGAGCGCACCCCGCCCTTGAGCAGGTCCTGCGCGATCACCCCTGCCACGGACACGGTCAGCCCGGACGAGGTTGACAGGAACGCCGCGAACGCCCCGGCGGTCAGCAGCGCCGTCAGCAGCTCGCCCAGGGTGCCGCCGATCATCCGGGCGGGCAGCGTCAGCACCACCGTGTCGGTGCGGGTCAGGTCGGGGGCGTAGAGGCGGCCGAGCCAGCCGTACATGGCGGGCAGCAGGTAGAAGGCGCCGAGCAGGGAGAGCACGACGAGCGTCGTACGGCGGGCGGCCCGGCCGTCGGGGTTGGTGTAGAAGCGCACGAGCACGTGCGGCAGCCCCATGGTCCCCAGGAACGTGGCCAGGATCAGCGAGTACGTCGAGTACAGCCCGTACTCCCTGCCCCCGCTGAGCGGCGTCTGCCAGGTGACGGCGTCCGCGGCGCTCACCCCGGGCGCGCCGTCCGCGCGCCAGGCCATGAGCAGGAACACCAGCGGCACGGCCAGCGCCGTCAGCTTGAGCCAGTACTGGAACGCCTGCACGAACGTGATCGACCGCATGCCGCCGGACAGCACGTTCACCGCCACGACCAGGGCCACCAGCAGCCCGCCCGCCCACGGGGGCGCGCCGGTGATCTCGCGCAGCACCAGCCCGGCGCTCTGGAACTGCGGCATCAGGTAGAGCCAGCCGATGAGCACGACCAGCACGCTCGCCGTCCTGCGCACGGTCATGGACTCCAGCCGGGCCTCGGCGAAGTCGGGCAGCGTGTACGCCCCGGAGCGCCGCAGCGGCGCGGACACCAGCACCAGCAGCACCAGGTAGCCGCCGGTCCAGCCGACCGGCAGCCACAGCATGTCCACGCCGAAGGCGAGGATGAGCCCGGCGACGCCGAGGAAGGAGGCGGCCGACAGGTACTCGCCGCCGATGGCGGAGGCGTTCCAGAGCGGGCTGACGGTGCGGGAGGCGACGTAGAAGTCGGACGTGGTGCGCGAGACGCGGATGCCGAAGGCTCCGATGAGCACGGCCGCCACCACCACGACCAGCACGGCGGTGAGGCTCATCGGCGCTCGACCAGCTCGGCGAAGTGGCGTTCGTTGCGCTCGGCCTGGCGGACGTACAGCCAGGCGCCGAGGACGAAGGCGGGGTAGATGAGCCCGGCGAGCACCGCCCACGGCAGCGGCACGCCGAGCAGCTCGACCTCGCGCAGCTCGGGGATGAGCAGGAACAGCAGCGGCAGACCGCCGACCACGCAGGCGAGGACGGTGCAGACGAACAGCGCCAGCCGGAACTGGGTGCGCAGCAGGGAGCGCATGTAGACCTCGCCGAGGCCGGTCTGCTCGTCGATCTCGCGGGTGGCCGGATAGCGGGGGCGACGCGCGGCGGCGGTGCGCGGGCTGGTCACGGCGGTCCGCCGCGCCCGCCGGCCGGGCCGCGGCTCCTCCGGCGGCGTTCCCGGCGTTTCCCCGAGTGTCATTCCGGGCGTCCCTTCCGTGCGCGCCGGACCAGCAGGTCGCGCAGCTCCCGCGTGTGCCTGCGGCTGACCGGGATCTCGGTGCCGGCCACCCGGACCGTGCACCTGCCCGAGTCGATGTGCAGCTCGTCGATGTGTTTGACGGCCACGAGGTGGCTGCGGTGCACCCGGAGGAACCCGGCCGGGGCCCACCGCTCCTCCAGCGTGGCCAGCGGGATGCGGACGAGATGGCTGCCGGCCGCGGTGTGCAGCCGGGCGTAGTCGCCCTGCGCCTCGACGTAGATGACGTCGGCGCTGGAGACGAAGCGGGTCACCCCGCCCAGCTCGACCGGGATCGTGTCGCTCTCGCCGCCGTCGGCGGCGGGCACGTCCGCCGAGACCGCGACGCGCCGGATGGCCTCCGACAGCCGCTCCGGCCGTACCGGCTTGAGCAGGTAGTCCTCGGCCTTGATCTCGAAGGCGTCCACGGCGTGCTCCTCGTACGCCGTCACGAACACCACCCGGGGCGGGTTGGCGAACTGCGACAGCAGCCGCCCGAGCACCACCCCGTCGAGCCCGCGCATGCGGATGTCGAGGAACACCGCGTCGATCGGCCGCCCGTCGGCGATGGCGCGGTCCAGCAGCCGCAGCGCCTGCGCGCCGTCCCGCGCGGTGGCGACCTCGCCGATGCGGGGGTCGGCGCGCAGCAGGTACGACAGGTCTTCGAGGGCGGGCAGCTCGTCGTCGACCGCGAGAACCCGGAGTTGTGCCATAGACAGTGATGAAACCGACAACAAAGATCAAGGTCAACGGGCAGAGACACCCGGGTGATACTTCGGCAACCTGATGTTGACCTTCGTGCCCGCCCCTTCGCCGGTCTCGACGACGAGGCCGTACTCGTCGCCGTAGACCTGGCGCAGCCGCTCGTCGACGTTGGCCAGCCCGACGCCGCCCGCCGGGACGATCTCCCCGGCGAGGATGAGCCGCAGCCGGTCGGGGTCCATGCCGAGGCCGTCGTCCTCGACGCTGATGCGGCACTCGGCCCCGGCGTCCTCGGCGACGATCGTGATCCGGCCGACGCCGTTGCGGCTCTCCAGCCCGTGGCGTACGGCGTTCTCGACCAGCGGCTGCAGGCACAGGAACGGCACGGCGACGGGCAGCACCTCGGGCGCGATGCGGAGGGTGACCTGGAGCTGGTCGCCGAACCTGGCTCGCTCCAGGATCAGGTAGCGGTCGATGGAGCGCAGCTCCTCGGCGAGGGTGGTGAACTCGCCGTGCCGGCGGAAGGAGTAGCGGGTGAAGTCGGCGAACTCCAGCAGCAGCTCCCTGGCCCGCTCCGGGTCGGTGCGGACGAAGGAGGCGATGGTGGTGAGCGAGTTGTAGATGAAGTGGGGGGAGATCTGCGCCCGCAGCGCGCGTACCTCGGCCTCCATGAGCCGGGTGCGCGAGCGGTCGAGCTCGGCCAGTTCGAGCTGGGAGTCCACCCAGCCGGCGACCTCCTGGGCGGCGCGGACCAGCCCGGCCGAGGCGCTCTGGCTGTAGGCGATGAGCGCGCCGACCACCCGGTCGTCGGTGGTGAGCGGCACCACGACGGCCTGCCTGATCGGACATTCGAGCAGGTCGCAGTCGAGGGTGAGCACCTGGATGCGGCCGTCCTCCAGGGTGGCGGCGGCGTGCTCGAAGGCGTGCTCGGCGTGGTGGTCGTCGCCCTCGCCGTCGTAGACGAGCAGCCGCTCGGCGTCGGCGATGGCCAGGGCGGGCGAGTTGAGCAGGGCGCGCAGGTGCCGGGAGGCGCGCTCGGCGCCGTCCTCGGTGAGCCCGGCGCGCAGCGGCGGCGCGGCCAGCGAGGCGGTGTGCAGGGTCTCGAACGTGGCCCGCTCGGCCGGGCTGGTGCCCAGCTCGCGGCGGCCCCGGAGCACGCGCCAGAGCACGATCGCGGGCACGCCCACGAGCACGGCGACCACGGCGCTGCCGACGACGTACTCCACGCGGCCGAAGCCTAGCCGAGGCCGGAGCCCGAACACACAGGGCCCGCGCACACCGGACGGTCCGGCGGCTCAGAGCGCCGCCGCGACGCGGGCGGCGTACGACTCGGCCTCCTCGGCGGAGTCGTATTTGGTGCGGGGCCAGAAGAAGCCGCGCAGGCCGTCCTTGCGGTGCCGGGGCACCACGTGCACGTGCAGGTGGGGGACGCTCTGGCTGATGCGGTTGTTCATGGCGACGAACGTGCCTCCGGCCTCCAGCCCCTCCTCCACGGCCCGCGCCAGGGCCTGCACCCGGGTGAAGAACGGCCCGACGTCGCCGAGGTCGGCCAGCGTCTCGGCGTGGACGCGCGGCACGACCAGCACGTGGCCCTTGAAGACCGGCCGGGCGTCGAGGAAGGCGACCGCCACGTCGTCGGCGTGCACGAGGTGAGCGGGCCGCTCGCCCGCGATGATCTCGCAGAACAGGTCTGTGCTCACGGTCCGACCCTATCGGCTCGGCATTTGGCGACAGGTCGTTGCTATCTTAGGGACATGGTGTCGCTAAACGAGCGGACCCGGCAGAGCTGGCTCCCCCTCTTCGTGCTCGGCGTCGGCATGTCGATGATCATCATCGACGCGACGATCGTGAACGTGGCCGTCCCCGCGATCATGGCCGACCTGTCCTTGTCGGCGACCGACGTCGAGTGGGTCAACTCGATCTACTCGCTCACCTTCGCCGCCCTGCTGGTCCCGCTCAGCCGCACCGGCGACGCGCACGGCCGCCGGCGCATGTTCGCCTCGGGCCTGGTCGTGTTCCTGGTGGCCAGCGTGCTCGCGGCCATGGCGGGCAGCGGCGCGCTGCTCATCGGCGCCCGCGTGCTCCAGGGCGTCGGCGCGTCGATGGTGGTGCCGATGACGCTCGCCGTCATCAACGCCCTCTACGTCGGGCCGCGCCGCACGATCGCCTTCGCCGTCTGGGGCTCGGTCATCGGCGGCATGGCCGCGCTCGGCCCGCTGCTCGGCGGCTGGCTGGTGACCGGCCACGGCTGGCGCTGGGCGTTCTGGGTGAACCTGCCCATCGGCCTGCTCGTGCTGCTCGGCACGCTCAAGGTGCCGGAGTCCAAGGACCCGGACGCCCGCGGCTGGGACGTGCCCGGCGTGCTGCTGTCCGTCATCGGCACCTCGGCGCTGGTGTTCGGGCTCATCGAGGGCCAGCGCTACGGCTGGTTCGCCCCGGCCGAGGGGCACTCGATCTCGCCCATCCCGTTCGCGTTCGCGCTGGCGGCGCTGGCGCTCACGGCGTTCACGCTGGTCGAGCGGGCGCGGGCGCGGGCGCGGGCGGGCCGGCCGGTGATCCTGGACCTGTCGCTGCTCGCCATCCCCTCCTTCCGTTACGGCTGCCTCACCGCGATGATCGTCACGCTCGGCGAGTTCGGCATGATCCTGGTGCTGCCGCTGTTCCTGCAGTCGGCGATGGCGTTCACCGCGTTCGAGGCCGGCCTGGTCATCGCCTCGCTGGCGCTCGGGACGTTCCTGGCCGGCGGCATGGTGCCGAAGCTCCGGCTGACCCCGCGCCTCATCGTCCGGCTCGGCCTGGCCCTGGAGGCCGTCGGCGCGATCGCGGTCGGCCTGTCGGTCTCCCCGTCGCTCGGCCACTGGACGCTGGTGCCCTGGCTCGTCGTGTACGGCGTCGGCGTCGGCTTCGCCTCGGCCCAGCTCCCGAACCTCACGCTGGCCCAGGTGCCGCCCCGGCAGTCCGGCGTCGCCTCCGGCCTGCAGAGCGCGATCCGCCAGCTCGGCGCCGCGATCGGCATCGCCGTGCTCGGCTCGGTGCTGGTGACCGGCCTCGGCTCGGCCATGGCCGACCGCCTGCCGGCCGACCCGGCGCTCGGCAAGGCGGTGCGCGACAGCGCGGGCGCGGCCGTCGCCATGATCAAGGACCCGGTCAGGCACGCCGCCGCGGTCGCCGCGGCCGCCGACGCCACCCGCCGGGTGACCGTCTTCACCGGGATCGTGCTGTTCGGCGGGGTCGGGCTGACGCTGCTGCTGCCCGATACTGGGGTGGGACGACGCGAGGAGGAGTGAGACAGCGGTGCCGAGGATCAGCGCGGCCACGGTGGCCGACCATCGGGCGGGCCGGCACGCCGCGCTGCTGGCGGCGGCGATGGAGATCCTGGCCGCCGAGGGCGCGGCCGGGCTCACCCCGGCCGCCGTCGGGGCCCGGGTCGGGCTGGCCCGCTCCAGCGTCTACCGCTACTTCTCCTCGACCGCCGACATCCTCGCCCAGCTCGTCGAGGACGCGATCCCGCGCTGGGCCGGCCGGCTGGCGAGCGCGGCGGCGACCGGCGACGACCTGGAGACCCGGGTGCGCGCCTACGGCACGGTGACGCTGTCGTTCGCCGCGCATCCCGACTACGCGCTGCTGCGCGCCCTGAGCGCCGTGGACCTGCCGCCCGACTGCCGCGAGCGGCTCGACCAGCTCCACGAGACGATGATCGGCCCGCTGCGCGAGATCCTGGCCGAGGCCGGGCACGACGACCCCGGCCTCGTGGCCCACCTGGGCTGGAACGTGCTCGGCGAGGGCCTGCGCCGGCTCGCCGCCGGCCCGGCCGACCCCGCCGCCGTCACCCGGACGGTGCTGGAGGTGCTGGTCCGCGGGATGTCGCCGGGCCCTCCTTCGTCACCGTGAGCGTGAAGACGGCCTCGCCCGACTCGCTGCGGCTCTGCTCGTTCTCCGGCGTCCCGCCGGTGCCGCAGCGCCAGCAGTCGTACAGCCTGACCTCGGTGGTGCCCGGCTGCTTGGCGTTGAACACGAAGTAGGTGGTGCCGCCCCCGCCGACCTGGTCGCCGTCGCCCTCGTGCTCCTGGCTGATGAACGACACCACCTTCGTGTCCGGCAGGGCCTTCAGCGACCAGCTGTCGCCCACCGACGCGTTGCCGGTCACCGCCAGCGAGAAGCGCTGCCCGCTGCGCAGCTCCACCGGCACGGTGGCGCCCTTGGCGCCCTTGACCACCGTGCCGAGGTCGCTCACCGCCGAGCCGGCCCCGCAACCGCCGCAGGCGGCGAGCAGCAGCAGGCCGAGCCCGGCGGCGGCCGTTCGAAGTGTCATTCCGGCAGGCTATCGGCCTTCGGCTCGTCGCGGGGCACGGCGTACGGCTCCCGCTCGGCCGGGCGGCCCCCGGCGATCGCGCGCTGCCGGATCAGCTCGGCGTCGAACTCCGCGCCGAGCAGCAGCGCCATGTTCGACAGCCACAGCCAGACCAGGAACACCACGATCCCGGCCAGCGCGCCGTACGTCTTGCTGTAGGACGCGAAGTTGGCGACGTACAGGGCGAACCCGCCGGAGACGATCACCCACAGCACGATCGCGAGGATGCTGCCCGGCGAGATCCAGCGCAGGCCGGGCTGGCGCACGTTCGGCGCGGCCCAGTACAGCAGCATGATCAGCCCGGCGGCGACCAGCACCATGATCGGCCACTTGAGGATGTCCCAGGCGAGCACGGCCGCCTCGCCGAGACCGAGCGCGCGGCCGAGCGCCGCCGCGAGGTCGCCGGTGAGGGTGACGGCGATCGCGCCGACCGCCAGCAGCACGGTGGCCAGCAGGGTGAGGCCGATCCGCAGCGGGGTCGTCTTCCAGAACGGGCGGCCCTCGTCGATGTCGTAGATCGTGTTGCCGGCCCGGATGAAGGCCGCGATGTAGCCGGAGGCCGACCACAGGGCGACCACCAGGCCGACGATCGCCACGGCGCTCGCGGCGCCCGCGCCGTTCTGCGCCGCCTGGATGCTCGTCACCATCAGGTCGCGCACCTCGGCGGGCACCAGCACCATGACGCCGGAGAGCTGGGCCGCGGCGTCGCCCCGCCCCAGCAGCCCGAACACCGACACCAGCACGATCAGCGCGGGGAAGATCGACAGGACCGCGTAGTAGGTGAGCCCGGCGGCGAGGTCCTGAAGACGGTCGTTCTTGAACTCGATGATCGTCCGCTTCAGCACCGTCCACCAGGTCCGGCGGGGGAATTCGCCCGGGCCGTCGGGCACTCCGGCGGCCCGTTCCGCGGCGTCTCTGGAAACCGTCACCTACCTGCTCCCGAGTCCCATCAGGCGACGGCGCGCGGGACGGCCCGTCAGGCGTCCCTTGACGACGGCGCCCTTGATGACGCCGCCCCTCGTCACGCGTCCGCTCGTCAGGCGGGCCTTCACGCGGCCCGCCGCGTCGCCCCGCATCACGCGCTCCACGAACGTGCGGCGCGCGGTCATGCGGCGCCGCGCCATCCGCCGTACGACGAGGACGGCCACGGCCCCGGCGGCCACGGCGACGAGCAGCGCCGGACGCCGCCTCGCCTCCACGGCGACGGCCTTCATCTGCTCGGGCGTGTGCTCGCCGACCTGACCGGCCATCTCGGAGGTCCTGTCCTTGATCACGACGGCGGCTTCTGAGGCACGGGCCCTGACCGTTCCCGCGGCCTCGGACGCCCGCTCCTTCGCCACGCCCGCGGTCTCGGCCGCCCGCTCCCTGGCCACCGCGGCGGCCACCCCGGCGCGGTCCCTGGCCACCCCCGCGGCCTCGGCGGCGCGGGCCCTGAACGCCCCGGCGGCCTCGGCCGCCCGGCCCTTGGCCACCTCGGCGGCGTGGCTCGCCCTCGACTTCACGTCGGCCTTGTCCGCCAGCGCGCTGACCGTGCGGCCCAGCTGCTCGCGGGTCTCCTCGATGTCCCTGCGCACGGCGGCTCTTCCGTCGTCCTCGTCCTCGTCGTCGGCGCGCCTCCGGGTGCCGTGGGCGCGTTCGGCCCGGTGCACCTCGCGCATGGAACGTTCCTCCGTGCGCAGGCTCTCGACGGCCTCGGCCCGCTCGTCCCTGATGGGCCCTTCCGGGATGAAGGTCTCGTGGCCCTCCCGCGCGGCCTCCGCCCGCCTGGCGTTCTCCGTCGCGCCCGGCCTGGTGGGAGGCACGTTGACGGACTCAGGCTCGGTGGGGGCGCCCACGGTGGCCCGGTGCGCGCCCACGTCGCCGGCGTGCTGCTCGCTGTATCCGGGATCCGTCTCGCTCATCGATGTGCCCTCTCCTTGACCATGTCGATGTCGGCCTTGACGCTCGCGATGGTCTCCTCGGGGACCGGCGGCGTGGCCCGTTGCACCTGGTTCTTGCCGACCAGGCCCAGGACGGCGGCGACGACGAGCAGGACGACCCCCACGACGGCGGCCGCGACCCACGCGGGCATGGCCAGGGCGAGGAGCAGGATGACGGCGGCCACCAGCGCGGCGGCGCCGAAGAAGGCGGCCGTTCCGGCCGCCCCGAACAGGCCCGCGCCGAAGCCGGCGCGCTTGCCCTTCGCGGTGAGTTCCATCCTGGCCAGGCGGAGTTCGTCCTTGACCAGCCGGGAGACCTGTTCGGAAAGGTCACTGACCAGTTTCTGGGTGTCGCTCACGATCGTTCGCCTCCTCCGTCCGAGTGAGGCGACTACCCAGGCACTTGGCCTTCTATCACGCGGCTATTTCCGCCTGGCGGACTTCAGCACGAGGTCGAGGACCTTCAGCACGGGATCCTTGGGCGTCTCACACCAGTTGTCGGGCTGCTTCGGCTTGCTCCACGGAGACGGGAGCTCGCACGACGGAGCCTGCGGCTTGGGTCGTTCACACCACGATCCGGGATTACTGGTCATATTTCCACTTTACGCTTTCAGGGGCCGCTTATATAAGCGCGAACGATTTCCCTGACGGGCGACGGTAATCTGCCCTGGTGCTGGTCGTACACGGGGTCTGGACAGAGGACGGGCTCGCCTTCTGGGCGGAGGACGTCGAGGGCGGCGGGCCGGCGGCACGGACGGGCCGCGGCTCCCGCCCCCATCCCTTCGCCGCCCCGGCCGCCGCCATTGCCGCCGCGCTCGGCCTGGACGAGCCCGCCGAGCGGACGCTGGAGCTGTTGCTCCCCGGCTCGGCCGCGGAGCCGTCGCCGTCGCCGGAGACCGGGCGGCTGACCGAGGCCACCCGGCCGCGGCTGCGGCCGTGGCGGGTGCCGGCCGTCGTCCCGCCCGCCGCCACGGCGCTGCGCCTGCTCGCCGGACGGCCGGAGACGGCGACCCTGCGCCACTGGGCGGCGGTCGCCGATCTCGCCCGTGACCTCGTACGGCGAGGCCGCGTCCTGCCCCAGCTCGCCCTGGAGCCGGGCGGGGCACGGGCCGTGTGGCGGCCGGTCGTCAACGGGACCGACGGCGGCTACTTCCGCGAGCTGGCCCTCGCCATGCCGCCCGCCTGCCGGACCGCCGCCGCCGAACGGCCGTCCGCCGGCGTGCTGCGCGCGGCCCTGGAGACGTTCGCGGACGCGCTGGTCCGGCAGGCGCTCACCGAGCCGCTGGTCACCCGCCCCGCCACCCCCCGTGACCGCTGGCTGGCGGCGCTGACCGGCCCCGACCCGTCCTGCCCCGACGTCCCGGAGCTGCGCGCCGAGCTGGCCGCCTGGCACGACGCCGCCGCGACAGCCGAGGGCGCGGCCCGCGTGTGCTTCCGCCTCATGGAGCCCGCGGCGGACCCCACGGGCGACGGGGCGGACGCCTGGCGGGTCGAGCTGGCCTTGCAGGCCGCCGACGACCCCAGCTTGTACGTCCCCGCCGCCGCCCTCTGGGCCGGTGAGCGCGCCCCCGGCCTGCCCCCGGCCCCCGAACGCGAGCTGCTGACCGGCCTCGGCCGCGCCGTCCGGCTCTACCCCGAGCTGGAGCGTGCCCTGCGGGTGCCGGAGCCGGCCGAGCTGGCCCTGGACACCGCGGGCGCGTTCGGGTTCCTGCGCCAGGCCGCGCCGCTGCTCCAGGCGGCCGGGTTCGGCGTGCAGCTCCCCCGCTGGGCGGGCCGCGCGAGGCTCGGGCTCAAGCTGACGACCAGGACCAGGACGCAGACCGCGGCCGTGAGCCAGGGGTTCGGCATGCGGGAGCTGGTCGACTTCCGCGTCGATCTGGCGGTGGGCGACGAGACGATCAGCGAGGAGGAGCTGGCCGAGCTGGCCCGGCTGAAGGTGCCGCTGGTCCGGGTGCGCGGCCAGTGGGTGGAGCTGGACGACCGGCAGCTCAAGGCGGCCCTCCGCGCCGTGGAGGGCGCCCGCGCGGGCGAGGCGGCGGCGGGCGAGATCCTGGAGCTGGTGGCCCGGCACGACGGCGAGCTGCCGCTGCTGGAGGTGGACGCCGACGGCGCGCTCGGCGACCTGCTGTCCGGCCAGGCCGAGCAGCGGCTGCGGCCGATCGCCACGCCGCCGGGCCTGGACGCGGTGCTGCGCCCCTACCAGGAGCGCGGCCTCGCGTGGCTGAGCTTCCTGTCGGAGCTGGGCCTCGGCGGGGTGCTGGCCGACGACATGGGGCTGGGCAAGACGGTCACCACGCTCGCGCTGCTGGTCCACGAGGGCCGCGAGCGAGAGGGGCCGCCGACGCTGCTGGTGTGCCCGATGTCGCTGATCGGCAACTGGCAGCGCGAGGCGGCCAGGTTCGCGCCGGGCCTGCGCGTCTACGTCCACCACGGGGCCGCCCGCGACGCCGCGCTCGTCGGGGACGCCGACCTGGTGATCACCACGTACGGCACCGCCCACCGCGACCTGGAGACGCTGAGGCGGCACGAGTGGCGCCGGGTGGTGTGCGACGAGGCCCAGGCCATCAAGAACAGCGGCACCCTGCAGGCACAGGCCGTCCGCGCGATCCCGGCCGCCACCCGCCTGGCCCTCACCGGCACGCCGGTCGAGAACCACCTGGCCGAGCTCTGGTCGATCATGGAGTTCGCCAACCCGGGGCTGCTGGGGCCGCGCTCGCGGTTCCGCACCCGTTTTCAGGAGCCCATCGAGGCCCGGCAGGACGAGGAGGCCGCGCACGCGCTGCGGCGGGCGACCGGCCCGTTCATCCTGCGCCGGCTGAAGACCGACCGGTCCATCATCACCGACCTGCCGGAGAAGATGGAGGTCAAGGAGTGGTGCCCGCTCACGACCGAGCAGGCAAGCCTCTACCAGGCGGTCGTGGACGACATGCTGGCGAAGATCGTCGACAGCGAGGGCATCGAGCGGCGCGGCCTGGTGCTCGCCACCATGGCCAAGCTCAAGCAGGTCTGCAACCATCCGGCCCACCTGCTGAAGGACGGCTCCCGCCTGGCGGGCCGCTCGGGCAAGCTGGCCAGGCTGGAGCAGCTCGGCGAGGAGATCCTGGCCGAGGGCGAGAAGGCGCTGGTGTTCACCCAGTACGCCGAGTTCGGCGGCCTGCTCCAGCCCTACCTGGAGCGGCGGCTGGAACGCCCGGTGCTGCTGCTGCACGGCGGCCTGCCGAAGAAGACCCGCGACCGCCTGGTGGACCGGTTCCAGAACGACCCCGAGCCGATGTTGTTCGTGCTGTCGCTCAAGGCGGCCGGCGTCGGGCTCAACCTGACGGCGGCCAACCACGTCGTGCACGTGGACCGCTGGTGGAACCCTGCCGTCGAGGACCAGGCCACCGACCGGGCCTTCCGCATCGGACAGCGCAAGAACGTACAGGTGCGCAAGCTGATCTGCGCGGGCACCCTGGAGGAGCGCGTGGACGAGATGATCGAACGCAAGAAGGCCCTGGCCGAGCGGGTGGTGGGCACCGGCGAGGAGTGGCTGACCGACCTGTCCACCAGCGAGCTGCGCGAGGTGTTCAGCCTCACGGGTGAGGCTGGGGGGAGCTGAGATGGCCTGGTTCGACGACTACGACCACCGCGGCCCGATCCGGGTCGAGGGCGGCCTGCGGGCCCGCTCGAAGCGCGGCTCGATCGGCTCCACCTGGTGGTCGCGGCGCTTCATCGACATCCTGGAGCGCGTCTGCGACAAGGGCCGGCTGACCCGCGGCCGGGCCTACGCCCGCCAGGGCCAGGTCCTGTCGATCGACCTGGCCGCCGGGGAGGTCAGGGCGGCCGTGCAGGGCTCGCGGCCCGAGCCGTACGACGTGGTGATCAGGATCGAGGCGTTCGGCGAGCGCCGGTGGGCCGAGCTGGAGGAGGCCATCGCGGCGCAGGCCGTGCACCGGGCCCGGCTGCTGGCCGGGGAGATGCCGCCGGAGATCGAGGAGCTGTTCGCGGCGGCGGGGGCCGACCTGTTCCCGCGCGACCTGGACATGGACTGCTCGTGCCCCGACTGGGGTTTCCCGTGCAAGCACCTGTCGGCGGTGCTCTATCTGCTGGCCGAGGCGTTCGACGACGACCCGTTCCTGGTGCTGGCTTGGCGCGGGCGCACCCGCGAGCAGCTGCTGGGGTCGCTGGCCACCGACGAGGGCTCCGGCGTGCCCGAGGTCGTGGACGTGCCGTTCGCCGAGCGGCTGGCCGACTTCTACGCCCCCGGAGCCACCGCACATCCGCCCGAGCGCCGACCGGCCGCCTCCCCGGCCCTGCTGCTGCGGGTCTTCCCGCCGCCCGGCGACCTGGGCCGCGTGCTCGCCCCCGCCTACGAACGGCTGGGCGAGCGCCCGGCCTGACGCCCGGCGCGGGCGGTCAGCGGTCCTCGAAGGAGTCGGGCACCATCACGCGCACCCCGTTGGGCACCACGCGCAGCCTGATCGGGGTGCGCAGCCGCACCTCGCCGTCCACGTCGGCGGCCATCGGCGGATCGGTCTCCAGCAGCATCTCCCGGCCGACCACGAACGGCCCGCCCGCGAGGCTGCGCCAGCGGCCGGTGGTGGCGCGGAGCAGGGTCTCGCCGAGCAGGCGGAGCTTCTTGCCCGAGCCGAGCTGGTAGGCCACCAGCGTGCCGTTGTCGATGCTGATGTCCCTGGCGACCTGCCAGCCGCCGTGGAAGCGGCCGTTGGCGATGTTGAGCTGGTGGGTGAGCAGCTCGTGGCGCTGGCCCTCGACGGTGATGAAGGCGCGGAAGGGCCGGTGGCCGGGCAGGATCGTCAGCGCCGTCAGCGGGTAGGCGGGCCGGCCGAGCAGGCGCTTGAGCCACGGCTTGACGGTGCCCGCGACCTCCACCGACACGCCGAAGCTGGCCAGGTTGGCGAACGGCCGGTCGTCGGCCATGCCGAGGTCGATGTCGGCCACCTTGCCGGTGGCGAAGACCCGGATCGCCCCGGCCAGGTCGAGCGGCAGGCCGAGGCTGCGGGCGAAGTTGTTGGTGGTGCCGAGCGGCAGCACGCCGAGCGCCACGTCGCGGTGCGCCACGTGCCGCACGGCCGAGGAGAGGGTGCCGTCGCCGCCGCCCACGATGAGCAGGTCGGGGTCGGTCGCGAGCGCGGTGTCGAGCAGCTCGCGCAGGCGCTTGGGGTTGTAGACCGACAGCTCGACCAGGGGCTCGAAGCCCGACTCGTGGAGCTGCTCGATGACCTCGAAGTAGTGGCGGCGGCCCCGGCGCGAGCGAGTGTTGACCACCACGGCCACCCGGCGATCCCGCTGGATCGCCGCGGTGTGCTCGGCTTTGGTGCGCAAGTCGCTCATGGTCACTTATGGTAGGGCCGCCGGGAGACCCCGGCGGCCCGTGAATTACTTCTTCGGATCTACTTCTTCGGCGGGACGACCTGGACGATCGCGCCCAGGTTGCCCGGCAGCGGGCTGATCAGCTTGAACTGCACGCCGAGCGCCTTGCCCTCGTCACCGGGGTTGCCGGTGCCGAGCACCGAGCCGGCGACCGCCTGGCCGTACAGCTCGGGGGCGGGGGTGCCGTCCGCGTGCACCGCGCGGGTGCTGTAGGACTGGTCGCCCTTCGACGGCACGACCGCCGAGGCGTCGAAGTCGCGGTAGGCGAGGGCGCCGTTGAGCAGCTCGATGCCCGGGTACCACGTCTTGGCGTCGGTGAAGGTGCTCACGCCCTTCTGCGCGGGGAAGTCCGTGCAGTAGGTGCTGAACGGCTCGTTCGCCGCCTCGATGCACTCCTTGAAGGGGTACGTCTTGCCGAACCCGAACGCCGCGTTCGACGTCTGCACGCGCCCCTGCAGGTTCTTGTTGGCCGTCGGGTCCTTCTCGGCCGCGACCCCGGTGCGGCGCAGCGGCTCGAAGTGGGAGTCCACGACCAGCAGGCTGCCCTTGGGGCCGAGGCTCGGCGGGAGACGCAGGTTGTTGCCGACGGAGTTGTTGGTGTAGGTCGAGTCGCGGTACCACACCAGCAGGCCGGGCGCGTTGTACTTCACCTTCTGCACCTTCCACGACCCGTCACGGCTGTAGTCGGTGTCGTAGGTGTAGGCCAGGCCGTTGTCGAAGCCGTCGAAGTTGCGCCACTCGGCGAGGTAGAAGCGCTGCACCTCGCGCTCGCCGTTGTTGCGGGTCCAGCCCTGGCCGCTCGTGTTGGTGAAGGTGCCGCCGGTGGCCTTCCAGCCGTTGTCGCCGCCCTCGACGTCGTCGCTCCAGACGGTCTCGCCGCCGTTGGTGAGCGCGAAGTCGTCGACGTGCCAGCCGCGCGGGGTGAAGGCCGCGTCGGTGTTGTACGTCAGGCGGAACTTGACGGTCTGCCCGGCGAACGCCGTCAGGTCGACGTAGTCGTGCCGCCACTGCTCGCCGGTGTCACCGGTGATGCCGTACTTCTTGCCGCCGAACGTCTTGAGGTTCTTGTTCGGGTCCGGGTAGCCGTCGGGCGTGGTGACCTCGTTGCCGGCCTCGTCGTACATCTTCTGCTGCGCCCAGGTCTGGCCGCCGTCGGTCGAGACCTCGACGAAGCCGAAGTCCCAGTCCTGCTCGATCTCGTAGTTGTTCCACATCCACAGCCGGACGTCGGAGCCGGACGGGACGGGCAGGTCACGGGTGAGGGTGACGTTGGCCCACTCCTGGTCGAGGTTGGTCCACCAGGCGTTCGAGCCGCTGTGCGGGGTGACCATCTCCAGCGGCTCCGAGGCCAGGTTGACCCGGACGCCGTCGGCGGTCAGCTTGGGCGTGCGCGAGGACTGGCCGACGGTGACGAGCTTGGCGGCGTCGCCGGGGTCGAACGTCTTCGGGTTCGCCCAGCCGAGCACCCACTTGTCCCACAGGCCCATGTGCGCCGGCATCGACTGGAAGATCGGGCCGGAGTGCGAGCCGCTGGACATCAGGTCCCAGAAGTCGACCGCGGAGCTGGCCGAGCCCGAGGTGTCGTACAGGTCGGGCAGGCCGAGGTCGTGGCCGTACTCGTGGGCGAAGACGCCGACGCCGGAGTCCTCGGGCTGCACGATGTAGTTGGAGATCTTCTTGTTGGTGCCGGGGACGGTGTAGCCGCCGGCGACCGCGCTGGAGTGGGCCCAGATGGCGTAGGTGCCCTCGGCGCCGCCGTCGGAGGACTTGTCCTTGCCGGCGTGCACCAGCACCAGGTGGTCGATGACGCCGTCCGGCTCCTGGAAGTTGCCGTCGCCGTCGGCGTCGGAGATGTCCTCGACGTCGTAGTCGGCCCACGGGAAGTTCGGCTGGGCCTGGGCGAGGGCGTTGACCGAGTCGATGGCGAGCTGCTGGGCGCCGACCTCGTTGCTCGGGTGGCCGGACATGTCCTGGGGCGCGCCGCCGCAGGCCGCGGCGCCGTAGTACGCCTCGGAGTGCGGGACCTTGATCCAGCCGACCGCGGAGCCGGTCACCGAGTAGGCGCCCTTGGACATCTCCTCGTACATCTTCTTCATCGTGAAGCCGGAGATGTCGATGCCGGGCTTGCCGTCGCGCGGGTCCTTGAGGTCCTTGCGCACGCGCTCGGTGATGCCCTTGTCGCTGTAGAGCATCTTGTTGAAGTGCTCGGTGCTGAAGTCCTTGACCCAGAAGGAGTTGTTGTCCAGGTGGGGCAGGGTGGCCGGGTCGGGGATGTTGTTGTGCAGCGGGCCGTTCTTCAGGGTGCCCGGCGGCTCGACGACGCAGTCGTCCGGGGCGCTGTTGACGGTGCGCAGCCGGTTGAAGCCGGAGAAGTCGTCGTTGGCCTGCTCGTTGAACTCGACGAGGACGGTCAGGAGCTTGGCCGTGCGGGTCTGCTTGCTGTTCTTGAAGATCCACTCGGCCGGGTTGCGGCCGGTTCGCAGTGCCTCCCGCTCCCGCGCGGCGAGAATGCGCCCGGCGGCCGGGTTTCCGCTGCTGAACTTCCGGTCGTACTTCTGCGCCGGGGTCAGTGAGCGGGCCTTCTGGTCGGCGAGGCCCGGCTCCCGCGGCTCCCTCTCGACGGCCGGCGGGGCGTAGTTGATGTAGTGGTCCGCGGCCGTGGGCTCGTAGTGGGCGACCGAGGCCGCCTGAGCGGTGGGCACGGACAGGGCGGCGCCAAGCAGGGCGACCGCCGGAAAAGCTGCCAATAAGCGCTTAGTGCTGGGCACCAGGAACCCTTTCTGCCCGGGATCTCCGGGCGAATGGCCATAGGGCATGCAATGCCGGACGCTAGAGCTTTAATCAACGAATCGTAAAGTGCGTTGTTGAAACGTGACCAAAACACCACAATCGGAACATCAACGCTGTGGTGATCAGGTGGGAACGGGGGTCCTGGGGGTCAGCCCTCCGTGTCCTCGCCCGGCTCCCGCTTCTCCCCCTCACGGGGGTAGTGCAGGTCGAACGCGGGCCGTTCGGAGCGGATGGGCGGGATCGCGGTGAAGTTGTGCCGGGGCGGCGGGCAGGAGGTGGCCCACTCCAGGGAGTTGGCGTACCCCCAGGGGTCGTCGAGGGTGACCTTGGGCGCCCTGCGTGCCGTCCTCCACACGTTCCAGAGGAACGGCAGCGTGGAGACGCCCAGCAGGAACGCCCCCACGGACGAGACCTCGTTGAGCGCGGTGAACCCGTCGCCGGGGCTGTAGTCGGCGTAGCGGCGGGGCATGCCGATCTGCCCCAGCCAGTGCTGCACCAGGAACGTGGTGTGGAAGCCGACGAACAGCAGCCAGAAGTGCAACCGCCCGAGCCGGTCGTCCAGCATCCGCCCGGTCATCTTCGGCCACCAGAAGTAGAAGCCGGCGAACATCGCGAACACCACCGTGCCGAAGACCACGTAGTGGAAGTGGGCCACCACGAAGTAGGTGTCGCTGATGTGGAAGTCGAGCGGCGGCGAGGCCAGGATGACGCCGGTGAGCCCGCCGAGCAGGAACGTCACGAGGAAGCCGACCGCGAACAGCATCGGCGACTCGAAGCTCAGATGGCCCCGCCACATCGTGCCGATCCAGTTGAAGAACTTCACGCCTGTCGGTACCGCGATGAGGAACGTCATGAACGAGAAGAACGGCAGCAACACCTGCCCGGTCGGGAACATGTGGTGCGCCCACACGGTCATCGACAGCCCGGCGATCGCGATCGTCGCCCCGACCAGCCCCATGTAGCCGAAGATGGGCTTGCGGCTGAAGACCGGGAGCACCTCGGTGATGATCCCGAAGAACGGCAGCGCGATGATGTAGACCTCGGGATGCCCGAAGAACCAGAACAGGTGCTGCCAGAGCAGCGGGCCGCCGTTGTCGGCCACGAAGACCTGGGTGCCGAGCTTGCGGTCCGACTCCAGCACCAGCAGCGCGGCGGCCAGCACCGGGAACGCCATGAGCACGAGCATGCTGGTCAGCAGCACGTTCCAGGTGAAGATCGGCATCCGGAACATCGTCATGCCGGGCGCCCGCATGCCGATGATCGTGGAGATGAAGTTCACCGCGCCGAGGATCGTGCCGAGGCCGGACAGCGCCAGCCCCATGATCCACAGGTCGCCGCCCACCTGCGGCGAGAACGTGGCCGACGCCAGCGGCGTGTACGCGAACCACCCGAAGTCGGCCGCACCGCCGGGCGCGAAGAACCCGGCCACCGCGATGATCCCGCCGAACAGGAACAGCCAGTACGCCACCGCGTTCAGCCGGGGGAAGGCCACGTCGGGCGCGCCGATCTGCAGCGGCATCACCACGTTCGCGAAGCCCGCGAACAGCGGCGTGGCGAACAGCAGCAGCATGATCGTGCCGTGCATGGTGAACAGCTGGTTGTAGAACTGCTGGTTCACCAGCTGCATGCCGGGCTGGGCCAGCTCGGCCCGCATCACCATGGCCATGACCCCGGCCACGAGGAAGAACGCGAACGAGGTGATCAGGTAGAGATAGCCGATGACCTTGTGGTCCGTCGTCGACAGCCACGACGCGATCACCGTGCCGGTGCGGCGGCGCCTGACCTGCTCGATCGAGGTCTCGCGGACAGTCGTCATCGGCTGCTCCCTCCGGTGTGGAGTGGGGATGCCCCCGATCCCCCCATTGCACGCCAAGGACGGCCGCTCGTGAAGCCGTTGACCGACATTCGCCCCCGGCGACTTCGCACGCCGCCGATTCTTCTATCCTTGGGCGGGCACCGATCCGATCCGGAGGAGAGACTTCTCGTGACCGCACAGCGTGACTACGACGCCCTCGTCCAGCGTGGGCTCTCGCTCGACCTCACCCGGGGCAAGCCGTCACCGCGCCAGCTCGACCTCTCCGACGATCTGCTCAAACTGCCCACGAGCTACCGTGCGGCCGACGGCACCGACGGCCGCAACTACGGCAACCTCCAGGGTCTCGCCGAGCTGCGCGAGCTGTTCGCGCCGCTGCTGCAGGTGCCGGCCGGGCAGCTCGTCGTGGGCGGCAACGCCAGCCTCGCGCTCATGCACGACACCGTGGTGCACGCGCTGCTCAGCCCGGTGCCCGGCGCGGCCCGGCGGTGGGTGGAGGAGCCCGAGATCACGTTCCTGTGCCCGGTGCCCGGCTACGACCGGCACTTCACGATCTGCGAGCGCCTCGGCATCAAGATGGTGCCGGTGCCGATGACCGCCGACGGCCCCGACATGGACGTCGTCGAGCGCCTGGTCGCCGCCGACGCGAGCGTCAAGGGCATGTGGTGCGTGCCGAAGTACAGCAACCCGACCGGCGTCGTCTACAGCGACGAGACCGTCAGGCGCCTGGCCGCGATGCCCACGGCGGCGCCCGACTTCCGCATCTTCTGGGACAACGCCTACGCGGTGCACCACCTCACCGACACCCCGGTCGAGCTGGCCGACCTGCTCGCGCTGGCCGCCGAGGCGGGCAACCCCGACCGGGTGTTCGTCTACGCCTCCACGTCCAAGGTGACGCTGGCCGGCGCGGGCGTGTCGTTCTTCGGCTCCTCGCCCGCGAACGTCGAGTGGTTCCTGCGCAACACCGCCAAGCAGTCCATCGGCCCCGACAAGATCAACCAGCTCCGGCACGTGGAGTTCCTGCGCGACCCGGCGGGCGTCGAGGCGCACATGCGCAAGCACGCCGCGCTGATCGGGCCGAAGTTCGAGCTGGTGGACAAGGTGCTCTCCGAGCGGCTCGGCGGCCTGGCGAGCTGGACCAGCCCCAAGGGCGGCTACTTCATCAGCCTGGAGGTGCCGCACGCGGCCGAGGTCGTCGCCAAGGCCAAGGCGGCGGGCATCGCGCTCACGCCGGCCGGGGCCACCCACCCCTACGGCAAGGACCCCGACGACCGGACGAT
The DNA here is from genome assembly GCF_041402765.1 of Nonomuraea sp. AD125B. Taxonomy (NCBI): domain Bacteria; kingdom Bacillati; phylum Actinomycetota; class Actinomycetes; order Streptosporangiales; family Streptosporangiaceae; genus Nonomuraea; species Nonomuraea sp. AD125B. The sequence goes on along the minus strand of NZ_JBGLOU010000006.1, from coordinate 363,645 downwards.
CCGCATCGCGCCGACCTACCCGGACCTGGACGAGCTGGAGCAGGCCATCGAGGGCCTGACCGTCTGCGTCAGGCTGGTGGCCGAGGAGCACGGGCTCGCCTGAGCCCTTCAGGCATCAGCGGCCGGGGCGGAAGCCGAAGATGTACTCGCGCGTCTCGCTCGGATGGAACGAGACGCCCACCCCGGGCTCGTAGACGACGTTGTCGCGCGCGCAGTAGTAAAGGCGCTCCCACACGGCCAGGGCCTGCTCCCTGGCCGGCGCCTCCTGCGCGTCGCGCCTGCGCGCCCCGCGCGCGCCGAGCACGTTGAGCAGCCCGAACCCCCAGAACAGGCCCGTCAGGCAGAACGGCGCGAGCAGCACCTCGCCCCACTGCGGGTCCTGCCCCATCGCGATCACCAGCGAGACGACCAGATGCACCAGGGCCGCGCCGAGGAGCAGCAGATAGCCCTGGTTCCTGGTCCAGGCCGTGTAGTGGCGGCTGGGGAACGACAGCCACACCGCGAGCTGGGTGCGGCTCATCACGTGCTTGGACGCGCCGAGCACGGCGGCGGTGGGCAGGTCGGCGACCTCCCTGGCCCCGGGGAGACGGGCCCGCCCGATCTTGTACGTGGTCCCGGCGGCGACCGCTCCGGGGACCGCGACGACCTGGTCGGTCTCCGAACACACCGGGCACCTGACTTCCACCCGGGCAGTTTGTCCTTAAGGGCCGCCTTGCGCAAACCGTAGGCTGCTCCGCGTGAGACCGATTGATGCCCTGGCGCACTCCCTGTCCGAAGCCCGGGTCGTGACCGACCCCGACGTGATCGACTCCTACGCCCGGGACCGGACGTTCCTGGAGCCCGGCAGGCCGCTCGCCGTCGTCCTCGCCGCCTCCCGCGACGACGTGGTCACCACGCTGCGGTGGGCGAGCGAGCACCGGGTGCCGGTGGTGCCGCGCGGCGCGGGCACCGGCCTCGCGGGCGGGGCCGTCGCCGGGGACGGGGCGATCGTGCTGTCGCTGGCCCGGATGACCGCCATCAGGGAGCTGTCGCCGGCCGACGAGATCGCCGTCGCCGAGCCGGGCGTCATCACCGCCGACCTGGACCGGGCGGCCAGGGAGCACGGCCTCATGTACGCGCCGGACCCGTCGTCGTACGAGATCTCCACGATCGGCGGCAACCTGGCGACCAACGCGGGCGGGCTGCGGTGCGTCAAGTACGGCGTGACCAGGGACTCCGTGCTCGGCCTTGAGGTCGTGCTGGCCGACGGCCGGGTGCTGGAGACCGGCCGTCGCACGATGAAGGGCGTCACCGGCTACGACCTGACCGGGCTGTTCGTCGGCTCGGAGGGCACGCTCGGCGTGATCACGGCGGCCACGCTGCGGCTGCGGCCCGCGCCGGCCGGGCCGCCCGCGACGTTCGCGGCCGAGTTCGGCTCGCTGCGGGACGCGGGCGCGGCGGTGTCGGCGATCATCGCGGCGGGCTGCGCGCCGTCGCTCATGGAGCTGCTCGACCGGGCCACGCTGGAGGCCATCGACGACTGGCGGCACATCGGGCTGGAGCCCGGCACGCAGGCCATGCTCATCGGCCAGTCGGACGCGGGCGACGGGCAGGCGGCGGCCCGCCGGATGGAGCGGATCTGCGCCGAGCACGGGGCCTCGTTCGTGGCGGTGTCCTCCGGCCCGGCCGAGACCGAGGAGCTGGTGGGGTTGCGGCGGCTGGCGTACCCGGCCACCGAGCGCCTCGGCGCCTGCCTGGTGGAGGACGTGTGCGTGCCGCGCTCGGCGCTGCCCGACATGATCACCGCCATCGAGGCGGCCGCCGTCCGGCACGGGGTGCGCATCTGCACCGTCGCGCACGCCGGGGACGGCAACCTGCACCCCGTCTTCGTCTTCGAGCACGGCGCCGCCGAGCCGCCCCCCGAGGTGTGGGCCGCGGCGGACGAGGTGTTCACGCGGGCGCTGGAGCTGGGCGGCACGCTGACCGGGGAGCACGGGGTGGGGCTGCTCAAGCAGCGGTGGCTGGCGCTGGAGTCGGGGCCGGTGGCCGCCGACGTGCAGCGGGGCATCAAGGCCGTCTTCGACCCCCTCGGCCTGCTCAACCCGGGCAAGGCGATCCAGCAGCCGCCGCAGGTCTAGAGTTTGCCAAGCCGTGACCTTGGGTTTCCGGGTGCACACGACCTGCGGTGGGAGCTGACTGGCCGGGTCAGGATGCGGAAACTTCTGTCCGGACCGGCAGACGCCCCGCTTATCACGCTGGTAGCGTTTTGCCCCATCTGTTGGGGTTGTTATGGGGGTCCGACGTGAATCAGTTCCAGCCGTTGGCGGCGGACGATCCGCGGCGGCTGGGGGCGTATGACATCGTCGCCCGGCTCGGCGAGGGTGGCCAGGGCGTCGTCTATCTCGGCAAGAGCGACACCGGGGAACAGGTCGCGGTCAAGCTGCTGCACCACGCCCTGGTGGCCGACGCCGACGCGCGCACCCGGTTCCTGCGCGAGGTGGCGGTGGCGCAGCGGGTCGCGCGGTTCTGCACCGCGCCCGTGCTCCACGCCGACCTGGACGGCAGCCGGCCGTACATCGTGAGCGAGTACGTCCCCGGACCGTCGCTGCGCGAGCTCGTGCTCACCGAGGGGCCGCGGCGGGGCGCGGCGCTGGAACGGCTGGCCATCAGCACGGCCACCGCGCTCGCCGCCATCCACCGGGCCGGGATCCTGCACCGCGACTTCAAGCCGGCCAACGTCCTCATGGGGCCCGAAGGGCCCGTCGTGATCGACTTCGGCATCGCGCGCGCCCTCGACTCGCCCGGCGCGACGGCCACGGGCATGGCGATGGGGACGCCGTCGTACCTGGCGCCTGAGCAGCTCAGCGGGGCGGCGGTGTCGGAGGCGGCGGACGTGTTCGCCTGGGGCGTCACCATGGTCTTCGCCGCCACCGGCAAGCCCGCCTTCGGGGCCGACTCGATCCCCGTCGTCATGAACCGGATCCTCAACGAGGAGCCGGAGCTGGGCGGGATGGAGGGCGAGCTGGGGGAGCTGGTCGCCGCCTGCCTGTCCAAGGACCCGGCGCAGCGGCCCACGGCCGACGGCCTCATCCTCCGGCTCACCGGCCAGCCCGCGCCCAAGGCCGCCATCGAGCCGGTCACCGGCCAGCACCTCACCGGCGCCCCCGGCCCGGGACAGCCCGGACAGCCGGGACAGCCCGGACACCCGGGACAGGACGCCGGCCCCTGGGCTCAGGGCGGCGGCCCGCAGCCCGTGTTCCCGCCCCAGCAGGGCGGCCCCTTCCCCCACCTCGCCGCCGCCATCCAGAACGGCCCCGGCCAGCCCTCCGGCGCCCCGGGCGGCCCGGGCTCGGGCCACAGCGCACCGGGCGCGGCCTCGGGCCCCGGCGCACCTGGCGGTCCGGCAGCGGGTCCCGGCGCACATGGCGGCGCGGCCGGAGGTGCCGGCGCTCCCGGTGGGCACGGGAGCGTGGGCGGGGTTCAGCCCGGCGCTCCGAGCGGGCCCCAGGCCGGAGCGCCCGGTGGTCCTGCGCAGGCGGGCATGCCCGGTCAGGCCGGGCCTGGCGTCCCGTCGCAGGCACCCGGTCAGGCCGGGCCCGGCGTTCCGCCGCAGGCCGGTGCGCCCGGCCAGGGCGGAGGCCCTGGTGTTCCGCCGCAGGCCGGGAGGCCCGGTCAGGGGGGCCATGGGCCGTACAACGGGCCCCGTTCGCAGTCTCCCGGTGGACAGGGCGACGGGGCGCCGGCCAAGCAGCGGCGGACCATGACGCTCGCCCTCTCCGGCGCCGCCGCGGCGGCCCTGCTGGTGGTCGCCGGCGCCGTCGTGGTGCAGGCGAACAGCAAGGAGGTGCCGGTCGTGGCCGTCGGCGACGCCTCGCAGCGCACCGAGGACGGCGGTTCGGCCGCGGGCAAGCCCGTCGAGCCTCCGTCCACCCAGCCGACCGCCGACCCGGTGCTGCCCACGGACAGCCCCGTCCCGGTGGGCACCCTGGACATCGAGGAGCCGGAGAAGAGCGACAAGAAGAAGCGCTCCGAGCAGCCGGTCGCCCAGATCCCGACCCAGCCGAGCACGGCGCAGCCGCGCCCGCAGACGAACGACACCCAGCGCCCGCAGGCCACCTCGACGCCCAAGCCGACCAAGACGAAGAAGAAGGAGAGCCTCGGCGTCGACCCGGAGGCCGAGCCGACGGACGCGCCCACGCACAACCCGGACGAGACCACCAAGACGCACCCGCCGACCAAGCTCCCCGCCAAGCGGAACCCGTACACGGCGGCCGGCGTCTGCGGCGCCGGCTACAAGGTGATCAACTCCCACGCCCTGGGCAGCTACGCGACCGTCTACCTGCTCTGGAACGCGAGCGCGGGCAAGAACTGCGTGGTGACGCTGTCGCGCTACGTCTATCCCAACAAGGTCGAGATGAACGCGATCCTGCAGGTCAAGGGCGGATCCAGCGGCAGCAACCCGGGCTCCTTCAGCACCTACGCCGGCCCGGTCCGGCTGCCGGCCACGAAGAAGTGCGTGATCTGGGGCGGCTCGATCTCCAACGTGAGCTGGAAGTCCGGCTGGAGCCACTGCAAGTAGGCCGCCGGTCCGGCCCGGGCGTCCGGCTCTTCCGCATCGGAGGGCCGGACGCTACCGTACTTGGCGTGATCATCAGGTCGTCGGCGGGACAGCCGTGATCAGAAGCAGGCTCGATCCCGGGGGCGAGGACTACCTGGCGCGCCGCGAGGCCATGCTGGCCAAGCTGCGCGAGCTGGACGCCGAGCACGCCAAGGCGGTGGCCGGCGGCGGCGAGAAGTACGTCGAGCGGCACCGGCGGCGCGGCAAGCTGCTCGCCCGCGAACGGGTGGAGCTGCTCGTGGACGCCGACTCGCCGTTCCTGGAGCTGTCGCCGCTGGCGGCGTGGGGCAGCGACTACCCGGTCGGGGCGAGCGTGGTGACCGGCATCGGGGTGATCGAGGGCGTCGAGTGCGTGATCACCGCGAACGACCCGACGGTGCGCGGCGGCGCGACCAACCCGTGGACCCTCCGCAAGACGCTGCGCGCGGCCGACATCGCGCTGCGCAACCGGCTCCCGTACGTGAACCTGGTCGAGAGCGGTGGCGCGGACCTGCCGACGCAGAAGGAGATCTTCATCCCGGGCGGCCAGGTCTTCCGTGACCTGACGCGGCTGTCGGCGGCCGGCGTACCGACGGTGGCGCTGGTGTTCGGCAACTCGACGGCGGGCGGCGCGTACGTCCCCGGCATGAGCGACCACGTGGTGATGGTCCGCGACCGCGCCAAGGTGTTCCTGGGCGGCCCGCCGCTGGTGCGGATGGCGACCGGCGAGGAGTCCGACGACGAGTCGCTGGGCGGCGCGGAGATGCACGCCCGGGTGAGCGGCCTGGCCGACTACCTGGCCGAGGACGAGTACGACGCGCTCCGCATCGGCCGCCGCGTGGTGCGCTCGCTGAACTGGCGCAAGCGGGGCGTCACGCCGCTGCCCGCCGAGGAGCCGCGCTATCCGGCGGAGGAGCTGCTGGGCATCGTCCCCGAGGACCTGAAGGTGCCGTTCGACCCGCGCGAGGTGATCGCGAGGGTGGTGGACGCGAGCGCGTTCGAGGAGTTCAAGCCGCTGTACGGCACCTCGCTGGTGACGGGGTGGGCGCGCGTCCACGGCTATCCGGTGGGGGTGCTGGCGAACGCGCGGGGCGTGCTGTTCAGCGAGGAGGCGCAGAAGGCGACGCAGTTCATCCAGCTCGCCAACCAGTCGAGGACCCCGCTCGTCTTCCTGCAGAACACGACCGGCTACATGGTCGGCAAGGACTACGAGCAGCGCGGGATCATCAAGCACGGCGCGATGATGATCAACGCGGTGTCCAACTCGACGGTCCCGCATCTGACGATCGTCATGGGGGCGTCCTACGGCGCCGGCAACTACGGCATGTGCGGCCGGGCCTACGAGCCCCGGTTCCTGTTCGCCTGGCCGAGCGCCAAGTCGGCGGTGATGGGGCCCGCGCAGCTCGCCGGGGTGCTGTCCATCGTCGGGCGGGCGGCGGCCGAGGCCAGGGGGCAGGCGTACGACGAGGAGGCGGACGCGGCGATGCGCGCCCTGGTGGAGGCGCAGATCGAGGCCGAGTCGCTGCCGTTCTTCCTGTCGGGGCGGCTGTACGACGACGGGGTGATCGATCCGCGCGACACCCGTACCGTGCTGGGCATGTGCCTGTCGGCGATCAACAGCGCGCCGGTGCCGGAGCCGGCCGGGTTCGGGGTGTTCCGGCCGTGATCAGCCGTCTGCTCGTCGCGAACCGGGGTGAGATCGCCCGGCGCGTCTTCCGTACCTGCCGGGCGGTCGGGATCGAGACGGTCGCGGTCTTCGCCGACCCCGACGCCGACGCGCCGCACGTGGCCGAGGCCGATCTCGCGGTACGCCTGCCGGGCGACCGGCCGGCCGGGACCTACCTGGACGCCGGCCGCGTGGTGGCCGCCTGCCGCGCCTCCGGGGCGGACGCCGTGCACCCGGGTTACGGGTTCCTGTCGGAGAACGCGGAGTTCGCGCGGGCGGTGCTGGCGGCCGGGCTGGTGTGGGTGGGCCCGCCGCCGGAGGCGATCGCCGCGATGGGGTCCAAGATCGAGGCCAAGCGGCTCATGGCGGCGGCCGGGGTGCCCGTGCTGCCCTCGCTCGACCTCGCGGCGCCCGATGAGTTCCCGCTGCTGGTCAAGGCGTCGGCCGGGGGCGGCGGGCGGGGCATGCGGATCGTCCGCGGGCCGGAGGAGCTGGCGCGCGAGGTCGACTCGGCGCGCCGGGAGGCGGAGGCGGCCTTCGGCGATCCCGCCGTGTTCGCCGAGCCGCTGTGGGAGCGGGCCAGGCACGTCGAGGTGCAGGTGCTGGCCGACGCGTACGGCACCGTGTGGACGCTGGGCGAGCGCGAGTGCAGTGTGCAGCGGCGGCACCAGAAGGTCGTCGAGGAGTGCCCCTCCCCCGGCATCGCGGCGGAGGTGCGCGAGCGGCTGTGCGAGGCGGCGAGGCGCGCGGCGGCCGCGATCGGCTACGTCGGGGCCGGGACCGTCGAGTTCCTGGTGCGCGGCGACCGGGTGGCGTTCCTGGAGATGAACACCCGGCTCCAGGTCGAGCACCCGGTCACCGAGCTGGTGCACGGGGTGGATCTCGTACGGCTGCAGCTGGAGGTGGCCGAGGGCGGTGCGCTGCCCGCGGAGCCGCCCCGGCCGTCCGGGCACGCCGTGGAGGTGCGGCTCTACGCGGAAGACGAGCACTACCTGCCGCAGTCGGGGGTGCTGCGGCGTTTCGAGGTCGGAGGAGACGTCCGGGTGGACTCCGGGGTGGAGTCCGGGTCGGTGGTGTCGCCGTACTACGACGCGATGCTGGCGAAGGTGATCGCGCACGGGGCGTCGCGGGCGGAGGCGGTCAGGAAGCTGGTGACGGCGCTGCGGCGGGCACGGCTGCACGGCCTCACCACGAACCGCGACCTGCTGCTGCGGATCCTCACCCATCCGGACTTCGCGGCCGGGGACACCCATACCGGTTTCCTCGACCCCGACGGGCCTCTCGCGACATCCCCGCCCGAGCCGACAGCCCCGTCCGAGCCGACAGCCCCGCCCGAGCCCACAGCCCCGCCCGAGCCGACAGGGCCGGGCGAGCTGGCCGGGCTGGCCGCCGCGCTCGCGCTGGCCGCCGGCAACCGCCGCCGCGCGCCCGTGCTCGGCGGCCTGCCGAGCGGGTGGCGCAACGTCCGCTCCCAGCCCCGCCGCACCGCCTTCACCACCGGCGACGGCGGCACGATCGACGTCGTCTACGACCCGCTGCCCGCCGGCGTCACCGCCGTCAGCGCCGCGCCCGACCGGGTGGTCCTGGAGCGCGACGGCGTCCGCCACGCCTTCGCCGTCGCCCGCTACGAGCCCGGCGGCCCGGTGTACGTGGACCACGCGGGCGGTCACGCCGAGCTGACCCCGCTCCCTCGCCTGCCCGAGCCCGTCGAGCACGTCGTCCCCGGCTCCCTGCTGGCCCCGATGCCGGGCAGCGTGCTGCGCGTGGAGGTGGCGCCCGGCGAGCGGGTCGTCAAGGGCCAGGCGGTGCTGGTGCTGGAGGCGATGAAGATGGAGCATCGGATCACCGCTCCGGCCGACGGCGTGGTCTCCGGGCTGCACGTCGAGCAGGGCCGGCAGGTCGAGGCGGGGGCCGTGCTCGCGATCATCCACGAGGGGGACCTATGACGAGCCTGGTGCACGCCAGCCTGGCGGACGGTGTCGCGACCGTCACGCTCGACTCGCCGCACAACCGCAACGCGCTGTCGAGCCGCCTGCTGGCCGATCTGAAGGAGCGGCTGACCTGGGCGCTGGCCGAGCCCGGGTGCCGGGTGATCGTGCTGACCGCCACCGGCACGGTGTTCTGCTCAGGGGCCGACCTGAAGGAGCAGCGCGCCGCCGAGGGGAAGCCCGGCGCGCCGGTGACCGCGTCCCTGCCGGAGATCTTCACGCTGCTGTGGGAGAGCCCGAAGCCGGTCGTGTGCCGGCTCAACGGCACCGCGCGGGCGGGCGGCCTCGGGCTGGTGGCCTCGTGCGACTTCGCGGTGGCGCCGCTGACGGCGTCGTTCGCGTTCACCGAGGTGCGGCTGGGCGTGGTGCCGGCGATGATCTCCGTACCGGTGCTGCGGCGGCTCGATCCGCGGGCCGCGGCCGAGTACTTCCTGACCGGCGAGGTCTTCGACGCCGCGCGGGCGGCCGAGATCGGGCTGGTGTCGCGGGCGGTGCCGGAGGAGGAGCTGGACGCGGCGGTCGCGCACTACACGGAGCTGCTGGTCAAGGGCGGTCCCGAGGCGCTGGCGATCACCAAGCGGCTGGTGCGGGAGGTGCCGGCGCTGCCGTTCGAGGAGGGGCTGCGGCGGATGACGGAGCTGTCGGCGGAGCGGTTCACCTCGGAGGAGGGGCAGGAGGGCATCGCGGCGTTCTGGGAGAAGCGGCCGCCCAAGTGGGTCTCGGGATGAGCCTGCGGATCGCCAACTGCAGCGGGTTCTACGGCGACCGGCTCTCGGCGGCGCGCGAGATGGTCGAGGGCGGCCCGATCGACGTGCTGACCGGCGACTGGCTGGCCGAGCTGACGATGTTCATCCTGGCCGGCAACCGGCTGAAGGGCCGGCCCGGCTACGCGCCGACGTTCCTGACGCAGCTTGAGCACGTCCTCGGCACGTGCCTCGACCGGGGCATCAGGATCGTCTCGAACGCGGGCGGCCTCGACCCGGCCGGCTGTGCCGAGGCGGTGCGCGAGCTGGCCGCCCGCCTGGGGCTGTCCGCGAGGGTCGCGCACGTGACGGGCGACGACCTCATCGGCCGCGACCTCGACCTGGTCAACGCCGACACCGGCGAGCGCCTGACCGAGACGCCCCTGACCGCGAACGCCTACCTGGGCGGCCGGCCCATCGCCCAGGCATTGGCGGCGGGGGCGGACGTGGTGGTGACCGGCCGGGTGACGGACGCCGCGCTGGTGACGGGCCCCGGCATCTGGCGCTACGGCTGGGGTCCTGACGACCTGGACCCGCTGGCCGGGTCCGTGGTGGCCGGGCACGTGATCGAGTGCGGCTGCCAGGCGACGGGCGGCAACTACGCCTTCTTCCAGGACGTGCCGGACCTGGCGCACTGCGGGTTCCCCCTCGCCGAGCTGCGCGCCGACGGCTCCGCCGTCATCACCAAGCATCCGGGGACGGGCGGGCTGGTGTCGGTGGGGACGGTGACGGCGCAGCTCGTGTACGAGCTGGGCGGCCCCCGCTACCTCGGTCCTGACGTGGTCGCCAGGTTCGACACGATCACCCTCACCGACGACGGGCCGGACCGGGTGCTGATCTCGGGCGTGCGCGGCGAGCCGCCGCCGGACACGCTCAAGGTCGCGGTCAACTACCTCGGCGGCTACCGCAACACGATGACGCTGGTGCTGACCGGGCTGGACGTCGAGGCCAAGGCGCGGGCGGCCGAGGAGGCGATCTGGGCGCGGATCCCGAAGGAGTCCTTCGACGCGGTGGACGTGACGCTCACCGGCTCGGGACTGCTGCAAATCACGGTCATGGACGCCGACCGCCGCACGGCCGGCCGCGCCTTCTCCTCGGCGGTGGTGGAGACGGGGCTGGCGAGCTATCCGGGCTTCCACGCGCTCTCTCCGCCGGGCGACGCCTCGCCGTACGGGGTCTACTGGCCGGTGCTCGTCCCGGCCGCCGAGGTGCGCCCGCGGGTCTGGCTCGACGGCGAGGAGCTGCCGTACACGGCCCCCGGAACCTCGGCGGAGCCGCTTCCCGTGCAGCCGGTGGAGAGGCGGGCAGCCGTCCCCTCGGGGCCGTGCGTGCGGCTGCCGCTCGGCCGGGTCGCGGGGGCGCGCTCCGGCGACAAAGGGGGCGACGCCAACCTCGGCGTCTGGGTGGACACCGACGAGCGGTACGCCTGGCTGGAGGCGTACCTGACGACCGGACGGCTGGCCGCGCTCCTGCCGGAGCTGGCCGCGTACCGGGTCGAGCGCCACGAACTGCCCAATCTCAGGGCGCTCAACTTCATCGTCCACGGCCTGCTCGGCAGGGGCGTGGCCGCGAGCACCCGCATGGACCCGCAGGCCAAGGCGCTGGGCGAGGAGCTGCGGGCGCAGGTCGTGGACGTTCCCGCGGCCCTGGCGCGGCAGCCGGGTTGACCGAGGGGTAGGGCTCTCGTAGGGTCCCCGCTAGAACATCATTCTGTCGAGAGGTGATCATGACCTCCACGCACATCGACGTCGGCGCGATCGACTTCGGCGCGCTCGGCGCGTGGATGGACGCCCAGGGACTCCCCGGCGGCCCGATCACCGGCGCGGCCCCGGTGATCGGCGGCACCCAGAACGTCATGGTCCGCCTGGAGCGCGGCGGCCGGTCGTACGTCCTGCGCCGCCCGCCCCTGCACGCCCGCAGCAGGAGCAACGAGGTGCTGCGGCGCGAGGCGCGGGTGCTGGCGGCGCTGCGCGGCACGCGGGTGCCCGCGCCGGCGCTGGTGGCCGCCCAGACCGAGCGGGAGCCGGTCTTCTACCTCATGGAGCCCGTGGACGGGTTCAACCCCTCCACGGGGCTCCCCGAGCCGCACGCCTCCGATCCGGCGATCCGGCACCGGATGGGGCTGGAGGCCGCCGCCGCGCTGGCCGAGCTGGGCCGGGTCGATCCCGGCGTGCTGCCGGGGTTCGGGCGTCCCGAGGGCTTCCTGGAGCGGCAGGTGCCGCGCTGGCTCAAGGAGCTCGACTCCTACGGCGACCTCGACGGCTATCCAGGCCCCGACATCCCCGGCCTGCGCGAGACCGCCGACTGGCTGAGCCGGCGGCTGCCCCGTTCGTACACGCCGGGGATCATGCACGGCGACTACCACTTCGCCAACCTCATGTTCGCCTGGGACGGCCCGCGGGTGGCGGCCATCGTGGACTGGGAGATGTGCACGGTCGGCGATCCGCTGCTCGACCTGGGCTGGCTGCTGGCGACCTGGCCGAGCGGCAACGGCTACGTGCCGGGCCTCCCCTCGTCCCAGGAGCTGGTGTCGTACTACGCGGCGCTGTCCGAGCGCGACCTGTCGGCCGTCGGCTGGTACGCGGTGATGGCCTGCTTCAAGCTCGGCATCGTGCTGGAGGGCACGCACGCGCGGGCGTTCGCCGGCAAGGCGCCGAAGGAGACCGGCGACCTGCTGCACGCGATGACACTGGGCCTTTTCGAACGGGCCGGGGAGTTCATGGAGGGCGCCCTGGACTGAGCGCCCACTACCCAAAAAGGACAATTTCCGGAAAAACGATCACAAAACACTCCCCGGGTCGTACAATTGCGCGCAATTGCACTTTGCATCGGGGAAGGATCGTCATGCGCATGAGATTCCTCGGCTCCACCTCGGAGGCCGGCGCCTGTCCCACCCTGTACGAGACCGACCGCGGCACCATCGTGGTCCAGGGCCTCGAGGTCACCGACGCCGAGGCGCTCGCGGACCTCCGCGACGTCCTCGCCGGCGAGACCGCGGTCGAGGTCCCCCGCGAGCTCATCACCGAGATCGCCCGCCGGGTCCTTCCCGACGGCGCAGCAACCGCTTTCCCGACCAGCGGAGGAACACCCTCGGCTACCGCTTGATCACAATTGCGGCGGGCCCTGGCATGATCCGAGCAACCAGGGCTAGCCTCTTGCCGCGTGACGTCGTTTCAGCAGGCGCGCATCGACCTCGGCGGTCAGCTGCGCCAGCTTCGGGAAGCCGCCGGCCTGTCGGGCAAGGAGCTGGCCGAGCGGGTGCACTGGCAGCCGTCCAAGGTCTCCCGGCTGGAGAACGCCAGGCAGACCCCCACGGAGGACGACGTGGTCACGTGGGCGCAGGCGGTCGGCGCCGCCGCCGACACGACGGACGACCTGATCAGCCAGGCCCTCGCGCTGCAGGAGCGGCACGACAGCTGGAAGCAGCGCTACCGCAGCGGCCTGGCCGCGATCCAGGAGGACATGCGCGACCTGGAGGCGCGCACCAGGCTGTTCCGCGCCTTCGAGCCTGGCATCGTCATGGGCCTGCTCCAGACCTCCGAGTACGCCCGCCACGTCTTCCGCAAGGTCAAGCGCCTCTACAGCGCCGCCGACCAGATCGACGCGGCCGTACGGGTGCGCATGCAGCGCCAGGAGATCCTCTACGACCGCGGCCGCACGTTCCGTTTCGTGGTGCCGGAGGCCGCGCTGCGCACGATGCTGGCCCCGGCCGACGTGATGCGCGGCCAGATCGACCGGCTGCTCGCGGTCAGCACGCTGCCCAACGTGGAGTTCGGCGTGATCCCGGCCGAGACCGAGCTGCCGGCCGCGCCGATCAACGGCTTCTGGATCTACAACGATGCCATGGTGGGCGTGGCCACCATGACCAAGGACCTCGTCCTGCGCGAGCCCGACGACCTGGCTTTCTACGTGCAGGCGTTCGATGATTTCGCGAAGGTCGCCGAGTTCGACGAGAGCGGGCGGGAGGTGATGATTCGCATTCTGCACGCGTACCGGAAACAAACTCCACATTAACCGCAGCAATTGCTTGCCTCCCGCCACAAGATCGTGCAATTCTGTCGCGAGACGTTGCGGAGGTGACGCATGATGCTTGATACGGCGCTCAGCCTCGAGCGGTTCGCCTGGCACGCGGGTCGTCACGCCGACCTGTCCGTCCAGAGCCTCGCTCTGGCCAGCGATCCTGCCTACGTGTCGGTGCGCAACCGCTTCTCCGCCACTCTCGCGGAGACGGTCACCTGCTCCGACGAGGGCGCGTTCGTCACCTCGTGGGGCTACCGGCTCGGCACGACGGACGACGTCGAGTCCGCCGCCGCCCGTCTCGCCTTCCTCCTCGCCGCCCTGCCCGCCTGAGCCTGGTCAGGCCGCGCAGTCGCGCAGGCCGTCCTGGCCGTCCACGGCGGCGCAGTTCTCCTGCACCCAGCTCGACACCTCGCCGCCGCCCCGGCCGGGGCCGCCGCCGGTCATGACGTACCTGAGCCGGCCCGAGGAGACCAGCTCGCGCAGCCGGTCCACGGTCATGGCCGGGTCGCCGCCGGTGAAGCCGCCCATCGCGATCACGGGCTTGCCGGTGGCGAGGATCAGGCCCGACGCCTGCTGGGCGCTGTTCACCGCGACCAGCCAGGTGGCCGTGCCCTGGTGGGCGACGAGGTACGCGGTCATGGCATCACTGACACCACCGCCGGGCCCGCCCCGCAGCGAACCGCGCGGCCCACCGCCCGGCCGCCCCGGTTGCCCCGTTCCTCCGGTAGAGGGCCCCGCGGTCGGGTTGGTACCGTTCACCGGGGACGCGAGCGGCGTCACCGCGTACGCGGCCGGCCCGCCCAGCGTGGCGACCACCGTCGCCGCCAGCGCGAACGCCGCCACCTTCGCCGTCACCCGCGCCCGCGCCCGCGCCAGGACCAGCGCCGCCACGGCCGCCAGGGTCGCCCCGAGCACGACCCAGGCCAGCCACGGCGTCCAGTCGGGCGTCCGGCGCAGCACCGTGAACGCCCACGCCCCGGTCGCGGCCACCGCGACCGGCAGGAGCCACGCCCAGGCCCGCGAGTTCCGGTACGCCCGCCACATCACGACCGCGCCCATGCCGGTGAGCGCGGCCACGGCGGGAGCCATCGCGGTCGTGTAGTACGGATGGAACGTGCCACTGGAGAAGCTGAACACCACGTAGTGCACGACCAGCCAGCCGCCCCACACCAGCCAGGCCGCCCCCGAGGGGGCCTCGCCGACGGGGAGCCGCCGCGTCCGCAGCAGCACGGCGACGGCCAGCGCCGCCACGCAGAACGGCAGCAGCCAGGAGATCTGCCCGGCCAGGACGTCGTTGAACAGCCGCCCGGCCCCCGGGTCGCCGCCCCAGCGGGCCCCGCCGCCGCCGAAGCCGCCCCCGAAGCCGCCGCCCTGGCTCTGGCCGAAGATCCGCCCGAGCCCGTTGTAGCCGATGACGAGCTCCCGGACGGTGTTGTCGGTGGAGCCGCCGATGTAGGGCCGCGAGTCCGCCGGCCACAGGTCGACGATCACCATCCACCACGCGCTGGACACCGCCAGCACCGCACCCGCCGCGAGCAGCCGCCCCAGCCGCTTCGGCCAGGAGATCCCGGCGCACGCCAGGTACGCCACCGCGAACGCGGGCACCACCAGGTACGCCTGGAGCATCTTGGCGTTGAAGGCCAGCCCCACGAAGAGCGCGGCGAGCAGCAGCGGGCGCAGCCGCCCGGTCCGCAGCGACTCCAGGCAGAACCAGCCCGCCAGCGTCAGCAGCAGCACGAGCACGGTGTCGGGGTTGTTGTCCCGGTTGATCGCGACGGTGATCGGCGTCAGCGTCATGACGACGGCCGCGGCCAGCGCGGCGGCGTGCGCGTCGCGGCCGGGCGGGAAGGACCGGCGCACGGCCGAATGCACGAGCGCCACGGCGGCCACGCCGGCCAGGGCCTGCGGCAGGAGCATGCTGTACGTGCCGTAGCCGAAGATCCGGGCCGACAGCCCCATCACCCACAGCGCGAGCGGCGGCTTGTCCACGGTGATGAAGGACCCGGCGTCGATGGCTCCGAAGAAGAACGCCTTCCAGCTGCCGGTGCCCGACAGGACGGCGGCGGCGTAGTACTCGTTGGCGTCGCCGCTGAGCGCCCAGGCGTACAGGAAGAAGGCCGCCGCGAGCACCGCCCACAGGGCGGGGCGCGACCAGCGCGGCGCGGGCAGGGCATGGCTGCCGGCGGCCCGGTGCGCGGGCCGCGGGAGGGTGAGGTTCATCGTGCGGTCCTCCGCCGGGGGTTGAACACCCACACGCGCAGGAGCAGGAAGCGGACGAGCGTGGCGGCGGCGTTGGCGGCGATGACCGCGGCCAGCTCGACGCCGTGCGTGACCTCCGCGGGCAGCAGCGCGAGGGTCCCCGAGGTGAGCGACAGCCCGACGAGGAAGGCGATCAGCCCTTCGAACTGGTGCCGCAGCGCGCCCGCCGAGCCGGTGACGCCGAAGGTGAAGCGCCGGTTCGCGGCGGTGTTGGCCACGGCGGTGACCAGCAACGCGAGGGCGTTGGCGGCGAGCGGCGGGATGACCGGCCGCAGCAGCGAGTACAACGCCAGGTACGCCAGGGTGCTGACCACCCCGACGACCGCGAAGCGGGGAAGCTGGCGGGCCATGCCGCGCGGCAGCTCGGCCCGCTGGATCCGGGGCGGGACGGGGATGCCCGCGGCGCCGGAGAGCGTCTTGCGCGCCACCCTGACCATGCCGCGCAGGTCGTCCAGGGCGGTGCGGACGATGTCCACCCGGCTGTCCGGGTCGTCCACCCAGTCGACGGGGACCTCGTGGATGCGCAGGCCGTACCGTTCGGCCAGCAGCAGCAGCTCCGTGTCGAAGAACCACTGCTCGTCCTCGACGCCGGGCAGCAGCGCCCGGGCGACCTCGGTGCGCACGGCCTTGAAGCCGCACTGGGCGTCGGAGAACCGGGCGCCCATCAGCGAGCGGAGCAGCAGGTTGTAGGAGCGGGAGATGAACTCCCGCTTCGGTCCGCGCTCGACCCGCGAGTCCCGCGCCAGCCGGGTGCCGATGGCGAGGTCGCTGTGCCCCGACAGCAGCGGCGCGACCAGCGGCAGGAACGCGTCCAGGTCGGTGGAGAGATCGACGTCCATGTAGCTGACGACGTCGGCCTCGCTGCGCGACCAGACCTGGCGCAGCGCCCGTCCGCGGCCCTTCTCGT
This sequence comes from Nonomuraea sp. AD125B, assembly GCF_041402765.1. NCBI lineage: Bacteria > Bacillati > Actinomycetota > Actinomycetes > Streptosporangiales > Streptosporangiaceae > Nonomuraea > Nonomuraea sp. AD125B. The sequence goes on along the minus strand of NZ_JBGLOU010000006.1, from coordinate 347,486 downwards.
CCAGGTGCACGGCGCGGACGTGCGGCAGCTCTCGCTCCAGTTCGGTGGCGATCTGCCAGGTGTCGTCGGTGCTGGCGTTGTCGGCGATGGTGATCCGGAATCCGTAGGGGAAGTTCCTGGTGAGGTATCCGTGGAGGCGGGTGACGCTCGCGCGGAGCGCCCGCTGCTCGTCGTACACGGGGACGACCACCTCGACCAGGCGGGTCCGCACTGCTGTCGTGTCCATGCACCCAGCTCACGATTCGGATCTTTAACCGGACTTATCCGATTCTGAGCCACGAATGAGAGTTCCGGGAAGGTCCATTGTTGCGACCGCGCCGCCACCGGGCGCGTTCGCCAGGCTCACCTGACCGCCCGCCTCGGCCACGGCCTGGGCCACGATGGCCAGGCCGAGCCCGGATCCGGGCAGGCCGCGCGCGGACGGCGAGCGCCAGAACCGCTCGAAGACGTGCGGCAGCTCCTCCTCGGGCAGCCCCGGGCCGTGGTCGCGGACGGTCAGCCGCCCGTCCCGCAGCGACACCTCGACCCCGTTGTCGGAGCTGAACTTGGCCGCGTTGTCGAGGAGGTTGATCACCGCGCGCTCCAGGGAGGCGGCGTTGCCGACGACGTACCAGGGTTCGAGGTCGGTGACGACCTGCGCGCCGCGCAGCCGGGCACGCTCCACAGCGGCCGTCACGACCTCGTGGAAGGCCAGCTCGACGTGCGGCTCGTGGTCCTGGTCGCCGCGGGCGAGCTGGAGCAGGTCGGCCACCAGCGTGGTCAGCTCGGCGAACTGCGCCTTGACGTTGACCAGCAGCCGCTGCTTGGCCTCGGGGTCGATGCTGCGGCCGGTCTGCTCGCTGCGCAGCAGCAGGTCGATGTTGGTCCGCAGGGTGGTCAGCGGGGTGCGCAGCTCGTGGCCGGCGTCGGCGACGAGCTGTTTCTGGCGTTCGCGGGAGCCGGCCAGGGCGGAGGTCATCGCGTTGAAGGACGACGACAGGCGGGCGATCTCGTCGGTGCCGCGTACGGGGATGCGGGTGTCGAGGTCCTCGGTCTGCGCGATGTGCTCGACCGCCCTGGTCAGCTCGCCCACGGGGCGCAGCGCGGCGCGCGAGACGGCGAGGCCCGCCATGGCCGCGCCGAGCGTGCCGAGCGCGGCGATGCCGCCGAGCCCGACGGCGGCGTAGCGGAGGGTGCGCTCGACGTGCCAGAGCGGCCGGGCCGCCATCACGGCGAGGCCCGGCCCCACGTTGACGGTCACGACGCGCACCCGTTTGCCGTCCGTCGTCACCCCGTTGCGGTAGATGGGCTCCGGCAGGGGCTCCAGCGCCTTGCGGTCCTCCTGGGTGGGCACGATGGCCCGGCCGAGCGAGCAGGTGGTGCCGTCGGGATGGAGCACCGTCGCCATGCCCTCGAAGTAGGGGCCCTGCGTGCCTTCTGGGCGGCACTCGTGGAGCAGGTACTTCACGTCCCCCTGGTTCTCCAGGATGCTCTGGTCCACCTGCGCGAGGACCAGCATCTGGATGATGAACCACGACAGGACCGCGCACAGCACGACGGCGGACGACACCGCCCCCGTCACGAGGAGCGTCAGCCGAGCCCGGAGGCTGCGGGGTCTCACGCGCCGGCCCGCAGGACGTAGCCCACCCCGCGGACGGTGTGGATGATCCGCGGCTCGCCTCCCGCCTCCGTCTTGCGCCGCAGGTACATGACGTAGACGTCGAGGGAGTTGGAGGTGGGCTCGAAGTCGAAGCCCCACACCTCGCTGAGGATCTGGTCGCGGGTGAGCACCTGGCGCGGGTGCGACAGGAACAGCTCCATGAGCAGGTATTCGGTCCTGGTGAGGTCGAGCCGGCGCTCGCCGCGGGTGACCTCGCGGGTGGCGGGGTCCATGCGCAGGTCGGCGTACGTCAGCGTGTCGCCCTCGGGGCCGCCGGTGCTGAGCGCGCCGCGCCGCAGCAGGGCGCGGACCCTGGCCAGCAGCTCGTCCAGCTCGAACGGCTTGACCAGGTAGTCGTCGGCCCCGGCGTCGAGCCCCGAGACCCGGTCGCCCACCGCGTCGCGCGCGGTGAGCATGAGGACCGGGATGTGGTTGCCCGAGGCCCGCAGGCGGCGGCAGGCGGTCAGCCCGTCGAGTCGCGGCATCATGACGTCGAGCAGCACCGCGTCGTAGGAGGCGCGGGCCAGCTCGTCGAGCGCGGCCTGCCCGTCGTTCGCGGTGACGACCCTGTAGCCCTCGAACTCGAGGCTGGACTGCAGCGCCTCGCGCAACGCGGGCTCGTCGTCGACTACCAGCAACCGTGCGGCCTCACTCATGCAGCAAACGCTAAGGGAACATCATGAGAACCCTATGAACGGGCCGTCCGTGTCCCCCGGGGTCACCAGGTGACGGGGAGCGCGTTGAGCCCGAAGATGGCGGCGTCGTACTTGGCGGGCACCTCCTCCTCGCTCACCGTGGCGCGCAGGTCCGGCAGGCGCTCGAACAGCGTGCGCAGGGCGATCTCCAGCTCGGCGCGGGCCAGGTTCTGGCCGAGGCACTGGTGCACGCCGTAGCCGAAGGCCACGTGGTGGCGGGCGCCGCGCCGGGCGTCGAAGTCGTCGGGGCGTTCGAAGGCCCGCTCGTCGCGGTTGGCGGAGGCGCCGAGGACGAAGATGCCCTCGCCCCGGCGGACGAGCTGCCCGCCGATCTCCTGGTCCTCGGTGGAGACCCGGTCGAAGGCCACCCAGTCGACGATGGACAGGTAACGCAGCAGCTCCTCGACCGCCACGGGCCAGCCGTCGGGGTCGGCGCGCAGCGCGGCGAGCTGGTCGGGGTGGCGCAGGAGGGTGAGCACGGCCAGCGGGATCATGTTGGCGGTGGTCTCGTGGCCGGCGACGAGCAGCAGGAAGATCACGCCGACGATCTCGTCGTGGGTGAGCCGGCCGCTGGTGATGATCCGGCCGAGCAGGTCGTCCTCGGGGCCCTTCTCGGCGGCGGTGACGAGCGCGTCGAGGTAGTTCCTGATCTCGGACGCGGCGGTGAAGCGGACCTGCTCGTCGTCGAGCGCGCTGAGCATCGAGCGGGTGCGCGACTGGAAGAACTCGTGGTCGGCGTACGGGACCCCGAGCAGCCTGCAGATGACCAGCGACGGCAGCGGCAGCCCGAAGTCGGCGACGAGCTCGGCCTCCGGTCCCTTGTGCAGCATGTCGTCGATGAGCCGGTCGGCGATGTCCTGGATGCCGGGGCGCATCTCCCGTACGCGGCGGACGGTGAACTCGGGGATGAGCAGCTTACGGAAGCGGGTGTGCTCGGGCGGGTCGAGGTCGATGAAGTGCCCGGGGGCGTTCTCGGCCAGGAGCGCCTGGCGCTCGGGGGTGGCCCCTCCGGGGTGGAAGACGTGGTGGGGGTGGCCGGGCGTGGCGGGGCTGGTGCTGATGCCTGTCCCGGCCAGGACCCGCTGCGCCTCTGCGTGCCTCGTGACCAGCCAGACGACGCCGCCGGGCAGCTCGGCGCGGACGAGGGGGGCCTGCTCGCGCAGGTCGGCGTACTCGGGGGGCGGCGCGAAGGGGCACCTGCGCCGGGCGGGGAAGATCTGAGCCATAGTCTGCTCCCTACAGGCTGGACCGCATTGCTTACTTACACGAAAGTAAGCAATGCGGGAACGTGCGTCAAGGATGGGAGCGGCATGGCAGGGCGGCGGACGGACACACGAGAGCGGATTCAGCAGGTCGCGCTGGAGCTGTTCGCCGAACGCGGATACGACAAGACCACGCTCCAGGAGGTCGCCGAACGGCTGGAGATCACCCGGCCGGCGCTCTACTACCACTTCCGGACGAAGGAGGCGATCCTCGCCAGCGTCGTGGAGCGGCTCGCCGAGTCGATGGACGAGCTGGTGGCGTGGGCCGAGGAGCAGCCGGCGACGGCGGAGGCCAGGAAGGAGATCCTGGCGCGCATCTCGGGGCTGCTGGAGGACCAGTGGCGGCCGCTGTTCCAGTTCGCCCAGGTGAACCAGGGTGTGATGCGCGAGCTGCCGGCCGGGGAGCGCATGCAGCGGGGCCTGATCGCGATGATCTCCGTGCTGGCCTCGCCCGGCGACGATCCGGTGCGGGCGTTCGAGGCGCGGCTGGCGGTGCTCGCGGTGGTCCTCGGCAGCGTGCCGTTCCTGTTCGACCTGAAGGTGCCGGACGAGCGGCGTACGGAGGTGGCGCTGGAGGTGGCCGGCAAGCTGGTCGCCGGCGGCTACTAGAGGGCTGTCACCTGCGGGCGAGCAGGGCCATCGCGGCGTTGTGGCCGCCGATGCCGCTGACCCCGCCGCCCCGGCGGGCGCCCGCGCCGCACATGAGGATGCGCTCGTGCTCGGTCTCGACGCCCCAGCCGCCCCGGCCGTCCTCGTCGTACGGCCAGCTCAGGTCCGTGTGGAAGATGTGGCCGCCGGGCAGCCCGGCGTCCCGCTCCAGGTCCACCGGGCTCTTGGCCTCGACGCACGGCGTGCCGTCGGGCGCGCGGAGCAGGCAGTCCTCGATGGGCTCGGCGAGCACGGCGTCCAGCGAGGCGAACGTGGCGCGCAGGGCCGCCGCGCGCGCCCCCTCGGGGTCCTCGCGGAACAGCCGGGCGGGCATGTGCAGGCCGAACAGCGTCATCGTCTCGGCCCGGCCGCGCAGCTCCGGCCCCAGGATCGACGGGTCGGTGAGCGAGTGGCAGTAGACCTCGGCGGGCGGCAGCTCCGGGATCCGCCCGGCCGCCGCCTGCGCGTGGGCGCGGGCGAGCTGGTCGCGGGTCTCGTTGATGTGGAAGGTGCCGCTGAAGGCCGCGCGCGGGTCCACGGAGTCGTCCTTGAGCCGGGGCAGCCGGCTCAGCACCATGTTGACCTTGAGCTGCGCCCCCTCAGGGACGGCGGGCTCGCTTCCGAGCAGCCGGTCGAGCACCGCGGGCGGCAGGTTGACCAGCACGTGCCCGCCGGTCACGGTGTGCTCGCCGCGCTCGTCGGTGAACGTGACCTCCCCGGACGGCGCGATCCCGACGATCTCCGCGCCGGTCCTGATCTCCGCGCCCGCCCGGCGGGCCGCCGCCTCCAGCGCGCCCGAGACCGCGCCCATGCCGCCGACCGGGACGTTCCACTCGCCGGTGCCGTCGCCGATCACGTGGTAGAGGAAGCAGCGGTTGGCGAGCAGGTCGGCGGACGGGTCGGCGAAGGTGCCGATGAGCGCGTCGGTGAGGACGACCCCGCGGACCGTGTCGTCGGCGAACCGCGCGTCCACGGCCTGGCCGATCGGCTCGGCGAACAGCGCCCGCCACGCCTCCGGACCGACCAGGCGCTCGATCTCGGCGGGCGCGCGGAGGGGTTCGAGGAGGGTGGGGGCCAGGGCCTCGGCCACCCGCCCGGTCATCGCGTAGAAGTCCTGCCAGGCCTTGTGGTCGCTCTCGCCGCCGGTGACCGCCGCGAACGAGGCCGCCGTGCGGGCGGCGTCCTCGTTGTCGACCAGCAGGCCCGTGCCGCCCACCGGCGTGTACGAGGCGTAGCGGCGGCGGCGCAGCTCCAGGTCGAGGCCCAGGTCGCGGACGATCCGCGTCGGGAGGAGGCTGACGAGGTAGCTGTAGCGGGACAGCCGCACGTCCACCCCGGGGAAGGCGCGTGTGGAGATCGCCAGGCCGCCCACGTGGTCGTACCGCTCCAGCACCAGCACCCGCCGGCCGGCCCGGGCCAGGTAGGCCGCGGCCACCAGCCCGTTGTGCCCCGCTCCCGCCACGATCACGTCATACGCGCCCATCCCCGCACTTTACGTGTCATACCACGCCCCGCGTCAACGCCGGACGTGTGATCACCGGTGGGGATGACCGACCCCGGGAATGGCCGTAACCTGCATTGTCGGCGAGCGATGCCGTAGAGTTCGCCGTTTCCCGCCCCAGGATTTCGCAAGGAGCACGAGACCCACCATGCGCAGCACCGCCGACTCCGTCCTGCAGCCGTCCGACGAGGTGGCCGAGGCCCTGGCCAGTGGCGCCCCCGTCGTGGCGCTGGAGTCCACGATCATCTCCCACGGTCTGCCGCAGCCGCGCAACCTGGAGGTCGCGCGCGAGCTGGAGGAGATCGTCCGCGCGGCGGGGGCGGTGCCGGCCACGATCGCCGTGCTCGACGGCGTGCCCCGCGTCGGGCTGGACGCGGCCGGGCTGGAGCGCATCGCGACCGAGCCCGGCCTGCGCAAGCTGGGCCAGCGTGACCTGCCCATGGCCGCCGCGCTCAAGGCGAGCGGCGCGACCACGGTGTCGGCCACGTCGTTCCTCGCCGCGCGGGCCGGGGTCCGCATCTTCGCCACCGGCGGGCTCGGCGGCGTGCACCGGGGCTGGACCGAGGACCAGGACGAGTCCGCCGACCTCGACACGCTCGCCCGCACCCGCATCACCGTCGTCTGCGCGGGCGTGAAGTCGATCCTCGACGTGCCCGCGACGCTCCAGCGCCTGGAGACCCGCGGCGTGAGCGTGGTGGGCTACCGCACCGACGCCTTCCCCGGCTTCTACCTGCACACCTCCGGCCTGCCGATCGACTGGCGGATCGAGTCGCCCGACGAGGCGGCGGCGATCATGCGCGGCCAGGACGCGCTCGGCGGCCAGGAGACGGCCCTGATCGTCGCCAACCCCGTCCCCGTGGACCAGCAGCTCGACCCCGAGCTGCACGACCGCGTGCTGGCCGAGGCGCTGGCCGCCGCCGAGCGCGACGGCGTCAAGGGCCAGGCGATCACCCCGTTCCTGCTCGGCTACCTGGTCGACGGCACGGGCGGCGCCTCGCTGGAGGCCAACCTGGCCGCCGTGCGCGGCAACGTCGCCCTTGCCGCCCGGATCGCGGTGAGCTGGGCGGACTCGTGACCGACCGCGGTCTCCTGGTCGTCGGGGACGCGGTCACCGATGTGGTGGCGCTGCACGGCTCCCCCGTCCTGGCGGGCACCGACACCGCGGCCGACATCATGCTGCGTCCCGGCGGCTCGGGCGCGAACACCGCCGCCTGGGCCGCCCACCTGGGCGCCGACACCCGCCTGCTGGCCAGGCTGGGCTACGACAGCAGCGACTGGCACATCGCCGAGCTGACCAAGGCCGGCGTACGGCCCCAGGTGACCGTGGACCCCGACCACCCCACCGCCGTCGTGATCGCGATGGTGGACCCGAGCGGCGAGCGGTCCATGCTCACCAACCGGGGCGCGGGCGGCCTGATCTCCGCACGCGACTGGGACCCCGCCCTGCTGGAGGGGGTGGCCCGGCTGCACCTGTCCGGGTACGTGCTGTTCGCCGAGCCGGGTCTGGGCCTGGCCAGGGCCGCCCTGGCGGACGCGGCGGCGGCCGGGGTCGCGGTCAGCGTGGACCCGGCCTCGACCAAGCCCCTGCTCGACTTCGGCGCCGAACGTTTCATGGCCGAGACCGCCGCCGCCGACCTCGTCATCCCCAATCTCGACGAGGCCCTGCTGCTGTCCGGCGCGCGGACGCCGGAGCGGGCGGCCGAACTGCTGAGTGAGAGATACGGCACAGCCGTGGTGAAACTGGGCGCCGACGGCGCGCTGGCGGCGGTGGACGGCACCATCACCGCGCGGGTTCCCGGGCTGCCGAGCCAGGTCGTGGACACGACCGGAGCTGGGGACGCGTTCGCCGCCGGGTTTCTCGCGGCGACCTTGCGGGGATGCGGGGAAAGAGCCGCTCTTGAGGAAGGATGTCGTGCGGGTGCCGCATGTGTGGCCCAGGTGGGGGGTCGTCCACGGTACGGTTTGGATCTGAACCGTCTTTACCCTATTCACACTGATTGATAGCTTGCCGCGTAGGCTGCACCAAGAGCCACATGCGCAACGGGCAGCACACGCGGCACACTGGGGAGGATAAGGTCCGCCGATGGAAGTCGAGTCATCGATCTGCCTGAGCGACCTAGTCCCAGCTCTTCGCTGGAGCCGACCACAGCAGGTGGCCGAGGCGCTGGGCGACCCGCGCCTGCCCGCGGGATGGTGGTCCTCCCTCCCCCTCTCCAAGGCGCTCGGCACGGCGGGGCTCGACTGGATCTGCGAACGCCTCGGCCGGCTGGCCACCGCCCGCTGGGACCACCTGCCGCTGTCCGACCTGGTGCCCGCGCTGACCGTGCATCCCGTCGATCCCGCGCTGCCCGGCTGGCCCGAGGCCACCCGTACGGCGGTCATCGGCCTCGGCGGCTGGCAGCGGCTGCGCCGCCTGTCCCCCAGCGATCTCGGCACCCCGTCCGCCACGCCTGAAGTGGTGGTCGGCGCGGTCCTCCGCGAGATCCTCGGCCGCATCCCCGCCCTTCCCGCCGCCGGTCAGGCCGAGCTGACGCGGCCGGTGCCGCGCGGCGCGGACGGCGCCGAGGAGACCAGGAACACCGGCTCCTTCCCCGCCGTACCCTCGGGCGGCCCCTTCGTCGCCCCCTCCCCCAACGGCCAGAGCGGCCCCTTCCCCGCCGTCGCCGACGGCCGCGACGCCCCACTCGCCGCCTCTCCGGGTCAGAGCGGCCCGTTCCCCGCCCCTGCCGACGGCCGCGACGCCCCGCTCGCCGCCTCCTCCGGCCAGAGCGGCCCGTTCCCCGCCCCTGCCGACGGCCGCGACGCCCCGCTCGCCGCCTCCTCCGGCCAGAGCGGCCCGTTCGCGGCTTCCGGCGGCGGGCAGAGCGGCCCGTTCGCCGCTTCTTCCGGTGGTGGCCAGAGCGGTCCGTTCGCCGCGCAACCGGGCGGGCAGAGCGCGCCCGGCACGGGACAACCGGGAGGGCAGCCCGGTGGGCAGCCGGGCGGGCAGGGCAACGGGCTGCCGCAGCGCCCTGCGGCGGCGTTCTCCGGGCGGCCCGCGGAACCGCCGGCGGGCGGGCAACCCGGCGAGCCGCGCCAGACGGGCTCGTTCCCGGCGCAGAGCGGCGACCGGCACACGGGCTCCTTCCCCTCCTTGCCCGGCGACCGGCAGCCCGGCCCCTTGCCCGGCGACCGGCAGCCCGGCCCCCTGCCCGGCGACCGGCAGGCCGGCCCCCTACCTGGCGGCCAGCAGACGGGCTCCTCCCCTGCCGTGCCCGGCGACCGGCAGGCCGGTCCCTCCCTACCCGGCGGCCCGCAGACGGGCCCCACCCCCGCCGTCCCCGGCGAGTCGCGCCAGACGGGGTCGTTCCCGGCGCAGAGCGGCGCGTTCGCCGCCCAGCCGCAGAACGGCGCCCTGCCACAGCGCCAGACCCCCGGCCAGCCGCCTCAGCCCGGTCAGCCCGGTCAGCCTGGCGCGGGAGCGCTGCCGCAGCGTCCGACGGCCCGGCAACCCGGCCGCGAGGAGACCGGCTCCTTCTCCGCAGCCCCCGGCAAGACCGGCGCCGGCTCCTCCCCGGTGCCGTTCGACACCGACCACGCGATGGTCCGCGTCGTCGACAGCCTCTTCCGCGGCCTGGACAAGCTGGAGCTGGCCGTGGCCGTGCACCGGCTGTTCGCCGAGGACCCGATCAGCCTCCGTACGCTCGCCCACAAGCTGCTGGTCGAGCGCGAATCCCTCTCCCACGCCCAGCGCACGGCCGAGGAGCGCGTGCTGACCTGGCTGCGTTCCTCGGAGTCCGCGCCGGTGACCGGGCACATGTTCCGCCTGACGGAGTGGCTGGGCGCGGCGGCCACCGAGGAGCAGCTGATCGGCGCCGACCCGGCCCACCCGGTGATGGTGCCCTCCCTGCGCACCCCGCTCTGGCGGGTGCTGGTCACGCTCATGCCCGACCGCCGGCTCCAGGACGGCTGGCTCGTGGTGGGCGACATCCACGGCCTCCAGGCCCGTACGCGCCAGCTCCTGGCCTCGGCCCCGCCGGACGCCGACATGGTGGAGCTGATGGGCGAGCTGGGCATCCGCGCCCACTCCGCCAAGGCGTGGCTGGACGCCCTGCCGCCGGAGTCCGCCGACCCGATGGCCTCGGCCCCGTCCCCGGCCCAGCCCCTCCCCCGCCGCACACCGGGCGCGAACGGCCACCACCACCGCGGCGGCCAGCCGATCCCGTCCGCGACGGCCGGCTCGATCGACCCGTCGGCCGCGCTCGCCACGCTGTCGGCGCTGTCCGGCGGCCGGTCGGGCATGCTGCCCGCCGGTCTCGCGGGCGCCCCGTCGACGCCGCCCCCGCCGCTGCCGAGCCCGTCCTCCGACCCGCGCCGCTGGCAGCGGATCGAGGTCACGCCGGAGCATCTGCGCGGCGGCCCGGTGCCGGTCCCCGAGGGGTACGCGGCCCAGCTCGGCATGCGCCCCGGCACCCTGCTGTCGGTCACCGGCCCAGGCGACAACGCGATCGTCCTGGTCTGGCAGGGCCACCAGCCGGTCTTCGACTCGCTCCAGCCGGTGCTCATGCGCCTGAATGCCCGCCCCGGCGACCAGGTGTACGTCACGGTGGACGGCTATCGCCTGGAGGCCCAGCTCACCGGCTAGCGGCGCCCGTACCCTTGATCACCACCTCCTTCGCGACGATGCTCTAACCCGGACGAACCTGTGCGGAGCAACGCGAAGGAGATCCATGAACGCCGGGACGACCCCCGACACCTCGGCCCAGCCACGCACCCCCTGGGGCACGATCGCCGTCGTCTACCTCGGAGGGGTCGTCGCGGCCATGAGCCTCGGCAAGTTCAGCCCCGTCGGGCCGGCGGTGGCGGCCGAGCTCGGGCTGTCGCTGGCGCAACTGGGCTGGGTCATCTCCACGGTGGTCGGCGTCGGCGCCGCCGTCGGCCTGCCCGCCGGCTACCTGATCCGCCGCCTCGGCGCCGAACGGTCACTGGTCGCCGGACTCGCCCTGACGGCGGTGGCGAGCGCGGCGGGGACGGTCGCGGGCGGCTACGCCTGGCTGCTCACCGCCCGGGGCGTCGAGGGCATCGGATACCTCCTGGTCACCATCGCCTGCCCCGCGCTGATCGTACGGCTGGCCAGGGAACGCGACCGCGGGACCGCGCTGTCCATCTGGGCCACGTTCGTCGCGGTGGGCCTGGGCGCGAGCACGCTCGCCGGAGGCGCGGTCGGCGCCGCGATCGGCTGGCGCGGCTGGATCGGCGTGCTCGCCGGGCTGACGCTCGTGATGGCGCTGGTGGTGCGGTTACGGCTGCCGCGCGGCACCGCCCGGCACCAGGGCGCCGGACCCGTGCCCCGCGCGCGGGCGTTGGCCTGGCCGGGCCTCCTGGCCGCGGCCTTCTGCCTGGCCGTGCTCGTGACCATGCCGGTGCTCGTCCTGCTGCCCACGCTCCTGGTCGAGCGGTACGGCCACTCGACCGCCTCCGCCGGCGCGGTCACCGCCGTGATCTCGCTGCTCAGCGCGCTCGGCGGGGTGACCGTGGGGATGCTGCTGCGCCGGGGCACGCCGGTCGGCGTCCTCGCCTCTGCCGGGCTGCTCACGCTGCCGGCCGCCTGGCTCATGTTCGGCGGTCACGGCTCGTCGCCGGTCGCGCTGACCGGCGCGGCCGTCATCTCGATCGAGAACGGCTTCCTCGGCGCCCTCGTCATGGCCGTCCTGCCGCTGGTGCTGGAACGACTCGACCACGCCGACGTCGGCAACGGCATCATCGCCCAGGCAGGCAGCATCGGCTCCCTCCTCGGCCCGCCACTGTTCGGCCTGGTGGCCGATGGCCTCGACCTGCAAGCCCTGGTGCCGGTCATCGCCGCCGGGATCGTGATCTCCGTCAGCGCACTACTACTGGTCGGCCGAAAAACCTCCCGCACACTGCCCGCCACCTGACCCGCAGCCGTGGCCACGGACCTGCGGACACGGCGGGGCCGGGAAGGGACGGCGGGTCGGGAAGGGAGGTGGGCCACGGAGGGGCCTGAGTCACGGAGGCCTGGCAGATCACGCGATATCCCGAGTGTCGCAGCGGCTCCGTGCGGCACGGAAGTACCCGGCGGTCGCAGGGCCCGGTGGGTCGCTGCGGCCCGTGGACCGTGGGAGGCCCGGTGGATCGCGGACGGCCCGTGGATCGCGGAGAGCCCTCGGATCGCGGAGAGCCCTCGGATCGCGGAGAGCCCTCGGATCGCGGAAGGGCCCGTGGTCAGGGGAGGTCGTCGAACAGGTGGAGGCGGTGGGCGGTGGCGGCGGCCTCGCCTCGGCCGGCGACGCCGAGCTTGGCCAGGATGTTGGAGACGTGCACGCTCACCGTCTTCACCGAGATGACCAGCGTCTCGGCGATCTCGCGGTTGCTGCGGCCGTTCGTCACCTCGCGCAGCACCTCCAGCTCGCGCGCCGTCAGGCCGAGCGGCTGCCCGTCGCCGGCGGGCTCGTCGGACGGGCCGCCGCCGAGGCGGGCCCGGCGGCGGACGACGTCGAGCTGTTCCAGCAGCGGCGCGGCGCCGAGCCTGGTGGCCAGCTCGCGGGCCCGTTCGAGCCGCGCCGCCGCCCCCTGCCGGTCGCCCGCCGCGAGCAGCGCCTGCGCCGACCCCAGCAGGGCGCGGGCCTCCGGATAGGGCTGCCCCAGATCGACCCAGGCCCCGACCGCGGCCTCCCACGCCTTGACCCGCCACGCGACCCGCGCTTCCACGTCGGGGGCCGGCGACTCCGACCTCGGTCGCACAGCCTCGCCCGCCGCCGGCGGCTCCGGGCCCAGCAGTGCCTCGAAGGTGAGCCGCTGCGCCTCCTGCAGCTCGCCCTCGGTGCCGATGCGCCGCGCCACCTCCCGCAGCCGGGGCAGCGCCGCCGTCGCCTCCTCCGCCACGGACGCCCGCCCCGGAGCCGTCCTGCCCCCGGCTGCGGTCAACAGGTGGGCGAAGGTCACCAGGAGCTGCCACACGTAGCGCGGGCTGGACACCAGGTCGCGTTCCGCCAGTGCCTCGGCCGCCTCCCGCACCGCCTCGCCGGCCTGGCCGCGTGCCTCCAGCAGCTCCACCTTGCGCCGCAGATGCGGCAGCAGCGTCTGGTCGCGGTAGGTGCCCCGCGACAGCACCCCGCGCGAGGCGTCGAACAGCTGCTCGGCCCGGTCGAGCTGCCCGCGCGCGAGCGCGATGTCGGTGATGAACCCCTGCAGGCTCGCCCGGTAGGGCGCGGGGGGCGTGAGGTCGAGGGCCTGTTCGATGACCTCCAGTGCCTCGTCCCACCGCCCGAGCGAGACCAGCGGCTCGGCGAGGTTGATCGCGAGGAAGGTGCCGGAGGTGCGCGCCAGGCCGTAGTGGGCGGAGTCGGCGATGCCCGCGCGGGCGACCTCGGCGGCCCGCTCGTGCCACCCCGCGCCCTCCAGCGCGTCGGACTCGGAGATCGCGCAGCGCATGAGCGCGTTGTAGGCGTCCGCGGCGGCGGCGATGCGGCGTGCCTCGGCGAACGCCTCCATCTGCGTCTCGATCTCGTGATAGCGGTAGCGCGCCCAGGTGGCGGTGATGAGGGAGTTGGCCTCGACGTTGGCGTCGCCGACCGCGCGGGCGATCTCCCTGGCGATCTCGGCGGTGGCGATCTTCTCGTCCTTGTCCTCGGGACGGAAGAGCATGCGGGACAGGCTCTCCAGCACCTGGGCGCGCAGCCGCGAGGGCGGCTCGGCGGGCACCAGCGAGGCGGCGCGGCGCAGGTCGTCGAGATGTCCGGGGCGGCCCAGGTCGTAGCGGGTCAGGCCGCGCTGGCGCAGGACGACGGCGGTGCGCACCGGGTCGGTCGCGGGGTCGAGCTCGGCGAGGAGTGCGCCGGCCAGGGCGATGCTGCGTTCGTACTCGCCGGCCAGGTGGGCGACCACGGCGGTCTGCCGCAGCGCCTCGAGGCGGTCGGCGCCGATGCGCCCGGCGGCGTCGGGCACCTGGTCCCACAGCTCCAGGACCCGCGAGAGCATGCGGAGCTGCTCGTCGTAGGCGGTGGAGGTGCGCGCGGCCGCGGCCGCCCGCCACGCGCTGACCAGCGCCCACGTGGAGTCGTGGGCGGCGTGCCAGTGGTGGGCCAGCTCGATCGCGCCACGCGGGGCGGGCAGGATCGACAGGTCGCGCTCCAGCGCCTCGGCGTAGCGGGTGTGCAGGCGGGTGTGCTCGCCGGGCAGCAGGTCGTCGTGGAGCGCCTCGCGGATGAGCGCGTGCCGGAAGCTGTAGCCCTCGCCGTCGACCACGAGCACGTTGCCCGCGACGGCCGGGCGCAGCGCCCGCGACAGGGCGTTGTCGTCGAGCCCGGCGACGGCCGACAGCAGGTCGTGCTCCAAGCGCTGGCCGCCCGCGCTGGCCACCCGCAGCAGCTCCTGCGTCTCCTCGGGCAGCCGCTCGACGCGGGCGAGCAGCAGGTCGCGCAGCGACTCGGGCAGGTCGCCCCGGCCGCCGCCCTCGCTCAGCAGCGCCTCGACGAACAGCGGGTTGCCCTCGCTGCGGGCGTAGATGAGGTCCATGTCGGCGTCCGCCGGCCGGCGCTCCAGGATGCTGGCCGCCTGCGCGACGGCCTCCCTGCGGGTGAGCCTGCGCAGCTCGACCCGGGTGACCCACTCGACCCGGCCCAGCTCGGCCAGCATGGGCCGCAGCGGGTGGGTGCGGTGGAGCTCGTCGCTGCGGTAGGTGACCACGAGCAGCAGCCGCCCGGCGGTGCGCTGGTAGCGGACCAGGAACGACAGCAGGTCGCGGGTGGAGCGGTCGGCCCAGTGGGCGTCCTCGATGACGAGCGCGACCGGGCGCTCCTCGGCCAGCCGCTCCAGCAGCCCGAGCACCAGCTCGAACAGGCGCGCGCGGGCCTCGGCGCCCTCCCTGCCGGGCTCGCCGAACTCGGGCAGCAGCCTGGCCAGCCCGCCGGCCGCGCCGCCGGGCACGAGCGCCGCGACGCCGTCGCGGCCGAGCCGCCGCACCAGCCCGCGCAGCACGGCGGTGAACGGCGCGAACGGCAGGCCCTCCGTGCCCAGCTCCAGGCAGCCGCCGACGAGCACCAGGGCGTCGTCGGCGCGGTCGGCGAACTCGCCCAGCAGCCGCGTCTTGCCGACCCCGGCCTCGCCGCCCACCAGCACGGTCGCGGGCACGCCTGCGCGCGCCTCGCCGAGCGCGTCGCGCAGGACGGCGAGCTCACGGGCACGCCCGACGAACAACGGGCTGACGGCGTGTACGGTCACGTACGCAAGGATGCCATCGCCCCCCGACAGAAGCGCCCGCCGATCGCCCTCAGCGCAGCACCTTGCGGAAGAACGTGGCCGACGCCTCGTAGCCGAGCGCGTGGTAGAACTCCGGCGCCCGCCGGGTGGCCATGGCGACGTAGCCGGCCTCCCGCGAGCGGGCCCACTGTTCGAACTCCTCCAGCAGCGCCCGCCCGATGCCCTGCCGGCGCGAGCCCGACTGGACCATGGCCTCCTCGACCCAGGCGACCGGCCCGTTGGCGAACAGCGTGAGGTGCGTGAAGCCCAGCAGATAGCCGCGGACCCGGCCTTCGGCGACGGCCACGAGCAGCAGGGCGGAGTCGTTCGCCAGCAGCTCGGGGAGTGCGGCGTCGAAGGCCTCGCGCTCGGGCCGGAACGTCAGCCCGAAGTCGCGGGCCAGCGCGAACACCTCGTCCGCGTCCGCCTTCTCCGCCCTCCTGATGAGAAGATCGTCAGCCGTCATGACCCCTGACAGTAGATCCTCGCGCGCCGGTGGCGCAAACATGGAAGCCCTCACGGGCCGGCGACCTCACAGGTCGGCCAGGCCGAGCTGGCGGGCGATGAGCATCCGCTGCACCTCGCTGGTGCCCTCGCCGATCTCCAGGATCTTGGCGTCGCGGTAGAAGCGGCCGACGGGGAACTCGTTCATGAAGCCGTAGCCGCCGAACACCTGGGTGGCGTCGCGGGCGTTGTCCATGGCGGCGTTGGAGGAGACCAGCTTGGCGATCGCGGCCTCCTTCTTGAACGGCATCCCGGCCAGCATGCGCTCGGCCGCGTGATAGTAGGCCAGGCGGGCGGTGTGGGCGCGGGCCTCCATGTCGGCGACCTTGAACTGGATGGCCTGGTAGTGGCCGATGGGGTTGCCGAAGGCCCGGCGCTCCCTGACGTACTTCAGGCACTCGTCCACGCAGCCCTGGGCCAGGCCCACGCTGAGGGCGGCGATCGCGATGCGGCCCTCGTCCAGGGTCTGGAGGAACTGGGCGTAGCCGCGGCCGCGCTCGCCGAGCAGGTTGGCCGCGGGCACCCGGCAGTCGGAGAAGGACAGCTCGCGGGTGTCGGAGGCGTTCCATCCGACCTTGGAGTACTTCTTCGACACGGTGAAACCGGGCGTCCCCGCCGGTACGAGGATCGTGGAGATCTCCCGCTCGCCGGTGAGCGCGGCCACGCCGACGACGCTGGTGATGTCGGTGCCGGAGTTGGTGATGAACGCCTTCGACCCGTTGATCACCCATTCGTCCCCGTCGAGCACGGCCGTGGTACGCATGCCGCCGGGCACGTCGGTGCCGCCGCCCGGCTCGGTCAGGCCGAACGCGCCGAGCTCCGCACCCGAGGCGAGCCTGGGCAGCCAGTGGGCGCGCTGCTCCTCGGTGCCGAAGCGGTAGATCGGCATCGCGCCGAGCGAGACCGCCGCCTCCAGGGTGATCGCCACGCTGGAGTCCACGCGGGCCAGCTCCTCCAGGGCCAGGCACAGGGCGAAGTAGTCGCCGCCCATGCCGCCGTACTCCTCGGGGAAGGGCAGGCCGAACAGGCCCATCGCGCTCATCCTGGCCACGATGTCGTAAGGGAACTCCCCGCGCTCGTAGTAGTCGCCGATCACGGGGGCGACCACGTCGCGGGCGAACGTCTCGACCGTCTTGCGCAGCTCTTCGTACTCGTCCTTGAGCATGTCAGCCTTTCGCGAGCGCCTGTACGACGCGGGATGGGCTGGGCCGGCCGAGCAGCCCGGCCAGCCAGGTGCTGGTGGCGACGAGCTTGCCCAGGTCGAGCCCGGTGTCGATGCCGAGTCCCTGCAGCATCCAGACGAGGTCCTCGGTGGCGAGGTTGCCCGTGGCGGACTCGGCGTAGGGGCAGCCGCCGATGCCGCCGGTGGAGGCGTCCACGGTGGTCACGCCGGCGCGGAGCGCGGCCAGGGTGTTGCCGAGGGCCTGGCCGTAAGTGTCGTGGAAGTGCACCGCCAGCCGCTCAGGCGAGCGGAACGCCTTGATGAGCGCGGTGACGTGGCCCGGCGTGCCGACGCCGGTGGTGTCGCCGAGCGAGAGCTCGTGGCAGCCGAGCCCGAGCAGCCGTTCGCCCACCCGGACGACCTGCGCGATCGGGGTCGGTCCCTCCCAGGGGTCGCCGAAGCACATCGACACGTACGCGCGCACCCGCACGCCGTTGTCGAGCGCCCTGGCGACGACCGGCTCGAACATCTCGAACTGGCTCTCCAGGCTGCGGTTGAGGTTCTTGGCGGCGAAGGTCTCGGTGGCGCTGGCGAACACGGCGATCTCGGCCACGCCGCGGTCGAGCGCCCGGTCCAGGCCGCGCTCGTTCGGCACCAGGACCGGGTAGCGGACGCCCGGCCTGCGGTGCAGCCGGGTCAGCAGCTCGTCGGCGTCGGCGAGCTGCGGCACCCACTTGGGGTGGACGAAGCTGGTGGCCTCGATGACCTTGTGTCCGGCGTCCGCGAGCCGGTCGATGAACTCGGCCTTCACCTCGACGGGCACGATCGCGGACTCGTTCTGCAGGCCGTCGCGCGGCCCGACCTCGTAGACGGTGACCTGCTTGGGAAGGCCGTCCAAGGGATGCGGCATCTAGTCCTCCTCGGGGGTCACGACGGCCAGGACGGCGTCCATGTCGACCGGCTGGCCGGGCTGGACCGGGAGGTCGGTCAGCACGCCGGCGCACGGGGCGGTGACGGCGTGCTCCATCTTCATGGCCTCGACGACGATGAGCGGCTGGCCGGCGCTCACCCGGTCGCCCGGCTGGGCCTTGACGACGAGGACGGTGCCCGGCATCGGGCTGCGCACCACGCCGTCGCCGGAGGCGGCGGCTCCGGGGCGGTCGCCGGGGTCGCCGATCAGGTGGCGGGTGAACGCCCATGCCCGGCCGTCGTGGCCGAGCCAGAGCGTGTCGCCGTCGCGGGCGCACAGGTAGCGTACGGTCCGGTCGCCGAGCGTGACGGCCACCTCCGGGCCCTCCGCGCGCAGGCGGGCGGGCACCGGGCGCTCGTCCATCAGCACCTCGGCCGACTCGGCGGGCAGGCCGCGGACCCGTACCTCGTGGACGCCGTCCCTGGACGCGAGCCGCCAGGTCGTCCAGGCCCGCTCGCCGACCCGCCAGCCGTCGGTGACCTCCCACGGGTCGTCGCCCTGCGGCAGCGCGTGGAAGACCAGCCCGGCCGCGGCGAGCACGCCGGCGGGGGCGGCGGCGTCGGTGACCAGCTCGGGCAGGGCCCGCTCGACCAGGCCGGTGTCCAGCTCGCCCGCGCGTACGGCGGGGTGGGCGGCCAGGGCGCGCAGGAACGGCACGTTGGTCACCACGCCCAGCACGGTGGTGCCGGCGAGCGCGCGGTCGAGGGCGCGCAGCGCGGCCTTCCGGTCGGGGGCCCAGGCCACCACCTTGGAGAGCATGGGGTCGAACTCGCTGCCGACGACCCCGCCCTCGGACAGCCCGGAGTCCGTACGGACCAGCGGGCCGGAGCCGGCCGGGTGAGCGGCGGGACCGGGGACGCCGGGCTCGCGGAGCAGCAGGACGCGCCCGCCCGTCGGCAGGAAGCCGCGCGAAGGGTCCTCGGCGTAGACGCGGGCCTCGACGGCGTGCCCGCTCAGCCGCACCTCGTCCTGGCCGAACGGCAGCGGCTCGCCGGCCGCCACCCGGAGCTGCAGCTCCACCAGGTCGAGGCCGGTCACCAGCTCGGTGACGGGGTGCTCGACCTGGAGGCGGGTGTTCATCTCCATGAAGTGGTAGGCGCCGGTGGCGCCGTCCACGATGAACTCGACCGTGCCCGCGCCGACGTAGCCGACCGCCCGCGCCGCCTCCACGGCCGCCGCGCCCATGCGGGCCCGCAGCTCGGGGGTGACGAACGGCGACGGCGCCTCCTCGATGACCTTCTGGTGCCTGCGCTGCAGGCTGCACTCGCGCTCGCCCAGGTGCACCGCGCCGCCGAGGGAGTCGGCCAGCACCTGGATCTCGATGTGGTGGGGGCTGTCGACGTACCGCTCGATGAGCAGCGTCGCGTCGCCGAACGCGGCCCGCGCGGTCCGCCGCGCCGACGCCAGCGCGTCGGGCAGCTCCGCGGCCGAGCGCACCAGCACCATGCCCTTGCCGCCGCCGCCCGCGGACGGCTTGATGAGGGCCGGGAAGTCGCGCCACTCCTCCAGCACGTCGCCGGGCTCGGCCCCGCCCGGCACCACCGGCACCCCGGCGGCCGACACCGTGGCCTTGGCCCGGATCTTGTCGCCCATGGCGTCGATGGCCTCGGCCGGCGGCCCGACGAACGCCGCACCAGCGGCGGCGCAGGCCCGCGCGAAGGCGGCGTTCTCGGCCAGGAACCCGTAGCCGGGGTGCACGGCCTGCGCCCCGGACGCGAGCGCCGCCCCCGCGATCGCCTCGGCGTCCAGGTAGCTCGGCACCTCCAGGGCGAGGTCCGCCTCGCGTACGTGCCGGGCGCCGGCGTCGGAGGGCGTGTGCACGGCCACCGCCGTGACGCCGAGCCGGCGCAGCGTGCGGGCGATCCGTACGGCGATCTCGCCCCTGTTGGCGATGAGAACACGGTCGAACAGCATGATCACATCCGGAAGACGCCGTATCCGGCGGGTTCGAGCGGGGCGTTGGCCGCCGCGGACAGCGCCAGGCCGAGGACGGTGCGGGTGTCGAGCGGGTCGATCACGCCGTCGTCCCACAGCCTGGCCGTGGAGTAGTACGGGTTGCCCTGGTGCTCGTACTGGGCCCTGATGGCGTCGGCATCGGCGGTGCCGACGGTGGTGAGGACGTTCGCGGCCTGCTCGCCGCCCATCACGGAGATGCGGGCGTTGGGCCACATCCACAGGAAGCGCGGCGCGTACGCCCGGCCGGCCATCGCGTAGTTGCCCGCCCCGAACGAGCCGCCGATGACCACGGTGAACTTGGGCACCCGCGCGCAGGAGACGGCGGTGACCATCTTCGCGCCGTGCTTGGCGATGCCGCCCGCCTCGTACGCCTTGCCGACCATGAAGCCGCTGATGTTCTGCAGGAACACCAGGGGGATGCGGCGCTGGTCGCACAGCTCGATGAAGTGGGCGCCCTTCATGGCCGACTCGCTGAACAGGATGCCGTTGTTGGCCACGATGCCGACCGGGTGGCCGTGCAGGTAGGCGAAGCCGGTGACGAGGGTGTGGCCGTACTCGGCCTTGAACTCCAGGAAGCGCGAGCCGTCCACGAGACGCGCGATGACCTCGCGCACGTCGTACGGCTGACGGGTGTCGGCCGGGACGATGCCGTACAGGTCGCGCGGGTCGTGGCGGGGCGGCTCGGGCGTGACCACCGGCCAGGGCCGCTCGGCGCGCGGAGCGAGCGTGGAGACGATGTCGCGGACGATGGCGAGGGCGTGCGCGTCGTCCTCGGCGAGATGGTCGGTGACACCGCTGACCCGGGCGTGCAGGTCGCCGCCGCCCAGCTCCTCGGCCGTGACCTCCTCGCCGGTGGCCGCCTTCACCAGCGGCGGGCCGCCCAGGAAGATCGTGCCCTGGCCGCGGACGATGACCGCCTCGTCGCTCATCGCGGGGACGTACGCGCCGCCCGCCGTGCACGAGCCGAGCACGGCGGCGATCTGCGGGATGCCGCGGGCGGACATGGTGGCCTGGTTGTAGAAGATGCGGCCGAAGTGGTCGCGGTCGGGGAACACCTCGTCCTGCCGGGGCAGGAACGCGCCGCCGGAGTCCACCAGGTAGACGCAGGGCAGGTGGTTGTGCAGGGCCACCTCCTGCGCGCGCAGATGCTTCTTGACGGTCATCGGGTAGTAGGTGCCGCCCTTGACCGTCGCGTCGTTGGCGACGATCACGCACTCGCGGCCCGAGACCCGGCCGACGCCCGTGATGATCCCGGCGGCCGGCGCCTCGTCGTCGTACAGGCCGTTCGCGGCCAGCGGCGACAGCTCCAGGAAGCGCGAGCCGGGGTCCAGCAGGCCGTCCACGCGGTCGCGCGGCAGCAGCTTGCCCCGCTCGACGTGCCGCCGCCGCGACCGCTCGGGGCCGCCGGGCGCGGCGGCGGCGAGGCGGTCGAGCAGGTCGGCGGCCAGGCGTTCGTTGATCTCGGTGTTGCGCTTGTACGCCTCCCCCGCCGGGTCGGCGGCCGAGCCCAGCACCGGCCAGTCGCTGCTCATGCGTCCCCTCTCATGCCCTCATGGCTCGAATGTTAGCGAGCGTTAACGTCATCGTCTAGCATGTGAGACGTGACCAGCACCTCCGCCACCCCTGCCCGCTCCCGGCGCAACAGGCGCGCGGAGATCCTGGAGGCGGCGGCCCGGCTGTTCGCGGCACGGGGCTTCCACGGCGTCCCGATCGAGGAGATCGGCGGCGCGGTCGGCGTCTCCGGCCCCGCGCTCTACCGGCACTTCAGCGGCAAGGAGGCGCTGCTGGCCGAGATGCTGCTCGACGTCAGCTCGCGGCTGCGCGAATCCGCCGTGGCCGTCGTGACCTCCTCCCCCGGGCCGGAGCAGGCCCTCGACGCGCTGCTCGACGTGCAGATCACCTTCGCCACCGAGCAGCCGGCGCTGATCGTCGTGCACGACCGGGAGCTCGGCAACGTGCCCGAGCCGCACCGGCGGCAGATCAGGCGGCTGCAGCGGCTGTACGTCGAGGAGTGGGTGACCGTGCTGGCCGAGCTGCATCCCGCGTGTCCGGCCGCCCGGCTGCGGGCCGCCATGCACGCGGTCTTCGGGCTGCTCAACTCGACCCCGCACAGCGCGGGCGAGCTGCCCGGCGGGGACATGCGGCCGCTGCTGCGCGCGATGGCCCGCGCGGCGATCGACGCCGCTGTTAACGCTCGCTAACACTCCCGTTGTCGTGGTGCGCGCCGAATAGGACTGGCTTTCGCATCTCCCTGCGCTCGATCAAGTACGGAGGGTAACTTTCCCGATGTGGCCGCGCGGCTTCCCTCCGTCCTCCCTCCGCAGTAAGGAGCGCACCGAATGTTGGATCTCCAGAAGAAGTACGATGACCTGGAAGTGCGGGTCACGGCACTGGAAGCGGCTACTGTAAGCGGCGTGCCACAGCTCACCATCGCCGACCGGATCGACACGCTGCACCGGCGCGTGGACGACGTCGCCGAGAACCTCCTCGACAAGATCGACCGCGAGGTCGGCGCACTCAGGTCCGAGATGAGGGCGGGCTTCGCCAGAATCGACCAGCGATTCACCCAGATTGATCAGAAGTTCATTCAGATTGATCAGAAGTTCGTCCAGATCGACCAGAGATTCGAGCAGATCGACCAGCGATTCGCTCAGATCGATCAGAGATTCGCTCAGATCGACCAGAGGTTCGCTCAGATCGACCAGAAGTTCGTCGAGATCGACGGGCGCTTCGCCAGGGTGGAGGAAAGGCTCGACAGGCTCGAGAAGCGGCTCGACTCGCATGACGATCGCTTCGATCGCCTGGAGTCGATTCTCGGCCGGATCGAGAGCAAGCTCTCCAACTAGCAGCCGGCGACACGAAAAGGCCCGGAGCCGAAGCTCCGGGCCTTTTCCTGCCTACCTGCGGGTCACCCGGACATAATCCGTACGGCTGGAAGACCCGTACGTGTCGTCGTCACCCTTGAACACGAACTTCCAGCGCCCCGAGTCCCAGGCCCTGGCCTTCACGTAGAGGCGCCCGCTGTCACCGGACCGGAACGCCTTCACGTACTCCCACTTCTTCGACCCGGCCTTCTTGAAGTACAGCCCGACCTTGCCGCTGTACCCCTCCCAGCCGTCGTCGTCGGCGATCTGCAGCCGCCCCTTGAACCTCAGATACTTGCCGCGCTTCACCGGCTCCGCATACGCGTTGAACCCGATGATCCGGCTGTCCGCCCTGCTCACCGCGGGCGGCGGGGCGGGCTGTTCGACCGTCACCCAGTCGGCGTCGCTGATGCTGCCGTTCACGCCGCGGGTGCCCGCGTACTCGGCCCGCCACCAGCCGGAGGCGACGGCGGTGGCGGAGGCCCAGAAGCGGCCGTCCCTGCCGGTCACCGTGCTGGTCACGTCCTCCCAGCGGGAGGAGCCCGCGGCCCTGAAGGACACGGTGACGCGCTGCCCGGCGAGCCCGTCGCGGCGCTCGGCCCTGAGCGTGCCGGCGAACGTCAGCCGGTCGCCCTTGTCGACGGGCTCGGGCCGGGCGTCGAAGCCGTCGATCCTGCTGTCGGCGTTCGGGCGCCTGACGGCCACGCCGGCGAGGTCGCTGACGGAGCCCTTCGCGGCGGCGGTGGCGGCGAACACGGCGCGGAACGTGCCGCTCGTCCGGATCCGCACCCCGTCGCCGAACCAGCCGTCCTTCCCGGTCGTCGTCCTCGCGACCTCGCGGAAGTCGCCGGAGTGGCGGCCGCGGAACTGGAGGGAGACGGTCTGTCCCGCGTACCCCTTGCCGTCGGCGAGCAGGCGCCCGAAGACCTTGACCACGTCACCGCGGTCGGCCTCGCGCGGCCGGACGCCGAAGGAGGCGAACTTGGTGTCGAGCGCCTTCTTGACGACCACGTCGAAGGTCCCGGAGGCGGACTTCTCCTGGCCGCCGCCCGTGGCCGTGGCGAGGTAGCTCCACGTTCCGGTGGGCGAGGTCTCGAACTTCCTGGTGCCGGTCCACTTGACCCAGTCGCGTACCGGCGTCCTCGTCAGCTCGCCTATGGAGGTGTGGACCCCCGCGGGCGGCTTGAGCTGGAGGGTGGCCTTGTCCGCGTTCTTCGTGAAGACGGTGAAGGTGGCGGTGACCGGGCCGCCGGTCACGTCGAGCGGCGATGCGGGGCTGATGAGCACCCTGCCGATCTCGACGGGTTTCTGCGGGGCCGCCGACGCGGCTGCCGGCGCGAGGGCGACCAGGGCCCCTGCGCCGATCATCACGGCGAAGGCGGTGACACGAAGGCGTTGTAACATGCGGGTTCCTTTCTGGAGACCCCAGTGCTTCAACGCGGCATTGAGGGTGCCACGTGTGTCTCCTTTAGAGACGCCCAGGTGAGTGGCGAGGTTCGAAATACTGACAAACGGTTATAGATAAGGGTCTATAACGACCGGACCGCAACCTGTCCCCACGCGTCGGGCAGACGCCGGGCCCGATGACAGACATAATCGGGGTGTGGCGCGGGACACTGTTGAAACACATTTCACCGAAGCCGTCGCGACCCTTGAAGCGGGCCCCCCGCGAGATCCGGCCCTGCCGGTCCGGGAGGGGACGACGCTGACCGGCGAGCGATGCCGGGCGCTGTTCCGGCGCCAGCTCGACAGCCGGCTGCTCGACATCGCCGCCCGCTGGCTGCGCGAGCAGAACGAAGGCTTCTACACGATCGGCTCGGCCGGGCACGAGGGCAACGCCGCGGTCGCCGCCGCGCTGCGGCCCACCGATCCCGCGCTGCTCCACTACCGTTCCGGCGCGTTCTACCTCACCCGCTCCGAGCAGAAGGGCCGGCTGCCCGAGCAGGGGCTGCGCGACGTCCTCATGGGCCTGAGCGCGGCGGCCGACGAGCCGATCGCGGGCGGCAGGCACAAGGTGTTCGGCCATCCCGAGCTGGCGGTCATCCCGCAGACCTCGACCATCGCCAGCCACCTGCCGAGGGCCGTGGGCGTCGCCTTCGCCGTCGAACGCGCCAAGGCGCTCGGCGCGCCCTGCGCGTGGGAGCCCGACGCGGTGGTGGTGTGCAGCTTCGGCGACGCCTCGATCAACCACGCGAGCGCGCTGTCGGGCCTCAACCTCGCCTCCTACGCCACCTTCCAGGGGCAGGCGCTGCCGATCCTGTTCGTGTGCGAGGACAACGGGCTCGGCATCAGCGTACGCACGCCCAAGGGCTGGGTGGCGGCGGCCGCGCGGCGGCCCGGCATCGAGTACTTCGCCGCCGACGGGTGCGACCTGGCCGACGCCTACGACGCCGCCGCGCGCGCGGTCGAGCACGTACGCACCCGCCGCTCCCCCGCCTTCCTGCACCTGTCGACGGTGCGGCTCATGGGGCACGCCGGCTCCGACGTGGAGGCGGCCTACCGCACCCAGCGCGACATCCGCGCCGACCTGGCCCGCGACCCGCTGCTGCGTACCGCCGCGATGCTCGTCGAGGCCGGCCTGGAAACCCCGGGCGAGCTGCTCAAAAGGTACGAGAGCGCGCGCGAGCACGTGCTGCGCATCGCCCTGGAGACCACCCGCCACCCGCGGCTCGGCACCGCCAAGGAGATCAAGGAGCCGCTCGCGCCGCGCGACCCCGACCTGATCGCCCGCATCAGCCCGGTGGCGGCCCCGCCCGCGGCCAGGGACAAGGCGTTCGCCGGGGCGCTGCCCGAGCTCGACAAGCCGCTCACGCTCTCCCAGTCGATCAACCGCACGCTCGCCGACGCGCTCGCCGTCCACCCCGAGATGCTGGTGTTCGGCGAGGACGTCGCGCGCAAGGGCGGGGTCTACGGGGTGACGCGGGGGCTGCAGAAGCGCTTCGGCGCGGGCCAGGTGTTCGACACGCTGCTGGACGAGCAGGCCATCCTGGGGCTGGCGCTCGGGTCGGGGGTGTCGGGGCTGCTGCCGGTGCCGGAGATCCAGTATCTCGCCTACCTGCACAACGCGCTCGACCAGATTCGCGGCGAGGGGGCGACGCTGTCGTTCTTCTCCCGCGGCGCCTACCGCAACCCGATGGTGGTGCGGGTGGCGGGCTACGCCTACCAGAAGGGGTTCGGCGGCCACTTCCACAACGACAACTCGGTGGCGGCGCTGCGCGACATCCCCGGCCTGGTCATCGCCTCACCGGCGCGGCCGGACGACGCCTCGGCGATGCTGCGCACGTGCCTGGCGGCGGCGCGGGCGTGCGGGACGGTCGCGGTGTTCCTGGAGCCGATCGCGCTCTACCACACGCGCGACCTGTTCGAGGAGGGCGACGGGGGCTGGCTGGCGCCGTACGCGCCGCCGTCGCGCTGGGCCGAGACGCACGTGCCGATCGGGCGGGCCCGCTCCTACGGCGACGGGCGCGACCTGACGATCGTGACGTTCGGCAACGGGGTGCGGATGAGCCTGCGGGCCGCCGTGCGGCTCACCCAGGAGGGCTACGGCTGCCGCGTCCTCGACCTGCGCTGGCTCGCGCCGCTGCCGGTGGAGGACCTGGTGCGGGCGGCGGAGCTGACCGGGAAGGTGCTGATCGCCGACGAGACCCGGCACTCCGGCGGCGTCTCCGAGGGCGTGCTGGCGGAGCTGGCGGACGCCGGGTTCACCGGGCAGGTAGCGCGGGTGACGTCGGACGACAGTTTCATCCCGCTGGGCGGGGCCGCCGATCACGTGCTGCTGTCGGAGGCCGAGATCGAGCAGGCGGCCCGCAAGCTCCTCGGATGAGGCTTCAGAGCGGGTTCATCAGGTAGGCCCCGAACACCGCCGCCGTCACCGCCACCACGAAGAAGAAGAACACGAAGAAGCCGCCCGGCAGGATCGTCAGCCGGGCGAGCTGGTCGGCGTCGGAGTCCCTGGCCTGCCTGCGGCGCCGCTTCTGCTGCAGCTCGATGATCGGCCGGATCCCGCCGAGCAGCAGGAACCACACGGCGACGAAGGCGACGCCCTGCTGGACGGCGGCGGGGGCGTACATGCTGAGCGCGAACACCGCGCCCCCGGTGGCGAGGAGGATCAGCGCGCCGTAGAGGTTGCGGATCAGCAGCAGCATGCAGACCAGGAACAGCAGCACCGTCCAGATCAGCAGCGTGATCCGCCCCTGCTGGGTCAGCCAGGCGGCGGCCAACCCGAGCAGCGGGGGCGCGAGGTAGCCCGCCATCGCGGTCAGCACCATGCCGGGCCCGGTCGGCCTCCCCCTGGTGAGCGTCACGCCGGAGGTGTCGGAGTGGAGGCGGATGCCCTCCAGCTTGCGCCGGGTGACCAGCGCCATGAGCGCGTGGCCGCCCTCGTGGGCGATCGTGATCAGGCCCCGGGAGACCTGCCAGGGCATGCGGAAGGCGACGATCGCGAGCGCGACCAGAGCCGAGACCACCACGACCCAGGGGTGGGGGTCAGGCTGAACCTTGATCAGGTGGGCCCAGAGCTTGTCCATCGAGACAGAACCCTATCCAGTTGACCTGCTCCCCGCCCTAAAAGGACGGGGATTTCCGTGCCGCTATGCGGCAGCTCGTGCCGCTTGCGCGGCCCTTGCCGTGGAACGGGGTGCTTGACGTTTCACGGACCCGGATGGGTCTCCACGCCCTGAGACGACCAGCCCGGCCGCCTGTCCTTTGCTCTTGATGTTCTTGGCCCCGACGATGTCGGCGTGCTCGGTATGCCCGCAAGAAGTGCAGGAGAAGATCGCTTGGCTCTTGCGGCTCTTCTCGTCCACCTTCGCGCACGCGGGTTGCGGGCACGTCTGGGACGTGTACGCGGGGTTGATCTTATGGATGACGCTGCCGGTGTAGCGCGTCTTGGAGCGCAGAGCGACTTCCAGGCCGTACCAGCCCTTGTCGAGAATCGCCTTGTTGAGCCCGGGCTTGGCCGCCGCGCCGTTGCGCAGGAACCTGCCCGGCCGGCCGGGGTCGGGCCTGGGCTTGACGGCCGCGCTCATGCCCTTGGTGTTCAGGTCTTCGATCACCACATGCCCGTACCTGCGGGTGAGCCGGTGCGCGGCTTGGGCGTTGAAGTCAGCGCGCCGCCACCGGACTCGCCGCATGATCTCACTCATCGCGGCCGTGACCGCCTTGCGCCGCTTCGACCCCTTCTTTGTGCGGGCGAGCCGGCGTTGCAGCCGTAGATACCGTTCCGCTTCGCCGGGCGTGAGATACCCGAGGTCGTCCTTTCGGTCCTGTTCCTTCTCGGGTGCAGCTGCCTGGAGGAGACACCGTCGCTTCCGGCGTGGCGACGGTCGAAGAACTCCCCGTCCGAGGTCACGGCGGCCGTGACCACCCCCCGGTCCACGCCTGCCCATCGAGGGCAGGGGTGTTCCTCACGCTCGGCGATCCCATCGTCGAGCAGGAAGCTGATGAACCAGTGTCTGCCGTCCCGGGACACGGTCGCGGACTTGACGCTTCCCCCGAGCGGGCGCGACATGCGAAACCGCGTCCACCCGAACTTGGGCAGGAAGACTCGCCCCCACTTGCGGTTGATCCGCTCCACGGGCAGGTGCCTGGCGGTGGGGAACCGGAACGAGGGCCGCCACTTCGCCTTCGACTTCCAGTGCACCGTCCAGGCGCCATGCTTGCGGCACGCCTGGTCCAGGTCTTTGAGGGTCTGCTGGATCACCTGGGCGGGGGCGTCGGCGAGCCAGTCGCAGTACGGGTCCTTCTTGGCGTCGGCGAGTTGCCTGCACTGCTCGGCATAGGTGATCCACTGCCCGCGTCGCCGGTATTCCCGCCGTTGTTCGAGACCGGTGTTCCACACGGCCCGGCAGATTCCGGCCAGCCTTTCGGCGAACGCCCGCTGCCCGGAGTCGAACTCCAGGCGGTACTTCCGGCCCGCCAGCATGCGCGACACCCCCTCTTGGACGGGACGCTCACGACTCACCGACCCGAACACATTATCGCCCGGTCTATGAGCCAGGATGTGGAATACCGGCGAGGCAGACACGTGGTTTCCGCGCTGCACGTCCATCTGGTCTTTGTCACCAAATATCGCGGAAACGTGTTCGACGACGCGATGCTGCGCCGCTGCGAAGACATCATGATCGAGGTGTGCGACAGTTTCGAGGCCGAACTCCGCGAGTTCAACGGCGAACACGACCACGTCCACCTGCTCATCCACTACCCGCCCAAGGTCGCGATCAGCAAACTCGTCAACTCGTTGAAAGGCGTCTCCTCGCACTACCTGCGCAAGGAGTTCCCCGGCCAGGTCAACCCCGCCCTCACGCACGGCCCCTTCTGGTCACCCAGCTACTTCGCCGCCTCCTGCGCGGAGCGCCACTATCGATCATCAAGGCGTATATCGAACAGCAGCGCCGTCCCACCTGAGGTTCCAGGCCAGCGCTCCGGGCTGCTCTGCCTACGGCAGGCCATCCCCAAGGGGGGACCGCATTCACGCCCGGCCTGAAGGCTGAGCCTTTCTGCGGACCTTCGGTAAAGTCGCGGCCGTGGTCACGGAACGACATTCTGACCAGGGGGTGCCGGAGTGGTGGCGGCGGCTCGGTTTGCCCGGTCTGGTCGACCTGCACGTGCACTTCCTGCCGGAGCGGATGGAGCGGCGGGTCTGGCATCACTTCCGTCACGGCGGGCCGCTGATGGGCGAGGGCTGGCACATCGCGTACGAGTGGCCGGTGGCGGAGCGGGTGGCGCACCTGCGGGCGATGGGGGTGCGGAGCTTCCCCGCGCTGGCGTACGCGCACAAGCCGGACATGGCGGCCGACCTGAACGCCTGGACGATGGATTTCGCCCGCCGTACACCGGGTTGTCTCCCGTCGGCGACCTTCTACCCGGAGCCTGGGGTGGTGGCGTACGTGCGGCGCGCCCTGGACGACGGGGCCCGCGTCTTCAAGGTGCACCTGCAGGTCGGCGGGTTCGATCCGCGGGTCCCCGAGCTGTCGGAGGTCTGGGGGCTGCTGGCGGAG
Organism: Nonomuraea sp. AD125B; assembly: GCF_041402765.1. NCBI lineage: Bacteria > Bacillati > Actinomycetota > Actinomycetes > Streptosporangiales > Streptosporangiaceae > Nonomuraea > Nonomuraea sp. AD125B. Next base: position 318,050 of record NZ_JBGLOU010000006.1, on the reverse strand, counting down.
TCGGGCGTGCCCGTCGTGGTGCACGCCAGCTCGGTGCCGGTGCCCGGCGGGCACGTCGGCGCGGAGCCCATCGGCGAGGTGCCGCGCCGCCATCCCCGGCTGCGGCTGGTGATCGCCCATCTCGGCATGCCGGAGTACGACCCGTTCTTCGAGCTGGCCCTGCGGTACGAGCGGGTGGCGCTGGACACCACGATGGCGTTCACCGACTTCAGCGAGCGGGGCATGCCGTTCCCCGCCCGGCTCCGCCCCGCGCTGCTTGATCTGGGACTTGCGGGGAAGGTGATCCTCGGCAGTGACTTCCCGACCATCCCCTACCCCTACGCGCACCAGCTCGACGCGCTCGCCCGCCTGGACCTCGGCGAGGACTGGCTCGGGGCCGTGTGCTGGCGCAATGGGCGGGCCGTGATCTGATATGAAGGTGAACGAACGTCACATGGCGCTGATCAGCGCTTTCTTCGACGCGCTGGGGCGAAACGACCTCGCGGCCATGGAGAGCTGCTACCACCCCGAGGTCAGCTTCGGCGACCCCATCTTCCAGGAGATCGAGGGCCGCGACCGGGTGATGCGGATGTGGCGGCTGCAGCTCGGCGTGCGCGACGGGTTGCGGTCCGCCTACAGGGACGTATGGGCCGACGACCACACCGGCACCGCGCGCTGGACCGCCCGCTACACCTTCTCCAGCACGGGGCGGGAGGTGGTCAACGAGGTGGAGGCGCTGTTCAGGTTCGAGGACGGGCTGATCGTGCGGCACCACGACGAGTTCGACTTCAAGCGCTGGTCGAGGATGGCGCTCGGCCGCCCGCACGGGCTGCTGTTCGGGTGGACGCCGATGTGGCGCAAGACCATCAGGGATCGGGCGACGCAGCAGCTCGACGCGCTCGCCTAGGAGAGGATCGGAGGGGCATGGCCAGGGTCAGGAGTCTGCGCCGCGGCGGTGACGCGCGCGAGGAGCCGCCCGAGCACTCGATGGACCCGCGGGCCACCGAGGAGCCCCCCTACCAGCCCACCGTCATCGACAACGCCATCTACCGCGACGGCGAGCGGGTCGACAACCCCGGCTCGCTCGCCGACGCCTTCGAACGGCTCAAGGACATGCCGGGCAGCATGGCCTGGATCGGCCTCTACCGGCCGAAGGAGTGGGAGCTGGTCAAGCTCGGCGAGGAGTTCAAGCTGCACGAGCTGGCGCTGGAGGACGCCATCGTCGGCTCCCAGCGCCCCAAGGCCGACCGCTACGGCGACACGCTCTTCGTGGTGCTGCGCGCCGCGCGCTACCTCGACGAGGCGGAGGAGGTCGCGTTCGGCGAGCTGCACGTCTTCGTCGGCCCCGACTTCGTGATCACCGTACGGCACGCGGAGGCCCCCGACCTCCAGGGCGTCCGGAGGCGCATGGAGTCCGACCCCGACCTGCTGCGGCAGGGCCCGCAGGCGGTGCTCTACGCGATCGTCGACGCGGTCGTGGACGGCTACGCCCCCGTGGTGGCCGGGCTGCAGAAGGACATCGAGGAGATCGAGGCCCAGGTCTTCAGCGGCGACCCCTCGGTCTCGCGGCGCGTCTACGAGCTGTCCGGCGAGGTCATCGAGTTCCAACGGGCCACCGCGCCGCTCGTCGGCATGATCCACGGCTTCATCGCCGGAGCCCCCAAGTACGGACTCAACGACGAGCTGCAGAGCTACCTGCGTGACGTGGCCGACCACGCGATCACGGTGTCGGAGCGGGTGTCGTCCTTCCGGCAGATGCTCCAGAACATCCTGGTCGTCAACTCCACGCTGGTCACCCAGGCGCAGAACGCCGAGATGGCCCGGATGACCGAGGCCAGCATCCAGCAGGGCGAGGAGGTCAAGAAGATCTCCGCGTGGGCGGCCATCCTCTTCGCGCCCACGCTGGTCGGGACGATCTACGGGATGAACTTCGACTTCATGCCGGAGACGCACTGGGCGTTCGGCTATCCGTTCGCGATCGTGCTGATGGCGGCCGTCTGCCTGGTGCTCTACATGGTCTTCAAGCGGCGCGACTGGCTCTAGTATCCCACCTCATGATCTCTCGTTTACCGGCGGCCGCGTTCGCCGCCGCCGCCCTGACCCTGCTGTCCACCGCGACCGCCGCGCACGCCGCGCCCGTGACGGGCGCGCCCGAGCTCACGCACAACGCCCTCTACAAGGCGGCCAAGCTGCCCAAGGTCGGCTGCGCGCTGAAGAAGGGCACGACCGCGGCCTCCACAAGGAAGTACGTCACCACGCTCGTCGGCTGCCTCAACAAGGCGTGGAAGCCGGCGATCAAGGACTTCACGCCCGTCGAGGTGCAGTTCAAGGAGTCCAAGGACAAGAAGTCCTGCTCCACGGGCCTGGAGGTGTCGGGCTCGTTCTCGGAGATCTGCGCCACGGCCGTACGGGTGCGCCTCGCCGACGACTGGATCAAGGCGAAGGACGACAGGAAGGTGTTCACGTCCGTGGTCAGGACGTGGAGCGGGGTCGTGACCGGCCAGACCGGCATCGGCCGGGCCTGGTGGGGGCTGGAGAACGGCGGGGTCGAGACCGTCATGGACGAGCACAACCGCCGCTACTACCTGCAGCTCGACTGCTTCTTCGGGGTCTCGGCCAAGAGCCTCGGCCGGGTGGTCAAGGACTGGAAGCCCGTCCTCGGCATCCCGGACATCTGGAAGAACCGTTTCCACGGCAAGACGGCCAACCGCCTGTCCTGGGTGCGGGCGGGATACGAGACGGGCAAGCCGGGGGCGTGCAACACCTGGAAGGCGAGCTCGGCCAAGGTGGCCTGACGTCCTAGGGCTGTCACAGGGCCCCGACGACCAGGCCGACGAGGATCAGGGCGACGAGGGCGAGGCGTAAGGCGGCGAGCGCGCGCCGGTTGCCGTCCACGGCGGTCAGGGCTTCAGGCCGGCGTGCGTCTCCAGGCGTTCCAGGCGCTCCACGATCGGCCGCAGCTCGGCCTTGAGCTGGGCCTTGAGCGCGGCGGCCAGCTGTTCGGCCTGGCCGGGCGTGGGGGCGGGGGCGGGGGCCTGCTGGGTGTTGGCGCGCAGGTGCACGTACCCGGCCAGGGCCGCCGACACGGCGCGGCGGGTGAGGCGCGGCTCGGCGCCCAGGGCGCGCAGCACCTGCCCGGCCGTGCCGTCGGGCTCGGCGACCAGGCCGAGCAGCAGGTGCTCGCAGCCGACGTAGTTGTGGCCGAGCGCGATCGCCTCGGTGACGGCCAGTTCGAGGGCGTTGGCGGCGGGCGAGCTGAGCCGCCGCGAACCGGCCCCTGCCGGGTCGGCGTAGGCGGACTCGGCCGGGGCCGGGTCGGTGGCGGGCGGGACGTGCCGGTCGAGGTCGCGGCGCACCTGGTCGAGGCCGACCTCCATGGCGCGCAGCACGTGCAGGGCCAGGTTGGTGCCCTCGCTGAGCATGGCGTCGAGCAGGTGCCCGGTGCCGACCTCGGCGGTCCCCTGCGTGCGGGCGGCCTCGGCGGCGAGCTTGAGCACCGTACGGGTGCGGGCCGTGAGGTGGGTCAGCGCGCCGGTCGGCTGGTCCAGGTCGAGATCGCCGAGCGAGGTCTCCCTGATCGCGGTCACCCGGCGTACCGCCTGCTCCAGCGCCCGCTGGCAGACGGCGGACACCGGCACGCCGGCCTCCTTGACGGCCTCGGCGAGGTCGTCGGGCAGGTACACGTTGATCTTTGGCATACCCCCACCATAACCCTATTGGGGTTACACGTCCAGGGTCATAGTGGCGTCGAGTTCTCCGACTCTCGGTGGGAAGCCGTACCTTAGAGCGCGTGTCCCAACAGCCCCTGACCCTCGACGCCGTCCTCACCGACGAGGCGGTCCTGTCCACCTACCGCCGCATGTTCGCCGCGCTGGCCCGCGACAGCGGTGCCGTGGTCGACGACCCGGTGCTGGTCGACATCGCCGAGACGCTGTTCGCGGCGTTCGCGGAGGCGGGCGAGGAGTGGCTGACGCACGAGCAGATGCGCTTCGCCTGCCGCGCCTACCCCGGCGAGCAGTTCGACAACCGGCTGCGGGTGCTCAAGGGGCTCGGCGCGATCCGCGAGGTGTTCCCCAAGCCCAACCAGCTCCGCTACCGCGCCTCGTTCACCAGCGTCGTCGGGCTGATGTTCATCCGGCGCATGATGGACGACGGCGGGCAGTCGGAGATGCACCGGCTGCTCGCGCTCGAAGACCTCAACGTCGCCGACCCGCGCACCACCATGGAGGAGGCGCGGCAGAGCGCGGTCAACCTCGCGCGGGCGTTCCGGCTGTGGGCGCTGGAGCTGATCACGCTCACCACCGGCACCATCGAGGAGCTGCGCGAGCAGGCGCCCAAGCTGTGGGGCACCGAGGAGATCGCGCGGCGGGCGCAGGGCCTGCACGGCACCATCCTGACCCGCTGGCCCGAGCTCGACCGGGTCTGCACCGATCTGCGGGCCGCCATCTACGCCTACAGCGACGCCTCCCGGCGGGCGGCCGGGCGGCTGGCGGACTCGGCGGGCACCACCCGCAACCTCACGCTGCTGCCGACCGAGACGTGGCGCACCTTCTCGCAGACCGCGTCCAAGGAGCGGCTGGCCGCTGTGCTCGACGGGTTCGTCTTCGACGCGCCCGCGCCGTGGCACGATCCGGCCGCCATCGCGCGGGCCGTGGACGAGGCGCCTCGCCCGGCTCCCGCGCAGCCCACGCCGCCGCGCTCCACCCTGCCCGATCCCGGGCCGTCCGACTCGCTCGACACCTCGCCGGGAGCCGCCGTCGAGCGGCTGCGGGAGATGGCCGAGTCGCTGCTCGGCGGGTCCGCCCGGGTCGCGCTCGGCGACGTGCTCGGGCCCGACTGGGTGACCGCCCGGCGGGTGCTCGCCGACCTCACCAGCATCGATCTGCGGCCGGAGCTGCCCTACCGGCTGACCTGGAGCGACGAGCTGTCGGTCGATCCCGGGCGGGAGCCGGCCTGGCTGTCCTGCGGCCACCTGGAGCGTACGCGATGAGCACCGGTGAGGGGCAGGGGCTTACCGGGGAAGAGCGGGCCGCAGCGGGCCCGGACGCGAAAGGTCCGGTGGTGCGGGGGCCGGTTCCGGAGGGGCCGGTCGCGCATGTGCGGGCGCGGTCGGGCGGGCCGTTGCCGCTCGGGCCTGGGGCGCCCGCTCCGGCCGGGATGATACGGCTGACCTGGCCCGACTCCACCGGGCAGGCGCTGCCGGTGTGGCCCGACGGTGTGACGCCGGCGCTGCTGGAGGAATACCAGGTGGCGCCCGCGCCCGTGGAACGGGCCGGGGAGACGCGGCGGGTGCTGGCGGCCGTGCTCAAGTGCTGCTGGACCGACCTGTCGGTCGATCCTTGGCCGGGTACGCCCGCGCCGGTGGAGCTGGTGCTGGACACCTATCGGGCGCTGATCGGGCGTACCGACGACCTGATGCGCAACTGGGCCGTCGGGGCGCTGCGGCGGCTGCACGACTCGGCGTGGGTCGTCGTGGACGACGGTGTGGTCGTGCTCGGGCCGAGATGCGCGCTGTGGCCGGTGGAGGCGCACGCGCAACTCCAGGAGCTGGTGCGCCGGCTGCCCTCACCGGACCGGGCCGAGCTGACCGTGGTGGGCGACGCCGACATCGTGGCCGCCGCCATGCCCACGATGTCCAGCATGCCCGCCGAATCCGGAGAGTTCGTACAATCCGCCGGGCTCGCCGCGTCCGCAGAGGCCGCCGGGTCCGGTATGCCTGCCGCGTCCGTTCCAGATGCCGCCGCCGGTGGGCGGGCCGAGGGTGGGGGTGCCGGGTTCGATGACCTGCTCGGTGCGTACGACGAGCGGCGGCGGGCGGAGCTGGTGGCGGCTTACATGGTGGTGGAGCACGCGGCGGAGCCGGTGCAGGAGGTGCGCTTCGCCGCCCTGCGGGATCCGGCGCTGCGCCACACGCTGAGCGAGATGCTGGCCCGGCGCGGCCGGGTCCTCGTCCAGCACCGCGACCGCTGGATCTCGGGTTACGACGACGCCTGCGCGGCGATCCCGGCCGCCTCCGGCCCAGACGACCGCGCCGCCGAGACCCCGCCTTCCGTGGGCGGGGGGCGGCTCGGGGTGGCGGAGCGGGCGGTGCTGACGCTGGTGCTGGTGCACTCGGTGGCGATCCCGCGGGCCGAGGGGCTGCTGCCGGAGGACTCCTGGCTGTCGCCGCACCCCACCCCGGCCGACGAGCTGCGCCGGCACACGCAGCTGCCCATCGGGGAGCTGGAGGCGGCGCTCCGCACCCTGCGCCACGCCGGGCTGCTCGCGCAGGTGAAGGCCGGCGAGGAGGCGGGCGGCTACGTCCCTGGCCCGCAGTTCCACCGGCTCACCCCCGCAGCGCGGCGGCGGCTGCAGGAGGAGCTGATCCTCGCGGCCGGGCCCAACACGCCGTTGGCGGCGGCCGTACGGGCCCGCAGGTCGGCCAGATGACACGAACAGACACAGGCAGAGCCAGAGCAGCCACAACGGGCGGAAGGGTTACGGGGGTCACAGGTGTCGCAGGTGGAGAACGTCGTCGGAGACCGGGTGCTGATCGCCGTGCAGGCGGTCAACATCTCGCGGCTGTCCACCCATCCGGTGCCCACGGTCCCCGGCACGCTCATCGTGGTGGCGGGCGCCGGGCCGAAGGACTCCAACGGGGCGGGCAAGTCGTCGTTCATCGCCTCGATCACGGCGCTGCTGGGTGACGAGCAGTGGCGGTTCGCCTCGGGCGCGAAGGCGGTCTCCGAGCTGCTGTTCAACGCCGAGCTGGCGAGCGGCGCGGGCGGCCGGCAGTGGGCGAGCGCCGACCACGGCTACATCGTGGGCGTCTTCGCGCCGCCCGGCATGAACGGCTTCCCCGACGACGACGCCCAGCCGGCCCAAGTGGACGAGCCGGACGCCGTGCCCGCTGACGAGCTGCTGCTGGTGGACTCGGGCGAGGCGGGCGGTGAGCTGTTCGAGGTGCCCGACACCTCCGGCGGCGCCCTCACGGTGTGGCTGCGCGTCAACCAGGAGGCGCCCCACCTGGAGATCCGCTGGCGTGAGGGCGTTCATTTGGCGGCGTCGCCGTCGGAGGCCGAGCGGGTGGCGCGGGCCGACGAGATCTGGGCGTCGCTGCCGAAGTCGGCGGGCAAGCGTGACGTCGTGGCGCGCGACCTGACCAAGGCGCTCTACGGCGACCGGGTCAGATGCGTGTCGTTCCTGTCCACGTCCGTACGCAGCAAGGTCGCCACGAACCTGCTCTCCCAGCCGCTCAACGAGATCTCCCCCGAGCGCGTCTTCGAGGCCATCGCCGCCCTGACCGGCCTGGACGCCGAGCTGGAGCAGGAGCGGGAGGCCCGCAGGGACGAGCACGCCAAGCGGGTGCGCGCGGCGCAGGCCGGCGAGCGGCTGGCGGAGTTCGAGGCGGAGTCGAAGGCGCTGCTGGGGACGTTCGACCGGCGGGACGAGGCGCGGGTCCGGCTGGCGGAAGCGTTGCGGTGCTGGCGGGGGCGGCAGGCGCGCAAGCTGGCCGACGCCGCGGCCAAGGACGACGCGCTGGCCGCCGAGCTCGACCGGCACCGCGCGGCCGGCGAGGCGGCGGGCGAGGCGATCGCCCTGGTCCGGGCCGAGATCGGCACGCTGCGCGAGGACACGCTCGACCGGCAGGTGTCCGAGGCGCGCAAGGAGCTGGCGGCGCTGCAGGCCAGGGCCGCCAAGCTGGACGCCGACCGGGCCGTGGCCGACAACTCCGCCGACGAGTTGCGCGGCCGGATCCCGGCGCTGGAGCAGAGCCGCAGGTTCGCCGACGGGCGGGACGTGCCCGCCGCCGAGCGGGAGCTGCGCGAGGCCAGGCTCCGGCTCAACGAGGCACTGAAGGCGCTCGGCGTGGCCGACCAGGAGGTTGCGTCGGCGCAGGCGGCGCTGGACGACGCCGAGGGCGGGCCGGCCGCGGCCCAGCTCAACGCGCTCGCCGCGGCGGGCGTCGGCGCCACCGGCCTCCTCGACGCGCTCGACGTGGCCGAGCAGGCCCGCGACAACGCCGCGCACACGCCCGGACGGACGCGTACCGCCGGACAGGCGGGCACGACCGGGCAGGTGGGGCGGTCGGTCGGGCAGGTGGTCGGGTTGCGGGGGTGGCCGCATGAGCATGCGGTCATCGTGGACGCCGCGCGGCTCGGCGAGGCGGCCGAGGCGCTGGCGGGGCTGCCGGGGTCGGTGCTGGTCAGCGCGGCCGGGGTGAGCGTGGTGGGGGCGTTCGAGGGGGTGGCGACCGGGCGGGAGGCCCGGATCAAGGCCGCCGAGCAGCGCCTGCACCGGGCCAAGGACGCGCAGGAGACGGCGGCCCAGGCCGTCCATGACGCCGAGGAGGCCGTCGCCGAGGCGCAGCGGCGGCTGGACGGCGCCCAGGCCGGGGTGCGGCTGGCCGAGGTGGAGGCGAAGCTGGCCGAGCGGCGCGCCCGCCTGACCGAGCTCAACGCGGCCGTCGAGGAGCTGGCCCCCAAGGTCGCCGAGGCCGAGCGGCTGGCCGGCGCGCTCGACTTCCGGGCCCGCACCCGGGACATGGAGATCGAACGCCTGGAGGGCCGCAGGCAGCGGCACGAGAGCGAGCGGGCGCAGGCCCGCGACCAGGAGGCGAAGGTCGCCGCCGAGCGGGAGGCGCTGCGCCTGGACGCGCTCGCCGCCGACTGGGGCGGCACGGCGGAGACCGCCAGGCAGTGGCTGGAGGCGCTGCCCGAGGATGAGCGGCCGCGCACCGCCGACGAGTGGTGGCGGGTCGCCGAACGCCACTTCGACCAGGCGCTGCGCGACACGTTCCCCGAGGAGGACGCCGAGATCCCCGAGGAGCTGGCCTTCCTGCTCAACGAGCGGGGCGGGAGCACGGCACGCGAGCAGGCCACGTTCGCGGCGGTGTGCGGGGCGCTCGCGTCCTATCTGCGCGCCCAGGAGGAGTACGAACGGCACCAGCGGCGGCAGATCGAGGCGCAGCTCGGCTCCCGGCAGCGCGACCTCTCGGCGGCGGCCCGGGGCGCCGAGGAGGCGGCGCAGTCCACGGCGGTGCACCGGGCGGCGCTGACCGCGGCGATCAGGGCGCGGCTGACGCGGGTGGCGGAGGAGTTCGACAAGCTCGACACCTCCTACGGCGGCTACGGCGCGACCCTGGAGTTCCCGGTGCCGCCCGCGCCCGCCGATCCCGAGCAGCGCTGGCAGTGGCGGGTCACGCCGAAGTGGCGGCGCGGCGAGGGCCAGGGGTTCGTGCCGTACAACCGGCGGGCCAACACCGCGCTCATGGACGAGAAGGCGGTCAAGCTGGTGTGCGCGGCCGCCATCGCCTCGTCCGGGGGCGGGCACCTGTGCCTGGTCCTCGACGAGCTGGGCCGCAACCTGGGCAAGGAGCACCGGCGGGAGGCGGTGGCGCTGTTCCGGCGGATCGGCGAGACCTACGGCATCACGGTGATCGGGGCGTTGCAGGACGACATGGAGCCGTATGCGATCGACGCCTGCGGCCAGTACGTCAAGCTGCGCCGGTCGTCGGACGCGATGCCGTACAACGAGCCGCCGGTGATCGTGGGCCACGACCAGCACGCGGAGCGGGTCCGGGCGCTGGCCGCGTACGTCGAGCGGACCGCTATCTGACCGGCGGGCCGGTGTAGGAGGCGCGCAGGCGGAGGAGGCTGCCGCGCTCGTACTCCTCCATGGCGTGCGCCAGCCAGCCGGCCACCCGCGCGACCGCGAAGATCGCCTCGCCGGCTCCGGGAGTCATGCCGGCGACGGCGGTGAGGACGGCGAGGGCGAAGTCGACGTTGCGCTCGGGGAGCCGGCGCCGGCGCATCTCGGCGGCCAGCGCCTCGGCCGCGGCGATCCGATCGTGCCCGGGGACGGCCCGTTCGACCAGGTCGAGCAGGACGGCGCCGCGGCCGTCGCCGTTCTTGTAGACGCTGTGGCCGAAGCCGGGGACGCGCTCGCCGCGCCGGACCCGCTCGGCGACGGCGCGGGCGGCCTGGCCCGGCTCGGCGACCTCGCGGAGCAGCCGTTCGGCCTGGTATGACGCGCCGCCGTGCAGCGGGCCGCCCAGCACGCCGAGGCCGGTCAGCACCACCGCGTACGGGTCGGCCTTGGCGGAGGCGGCGACCCTGGCGGCCAGGGTGGAGGCGGCCAGTTCGTGGTCGGCGAGCAGGACCAGCGCGGCCCGCAGCGCGTCGAGCAGGGCGGGCGTCGCGGGCTGCGGGCACAGGCGGGACCAGAGCCGGGCGGTGATCGAGTCGCCGGCGGGCTCGCTCAGGGCGGGGAGGGCGTCCACCAGGCCGGCGATGAGGCGGCGGCCGGTGGCGGCCACCGAGGCGCGGTCGAGCTGGAAGCGCAGCGAGTCGGACGCGCCGAGGACCGTGGTGATCACCTGGAGGCGGTCGAGCGGCAGGAGGTCGGCGGGCAGGTCCCGCTGCGCGGCCACCGCCGCCCGCAGCGCCTCCTCCTCACACCGCCACGGCCCCCCGTCCCCGCCATCTGCCGAAGCGCCGGAGCCAGACGGATGGGAGAGGGGGGCGGAGGTGGCGCTCCAGAGCCAGGTGGCGACGGTTTCGAAGGGGTGTCTTCTGGCCAGCTCCAGGGCGTCGGCCCCGCGATAGTACGGCCGGTCCACGCCCAGCGCCGTGACCGCCGACTCGATGACCAGCTCCGGCGGCTGGCTGCGCGGCCGGCCGCGGCGGGCGAGGCGTTCGACCTCCTCGGCGGAGAAGAGGCTGCGCCGCCCGTCGTCGGCGTGCCGCCGTTGCAGCACTCCCCTGCTCACGTACGCGTACAGAGTGGCCGGTTTCACCCCGAGCCGTTCGGCGGCCGTGGCCGCGTCGATCCACTCCATCGGACCCTTCCACGTTGACGAAAATCAATATTGATCCATATTGAGCAAGCATGTCAACGTGAGTGCATGCCCAAAGTTCACTTCCTCGACGTGACCAACCGGGACGGCGTGCAGACCGCGCGTACCGGCCTGTCGAAGTTCGGCAAGACCATGGTCAACTTCTATCTGGCCAAGCTCGGGGTGGCACAGTCCGAGATCGGTTTCCCGTTCCTGTTCCACGAGGTCCCGTACGTACGGGCACAGCTCGCGCTCGCCGAGGCCGGCGCGTTCGGGGAGCTGCGGCTGTCCGGCTGGTGCCGGGGCGTGCCGCAGGACGTGGAGCGGGCCGCCCCGCTCGGGCTGAAGCACTACAACCTGTCCATCTCGACGTCCGACTACATGATCCAGAACAAGTTCCGCGGCCGGCTGGACCGGGAGGCGATCATCAGGGAGATGACCGCGGCGGTGCGGGCGGCCAAGGCCGCGGGCGCGCTGACCGTGGGGGTGAACGCGGAGGACGGCTCGCGTACGGACGACGCCTTCCTGCTGGAGTTCGCGCTGGCGGCGAAGGAGGCCGGGGCCGACCGGGTGCGCTACTGCGACACGATCGGCGGCGACACGCCCGACCGGATCCGCGAGCGCTTCGCCAAGCTCGCCTCGGCCGCCGCGATGCCCGTCGAGACGCACTGCCACAACGATCTCGGCCTGGCCGTGGCCAACTCGGTCTCCGGCGCGCTCGGCGACCTCGACGCCGGCCAGGACGCCTGGATCAACACCTGCGTGAACGGCATCGGCGAGCGTTCCGGCAACGCCGACCTGCTCTCCACCATCCTGGCCTTCCGGCACGGCTTCGGCCTGGACGCCGAGATCGGCGACGACCTGGACCTGTCGTGGGCGCGGCGCTTCGCGTTGTGGGCGGCGTACGCGTTCGGGCAGCCGCTGCCGTACAACCAGGTCGGGGCGGGGCGGAACGCCTTCGCGCACGAGTCGGGCATCCACGCCGACGGCGCGCTGAAGGACCACGGCAACTACGAGCTGTACGACGAGGCGACGCTCGGCCCGTTCCCGCAGGACTGGCACGCCCGCTCCGGCCGGGTGGTCCTGACCGGCGAGTACGGCGGCAAGGCCGGCTTCCGCCACGTGATGGACGGCCTCGGCGCCGAGGTGGCCGCCGGGGACGAGGAGCTGGCGTTCCGCCTGGTCCAGCTCTGCAACGCGATGACCGGCAAGCCGCTCACGGACGACGAGCTGCGCCTGATCGCCGCCCACCCGCGCGAGCTGTCGCTGCTCTTCCCCGGCCTCACCGAGTGACGGTCAGGCCGCCCGGGGCGCGTCGAGCGCGGCGGCGGCGCGGAAGTCGGCGTCGGCGTGCTCGATCGCCTGGAGCGGCACGGTCTCCCTGCGGAAGATCGCCGACAGCGCCCAGTCCGTCAGCACCCGGGCCTTGTTGCCGAACGTCGGCACCCACGCCAGGTGGTACGCCCGGTGCGCCAGCCACCCGAGGAACCCGGTCAGCCGCAGCCGGTACACCTGGGCGACCCCTTGGTGGTGCCCGAGCCCGGCGACCGACCCGAGGTAGGCGTGCCGGTACGGCCGCAGCCGCCGCCCCCGCACGTGGGCCACCACGTTGCGGGCGAGCAGCTTGGCCTGGCGGACCGCGTGCTGGGCGTTGGGGGCGGTGAACTCGCCCGGCCGGGTCAGGTCGGGCACCGCGGCCCCGTCGCCGGCCGCGAACGCGTCCGGCACCCCGGCCACCGTCAGGTATTCGGTGGCGACGATCCGCCCGAGCCGGTCCACGGGCAGGCCGGCGGCGGCGGCGAGGGGGTTCGGCCGGCCGCCGGCGGCCCAGACCAGCGTGCCGGCGTCGAGGCGGGTGCCGTCGCTCAGCTCGGCGACGCCGCCCTCGGCCGAGACCAGCCGGACGCCGACGCGGACGTCCACGCCGCGGGCGCGCAGCGCGCCGGCGGTCCACCGGCCGAGCGCCGCGTCCAGCTCGGGCAGGATGCGCTCGCCGGCCTCGACCAGGGTCCAGCTCAGGTCGGCGGGCTCGACGCCGGCGTGGTGCCGGACGGCCTCGTCGGCCAGGCCCTGCATCTCGGCCAGCGCCTCCACGCCCGAGAACCCGCCGCCGACCACCACGAAGGTCAGCGCGCGGCGGCGTACCTGCTCGTCGTCGGTCGAGACGGCGGCGGCGAGCTGGGCGAGGACGCGGTTGCGCAGGTGCACGGCCTCGCCGACGGTCTTGAAGCCGACGGCGTGCTCGGCCAGCCCGGGGATGGGCAGCAGGCGGGTGACCGAGCCGGCCGCCATCACGAGGATGTCGTACGTGAGAGTCCTGGCCGGCCCCTGCACCGGCTGGAACTCGGCGGTGCGTGCCGCGTGGTCCACGCGGGTGACGTGACCGGTCAGCACGCGCGCGCCGGGCAGCGCCGGGGCGAGCGGGGCGACGACGTGCCGCGGCTCGACCGCGCCGCCGGCCGCCTCGGCGAGGAAGGGCTGATAGGTCATGTAGCCGCGCGGGTCCACGATGGTCACGCTCGCCTCTCCCGAACGGATCAGCTTGCGCAGCCCCAGAGCGGTATAGAAACCGACATATCCGCCGCCGACGATCAGAATGTGCTTGCTCACTGTCCCCAGCTCCTTTCGGTTCTCACCATGAGGACGGGACAGCACCGCCGGACGTGACAACCCTGGCGCGGAAAACTCACGACGTCCGGTTCACAACGTCCGGTCGCCGGTCTCCGGCAGGGCGAGCAGGCAGAGCAGGCTCAGCAGGGCCATCGCGGAGACGTACGCGCCGACCGCCGTCGCCCCGAGCCCGCCGGCCTGCATGCCGGTCGCGACCAGCGGCGGCACCGCGCCGCCGAGCACGCCGCCGAGGCTGTAGGCGACGGATGCGCCGCTGTAGCGGTATTCGGTACGGAACAACTCCGGCAAATAGGCGCCCATCGGGCCGAAGACCAGCCCCATGAGGCCGAGCGCGCCCGCCAGCGCCACGCCGACGAGGACCACCGACCGGGTCTCCATCAGCGGGAACATCACCAGCCCCCACGCGATCGCCAGCCCGCACCCGGCGACCAGCGTGCGCCGGCGGCCCAGCCGGTCGGACACCATCGAGGAGGCGACCGTCCCCGCCGCCATGAAGAGGACGCCGACCATGGTGAGGCCGAGCATCGTGGTGCGCGGGATCTCCAGCGTGCCGGTGCCGTACGACAGGCAGTAGGTGGTGGCGGTGTAGAACAGCGTGTACGCGACCGTCATGGCCCCCGCGCCGAGCAGCACCCGCCGCCACTGGTGCCGCATGAGGCCGACGAACGGCACCCTGGCGATGCGCCGCTCGTCCATCGCGGCTTTGAAGACCGGCGTCTCGGAGATCTTGAGCCGGACGTACAGGCCGACGATCACCAGCAGCAGGCTGGCCACGAACGGCAGCCGCCACCCCCAGCCGTCGAACTGCTCCTCGCTCAGCGCCTCGCCGAGCACGAGAAAGAGCCCGTTGGCGGCCAGGAACCCCACCGACGGCCCGAGCTGCGGGAACATCGCGTACAGGCCGCGCTTGCCGGGCGGCGCGTGCTCGGTGGCGAGCAGCGCGGCGCCGCCCCATTCGCCGCCGAGGCCGATGCCCTGGGTGAAGCGCAGCAGCACCAGCAGCACGGGCGCGGCCACGCCGATGGCGGCATAGCCGGGCAGCAGCCCGATGAGCACCGTCGACAGGCCCATCACCAGCAGCGACACGACGAGCATGGACTTGCGGCCGATGCGGTCGCCCCAGTGACCGAACACGGCCGAGCCGAGCGGCCGCGACACGAACGCCACCGCGAACGTCGAGAACGAGGCCAGGGTGCCCGCCACCCGGTCCATCTCGGGGAAGAACGCCGTGTTGAGCACCAGGGCGGCGGCGGTCCCGTAGATGTAGAAGTCGTAGAACTCGATGGCGGTGCCGGCGAGGCTGGCGACCGCGATCCTGGACCGGCTCGGGGCGGCCGTGTCCGGCCGGGGGGTTGTCTTCATTGGGGGCTCACTCTGCGGACTGACGTGCGGTGACTCGACCTGTCAACGCTACCTGCCGATAGGGTCGGAACGAACAAGGGGAGGTAAGGCGCGTTGGGTGTCGAACTGGTCATCTTCGACTGCGACGGGACATTGGTGGACAGCGAGGCCATATCGGTCCGCGTAGGCACCGCCGCGCTGCGACGCCTGGGCTGGTCGATCGACGAGGCGGAGTACGCCGAGCGCTTCGTGGGCTGCACCAACGAGTTCTGGGCCGAGCAGGTCGGCGAGACCCCGCCCGGCTGGAGAGAACAGCTCGACGCCGAGTACGAGGCCGCGATCACGGCCGAGCTGCGCGTGATCGCGGGCATCGAGACAGCGCTCGACCAGCTCGACGTGCCGAGCTGCGTGGCCTCCAACGGCCGCCACCGGACCATTCGCCGCAGCCTCGAGATCACCGGGCTGGCCGAGCGGTTCGCGGGCCGGGTGTTCAGCGCCGAGGACGTCCCGCGGGGCAAGCCGGCGCCCGACCTGTTCCTGCACGCCGCCGCCACGATGGGGGCCGACCCCGAGCGGTGCGTCGTGGTGGAGGACAGCCCGTTCGGGGTGATGGCGGCGGTGAGCGCGGGCATGCGGTGCCTCGCTTACGCGGGCGGCTTCCACCCGCCCACCCGGCTGACCGGTGCGGGCGCCACCCACCTGTTCCACGACCCGGCCGGCCTCCCCGAACTGCTCACCCGGCTGGACTGAAATTCTCCCGTTCGGGTTTTCTCTTGTTATCGCAAATTGACATTGATGTGTTATGCTGTTTGCATTCCCATAAATGCCGTGGCTAATATCGCCGCGTGTTCAGCGAGAAACCCAGCCAGACCGCGATGATGGCCGCCGCCGCGCGCGCCGCCCACCTCGTGGTCGACGAGCCCCCGCACATCTTCGCCGACCGTCTGGCCGCCCCGCTGCTCGGCGAGCGAGCCGGCGAGCTGCTCGGCTACCACCGCCTGCACGGCGGCCATCTCATCCTGTCCGGCACCCGCGCGCAGGTCACCGCGCGCAGCCGGCACGCCGAGGACCGCCTGCTCGGCTCCGGCCTCACGCAGTACGTCAGCCTCGGCGCCGGCCTCGACACCTTCGCCTACCGGCAGGCCGGCGGCCGGATCCGGGTCTTCGAGGTGGACCATCCGGCCACCCAGGAATGGAAGAAAAGGCTCCTCGCCGACGCCGGCATTTCGGTGCCGGAATTTCTCACGTTCGTCGGCGTGGATTTCGAGAGGGAGGACCTGAATTCCCGGCTCGGCGCGGCGGGATTCGCGTTCGGCCGGCCCGCGTTCGTGAGCTGGCTCGGGGTGAGCATGTATCTCACGGCGGAGGCGGTGTCGGCCACGCTGGCCGCGTTCGCCGCCTTCGCGCCCGGCTCGGAGCTCGTCATGGAGTACGCCCTGCCGCCCGAAGCCCGGGACGCGCTGGGCGCGGAGATGGCCGGCTACGCCCTGCCCGCCGCCGCCGAGCGCGGCGAGCCCTGGCTGACTTTCCACACGCCCGAGTCGGTCACCGCGCTGCTGGCCGGGCACGGGCTGCGGGTGGTCGAGCACGTGCGCCAGCCCGACCTGCCGGCGGTGGCCGCGCGGACGGCGGCCACGCCGGTCAGCGTGGACCTGTGCCGCCTGGTCGTCGCCACCCCCGCCTGAACGCCGTCAGCCCTCCTTGACGCGGGCGCGGCCGTTCTCGTCCAGGTAGTCGCGCCACGACCGCTTCGGGGTCCAGCCCAGCAGGCGGTGCGCCTTGGCGCAGGAGACGCCCGAGGCGTCGGGACGGGCGAGCGGCCGCAGCTCGATCGTCTCGCTCACGTGCTCGCGCAGCGCCGCCGCGAAGTCGTGCCCGCCCGCGTTGTCGGGGGCGGCGATGTAGAACACCTCATGGCCCGGCAGGTCGGACTCCACGGCCAGGACGATCGCGTCCGCCAGGTCGTAGGCGTCGGTGTAGCTCCACAGCCCCGCCCCGGGCTGGCTGACGTCGCGCACCTGCGGGCCGAGGTTGCGCTCGTAGTTGCCCTCGTGCTGCACCCAGCTCGGCCGCAGGGAGATGCACCTGAGGTCGGAGCGGCGCACGGCCGCGTCCATGAGCTGCTCGCCGACGTGCTTGGACAGCGCGTACGGGTCCTGCGGCCGGATCGGGTGCTCCTCGTCCACCGGCACGTAGTCCGGCAGGAACGGCCGCTCGGCGAAGAAGAACCCGGGCACCGTCTCGCTGGAGATGTTGACGAACCTGCTCACGCCGAACCGCACGGCCGCCTCGACCAGGTTGAACGTCGCCATGACGTTGTTCTGGAACACCACGTGCGGCGGGTTGTGCGTGGGGTCGGGGATGGCCGCCGCGTGCACCACCGCCTCCGCCCCGCGCGCCACGGCGAACGCCTGACCGGCGTCCGTCAGGTCGGCCTGCACATAGCGGGGGGTGCCTGGATCCTCCCGTTCCCAGACCGGCCGGGTGACATCGGAGGCGGTCACCTCGTGACCGGCCGCCAGCAACGCCTGGACGGCCGCGCGCCCCACCTTGCCGTGGGCCCCCGTGACGACGACACGCATGGGTTTGTCTCCTTCGCCGCTTAGTGGTGGATCCTGCAAGATCATCCCACCCCGGAGATGGCGAGCGCCGAGCCTCTGCGGGTCTTGGTGACCTTGAGCTGAGCGGTGATCCGGGACCGCAGCTCGGCGACGTGGCTGACGATGCCCACCGCCCGGCCGCCGTCCCTGAGCCCGTCGAGGATGTCGAGCACGCCGTCGAGGGTGTCCTCGTCCAGCGTGCCGAAGCCCTCGTCCACGAAGAGCGTGCCGATCTCCGCGCCGCCCGCCTCCGCGGTGACCACGTCGGCCAGGCCGAGCGCGAGGGCCAGGGAGGTGATGAAGCTCTCGCCGCCCGACAGGGTCGCCGGGTCACGGTCGATGCCGGTCCAGCCGTCGGACACGCGCAGCCCAAGCCCGCCGCCCGAACGGCCGCGCGAGCCGGCCGTCTTGCGCAGGTCGTGCTGGAGCAGGTAGCGGCCGGCCGACATGTGGTCGAGCCGCTCGTTGGCGGCCTCGACGACCGCGCGCAGCCGCTCGCCGAGGACGTACGACGACAGACTCATGCTCCACCGGTTGTCGCTGGAGGTGCCGCCGGTCAGGGCCGCCATGCGCTCGGCCAGGCGGTGCCGCTCCTCCGCCGGGCGCCAGCGCTCGACGCACGCCGACAGCTCGGCCTCCAGCTCCGCCAGGCGGCGGGCGCGGGCGGCGGCCCGGTCGCGTACGCTCGCCAGGCTCGTGTGCGCCTGCTCGGCCGCCTCGCGGGCGGCGGCGGCCCCGGCCAGGTCGGGGGCGGGCTCGGCCGCGGCGGCGGCAAGCTCGGGATCGGCGAGGGCGGCAGTGACGGCGGCGTGCTCGTCGTCGAGCCGCCGCAGGGCCTCGGCCTTGCGCTCCCGCTCGGCGGGGCCGCGGTAGGCGGCCTCGGCCTCCTGGACGTCCGCGAACCCGGCCTCGGCCGCCGCCTCCCGCGCCTGGTCTCGCGCGCGGGCCAGCTCGTCGTCCGCCGCCAGCGCGGCCCTGGTGGCCTCGACCGCCTCGCGCAGCAGCTCGGCCTCGTCGGTGAGCCGGGACAGGCGGGCGGTCAGAGTCGCGTCGCCGCCGCGCGCCGCGTCGAGCCGCGCGGCCAGGCGGGCGGCGTCGGCGCTCAGTTCCTCGTGCCGGGCGCGGCCCGCCGCCAGCCGGGAGGCGACCGCGCGAGCCCGCTCCTCCTGCTCCCGCGCCTCCTCCCGCCGCCGCGCCGCCTCCCGCACCGCCCCGCTCTCCATCTCCGCCGCCCGCCGCAACCGCCTCAGCTCTTCCTCCACCTCCGCCAGCACCGCGACGGCGGCGTCGGGCGCGGAGAGATCAGGCATCACGGAATCGGGCACGGCGCCAGCGGCCGCGCCCGCACCGGGCGCGGCGGCGTCGGGCACGGCAACGTCGGGCGCATCGGGCGCGATAGGCACGGCCGCATCGGCCACGGTCGCATCGGGTGTATCGGGCGCGCCGACACCAGCCACAGCAGCATCGGGCGCGGTGGCGTCGGTGGTGGCCGCATCAGGCGTGCCCACCGCGACTTCGGGCGCGCCCATCGCGATCCCGGGCATGCCCGGAGCGGCTCCGGGCGTGCCCATCGCGGCTTCGGGCGTGCCCGTGTCCGGCCGGGAGAGGTGGGTGCGGAGGCGGGTGTGGTCGGTTGTCAGGCGGGTGTGGAGGCGGGTGCGGGCGGACTCCAGGTGGGTGCGGTGGGCGTGGCAGGCGGCCAGTTCCTCGGCGACCCTCGCCGCCTGGTCGCGTACGCGCTCTCGCTCGGCCTCGACCCGCTCCAGCGCCGCCGCCAGGGCGGCCTCACGCCCGGCCACCTCCCGCAGGCGGGACAGCTCCTCCTCCGCCTGGTGTACGCGGTCGGCGGCGGTCTCGGGGTCGAGGCCGCCGGTGGCCTCGGCGGCGTCGGCGTGCCGGGACCCCAGGGAGGCGAGGTGGCGTTCGGACGCCTCCCGCTCGGCCAGGGCGCTCTCGTGGGCGTCCTCGGCCGCCCGCTCGTCATCGGCGGACGGCGCGCTCGGGGCAGGGGACGCCGGATGGGGATGGTGTTCGGAGCCGCAGACCGCGCACGGGCGCCCGTCGGCGAGGTCGCGGGCCAGCTCGGCCGCCATGCCGTCCATCCGGGCCTGGCGCAGGTCGAGCCAGCGTTCGCGGAGCGCCTGGGCCTGGTCGACCAGCACCTGATGGGCTGCGGTGGCGGTCTCCAGCTCGGCGGCCAGGGCGTCGCGGCGGCGTACGGCCTCCAGCACCGCCCGCGCGGCGTCGAGCGCGGCGGACGCGGCCGGGATGGCGGCGGCCTGGGCGCGCACCTCCTCCAGGGCGGCGCTCGACGCGGCCAGGCGGGCGGGCAGCTCGGCCTCGGCGGCCGACACCTCCGCCTCGCGCCGCTCCAGTGTCTCCAGCTCCGCCGCGAGCCCCGCCAGCTCCCTGTCGACGCCGATGAGGTCGGCGGCGGCGTCGCGTACGGCCTCGGCGGCCGGGATCCTGGCGGCGGCGGCGCGGCACCGGGCCAGCTCGGCCTCGGCCTGCTCGATCAGCGCGGGGAGCGCGGCCAGCCGGGCGGCCACCCGCTCATCCTCGGCCGCCAGCCGGGTCAGCTCCTCCTCGACGCGGAGCAGGTCACGCCGTACGCCGGCGAGCCTGGACTCCTCGGTCAGCAGCTCCGACAGGCGCGCGATCTCGGCCCGGCGGTCCCGCTCCAGCGCGGCCAGCTCATCCGCCGAACGCAGGGACGACAAAGGCAGGGACGACGAAGGCAGGAGGGGGTGGGCGCGGGCGAGGGCGTCGGCAGCCAGGGTGCGGGCCTTGGCGGTGGCCTCCTCGCGTTGCCGTACGGCGGTGACGAGCGGGATGACCCGGTCGGCGCGGGCGGCGTCGTCGAGGACGGCCTGAAGGTCGGCACGCTCGTCGGCGCGTTCGTCGAGCGCACGCCAGGCGGTCAGCGCCTCGGCGTGACGGCGCTGCCGGTCGGCCAGGGCGGCGGCCTGGTCGAAGCGCAGGCGGGCCTCGCGCAGCGCCCGCGCGGCGGCCTCGTGCTCCTCCTCGGAACGTACGGCCACCGCCCTGGCGGCGGCGAGCAGCGCCCCCGCCCAGCGCAGGGGATCGTCGTCGCGCGAGGGCGCCCCGTCATCGGGAGCGGCGGGCAGCGGGATCAGGGAGTCGAACGTGGCCTCCTCGACGCGCTGGACGGCGAAGTCCACCTGCCGCCGCAGCTCCTGCGCCTCCCGCCAGGCCAGTTTGCGCTGCTCGGCCAGCCATCCCTCCGCCGCCGTGAACACCTTGACGGTGAACAGCCGCTCCAGCAGCTTGCCGCGCTCCTCGCCGTCGGCGCGCAGGAACTTGGCGAAGTCGCCCTGCGGCAGCATCGCCACCTGCCAGAACTGCTCGGCGTTCATGCCGAGCAGCCCGCCCACCAGGTCGCCGGCCTCGTCCAGCCGGGTGGTGAGCCCGTGCCAGGCGCCGTCGCGGCGTTCGGAGACGATGACCTTGGACTTCTCCTCCGTGACGCCGCTGCCCCGCAGCTTGGGACGCAGCCACGCCGGGGAGCGCTCGACGCGGAGTAAGCGGCCCCGGATGGTCGCCTCCAGGGTGACCGACGGCCCGGTGCCGGCCGGGGCGTGGTCGCAGCGCAGGCTGCGGGCGCTGTTGCGCTGCCCGGGAACCTGCCCGTAGAGGGCGAAGCACAGGGCGTCGAGGATGGTGGTCTTGCCCGCGCCGGTCGGCCCGTGGATGAGGAACAGGCCCGCCTCGGCCAGGGCGTCGAAGTCGACCGTCTCGGTGCCGGGGAAGGAGCCGAACGCCGTCAGCGTCAGCCGGTGAGGCCGCATCTACGCCATCGTCTCCTTTGTCCTCGACGCCTCGATGGCCCGTCTTAGCAGGTCTTCCTCCTCGGGTGCGGCAGGCTCGCCGCGCACCTCGCGGACGAAGTCGAGGGCGACCTCGGCCTCGGGCCGCCCGCTCAGGCGGACCGGCTGCGCGACCGGGGCGGCCTCGGCCGGGTCGAAGGCGAGGGCGAGGGTGTGCGGGAAGCGGGCGCGCAGCCGGTCCATGGCCGCCTTGGGGCGTACGGGGTCGGTGAGGGTGACCTGGAGCCAGTGGTCCTCGACGGCGGCGTGCCGCGGATCGGCGAGCAGCCGCTCCAGCTCGCCGCGCAGCCGCCCGACGGGACGGGGCACCGGCGCGGGCACGAACTCGGCGCAGAACCCGTCACCGCCCCCCAGCGTGACCAGCCACGAGCCCTTCACGTGGCCCGTCTCGGAGAAGGAGTAGGCGATCGGCGAGCCCGAGTAGCGCACGGTCTCGGACATGCGCTGGCGGCCGTGCAGGTGACCGAGCGCGACGTAGTCGACGCCGTCGAACGCGGCGAGCGGCACGTGCGCCACCCCGCCCACACTGATGTCGCGCTCGCTGTCGCTGGCCTGCCCGCCGGTGACGAAGCAGTGGGACAGCACGACGGCCGCGCGATGGCGGGCCGCGTCGGCACGGACGCGGTCCATCGCGTACGTGATCGCCGCCGTGTGGCTGCGGTCGGGCAGCTCCCACGGCGTCCGCACCAGCTCCGGCTCCAGGTAGGGGATGCCGTAGAAGGCAACGCCGTCGACGAGCACCGGCTCCCAGGCCCGCTCGGGCGCGCAGCGCACGTGCACCCCGGCGGACTCGAACAGCGCCGACCCGAACCGCAGCCGCAGCGCCGAGTCGTGGTTGCCGCTGATGAGCACCACCCGCGCGCCGGCGCCGGTCAGCCGGGCGAGCGCGTCGTCGAGCAGGGCGACCGCGTCGACCGGGGGCAGCGCCCGGTCGTAGACGTCGCCGGCGACGGCCACGACGTCGACCCGCTCCTCCCGCACCGTCTCGACCAGGTGGTCGACGAACGCGGCCTGCGCCGCGAGCAGGCTCTCCCGGTGGAAGGCGCGCCCGAGGTGCCAGTCGGAGGTGTGCAGGATCCGCATGTCGCAGGAAGCTAACAGCTCTCACCGACAAATGTGGCCCCACTGGTCCCAGGAGCCGGGAGTACGCTAGAAGATCGGCGGGCAAACCAACGCACATGGGGAGGCCGATGCGCACGGGCCGGGGCACCTTGAGCATCGCCGCCGGTCTGGTGCTGGTGGCGCTCGCGACGGTCGGCTACGTCCTGCCGCCCGCCTTCGACCCTCCGCCGCTGAAGGCGGACCCCGCCTTCCAGGCGATCCCCCCGCAGCCCGAGCACGAGCTGAAGCCGCCGGCGGCGACCGCCGCGATCCGCCGGCAGGAGATCTCGGTCGCGGCGGAGGGCCAGCGCCTCTACGGCACGCTGCGCACGCCGCTGACGCCGGGGCGGCATCCGGCGATGGTGTTCGTGTCGGGGTCGGGCAACGGCTCGCGCACCGAGTTCACGCCGCAGGCGGAGTTCCTGGCCAAGGCGGGCGTGGTGACGATCGCCTTCGACAAGCGCACGGTCGGCTACGACTTCCGCGAGCGCGACTTCGGCCTGCTCGCCGACGACGCCCTTCGCATGGTGGAGTACCTGCGCGCGCTGCCCGAGGTGGACCCGGCGCGGGTCGGCGTCTGGGGCGTCAGCGAGGGCGGCTGGGTGGTGCCGATCGCGGCGGCCAAGAGCGCGGCGGTCGGGTTCGTGGTGCTGGTGTCGTCCCCGAACGTCTCCCCGCTGCGCCAGGTCGCATGGGCGCTGAACGAGCAGCTGCTGCGGCTGCGCGCTCCCATCGGCGCGCGCGACCTGCTGACCAGGGCGATGGGCGGGGTCGGCTTCACGTTCCTGCGCTACGACGCGATGCCCGCGCTGAGCGGGATCAAGGTGCCGGTCCTCGCGTTCTACGGCACGACCGACCCTTCGATCCCCTTCGTCGAGTCCACCAAGGCGCTCGTCACCGCGATGGGCAGGGCCGGCAACGACGACTACACAATCCGCTTCATCGGCCAGGGCGACCACGCCATGCGGGTCGGCGGCGGGCCGTTCGCCAAGGGCTACCTGGAGACCCTCGGCAACTGGATCAGCGGCCTGCCGGCCACGGCCAAGCCGGCGGCGCACCTGGCGGGCGCGACGCCGGTGCAGCGGTTCGAGGCGAGCGACGTCCCCGCGGCCCCCTGGTACGCGGGCGGGACGATGCTCGGCCTGACGATCTGCTTAGCGGCCGTCGGCTACGTGGCGGGGCCGGTCGCCGCCGTGGTCGTCCGGCTGCGGGGCCGCGGCCATCCGCTCGTCGTCGCCGAGGCCAACGCCCGGCTGTGGCCGCCGATCCGGCGCCGGCTGGTCAGGATCGCGTGGACCAGCCTGGGGCTGCTGGCGTCGGTGGTCGCGTTCATCACGCTGCTGGTCCTGTTCTCCATCAACCAGGCGGGCGCGTGGCCGGCGGTGCTGGCCGGCTGGCTCGTGGTGCGCATCCTCGCCGTGCTCATGCTGGTGCAGGAGGTCACGGCGGTGGCGGCGGTGCTGTCGGCGCTGCGCGAGGGCATGCGGCCGGGCCGCTGGCAGCACGTCGCGGTGGCGGGCGTGCTGGGCGGCACCGGCCTGCTGATGGTGGCGGCGGCCTACTACGGCCTCTTCGCGTTCCCCTGGTGAGCGTCTCCCTGGTGAGCGTCTCCCTGGTGGATGTAGGTGCTCATCCAGCGGTCCAGCTCCGCGAAGACCTGCTTGCGCACCGGCTCGGCCGACAGCACGAGGTCGTGCACGCCGTCCTGGATCCGTACGCAGGTGACGTGCGGCCCCACCGAGGTGGACCAGCGGGCGATGTGGGCGGGGTCGAGCACGATGTCGGCCGAACGCGCCTCCGGGACGAAGTCGCGTACCCGCAGGCCGTTCGACGAGGCCAGCACCAGCACGGGCACGTCCACCGCGAGCCCCTTGTGCAG
Organism: Nonomuraea sp. AD125B; assembly: GCF_041402765.1. Lineage (NCBI taxonomy): Bacteria > Bacillati > Actinomycetota > Actinomycetes > Streptosporangiales > Streptosporangiaceae > Nonomuraea > Nonomuraea sp. AD125B. Next base: position 293,855 of record NZ_JBGLOU010000006.1, on the reverse strand, counting down.
GCGGCGCTGGGCCCGCCGGACGGCGGCCAGCCACATGGCGTGCACCGAGAACCCGCCGAGCGGCTTGAGCTCCAGGTCGTAGTCCCATTCGCCGCCGTGGTCGCGGTGCAGCGTCTGCCCGTAGACGGTGCTGACGCCCAGCGGGAGCGGCCGGCGGGTGTACGACAGCGGCGTCCGCAGCAGGTCGGCGGCCATCCGCAGCGGCGCGGGCACGTTGAGGTCGAAGAACGGGCTGTTGAGCGCGAGCCCCTGCACCAGCCCCCGGCCGCGGACGCGGTCGGCCCACAGGGCGGCGACCAGGCCGCCGGTGGAGTGGGCGTTCAGTGTCAGCTCGTCGTGGTCGCGCCGGATGAGGCGGACGGCCTCGTCGATCTCGGGGAAGTAGTCGGTGACGCTCCTGATCAGGCCCCTGGTCTGGTGCGGGAGCAGGGAGCGGCCGTACTTGCGCAGGTCGAGGGCGTAGAAGTCGATGCCGCGCTGGACGTAGTGCTCGGCCAGGTGGTCCTGGAAGAAGTAGTCGGTGAAGCCGTGCAGGTAGAGCACCGCCCTGCGGGACGCGGCGCCCGCGGTCCTCGCCACCAGGGTCGCGACGACCTCGCCCTCGAAATCGTCGGGCAGCCGCAGAGTGGTGATTTCGTACATGTCAGACACCATAAGGATTGTCGGGCCAGGACGGTACACCCGGCGGCAGGTCCTCGCTGACCTTCATCGGGAAGTCGGCCTGCCGCTTCTCCAGGAACGCGGTCACTCCTTCGACCGAGTCGGCCCCGCCGCCCAGCTCGGCCATGAGCCGCGAGTCGGCGGCGTGCGCCTCCCACGGCGAGCTCGCCGACAGCCCGGACCACATCAGGCGGCGGATCGCGGCGACGGAGACGGCCGAGGTGTTGTCGGCGATCTCCCTGGCCAGCGCGTACGCCGCCGGCAGCAGCTCCGCGTCCGGCAGCACCCGCGACACCAGCCGCCCCGCCAGCGCCTCGGCGGCCGGGAAGACGCGGCCGGTCGCCGCCCACTCCATGGCCTGCGCGATGCCGACGATCCGCGGCAGGAACCAGCTCGACGCCGCCTCGGTGACGATGCCGCGGCGGGCGAAGACGAACCCGAAGCGCGCCGACTCGGCCGCCAGCCGCACGTCCATCGGCAGCGTCATCGTCACGCCGACGCCCACGGCCGGGCCGTTGATCGCGCCGATGACCGGCTTGAGCGAGCGGGCGATGCGCAGGGCCACGGTGCCGCCGCCGTCGCGCGGCGCGCCCTCGACGGTCTCGCCCCGCTCCCGGTGGCCGAACGTGCCGCCGCCCCCGCCGAGGTCCGCCCCCGCACAGAAGGCCCGGCCCGCGCCGGTCACCACCACCGCGCGGACCCCGTCGTCGGCGTCGGCCCGGTCGAACGCCTCGATGAGCTCGACGCGCATGGTGTGCGTGAACGCATTCAGCCGCTCAGGGCGACACAATGTGAGGGTGGCCACGCGGTCGGCCACGTCGTACGCGATCTCGGTGAAGGCCATGAACCGAATCTTATTCGGCCAGTGGTGTTCACCCGCCGATAACGACATCATTCGTTTTCGGTGCGTATGCTGCCGCCTCGGTCCGGTGGCCTATGGAGACCTTTACGGGGAAACGGGGATGTCGTGCAGGCAAAGGAACCGGTGAGCACCGGCGCGGTGCTCGGCTGGCTGGCGCTGTCGGCGCTGGCTCCGGGCGCGGCGCACCTGCGCGCGGGCCGGCGCAGGACGGGCCTGGTCCTGCTGTCCTGCTACGCGGTCCTGCTGCTGGCCGCGCTCGGGGTGTGGCTCGCGGTCGACACCGGCGACCTGGTCGGCGCCCTGATGGACAACACCGCCATGACGGCGGTCATCGCCGGGACGATCGTGCTCGGGGTGGCCTGGTTCGCCCTGATCGTCCACTCGTTCGTGGTGCTGCGGCCCAGCGGGCTGTCGCAGGGCGGGCAGATCCTCACCGGCACGCTCGCGGGGCTGATGGCGGTGCTCGTCGTGGTGCCGTTCGGCGCGCTCGGCAACCTCGCGTGGACCGCCCAGGCGACGATCAACGACATCTTCCAGGAGCCCGCCGCCGCCGACCCGGGCACCGGGCTCAGCGCCGACGCCGGCACCCCGGCCACGGCCCAGCCCTCGCCCGAGGACCCGTGGGCGGGGCGCAAGCGGGTCAACATCCTGCTGCTGGGCGGCGACGCCGACGACCACCGCGTGGGGGTCCGCACCGACAGCATGAACCTGGCCAGCGTGGACGTGGAGACCGGCAACACCGTGCTGTTCAGCCTGCCGCGCAACCTGGAGGACGTGCGTTTCCGCCCCGGCACGCCGATGGCCGAGCGCTTCCCCAGCGGCTTCCGCCTGCCGGCCGACCCCGGCGGCGGCCGCAGCGACCTGCTCAACAGCGTCTGGGAGTACGCCGACGCGCACCCGGAGATCTTCGGCGGCAAGCAGCACCAGGGCCCCAAGGTCCTGATGGACACGATCGGCTACACCCTCGGTCTCAGGGTCGACTGGTACGCCCTGGTCAACATGTGGGGTTTCGCCCGCCTCATCGACGCCATCGGCGGCATCACGCTCACCGTCGAGACGGACGTCGTGTTCGGCCGCTACAACGAGGGCCTGGTCAAGGCCGGCACGCGCAAGCTCAAGGGCGCCGACGCGATGTGGTACGCCCGCTCGCGCACCAACAGCGACGACTTCACCCGGATGCGCCGCCAGCGGTGCGTGCTCGGCGCGCTGCTGACCCAGGCCGACCCGGCGACGGTGCTGACCCGCTTCAACCGCATCGCGCTGGCCACCAAGGAGCTGATCAGGACCGACATCCCGTTCTCGATGCTGAAGAACCTGGTGCCGCTGGCTCTCAAGGTCAAGAACGCGAAGGTGTCGAGCGTGCAGTTCGTGCCGCCGCTGATCAACACGGGCTATCCCGACTGGGACAAGATCCGCGGCATCACGGCCAAGGCCATCCGCGACTCCTCCGCCGCGAGCCCGGCCGTCGCGGCCACCGGGCCCGCCACGCCGGCGAACGCCGACAGCGGCGCGTCGGCCGACCCCTCGCCGACCAAGACTCCGGAGAAGAAGACCCCGAAGAAGAAGCAGCAGTCCGGGACGGACGACGACCCGGTCAAGGGCCTGACGGAGGGCTGCGGCGGCGCCCTCTGAGCGCCATCGTCCCCGCCGTCGTCAGCGGCCAGGTGGGCGCCGGGTTCGACAACTCCACCTCGCTAGCCCTCGCCCGCTCGACACCGCCCGCAGCTACCGGATGCGCCGCCGCTCCCGGCTGATCCACCTGGTGCTGCCCGGCGCCTGCCCGCCCACCTGACCCGCGCATACCACGGTATGCTGGGTCCATGGCCGAGACGACGCGCATCACGGTGACCCTGCCGAACGACCAGGTGGCCGAGCTCAAGAAGATCACCGACAACCTCTCCGCCTATGTGGCCGAAGCGGTGGCGCGCCAGCTCCGGCATCAGCTCCTCGGCGCCGACCTGCTCCATTACCAGGAGGAGCACGGCAGGTTCACCGAGGAAGAACTCGCTGAGGCCCGGTCGAGGATCCTCGGTGCAAGGGGTCACGGCCACGAGGCGGGCCCGGAGTGATCGGCCACGTCGAGACCGTCGTCCTGGACTCCGAAGGGCTGGCCGCCTGGATCGCGCAAGACCGTAAGGTGCTCGCGATGTTCCAGGTGTTCCACGGCATGGGCGCGGACCTCGTCATCAGCGCCAACACCATCGTGGAGGTCAGCCACGCGCGGGTGAACCTGTCCCGTCTGCAGTGGGCGCTCTCGCGGGTCAGGATCGAGCCGGTGACCGCGAGGGCGGCCAAGGCTTCCGCGAAGCTGCTTCAGACCGCGGGACTGCACGGTCACAAGTACGCGATCGACGCGACCGTGGCGGAGGTCGCCCTGCGGCAGCCCGGACCGGTCGCCATCCTCACCTCCGACATCGACGACCTGGCCCGCCTTTGCGGTGGCCGCGTACGGCTCATCGCCCTCTGACCGCGATGATCCCGGCAGCCTGCGGTCAGGTGGACGCGACCTCGTCGGCCACCGCCAGCTCAAAATCGGCGTCGAGGTCGGAGACGTCGACGTCCAGCATCGTGGCCGCGAGATCGCGAGCCATCTCCTCGGCGTGCTCCAGACGCTTCACCTGAGTGTGGTAGCCGCGCTTGAGGCCGGGCCCGTGGACGGTCAACGCCCACCAGGGGCCGCTCCTGCCGGCGGTGATGGTGTAGGCGTCACGTTCGTTCACTGACTCTCCTGCTCCTTCGCGGCGGGGGTGACGGTTTCCGTGGCCTCGTTCCAGCGCCACGCCACCTGGTGGCCGTGCAGGTGGACGCCGCCGATCCACCGGTCGACGCCGTTGAGCGTGACCTGGTCGGCCTGGCCGGCGAGGACGCGCGCGCCGGTGTCGGTCAGGCGCAGTCGGGTCGTCCGCGTCACCGGGCCGGCGGCCGGGTCGAGGTCGAGCAGCGGGTGCGGGCCCCGCGCCAGCCGTTCCATCCGGTCGAAGCAGGTGAGATCGCCCATGAAGGGCCGCGGCTCGCGTGCCGCGGCCCGGACGAAGGCCGTGCCCGCGTCGGGCGCGCCGGCGGCGACGGCGGCCAGCACCCGGCGCTCGGACAGCGACAGCCCGTCCCGGGTGGAGGGGTATTCGCGGCCGAGCCGGTCGAACGCCTCGCCCAGGAAGCGCAGCTCCCCCAGCCGGGCCGCGGCGATGGCGGCCAGGCCCTCGGGCGTCGGCGCGCGGAAGGCCGCCCACGCGCGGGTGGCCAGCTCCAGCGCCGCCGGGGTCAGCCGGGCGCACGCTCCGGTGCCGGGCAGCTCGCGCAGTTGCTCGGCGGTGAGCTGCCCGAGGCCGCCGAACTGAGCGATGCCGGGGTATTCGCCGATGCAGATGAGCGTCACCCGCTCTGCGGGAACGCCCAGGGCGGCCAGGCGGGCGAGGATCTCCACGATCTGGAGCTGGTCGTACAGGTCGGCCTCGAACCACAGGACGTACGCGCCGTCGCGGTTGCCCTCAAGGGCCTGGTCGCGTTCGGCGAAGGCGCGCAGCGTCGCCTCGCGCTCGGCGCCGTGGCAGGCCGTGAGGTGGTCGGCGCGGACGCGGCGCAGCTCGGCCGGGGCGACCTCCGGCACCGGGCCCTCGTGCAGGACGTCGCGCCAGTAGACCACGCGCCGGGCGAGCCCGGTGCCCGGCACGTCGGTGGCGTCGCCGTTGCTGAGGTGCAGCGCCTCCTCGGGCAGCACGGCGCTCGGCCCGTTCATGCCGTGAGCGAGCGGTGGAAGGTGGCCCGCCAGCGGTGGCGACCGCCGTCCCGCAGGTCCTCGACCGTGCCCCGCTCCAGGCCGTCCGTCGCGAACGCGGCGATCTCGGACGGCGTCAGCGGCCACGGCGGCGCGAACACCGGCCCGCCCTCCTCCCGCCCGGTCGCGATCACCAGCAGTGTGCCGCCGGGGCCGACGAACTCGGCGATCGCCTCGGTGGCGGCGGCGTGCAGCGGCTCCGGCAGCGCCTGCACCGTCATGATCTCCACCACCAGATCGTACGCCCGCCGCCACTCCTCCGGCGGGCGCAGCAGGTCGGCCACCTCGTAGCGCACCCGGCTCCCGGGGAACCGCTCGCGCGCCAGCCGCACGGCCGACTCGCTCACGTCGAAGGCGACGGTGTCGTAGCCGAGCCCGGCGAGGTGTTCGGCGTCGTCGCCGAGCCCCGCCCCCACGACGAGCGCCCGCCCCTTTCCGTCGGCGTGGGCCTCGGCCCACTCGGCGAGCAGGGGGTGCGGGGCGCGCGAGTCCCAGGGCACGATCGCCTCGCCGGACGCCGACTCGGCGTAGAGGCGTTCGAACCAGCCCAGCGGATCGCCGGCCGCCAGCGACTCCCCGGCCAGCCGGATCGCGTCCTCGTCGGCGTCCCTCGCCATCAGCCCACCTCCGGCAGCAGCCCGGACGTCCCGCCGCGCCCGGCTCTCAGGCCAACTCCACCACGTCGGCGCGTCCGCCGGGCCGCCCGGCCGGTACGCGTTCGGCGAACACCGGCCTCAGGCGTGGAAGGTCTCCTTCGCCATCCGGCGCAGGCGGGTCTCGTCGATGTCGTGGCCGAGCCCGGACTGCGTCAGCGGGACGGCGATGACGCCCGCGTTCGCCCCCACGATCGGGGTGACGAGCTGGTTCTGCCGGGGCGGCTGGGTGACGTCGCAGGGCAGCGTGCAGCCGGGCAGGCTGGCGACGGCGACGGTGGCCGCCCTGGCCAGCCCCATCCCCTGGCCGCCCGCGCACTGGATGTCCCAGCCGGCCGCCGCCGCCCGGTCGTGGGCGCGGCGGGCCTCGCTCAGGGACGGGAAGGCCGTGGGCCGCAGCAGCAGCACCCGCGCGGCCCGTACGGTGAGGAAGTCGTCGAGCTCGGCGGTGGAGGCGACCTCGACGGCCACGGAGGCCGTCACCTCGTCCTGGAGCGCGGCGTGGGCGTAGACGTCGCCGGTGGCGAACGGCCGCTCGATGACCTCCAGGCCGTAGGAGTCGAGGGCGACGAGCTGGCCCTGCTCGGTGTAGGCGTTGCCGCAGTCGACGGCGAGGGTCAGCGCGGGGTAGGCGGCCCGGACGGCGCGTACGGGCTCGACGTCCCAGCCGGGACGCACGTCGAGCGTGACGTGCCCGTAGCCGGCGCAGACCTGCTGGTTGACCCGGCTGACCAGGCTCTCCGTGGACGGGTCGGGCGACAGGCGGACGGTGGCCATGAGGGAGGTGCGGGTGCCGCCGATCGCCTCGGCGAGCGGCACGCCGCGCATCCTCGTCCACAGGTCCCAGCAGGCCATGTCGACCGCCGGATCGCCGCTCGGGACGGCGTCGGGGTGCTCCCAGTCGACGCCGATGAGCAGGGCGGCCAGCGTCTCTTCCAGCTTCGACCAGGTCTTGGGCTGAGGGGAGAGCGCTTCGCCCCACCCGGTCATGCCGCCTTGGTCGGTGAGCTTCACGAGCAGGGTCTCCGACCTCCTGCCGTACGGCAGGACGAGCCGGAAGACCTCGAGCTCACGCACGCGCGGCATGTACCCCCCTCTTACGGCCCACTTCAGGGCACGGTCACCTCCATAGTGCCTGCTGTGCGGGACCGGACCAAACGGGGGGCCAGCGCGAACGCCAGCACGGCCAGCGCCACGGCGGTGAGCAGACCGGCCGCGTAGCTGCCGCCGGAGGCCGTGAAGATCGCGCCGCTGGCCGCGACGGCGACCACGGTGAAGACCGACTCGCCGACGCCCACGGCGGCGCTGTTCTGGCCCTCCTCCCCCGGCGCGGACATCTCCAGCACCAGCACCGAGACCGTCGGGTGCAGCATGCCGATGCCGAGTCCGGCGATGGCCATGGCGACGTGCGCGAGCGCCAGCGGCACCGAGTCCACCAGCACGAGCGTGACCAGCGCGAGGCCGGTCGCGAGCAGGGCGGCTCCGCCGCGGACCGCGAGCAGGTTGCTGATCCGGCCGCGGCCCTTGAGCCAGGAGCCGGTGGACCAGCCGAGCGCGCCGACCGTGAGGACGATGCCGGCGGCGGTGGCGCTGAGCCCGCGCTCGTTGATCAGCATGAGGGGGATCAGCACCTGGGCGGCGGTGAGCGAGCCGAACGCCAGCCCGCGCAGCACCGGCGCGCTCGGCAGGCCGGGCGCGGCCCGCAGCGAGCCGGTCGGCAGCAGCCTGGGCAGTGCCACGGCCAGCAGGACGACGCCCGCCGCGAGCAGGGGCAGGCCGGCCAGCTCCAGGGCGCTGCCGTACTGGATGAGCGCGGCGGCCACGGCCGTCACCGCGGCCCAGACCAGCTTGCGGCCGAGAGCGGGGGCGGGGTCGGCGCCCGGCGCGGGCTCTCCGGAGCCTGCGCCGAGGTCGCGGCCGGTGGTGCCGCGCCAGAGCAGCAGCGCCGACGGGACGACGATGAGCGAGACGCCGAGGAAGATCCACCGCCAGTCGGCGTTCTGCACCACGAACCCGGCGATCGCCGGCCCCACCATCGACGGCACCACCCACGCGGCCGAGAACAGCGCGAACACCTTCGGATGCAGCGCGGCGGGGTAGACGCGGGCGACCAGCACGTACAAGGCGACCTGGGTGGCCCCGGCGCCGAGCCCCTGCACGAACCGGCCGGCCACGAACACCTCCATGGTCGGCGCGAACCCCGCCAGCAGCAGCCCGGCCACGAACGTCACCACCCCGGCCGCGATCGGTTCGAGCGGCCCGCGCCGGTCGCTCCACCGCCCGCCCAGCACGGTCGCGATCACGCTGGCCGCCAGGGTGGCGCTGAAGGCCAGGTTGTACAGGGGCATGCCGTCCAGCTCGCGGGCCACCACCGGCATGGCCGTGGCCACCGCCATCGCCTCGAACGCCAGCAGGGTCACGATGGCCACGAGCCCGAAACTCAGCGCACGGTACGGCGCCGACACCACGCCGGCCGGGGCCGGCTTCTCCTCAACGATCGTCGTCATGCCGGTCACGCTAGGGCGAAGGCACAGCTCAGCACATCGGCCGCTGGTCCTAGCCGCCTCTCGGCACTTGGACCTAGATCAGGCTCTGGACCGGGGCCGGATCAGGCGCCGGGCATGCGGTTCTCCAGGCCGTCGAGCATCAGCTCCAGCCCGTACATGAAGCGGTTCTCGCCGTCGTCGGCGACCAGCTCGTCGATGTGCTGGTGCAGGTGCGGGAAGGTGGAGGCGGGCAGTGCGCGGTAGTAGGTGGCGATCTGGCCGGAGAACCGCTCGAAGTACTCCTGCGGGTCGGTCAGCCCGGCGGCGCGCATCCTGGCGCGGTGCAGGGAGCCCTCGTAGGCGTCGCCGATGAGGTAGAGCGAGAGGCGGTCCATGACCAGCGACGCCTCCCTCGGGTGCATGCCGGCCTCGATGAGCAGCCCGTAGACGAACTCGCCCGCGCGCAGGGAGTTGGGGCCGGTGGGGATGCTCGCCAGCGCCGCGCGGGCCACGTCGGAGTGGTGGCCGAGGACGCGGTGCACCTCCAGGCAGTACGCGCGCAGCTGCTCCTTCCAGTGGGCCGCGTCGCGCTCGGGCAGCCGGATCTCGCCGAGCACCCGGTCGTAGATCAGCTCCAGCAGCTCCTCCTTGTTCGCGACGTGCGCGTACAAGGACGCGGGGCCGGTGTCGAGCTCCTGGGCGACGCGCCGCATGCTGAGCGCCTCGAACCCCTCGTCGTCCAGGATCCGCAGCCCGGCCTCGACGATGAGGTCCTGGCTGAGCTGGCGCTTGGGCTGCGGCTGCCGGCGTGACTTGCGCCAGGGAGGGGCGGGCACGCCGTCGGTCGTCCTCGTCCGGTCCATACCGAACACTGTACTTGACACGAACGGTGTTCGCTACTAAAACGGTGTTCGTGACGAACACCGTTCGTTCCGCAGAACACTGTTTCATCCGTCAGGAGTTACCAAGATGACCGTCACCGCCTCCCAGGAGACAGGCGAGGCCCAGGGCTACCGGTGGCGATGGGTCGCGCTCTTCGTGATCCTCGCCGCCGAGGTCATGGACCTGCTCGACGCCCTGGTCACCACCATCGCCGCCCCCACCATCCAGCGCGACCTGGGCGGGAGCGACAGCCTCGTGCAGTGGCTCGGCGCCGGCTACACGCTCGCCATGGCCGTCGGCCTCATCACCGGCGGCCGGCTCGGCGACCTCTACGGCCGCAAGCGCATGTTCCTCATCGGCGCCTTCGGCTTCACCGCGGCCTCGCTGCTGTGCGGCATCGCCGTCAGCCCCGAGATGCTGATCGCCGCACGGGTGCTGCAGGGCCTGTTCGGCGCCGTGATGCTGCCCCAAGGGCTGGGCCTGATCAAGGAAATGTTCCCGCCGCACGAGATGGGCAAGGCGTTCGGCATGTTCGGGCCGGTCATGACCATCTCGTCGGTCGGCGGCCCGGTGCTGGCCGGCTGGCTCGTCGACGCCGACTTCTTCGGCACCGGCTGGCGCATGATCTTCCTGATCAACCTGCCGCTCGGCCTCGCCGCCGCGCTCGCCGGGATCCGCTTCCTGCCCGAGTTCCGCCTGTCCAACGCCACCCGGCTCGACCTCGGCGGCGTCGGGCTGGTCTCGCTCGCCGCGCTGCTGCTCATCTACCCGCTCATCCAGGGGCGCGAGCAGGGCTGGCCCTGGTGGACGTTCGCGTCCATGGCCGCCTCGATCGTGGTCTTCGCCGTGTTCGCCCGGTACGAGACCCGCCGCGCCGCCTCCGGCAAGGACCCGCTGGTCGTCCCCGGCCTGTTCCGCAAGCGCGCCTTCACCGGCGGGCTCGTCGCCGGGCTCGCCTTCTTCACCGGCATGATGGGCATCGGCCTGGTCTTCGCCCTCTACACCCAGATGGGGCTCGGCTTCTCCCCGCTCAAGGCGGGCCTCGCCGGGCTGCCGCAGGCCGTCGGGGGCGTGGTCGGCTTCGGCCTGGCGATGTCCGGGCTGCAGGAGAAGCTCGGGCGCGGGCTGCTGCAGATCGGCGCGACCGTGATGGGGGCGGGGGCGGCCGTGCTCGCGCTCACCATCCACTTCGCCGGGCTCGACGTCACCGTCTGGCAGCTCGCCCCCGGCCTCGGCCTCGTCGGCATCGGCATGGGGCTCACCATGGCGCCGTTCTTCGACATCGTGCTCGCCGGGGTCGAGCCGCACGAGTCCGGCTCGGCGTCCGGGACGCTGACCGCCGTGCAGCAGCTCGGCGGCGCGCTCGGCAGCGCCCTGCTGGGGACGCTGTTCTTCAACCTGCTCGCCGACCAGTGGGGGTTCGGTGCCTCGATGGAGGTCACGGTGTGGGTCGAGGTCGGGCTGCTGGTGCTGACGTTCGCGCTGTCGTTCCTGCTGCCGCGGCACGCCCATCCCGACCAGGAACCCGCCCACTGAGCCCCGCCGGCCATGAGGACGGCAGGGCGGACGGCAGGACGGGCGGCAGGGCTGTGGGATCAGGCTCCGAAGGTGTGCTCCGCCCAGCGGCCGATGTCGCGGCGCTCGATCGCCGCCGCCATCAGCCCGGGAAAGGCGTCGGGGGTGCAGGCGAACGCCGGCACCCCCATCGCGGCCAGCGCGGCGGCGTTCTCGTGATCGTAGAAGGGCGCCCCCTCGTCGGACAGCGCCAGCAGCACGATCACCTGCACGCCGGCCTCCTTCATCGCCGCCACCCGGCGCAGCATCTCCTGCCGGACGCCGCCCTCGTACAGGTCGCTGACCAGGACGAAGATCGAGTCGGCCGGACGGGTGATGAGGCCCTGGCAGTAGGCGACGGCCCGGTTGATGTCGGTGCCGCCGCCGAGCTGGGTGCCGAACAGCAGCTCCACCGGGTCGTGCAACTGGTCCGTGAGGTCCACCACCGCCGTGTCGAACACCACGAGCGACGTCCGCAACGACCTCATCGAGGCCAGCACCGCCCCGAACACGCTTGAGTACACCACCGACGCCGCCATCGACCCGCTCTGGTCGACGCACAGCACGACCTCCCGCTGCACCGCCCGCCTGCGCCGGGCGTAGCCGACCAGCCGGGACGGGACCACCGTGTTGCGGTCGGGCAGGTAGTGCTTGAGATTCGCCCGGATCGTACGGTCCCAGTCGATGTCGGCCGTCCGCTTCGGGCGGTGCGTGCGCGCCGAGCGGTCGAGCGCGCCCGCCACCGCCGCCCGCGTCCGCTGCGCCAGCCGGCGCTCCAGCTCCGCCACCACCGTGCGGACCACCGCCCGCGCCGACTCCCTGGCCTGGTCGGGCATCACCTTGTTGAGCGCGAGCAGGGTGCCGACCAGGTGCACGTCGGGCTCCACGGCCTCCAGCATCTCCGGCTCCAGCAGGAGCCTGGTGAGGTTGAGCCGCTCGATCGCGTCCTTCTGCATCACCTGGACGACCGTGGCGGGGAAGTAGGTCCGGATGTCGCCGAGCCAGCGCGCCACGCGCGGGGCCGACGCCCCCAGCCCGCCCTCTCTGCCGCCGCCGGTCCCGGCGCTGCCGCCCTCGCCGTGGTCGTAGACGGCGGCGAGGGCGGCGTCCATGTGGGCGTCGTCCCCCTGCAGCCCGAACCCGACCCCGTCGGCGTCGCCGCCTCCCAGCACCAGCCGCCAGCGCCGCATCCGCTCGTCGTTCATCGTTCCCCCTCGGTGGTGCGGGCGGGTGTGCGGCCGATGATCGACAGGACGGTGGCGACGGCGCCGGCCGCGCGGCGGTCGTCCAGGTCGTGGGCGTCGTCCCGGTCCCGTTCGCGTCCCGCCGAACGCAGGCGCTCGCCGATCGAACGGCGCTCGGGGGCGGCGAACGCGCCGAACGTACGGCGCAGCAGCGGCAGCACGTCGGTGAACTGGTCGCCGGACAGCCCGGTGAGCCAGCCGTCCACCAGGGAGAGCAGCCGAGGGTCGTGCACCAGCAGCAGGCCTCCCCCGCTCAGGAAACCCTCCACCCAGGATGCGGCCCGCGCCGGCGCCTGTCCGCGGGACATGGCCCGGGACATGCGGTCGCCGGCGTCGTCGAGCTCGCCGCAGTCGAGGAGGATCCGGGTGAGCCGGCCTTCGATGAGGCCGTGCAGATCCTGCCGGTCGCTGAGCCCACGCAACGTCGCCAGCCAACGTTCCCGCTCCCGTCCCCCCTCGGGCCGCTCGACGGGCTCCGCATGTTCCGTCCCGTCCACGTGTTCGGTGAGGAGGGCGACGGCGGCGTGGACGGCGTCGATGTGTTTGAGCAGGTCGGCCGCGGCGTCGTCGTCCAGGCCGGTCACGGCGACCGGCAGCCCGATCCTGATCCGGTCCAGCATCGAACGGACGATCACCGCCAGCCCCTCGGCCGGAGTGCCGCGTACGTCGCCGTACCGGTGGGCGCGGACCATCGCGGGCAGTGCCGCCATGAGGTGCGTGACGTCGGTGTCCAGGGCGGCCCGCGCCGACAGTGCGGCAAGCACGGCGGGCAGCGCGTCCGGCAGGTCGGCCAGCAGGCAGTGCTCGACCAGCGCCGTCAGCTCCGCCAGCGCCGCCGAGCCGCCCCCGGCGCGGTCGGCGGCCCGCCGCGTGGCCGCCGCCGCGACGGTGGTGCCGAGCGCGGCGTGCTCGATGAGCGCGAGATCGTGCTCCGGCCGCCACCGCAGGGTCCACGTCTCGCGGAAGGTGCCCTTGCCGCGCGCCTGCCCCGGCGTGCCCCAGCCCACCTCCAGCAGCCGCAGCCGGTGCAGCAGGTGGCTGCGTTCGAGGTCGAGGGGCTTGCGCAGGTCGAGGTCGAGCTCGCGGTCGAGCGCCTCGGGCCGCAGCCGCAGTCGCCGTTGCTGGTCGCGCAGGTCGCGCTGGAGCGGCACCATCGGCACGCCGTCCGGTACGCGGCCGAGCCGGTCGCCGACGACCAGCCGCCGCTGGATCAGCTCCACCGCCAGGTCGTCGCCCTCGCACAGGACCGCTCGTGCCGCCTCGGTGACCTCGCTCAGCCCGGCCAGGGGCCGGCCGCGGAGCGCGGCCAGGCTCTCGGCGAGCCGTACGGACTCGATGACGTGCGCGGACGACACCGCGAGCCCTTCGCCGCGCAGCACCCCGGCCGCCTCGGCCAGCCACCGCTCCACCGGGTGGTCGGGCACGGTGAAAAGGTGGTGGTACCAGCCCGGCGAGGTGACGCCCGCGCCGTAGCCACTCCAGGAGGCGAGCCGGCCGTACGTCCACGGCACCCAGGTCAGCTCCACCTTCACCTTGGGCAGGCCGCGCAGCAGCGCGTTGTCGGCCGCGGCGGACGGCTGCGGGCCGGTGAGCGCGGGCACGTGCCAGGCGCCGCAGACGACCGCGACGCGGGTGTGGCCCTGTTTGAGCGCGGCGCGGACGGTCCTGCGCATGTGGGCCTCGCGCCTGGCCTCCCGCTCGTCGGGCACGTGACCCTCGCGTACGGCGGCCATGGCCTCGGCGATCACCTCGAACCAGGGCGCCGGCGCTTCGGCGGTGGGGCCGGGCCGGTGCTCGACGACGTCCTCCCACCAGCGTTCCGGGTCGTCGTAGCCGGCCGCGGCGGCCAGTGCGCCGATGGGGTCGGCCGGTCGTGCGGCGGTCGGCTGGTCCTCGCCGCCTCGCGGGTCCTCGGCCAGGGTGTGCGCGGCCGGCAGGTCGCAGAAGCGCACCGGTACGCCGGCCGACACCCCGTACAGGATCGCCTGCCACTCCGGCGAGAACCCGGCGAACGGCCAGAACGCCGCGCGCGACGGCGCTCCCGGCACGTGCGCCAGCAGCGCGACGGGCGGGTCGAGACCAGGGGCGAGGCGGACGAGCGGGTCGGCCTCGGGCGGCCCCTCGATGAGGATCGCGTCGGGGCGCAGGCGTTCGAGCTCGGCGCGGACGGCCCTGGCCGAGCCCGGCCCGTGGTGGCGCACGCCGAGCACCGTCACGCGCGCCTCCCCCACCACCAGCGCTCCGGACGTGGTCATGTGGCCTCGCGGCAGGCTCGGTAGAAGTCGCGCCAGTCGGAGCGCTCGCGGACCACGGTCTCCAGGTATTCGCGCCACACCACCCGGTCGGACACCGGCTCCTGCACCACGGCCCCGACGATGCCCGCGGCGACGTCGGCCGGGCGCAGGACGCCGTCGCCGAAGTGGGCGGCGAGCGCGATGCCGCTGGTCAGCACGGAGATGGCCTCGGCCGTGGACAGCGTGCCGCTCGGCGACTTGAGCTTGGTGCGCCCGTCCTCGGTGACGCCCATGCGCAGCTCGCGGAAGACCGTCACCACCCGCCGGATCTCCTCCAGCCCCGTGGCCGTCTCCGGCAGCTCCAGCGAGCGCCCGAGCTGGGCGACGCGCCGGGCGACGATGTCGACCTCCTCCTCGGCGGTCGCCGGCACCGGCAGCACCACGGTGTTGAAGCGGCGGCGCAGGGCGCTGGACAGCTCGTTGACGCCGCGGTCGCGGTCGTTGGCGGTGGCGATGACGTTGAAGCCGCGTTCGGCCTGCACCTCGCGGTTGAGCTCGGGGATCGGCAGCGTCTTCTCCGAGAGCACGGTGATCAGCGCGTCCTGGACGTCGGACGGCATGCGGGTCAGCTCCTCGACCCTGGCGATGCGTCCCTCGGCCATGGCCCGCATGACGGGCGACGGGGTGAGCGCGTCGAGCGAGGGGCCCTCGGCGAGGAGGCGGGCGTAGTTCCAGCCGTAGCGTACGGCTTCCTCGGCGGTGCCGGCCGTGCCCTGCACGAGCAGCGTGGAGTCGCCGCTGACGGCGGCGGCGAGATGCTCCGACAGCCACGTCTTGGCGGTGCCGGGCACGCCGAGCAGCAGCAGCGCGCGGTCGGTGGCGAGCGTGGCGACGGCGACCTCGACGATGCGGCGGGGACCGATGTACTTGGGGCTGACGCGGTCGCCGTCGCCCAGCACGTAGGTGGTGACCGCCCACGGCGACAGCCGCCAGCCCGGCGGCCGTGGCCGGTCGTCGTCCTTGGCGAGGAGGGCGAGCTCCTCGGCGTACTGGTCTTCCGCGTGCGGGCGCAGAACGGTCATGGGTGCTCCTTCGTCGGTCTCATGACCGGGGCGCTGTCGGACATCTCGGGCAACAACTCCTTGTGCAGGTCGGCGCGGAACCGCAGCAGGGCCGCGACCTGCTGGATCGGCTCGACCGGCGAATAGCTCTCGGCCAGCGGGAACAGCGCGGGGTCGATGTGCTCGCCGGCCAGCTTGACCAGCTCGCCGAGGTTCCACGGCTGTGTGGCCGACACCTTGACGATCTTGTGGAGGACGGCCGTGGCCAGCTCCTCCTTCCACGGGGACGACACGCCGCCGAGCACCATGATGAGCTGGCTGTCGGGTTCGTGGCCGCGTACGAAACCGGCCGCCAGGTCCTGCTGCTCCTGCGGCGGCAGCGACACCAGCAGGTCGGCGATCGGGTCCCAGCCGAACATCGCCCGCGCCCAGGCGGGGTCGCGCTGGAGCACGGCGGCGCGTACCCAGGCGGTCCTGACCTCGGCGTCCCAGTCAGGAACGCGCATGGCCAGCAGCCGCTCGGGCGGGTGGCCCCATGCCGCGAGAGGGGCGCGGGAGATGAGCTGCTGGAGCCACCAGGCGCGCTCGCCGAGGCCGCGCGGGGGCTTCGGACGGATGCCGTCGCGTTCCATCGCCTTGTCGCACGCCTCGGGGGCCTCGATGACGATGACGTCGCCGGTGACGGTGACACACGACCGCAGCCGCTCGGCCATCCGCCGCGCCATGCGGGAGGCGGGGAGGCGGGTGAGGAGGTTGGCGGCGGTCTGGCGTACTTCGCGGCGGCGGTCGTCGAGCGCGGCCTCCAGGAACGGCTCGTCGGCCATGCTCAGCCCGTCGGCCAGCAGCGCGACGAACTCGGCCCGGTCGTCCGGGGTCTCGCGCTCCCACGTGCTCTCCAGCAGCAGCCTCGCCTCGCCGGGGTCGGCCGCGCGCAGCGCCCGCAGGTGGGCGCGGCGGTCGGCGGGGCCGCCGAGCTCCCAGGTCTCGCCCGTGGGCTCGGCCAGCAGGTAGGCCCACGCCGGGTTGAGCGCGGCCAGCCACCTGCCGCGCCGCCCGGCCAGCACGCCGAGGTGCGCCCGGATGGAGCCGTCGCGCCGGCCTCGGTCGAGCAGGTCGGGCAGCATGCGCGGAGGGACACGGCGGCCGGTCGCCGCGGCGGCGGCCAGCCACTCGGGCAGCAGCCGCTCGTGCTCGCCGCCCAGGATGCGGGCCAGGCGCTCGGCCGCCTGCCGTCCGACGGCCGGGCGGTCCTCGGCGGGCGCGGGGTCCGGAGGCGCGAGCGGGCCGAGGCGCCGCCCCGCCCGCAGGCGCGCCACCTCTACGGCCGCGTCCTCCAGCAGCACACCGTGGTACGGCCGCCGATCGGTGCCCACGAGCGCCGCCGACGTCAACTCGTCCCACCGGCTCACCGAGCCCCCTCCCTCACTGCTCGCACCGGCCCTCGTACGCTCACAGGATCACCGCCGTGCCGTCGTCGTCCCAGGTGGTGAGGGGGCGCAGGCCCCGCGGCGTCCACTCGGCCGCCACCGTGAGCGGATGGCCGCCCGACACCGCGAGCAGTCGCCAGGGGTCGTGGGCGGCGGGGTGCAGCGGGAGCCCGCCGAGCGCGGTCCGCTCGGGGACGACGTCCGTCAGCACCACCGGCCACGACTCCACCCACGGGTCCTCCGCCACGGCGCTGGCGACCTCCTCCAGCGCCTCCTCGGGCGGGCCGCCGGGCGGCGGGCCGGCGGCGGGGACGGTGCCGTGCCGGTCGGCGACCAGGGCCCGCAAGGGGGCCGCGCCGGGGTAGAAGGCGACGTCGGCGTCGAGGGTGATGCCCGTGACCAGGGAGGCGTCCAGCGGCTGGCCCTGCGGCGCGAACGACAGCACCAGCGCGGCCCGCCCGCTGCGTCGCCCGCGCAGCCACACGCGGCGCGCGGTCAGGCGGTCCTGCACCTCGTCGCGGCGGCCCAGGACGTCCCAGTGGTCGCGGTGGGCCGGGCCGGCCAGCACCTCCTCCCGGGTGACGGGGAATCCGGCGCGGATGAGGACGGTACGGGCCAGCGGAGCGGGCAGCTCGGCGCGCCGCCGGTAGGCGACGGCGAGCAGGTTGATCAGCGCGTACTCGGCCAGCAGCCGGCCCGGCCAGTCGTCGCCCGCCCGCACCTGGGCCAGCCGAGACACCATGCCCGCGACGCCGGGGGCCTGCGCGTCGATGAGGCGTTTGGCCAGGCCGTCCCACTCGTGCTCGGCCGCTCCCGCGAGGCCCTGCCTGACCTGGTCAGCCAGCCACCGCTCCACCTCGGCCAGCCCCGCACCCACCCGCCCATGCCGCACCGACTCCGCCCCAGAGGGCTGCCGCGCCGGCCCCACCTCGACCCCATCGGCCGGCTGCTCGGTCCCTACCTCGGCCTGCCGCCCTGCCCCGGCTTCGGCGAGTTGCCGCTCCGACCCGACCTCCGCCTCGTCGGGGCGTCGCTCAGGCCCCGACGAGGCCCCGGCGGCCTGCCGCCTCAGCGCCCCGTCAACCCGCTGCTCCGGCCCCAGTCGATCCTCGGCGGGCCAACGCTCCGGCGCCGGTTCGGGCTCGGTGGGGGGCTGCGCCGGGGGTCGGGTGGAGGTTGCTCGGGCGGTGCGGGCGGTGAGCCACTCGGTGGCCCAGGCCGGGGCCTGGGTTCCCTCCGGGAGGGCGTCGCCCGCCCACAGCAGCAGCAGCCCCAGCGCGTGCTTGCAGGGGAACTTCCGGCTGGGGCAGGTGCAGCGGTAGGCGGGCCCGGTCAGGTCGACGCACGCCAGGTAGGGCGTGGCGCCGCTGCCGCGGCACGCGCCGTAGAGAAGCGCGCCGGCCACGCCGCGCACCTGCCATTTCCCGGGCGACGCCACGCCCTGCGCGGCCTTGCGGGAGGCGGCGTCGGGGGCGAGGGCGAGCACCTGATCACGGCTCCACCGTTCGATCACCCGTCGCAGACTAGCCACTCCGACCGACATTTCGCGGCCCCCTAGACTCGGCCGGGTGGAGCTCAAGACCTACCCCGACGGGCCGTCCGTCCACGTCGCCGACGAGGCCGCCGCGCTGGCCGCCGGCCTGCCCGGACAGCTCGTCCTCGACGGCACCCGCTTCCTGCGCAGGGACGTCACCGGCGCCCCGGTCGCGTTCGTCGAGCGCCCGCCCGTGGCCGCCGCCCTGGACCTTCTCCCCCACCCGGAGGGCGGGTGGTTCAGGGAGACCTGGCGTACGGGGGTGACCTTCGAGCCGCCCGGCTACGCCGGTCCCCGCGCCACCGCGACCGGCATCTACTTCCTGCTCAACCCGGGCGAGGAGTCCGTGCCGCACGTGGTGAAGTCGGACGAGGTCTGGCTGTGGCACCGGGGCGGGCCGCTGGAGCTGACGATCGGCGAGCGCACGGTCGTCCTGGGGCCGCGGGTCGAGGACGGCGAGGTCCCGCAGGCCGTCGTCCCCGGCGGCGTCACGCAGTCGGCCCGGCCGGCGGCCGGCGAGCCGGTGCTGGTGAGCTGCGTCGTCTCGCCGGGCTTCGACTTCGCCGACTTCACGGCCTGACGCCGCCGAGGCCCGGACGCGCCGATTCAGCCGATCCAGGCCGTCAGGCCCGCCCTCGTGCCGCGCCGGCACAGGCGGGCCAGCGACTCGCGTTCGAGCTGGCGCACCCAGTGCGGGGTCACGCCCATCCGGTCGGCGATCTGGCGGGGGGTGTGCTCGTCCTGGCCGTCCAGGCCGTAGCGCATCCGTACGATCATCGCCTGGCGCGGCGCCAGCCCGGCCACCAGCGCCGTCAGCACGTCCTTCAGCGCCTCCCGCTCGGCGCTCTCCACGGGCGCCGGTCCGCCGGGGTCCTCGACGAGGTCGCCGGGCGCCAGGTCGAGGCTGACGCAGCCCTGGGAGATCCGCCGCAGCAGGACGAGCCTGGCCGGCTTCTCGCTGAGGTGGGCGGCCAGCTCGTCCTCGGTGGGGGTGCGGCCGAGGCGCTGCGCGACGGCGCTCTCGGCCCGCGCCAGCCTGCCGAGCTCGTCCTGGACGCCGATCGGCAGCCGCACGGTGTGCGCGTACTCCAGTCCTTGCTGGATGTGCTTGCGGATCCACCAGGTGGCGCAGGTGGCGAAGCGGTGGCCGCGGGTGTGGTCGAAGCGTTCGACGGCCTCCATGAGGCCCAGGTTGCCGTCCTGGACGACGTCGGCCCAGGACATGCCGCGGTAGGCGTACCGCTTGGCGACGGAGACCACGAGGCGCAGGTTCGCCCGGATGAGGTGCTCCCGCGCGGCCCGGCCGTCGGCGGCCAGCTCCTCCAGGCCGGGCCGCGCGTCGCCGGCGGCGAGCAGGCGGGCGGCGGACCTGCCGGCCGCGACGCGCCCGGCCAGCGCGACCTCCTCCTCGGCGGTCAGCAGCGGCGTGCCGCCGATGCGGGCCAGGTAGTCGCCGAGCCGGTCGGCCTGCGGCCCGGTGTCGTGTGCCGTACGGGAGCCGTCGGACCCCACCATGCTCATCACAGCCTCCTGATCACTCCGGCTCCCATGACATCGCCGGGGCGGGCGGCGGGCCCAGCGGCGAAAGTCCTTTTCGTGAGGGACCTCCGGGCATGTACGCGGCCGTAGGCTGGCGGGCATGGCGCCGCTCGTGCTCTTCGACCTGGACCGGACCCTTCTCGACCTGGACACGGCGGTGGCCGGATGGGCCGCCGAGCTGGCGGAGGAGCGGAAGCTCGGGCCGGAGGCGGCCGGGCTGATCACGGCGCTGGACGCCGAGGCGGGTGCGGACCGGGCGCGGTTCTTCGCGGGGGTGCGGCGGCGGTTCGGGCTGCCCGAGCCGGCGGACGAGCTGTGGGAGGCGTTCCGGCGGCGGCTGCCGTCCCTGGTGGACTGCTATCCGGGGGTCCGCGAGGCGCTGGCGGAGCTGCGCGCCGGCGGCTGGCGGGTGGGGATCGCCACGAACGGCTCGGGCGAGCGCCAGCTCGCCAAGATCCGGCGGACGGGGCTGGACACGCTGATCGACGGTTACGCGATCTCCGGGGCGGAGGGCGTGCACAAACCGGCGGCGGAGCTGTTCGCGATCGCGGCCCGGCGCTGCGGGGCGGACCTGGCGGCCGGGGGCTGGATGGTGGGCGACGACCCGGCCACGGACGTCGCGGGCGCGAGGGCGGCCGGGCTGCGCAGCGTGTGGATCGACCACGGCGTCCGGCCGGTGGACGCGAACGTGGCCGACCATGTGGTCGGCCACGTTCTGGCGGGTGTGTCCGTTCTGCGGGAAGCCGGCTCCGGGGCGGGCGGTCCGGCTACCTGAGCCACGCGTGCTCGCGGACGATGCGCAGGTTGCCGAGGCCGAGGGTGGCGCCGGCGTCGGCGAGGGCCAGGCCGG
Organism: Nonomuraea sp. AD125B; assembly: GCF_041402765.1. Classification (NCBI taxonomy): domain Bacteria; kingdom Bacillati; phylum Actinomycetota; class Actinomycetes; order Streptosporangiales; family Streptosporangiaceae; genus Nonomuraea; species Nonomuraea sp. AD125B. The sequence continues at coordinate 273,094 of NZ_JBGLOU010000006.1, read as the reverse complement.
CGAGGACGATCGCGTAGATGATGTGCTCGTCCATGAACGGGTTCGTGGTGAGGGGCAGCTCGGCCGCCCACATGAGCACCAGCATCACGGTCCCGGCGACGGCGGCGATCCGGGTGCCGACCCCGAGGACGAGCGCGGCGCCGACGCCGAGCAGGCCGAGCATGAACAGCCAGTCCACCCAGACCTGTCCGGCCAGCGCGGTGAACAGGCCGCCGAGGGCGTTCTCGCCGGTGCCCTTGAGGAAGCCGGTGGTGGGGCTGCCGCCGTTGATCCAGGCCTTGGCCGCCGGGGTGGCGAAGCCCCAGCCGAAGGTCTTGTCCAGGAAGGCCCAGAGGAAGACCCAGCCGAGGGCGATGCGGGCGGCGGCCCAGACGTAGTCCACGGGGCGGCGTGCGCTTTCGGTGGCGACGTGGGCCCGGGTGGCGTGCTTGCTGGCGGTGGCGGTCATGACGGCGTCCTTTCGTGGAGATCGCGTCGATTTCCGGTATCTCAAGGACATCGCTTCACCTGGTTTTGACGCAGAGCCGTACGACCCGCCTGGCGGGGCCTTTGGTCCTCAACCCGGCGGCATGGCCACGAGGTCGTCCACGGCGCAGCGCACGTCCGCGACCACGTCGATGACGCCCTCCACCGCGCGCAGCCGCTCCACGAGCGCGATCACCTGCGAGCGCCGTTCGGCCTCGCCGGCGACGCGCACCACGCCCCGGTCGATCTCGATCGTGTACCCCCCCCGCTCGGGCAGCACGGCCCGCACGTCGGCCGCCAGCTCCTCGCCCGGCCGGGTGAAGACGCGCAGCACGTCCCGCTGGTGGAGGGTGCCGACGATCCTGCCGGTGTCCGGGTCGACCACGGGGAGCTGCTTGATGCGCCTGTCGTGCATCAGCCGGGCCGCCACCCGCACCGGGTCGCGGGGCGTGACGGTGATCGCCGGCGAGGTCATGAGCCGGGCGGCCGTGACCGCCGCCGCCTTCTCGTGCTCCGCCCGCTGCCGGTGCGACTCGTACATCGAGACGCTGTGGCGCACCTGGTCGGTCTCCTTCATGAGGAGATCGTCCGCGGTGACCACGCCCACGGGACGCCGCTCGGCGTCGATGACGGTGACGGCCCCGACCGCGAACCGCCTCATCGCGGCCACGATGTCGGCGAACGACGCGTCCTGCCTGACGGCGATGGCCACCCGTCCCATGAGGTCCTTGACTTCGATGGTCATGCTCTTCCCACCTCGCTTTCCCCTCCCACGCTCCGCTACCCGCGGGCGTGCCCGTCACCGGCGAACGTCCCGTGCCGGTGGTGGCTTAAGTCCTCTGCGCGGGGACGTCCGCTCCCGGAGCCCGTACGACGGCGACGGTGCAGCGGGCGTGGTGCAGGACGCCCCGGCTGACCGAGCCGAGCACCGCCGCGCCGAACGGCCCGCGCCCGTGGGAGCCGACCACCACCAGGTCGGCCTCGGCGGAGGCCGCGGTGAGCGCGTCCACCGGGTGGGCGAACCTGACGGTCTCCTCGACCTCCAGGTGCGGATAGCGCTCGCGGAAGGCCCGCAGCCGCTTCTGGACGACCCGGTGCCGGTCGGCGCACACCTCGTCGAGGTCGCGGGCGATCTCCGGCGCGAAGGCGTGCACGACCTGGAGGGCGCTGCCGCGCAGGTCCGCCTGCTGGAAGGCGTAGGCGAGCGCGGGCTCCGACGCGGGCGAGTCGTCCACGCCGGCCACGATCCTGCCCTGCCGGGGCCGCCGTTCGCCGCGTACGACGACGACGGGGCAGCGCGCCTGCCCGGCCACCTGCGCGCTGACGGAGCCGAGCAGCGTCCCGGCGAAGCCGCCGAGCCCCCGGCTGCCGAGCACGATCTCGCCGGCCCGCTCCGCCTGCTCGCGCAGCACGGCCACGGGCGAGCCTTCGAGGTCCCGCGTCGTCACCTCGACCGAGGGCTGCCGCTCGCGCGCCAGGGCGACGGCCTCGCGCAGCACCCGCTGCCCCTCGCGGACCAGCGTGTCGGCGCCCCCTGAACCGCCGGACCTGTCCACCTGGTACGGCGAGCGGTCCACCGCGTGCACGATCCGCAGCGGCAGGTGAGCGCGGAAGGCGTCCGCGGCCGCCCAGTCCACCGCCGCCCGCGCGGTCATCGATCCGTCCACACCCACCACGATCATGATGGCCTCCTCTCGTCCTTCCATCGCAGCGCGCGGGCGGGCGCAGGGCGCAGGGCCGGAGGTCCATCAGGCGGGGGCCGAAGGACCCTCCGCACGCCCATCCGAACGTCCGCCCCGCCACCGCCCTTCGGCACTGGCCGCCGTCAAGGGGCAGAACGGACACTGAAGACATGAGAGGTTTCTCCAACCCCCGGCCGTTCTGGTGGGCGGCCGTGCCGGTCGCGTACCTGCTGCTCGTCCGTCCCCGGCTGCTGCGCTGGGGCGCGACCCGCGAGGAGGCCCGCGCGGCGCTGCCGGGCGACGAGCTGGTGACGCACCCGCACGTCGTCGCGACCCGCGCCGTCACGATCGAGGCGCCGCCGGAGGCGGTGTGGCCGTGGCTGGCGCAGGTGAGCGGCCCTGACCAGGGTTTCGCGCCGGAGCCGGGGAAGCTCGGGGTCGGCGACCTGTTGCCTGCCAAAGGCGGCGACGTGGGCTACCGGGTGACGCAGGCGGAGCCGGACCGGCTGCTGGTGCTGTCCATCCGCGCCTTCCACGTCACGCTGGCCTGGACGATCGCGCTGCGCGACCTCGGCGAGGGGCGCACGCGGCTGGTGTCGCGGCAGCGGATCCGCTGCCGCCCGGGCGTGCCGGGCCTCGTCTATCTGCTGCTGTCGCAGTCGGCCGACTTCCTCGCCGTACGCGGCCGGCTGGCCGCCGTGAAGACACTGGCCGAACGCGAGTTCCGGCGGAGTTTCCTCGAGCCGCGGGTGGGCAGCCGGGTGCCATGAGAGCGAAAGAATGGAACGTACGCCTGGAGCTGACCGAGGACGGCGACGACACCTCGGCGCGGGCGGAACTGGTGACCGACGCCGGTGTCGAGGTGACGGGCCAGGGGCGGGCGCGACGCAACCCGTCGGACCCGTCGGTGCCCCTGATCGGCGACGAGCTGGCGGCCTCGCGGGCCCTCGCCGACCTCGCGGAACAGCTGGCGCTGACCACGCGGAAGGACATCGCGAGCTCGGCCGAGACGTCCGCACCGAACCGTTCGTGGTGATTTCGTCATGAAATGATCCCGGTGACGTGCCCACACCTCGCGAAGGAGACCCACGTGGTGCGCAAAGCCGTGATCCCGGTGGCCGGTCTGGGCACGAGGCTGCTGCCTCTGACCAAGGCGCTGCCGAAGGAGATGCTGCCGATCGGCGACAAGCCCGTCATCGAGCACACGATCAGGGAGCTGGTGGAGTCGGGCATCGACGACATCACCATCGTCACCTCCTCACGCAAGGAGCTGGTCCAGCGGCACTTCGCGCCCGACGCCGACCTGGAGGCGCAACTGGCCGCGGCCGGCAAGGACGAGCTGGCGGCGGCGATGGCCGAGCTGTCGTCGCTGGCCCACATCACGTACCTGTACCAGAACGGCCCCTACGGCAACGGCACGCCGGTGCTCAACGCCGCCCGCGTCATCGGCGACGAGCCGTTCATGGTGCTGTGGGCCGACGACGTGTTCGTGGCCGAGGTGCCGCGCGCCCGGCAGCTCAAGTCCGCCTACGAGGCGACGGGGGCCCCGGTGCTGGCCCTGATGCCGATGGCGGTCGAGGACGCCTCCCGCTACGGCGTCCCCGTGGTCGAGGAGGATCTCGGCGGCGGCCGGCTGCGCATCTCGGGGCTGGTGGAGAAGCCGCGCCCGGAGGAGGCCCCGTCCCGTTACGCCGCCATCGGCGGCTACGTCGTCACCCCGGGCGTGGTGGCGGAGCTGGAGGCCGCCACCCGCCGCTGGCACGAGCACCCCGAGGGCGAGATCTACCTCACCGACGCCCTGCACCGCCACGCCGCCGCCGGCAACCCGGTCTACGGGCAGGTCATCGACGGCACCTGGTGGGACACCGGCACTCCGCTCAACTACCTGAAGGCACAGTTCGCCGCCGCGCTCGCCGATCCCGCCTATGGGCCGGAGCTACGTAAATTGGCTCAGGAGGGCTAACGTCTACCGCAACACTTACGGAGGAGGCCCGGTGAGCCGACAAATCATGTCCGTCGTGGGCGGCAAGGAGGCCGCGAGCACGGCCACGTACGACTCGACCAACCCGGCCAGGCCGGCCGAGGTCGTGGCGCGGGTCGGCCTGGCGGACGCCGCCACGTTCGCCGCCGCCTGCCGCACCGCGGCGGAGGCGCAGCGCGAGTGGGCGAAGGTGCCGGCGCCGGTGCGCGGCCGGGTGATCGCCTCGATCGGGCGGCTGGTGGAGGCCAACGCCGAGGCGCTGGCCCGGCTGGTGACCGAGGAGATCGGCAAGCCGTACGCGGAGGCGCTGGGCGAGGTCCGCGAGATCGTCGACACCTGTGACTTCTTCCTGGGCGAGGGCCGCCGGCTGTACGGCCAGACGGTGCCGTCGGAGATGCCGGACAAGAACCTGTTCACTTTCCGCAACCCGGTCGGCGTGGCGGCGGTCATCACGGCGGGCAACTTCCCGGTTGCCGTCCCCTCGTGGTATCTCGTCCCGGCCCTGCTGTGCGGCAACGCGGTGGTGTGGAAGCCCGCAGAGTACGCCGCCGCCTCCGCCCACGCCATGTTCCAGCTCTTCACCGCGGCCGGCCTGCCCGACGGCGTGCTCAACGTGCTCTTCGCGGACGGCGCGGAGACGTTCGCGGGCCTGGAGCGGGCGCTCGGGGAGGGCACCGTGCACAAGGTGGGCTTCACCGGCTCCAGCGAGGTCGGGCGGCGCGTCGGCGAGCTGACCGGCCGGCACCTGCAGTCGGCCTGCCTGGAGCTGGGCGGCAAGAACCCCATGGTGATCATGCCGGACGCCGACCTCGACCTCGCCGCCGAGGGCGCGCTGTTCTCCGGCTTCGGCACCGCGGGTCAGCGCTGCACCAGCCTCGGCACGGCGATCGTGCACGAGAGCGTCCACGACGCGTTCGTCGAGCGGCTGGTGCGGGCGCTGGCGGCCGCCACCGTCGGCGACCCCACCGGTGACGTGCTGGCCGGGCCGCTGCTCGACCGCAAGTTCGCCGACCGCTACGAGGAATACCTCACCTGGATCCAGCCGCACCACACGGTGGTGTCGGGGCCGGTGGGGCGCATCACGAAGGACAACCCGCGCGGCGGCTTCGACGGCGGCGAGGGCCTCTACTACCACCCGGTGGTCGTGGACGGCGTACGTCCCGGCGACCGCCTGTTCATGGAGGAGACGTTCGGCCCGATCGTGGGCGTCACGACGTTCAGCACCCTGGACGAGGCCGTCGAGCTGGCCAACCTGCCCGGCTACGGCCTGTCCAGCTCGATCTACACGAGCGATGCGCGCAGCGCCTTCCGCTTCCGCGAGGGCGTCTCGGCCGGCATGGTCAGCGTCAACAACTCCACCTCCGGGGCCGAGGCGCACCTGCCGTTCGGCGGCAACGGCAAGTCGGGCAACGGCAGCCGCCAGTCGGGCATGTGGGTGCTCGACCAGTTCACCCGCTGGCAGGCGATGAACTGGGACCACTCGGGCCGGCTGCAGAAGGCGCAGATGGACGTCGCGGAGATCGTCCCCGACTTGGACTTCCGGCTCGCCGAGACCCGCCTGCCCTGAGCGCGCGAAGAGGGGGCTCCCGCCCGGCGGGAGCCCCCTTTCACGTCTGGGATCAGACCTGGCCGGCCTTCTCCAGCGCCGCGCAGCAGGTGTTCACCAGCAGGCGGGTGACCACGTACGGGTCGACGTTGGCGTTGGGGCGGCGGTCCTCGATGTAGCCCTTCCTGTCCACCTCGACCTGCCACGGGATGCGCACCGAGGCGCCGCGGTCGGAGACGCCGTAGGTGTACTTGTTCCAGGGGGCGGTCTCGTGGTGGCCGGTGAGGCGGAGCTCGATGTCGGCGCCGTACTGGCGCACGTGCTCCATCGGCTTGTCGCCCTCGCCGAGCGCCTCGCAGGCGGTGATGATGGCGTCGTAGCCCTCACGCATGGCCTTGGTCGAGAAGTTGGTGTGGGCGCCGGCGCCGTTCCAGTCGCCGCGGGCGGGCTTGGCGTCGAGGGTGGCCTCCACGCCGAACTCCTCGGCGGTCCGGTAGAGCAGGTAGCGGGCGACCCACAGGTGGTCGGCGACCTCGACCGGGCCCGCCGGGCCGACCTGGAACTCCCACTGGCCGGGCATGACCTCGGCGTTGATGCCGGAGATCTTCAGGCCGGCGGCCAGGCAGCGGTCGAGGTGCAGCTCGACGATCTCGCGGCCGAACACGGCCTCGGCGCCCACGCCGCAGTAGTAGTGGCCCTGCGGGGCGGGGAAACCGCCCTCGGGGAAGCCGAGCGGGCGGCTGCCCTTGAAGAAGGTGTACTCCTGCTCGATGCCGAACCAGGACTCCTGGTCGGCGAACTGCTCGGCGATCGGACGCAGCAGGGCGCGGGTGTTGCTGGCGTGCGGCTCGCCGTTGATCTCCTCGACCTCGCACAGCACGAGCTTGGCGTCGCCGCCGCGGATCGGGTCGGGACAGGTGAAGACCGGGCGGAGCACGCGGTCGGACGCGTGGCCCTGGGCCTGGTTGGTGCTGGAGCCGTCGAAGCCCCACACCGGCGGCTCGACCCCGTCAGCCACGATCTTGGTCTTCGAGCGCAGCAGGGCGGTCGGCTCGGTGCCGTCGATCCAGATGTACTCAGCCTTGTAGCTCACGGTGGTCCCTTTCACGTCTCTTCCAGCCACGCCGAGTCTTGCGGACGGCCGTTTCCCGCTTTTTGCCCGAATGTGAACGCCGTGTTAAGGCGCAGGCAGCCTCACGGGAGGGTCACGGGAGGCATAACCAGCGGAAGGTGGGACAGACGTTACTCATGAGCGTCTCGCCGCTGGTCTGGGGTCTCACGATCGCCGGGATCGTCGCGCTGCTGCTGTTCGACTTCTTCTTCCACGTGCGCAAGGCGCACATCCCCACGCTGCGCGAGGCGTCGCTCTGGTCGGCCCTGTACGTCGGCATCGCCCTCGTCTTCGGCGCCGGCGTGTGGTTCTTCGGCGGCTCCGACCCCGGCGCCGAGTACTTCGCCGGCTACGTGACGGAGAAGGCGCTGTCGGTCGACAACCTCTTCGTCTTCCTCGTCATCATGTCGAGCTTCAAGGTGCCGCGCGCCGACCAGCAGAAGGCGCTGCTGTTCGGCATCGTGTTCTCGCTCGTCGCGCGGACGCTGTTCATCCTGCTGGGCGCGGCCCTGATCAACACCTTCGCCTGGGTGTTCTACCTGTTCGGCCTGATCTTGCTGCTCACCGCGGGCAACCTGCTCAAGCCCGAGAGCGAGGAGAGCCACTCCCCCGACAACCTCATGGTGCGCCTGGCCCGCCGGGTCTTCCCCGCGACGGACGCCTACGACGGCGACCGGCTGTTCACCGTCAAGGACGGCCGGCGGGTCATGACGCCGATGCTGCTGGTGATGATCGCCATCGGCGGCACCGACATCCTGTTCGCGCTCGACTCGATCCCCGCGATCTTCGGCCTCACCCAGAACGTCTACATCGTCTTCACCGCCACCGCGTTCTCGCTGCTGGGGCTGCGCCAGCTCTACTTCCTCATCGACGACCTGCTCGACCGGCTGATCTACCTGGCCTACGGCCTGGCCGTCATCCTGGGCTTCATCGGGGTCAAGCTGATCCTGCACGCGCTGCACGAGAACAACGTGCCGTTCATCAACGACGGCGAGCCCGTGCCGGTCGTCGAGATCAGCACCGGCCTGTCCCTGATAGTGATCATCTCCGTCCTGCTGATCACCGTGGTCGCCTCGCTGGCCAGCCCGAAGGGCCGGGCGCAGAGCACCGTCTCGGCCGCGCGCCGCTACACCCAGGAGTACCTGGAGGTCGAGCACGACCCGAAGCGGCGGGCGGAGCTGTTCGCGAAGGTGTGCGCCAAGGAGCGGGACCTGCGGGAGCTGCCGGAGAAGTACCGCAGGCGCATCCGCGAGGAGGACAAGCTGCTGGCGCTGCTGCGCCGGGTCCACGAGGAGCACGACCGGCACCAGGAACGCGAGGAGCGCGACCGGAGCCGCTGAAGGCTCCGGCCGCGCTCCTCGGGCCCGGGGTCAGGTACGGCCGTCGCGCCCGTTGCCGTTCCCGTTGCCGTCGTAGCCGAGCAGCCGCAGCGCGGTGTCCGGGTCCATGGCGGCGGCGAGGAGCTGGGCCCGCGCGTGCGCCTCGTCGCGCTCTCGCTCGGCCTTCGCCTGGGCCGCGCGCACGCCCTTGACCGCGACCAGCGCGAGCCCGCCGCCCACGATGACCGCGACGATCACCACGAACAGCACCAGCAGCAGCCCCGGAGAGGCGATCCCCGGGGAACCGGCGGCGTTGAGCAGGTCGCCGCCCGCGCCCGTCACGGCCAGCGCGGCGATGACGGACAGCACGACCAGGCCGAGCAGGCTGGCGACGACCAGCCACACCCTGCCCGCGGCCCGGCGTCCCCGCGAGGGCCCCGGCACGGTGGCCGCCGGCCCGACCACCACCGGCGCCGCCGGCGTGGGCGGCCGCTGCTCGGCCGCCCACGGCACGAACTCCGGCCGCTCGACGCCCTCCCCCGGGGCTGCGGGAGGTGGGGTCGGGGGCGGCACGATCACCCCCGGGGGCGGGGGCGGGGGTCCGATCTGGACGGTCGTCGCGACGGTGCCCCCCGCGTGGGCCGCCGCCGCCGGGACGGGCGCGCGGGCCGGGCCCGGCAGCTCGCGCTCGACCCGGCTGTGCTCCCGGTGCGCCCGCGCCGCCTCCGCGTGGTACTCCTCCAGCTCCTCGTAGAGCGTGTCGGAGGCGTAGACGGTGCCGTCGACGAGCGGCCCCGGCTCGCGCCGGATGATCGCCACGACGTCGTCGCCGTTGAGCGTCTTGTGCGTCTCCAGCGCGTGCGCCACGCAGAGCACCTCCCTGCGGTGCTCGCGCAGCAGCTCCTCGGTCCGCTCCAGCAGCCGTACCAGGTTGAACTCGATCCGCTCCCCCAGCACGTCGGGGGTGAGGTCGGGCTCGCGCCTGGCCGGCTCCCTGTCGGTGATGCCGATGCCGCCGCCCCCGCCGGCCGGGCGCTTGCGCACGGCCTTGCCGCCCAGGATCTCCAGCTCCTGGAGCGCGGGCAGCGAGGTGACGCCCGACCCCATGCCCCAGTACGACTCCATCATGGCCGTCAGATAGGTCGCTGAGAACAGGTCGCCGGAGACGCCGGAGGAGTTGTCCTCGCCGAAGAACATGCGCTCGCCGGCCAGCGACGCCAGCGACACCATGATGTCGGCCTCGTGCTCGGACTTCCATCGGGTGAACTGGTCCTCGGGCTTGATCGAGGCGACCATGCCGAGGTAGTCGGCGCCCTTCTCGATGGTGGCGATGTCGATCTCCAGGTGGAACCTGGTCGCGTACGCCACCACGGCATGACAGGCCTCGTGCACGGCGACGGCGTGCCGCTCGCGCTCGATGTACTCGACGTCCTCGGGCGGGCCGAGCTGCTTGAGCCGCTTGGCGCGCAGCACGTCGGACCAGGTGATGATCTCCCTGCCGTCGCGGATGGCGGTGATCAGGGACTCGTTGACCAGGTCCTTGATCGTGGCGCCCGTCGCGTACGGGGTGATGGTGGCGAGCTTGTCGATCTGCTCCGGGGTGAGCTCGTGCCAGACCTTGTCGAAGTAGCCCTGGTAGGTGCGCACCCGCCCGGCCTTGGACGGATAGCCGACCTTGTAGATGCGGTCGATGCGGCCGGGCCGCAGCAGCGCCTCGTCGAGCGCGTCGGGCCGGTTGGTGGCCATCATGACGAGGATGCGGTATTTGGGCGGCGGCTTGGGCCGCATGCCGAGCAGCCGGCGGACGAACCGGTTGACGAAGCCGCGCGGTTTCTTGAGCCCGGACAGCTCGGTGAGCAGCGCCTGGAGGGTGCCGGGGTCGCCGCCGCCCATCATGCCGCCGCCCATCATGAAGCGCTCGCGCGTGCCGGGCTCGTCGCGCTCCTCGCGCCGGGAGCGGAAGGTGAGCATCTGCCGGGTCGGCTCCGACAGGTAGCCGAAGCCGTGGCAGCCGTGCGCGTCCGTCATCGCGGAGAAGCCGCCGCCGGGCACGTTGGGGCCCTGCTGGGCGAGCCGGCCGCGCTTGCCGAGCGAGTCGGCCTCGTCGAAGAAGACGATGACGCCGCCGTAGCGGAGCGCCAGCTTGCGCAGCTTCCTGAACAGCGTCTTGACCTTGAGGATGCCGATGCCCATGAACATGTTCGTGAACGCGCCCGGGTCCACGAACACGTACGGCTTGCCGGTCTCGCCGGCCACGGCCTCGGCCATGAGGGTCTTGCCGGTTCCGGGCGGGCCCCACAGCAGCAGGCCGCTCGGGACGTACCCGCCGCGCCGCTCGATCTCGTCGGGCCGTTCCAGGAAGACGATGTTCTCGCGGACCCGCTCCACCACGTGGTCCTGCCCCCACACGTCGTCGAAGCGGGTCTTGATGTCGTCGGGGAAGTACGTCTCGACGCCGCCGCGCGACAGGAACCAGAACAGGCCGACGAACTGGATGATGACGAAGAAGAACAGGAAGACGATCTGGAGGAAGAACGGCAGCGCCTGCCAGATCAGCGCGGGCGCCTGCAGCAGCGCGGTGAACGGGCTGACGCCCAGCACCGCCCCCAGCACCAGGGCGGCCAGCGCGATCAGAAAGGCGATCTTGAGCGCGCGGGAGAGCCGGTAGCGGGTCCAGTCGTCGAAACGCCGGTGCGCCCACCGTTCGAAGCCGCCGAAGACCCCCTGGCTCCAGAAGCGGTGGTAGCCGGACCAGTGCTCGCTGACGAGGAAGTGCAGCTGACGCACGGACTCGATGCCCAGCAGCCAGAAGATCCACGGGTATTTCCTGGCGATCTCCCGCATGCCGTCGATGAAGGGCATGATGCCCGTGAAGTCGACCGTCTCCTTCCACGCCAGGACGAGAAAGGCGAGCACCAGGGCGATGAGGAACTTGCTCCGGTCCCAGAACTGCATCTTCTTCCTGGTCGCGGATTCGGGATCGGAGGGCCCGCTGCCGGGTGCGCGCAGCCCTTCAAGGTGATTGGTCAATGGTGCTCCCTCATCCAGGCAGCCGGAGCAGCTTGAAGGAACTCGCGATCCTGTCGAACTCGTCGGCGCGCTGCCGGTAGCAGGTCGTCTGGCAGGCGATGAGCATGACGGAGACCGTGTCGCCCTTCGCGCCGAGGATGGCGGTGTGGTCGAAGGTCTGGACGTCCCCGCCGATCTGGTAGTTGAACCGCACCCGTACGCCCTTGGCGCCGTCGTCGAGGCTCAGGACCTGGTCGTCGAGGAGCTCGAAGTTCCTGAAGACCGGCGGCTGCCCGGTGGCGGCGGCCTGCTGCGCGTAGAGCTCGCGTACCTGCTCGGTGACCGGCAGCACGAAGTCGCGCAGCCGGTTGAGCGAGATGCCGTCGCGCTGCTCCTCGGTGAGCTGGTGCACGGTGGCGTAGACGAAGGGGTCCTTGGAGCCCAGCAGATGGTCGACCGAGGGGTCGGCCGACTGGTCGAAGGCCGTCGACCAGACCCGCTGGGCGCGCACTGCCGCCGCCGCCGAGCCCGGGTGGTCGCCCGACAGATACTGCTCGATGGGGTTGGCGTCGAGTTGCTTGAACGAGGACGGCACCTTGAAGTATGTCGTCCCGTCGCGGTCACGGACGTAGGTGAACTCCGGCTGCCCGCAGGCGGACAGCAAGGTCACCGTCACCATGAGCGCGATCAAAGCCCGTGTCTTGGTCACCAGGGCTTACCTCCGGTTTACGGACCGACGGAGTTGTTGTGCCCGCTTTGCAGAGGGAATGAGCCCGCGACGGAATGAGAAATCTTGACCAAATCTTGCCCGGCTCTTGGCTCGATTTGTTACAGATCCGCCCGAGAGGCGGAGTCTCCGGTGGCGTCGGGGTCACTACAACGTTCATGCAACCCCCATTGGTTCAATCCAGGAAGTAGCGAAAGATATGAGGATCCCTATCGACCCGGAGCTCGTGATGACGGAACCCGCAATGCAGATCGTCGACTCCTTCGGCATGATGGCCGAGCGCCGGTTCGCCGACGTGTGGGCGAGGACCGTCCTGCCGGTCAGGGAGCGAAGGATGCTCCTCCTCGGACTGCTCGTCGGCCAGGGCCTGGACGATCAGGTGGAGATCCATCTGGACGCCGCGCTCCGCACCGGCGAGCTCACCGAGACGGAGCTGCGCGAGGTGGTCGTGTTCCTGTCCCACTACGCCGGCTGGGCGCGGGGAGCGCGCCTCAACGACCAGGTGGAGAGCCTGATCGAACGCGCCGGCCGGCCCCGCTCCGGTGCCGCGGGGCACGCGGGGTAGGCGTTAGGGTTGCGGGCATGCCCACCGCTCTGATCACCGGCGCCACCGCGGGCCTCGGCGCCGCCTTCGCCCGCCGCCTGGCCGCCGAGTCCTTCTCGCTCGTCCTGGTCGCCCGTGACGAGGCCCGCCTCACCGAGACCGCCGGCCAGCTCAAGCTGAGGTACGGCGTGAGCGTCGAGGTGCTGCCCGCCGACCTGACGACGGAGGAGGGCCTGGCGGCGGTCGAGTCGCGCGTCCGCGACGGCGTCGACCTGCTGGTCAACAACGCCGGTTTCGGCAACCGCGGCCATTTCCCCGAGGTGCCGGTCGCCGACGAGGTGCGCATGCTGCGGCTGCACTGCGAGGCGGTGCTGCGGCTCACCCTGGCCGCGCTGCCCGGCATGCGCGAGCGCGACCGGGGCGCGATCGTCAACGTCGCGTCGGTGGCGGCGTTCTTCACGCGGGGCACCTACAGCGCGTCCAAGGCGTGGGTGGTCAACTTCAGCGAGTCGGCCGCGAACGAGGTCGGCAACCCGCGCATCAAGATCATGGCGCTCTGCCCGGGGTTCGTGCGCACCGAGTTCCACCAGCGGGCCGGCATGGACACCAACGGCATCCCGGGCTTCCTGTGGCTCAGGGCCGACGACGTGGTCCGCGAGGGGCTGCGCGACCTGGCGCTGGGCAAGCGGGTGTCCGTGCCCGACCCGCGCTACAAGGCGATCGTGGCGGTCGGCCGGCTGGTGCCGCGCGGCCTGCAGCGCTACGTCTCCTCCCGCATCGGCCGCTGACGGCTCCGCATGAGAACGGGCCCCCGCCGCGGGAGGGGGTCGCGGTGGGGGCCCAACGGCCGTGAGCGGAGCTCACGGCCGGGATTCAGGAGACGGGAAGCCCGCTCAGCGGTTGGCCTCGTGGCCGATGGACAGGCCGGAGGTCGTGTCGAAGAAGTGCAGGTTGTGCGTGTCGACGACCAGGTCGAGGCTCTGGCCGGAGCGCGCGTGGCTGCGGGCGTTGACGCGGGCGGTCCACAGCGACTTGTCGCCCGCCAGCGGCAGCGTCGCCTCCTCGTCGTCACCGGTGTCGGCGGCGGCGACGGTGTCCTTGTGCTCGACCGGCGGGGCGTCGATGAGGAACAGCACGTTGATCTCGGAGCCCAGCTCCTCGGTGACCTCCACGCGGACCGGCAGGGTGGCCCAGCCGTTGGCGTGGTTGCCGGCGGAGTTCGCGTCCTCGAAGTCGGACGGGCGGATGCCGAGGATGATCTTCTTGCCGACGTACTGGTCGAGGCCTGGCTTGTCGGTGAAGGTGGAGTCGGGGATGGGCAGCTTGTAGCCGGCGAAGGCCACGGCGGCGCCGCCCTCGTCGCGGACCAGCTCGGCGGTGACGAAGTTCATCGCCGGGGAGCCCATGAAGCCCGCCACGAACAGGTTGACCGGCTTGTCGAACAGGTTCTGCGGGGTGTCGACCTGCTGGAGGATGCCGTCGCGCAGCACGCAGACGCGGTCGCCGAGGGTCATGGCCTCGACCTGGTCGTGGGTGACGTACACGGTGGTGACGCCGAGGCGCTCGTGCATCTGGTTGAGCGAGGCGCGCATCGAGACGCGCAGCTTGGCGTCGAGGTTGGACAGCGGCTCGTCCATGAGGAAGGCCTGCGGCTCACGCACGATCGCGCGGCCCATGGCGACACGCTGGCGCTGACCACCGGAGAGGGCGGCCGGCTTGCGCTTGAGGTACTGCTCCAGGCCGAGCATCTTGGCGGCCTCGTTGACGCGCTTCTGGATCTCCGGCTTCGGCATCTTGCGCAGCTTGAGGCCGAAGGCGAGGTTCTCCTCGACGGTCATGTGCGGGTAGAGCGCGTAGTTCTGGAAGACCATCGCGATGTCGCGGTCCTTCGGCGGCAGGTGGTTGACCACCTTCTCGCCGATGGAGATCTCGCCCCCGCTGATGTCCTCAAGGCCGGCGATCATCCGGAGCGCGGTCGACTTACCGCAACCGGACGGGCCGACCAGCACCATGAACTCGCCGTCCTTGATCTCAAGGTTGAGTCCGTTCACGGCCTTCACGCCACCGGCGTAGATCTTGTCGACGTTGCTCAGAACGATGGATGCCATGACAGTCCTTCGTGCTCCAGGGCGCGTTGAAGCCCGGATTGGTAGCGTGTCCCCACGTACGTGGATACGTTTTCAAACATCTCACCGGAAAGGGTGATCCGTGTCAAGAGTTCCCGTGTGACCAGGCGTTGGCAGCATGCGTAGCTTCCCTCTTCGCGGAAACCATGATGGAATCGTTTCCATGGAGAAGCGGGCGACCATCAAGGATGTGGCCGAGGCGGCCGGCGTGGGCGTCGCGACCGTCTCCAGGGTGCTGTCCGGCGGCTCGGCCAGCCCCCGCACACGGGAGCACGTGCTCGCCGTCGCCGCGCAGCTCGACTACCGGCCGAGCGCGCTCGGCCGCAACCTGCGCCAGCGCCGCACCGGCGGCATGGGCCTGCTCGTCCCCGATCTCACCGACACCTTCTACGGCCAGCTCGCCGAGGGCGTGCTGGCCTGCGCCCGCTCGACGGGCGAGCCCGTGGTGGTCGGCTCCACGGGCGACGACCCCGAGCAGGAGTCGGAGCTGATCGGGATGCTGCTGGAGCAGAGCGTGGACCGGCTGATCGCGGTCCCCACGGGCGACGCCGAGACCTGGGCGCCGGCCGTACGGGCGGGGATGACGGTGGTCTTCGCCGACCGTCTGCCCGCGCGGCCCGCCGAGGAGGAGCAGCAGGACGCGGTGGACGACCTCATGCGCCTCGACGGCCTGATCCCCGCCGCGCGCCCGCGCCCGCCGGACGTGCCGTCGGTGCTGGCCGACGACCGCGCCGGCATCCGCACCGCCGTGCGCTACCTGCGCGGCCTCGGGCACCGGCGCATCGCCTTCCTCGGCGGCCCCGGGCACGACCGGCGGGTGGCGGCCTTCCGCGAGGCGGTGGGCGCGCCGGTGGACGAGGAGCTGGTGGTCTTCGCCACCGGCAGCCGCGACTCGGCCTACGCGGCGGCCTCCGGGCTGTTCCAGAGCCGTCCCGACCTGACGGCGGTGGTGGCCGGGGGCAACGTGCTCGGCGAGGCGGCGGTGCTGGCGGCCAGGGAGCTCGACCTGCGGGTGCCCCGGGACGTCTCGCTCGTCATGTACGACGACGTGCCGTGGGCCGAGCTCTGCTCCCCGCCGCTCACGGTGATCGCGCAGCCGGGGCGCGACATGGGCTACCGGGCCGCCGAGCTGGTGCTGCGTCCTGGCGGCCGACGGCCGCGCACGGTGGTGCTGCCGACCGAGCTGATCATCCGGGGAAGCTGCGGCCCGCGCCGCTGACCGGCTCCGCACCCGTGTCCGTCACGGCTCCGGTGTAGCGGCGCGGCAGGATCATCGTCGGGTTGTCGTCCAGGATGACCTCCGGCGGCCCGAACCGCGCCGCCACCTCCCTGATCTCCGGATCGTCGAGCAGCAGCAGCCGCCCCCGCTCGATGAACAGCTCGCCGTCCACCACCATCGTCGGCCGGTCCACCTGGATGTCGCAGTGGGCGAAGCCGGGCCCGCTCGTGACCGGCACGCCGTCGGTCAGTCCGTCGAGGCCGCAGTAGAAGGCGCCCGCGTGCTTCTCCCGCTCGAACTGGGTGCCGCCCGCCACGCGTACTTTCGGGTTGAGCCCGAGGAGGCCGTGGCGCATGTAGAAGCCGCCGGGCGCGTAGCGGCGGAGCTGCTCGGCCCCCATGCCGCCCTCGATCTTGCGGACCAGGTTGCCCTCCAGCGTGACGCGCAGCGGCTCCTCGGGCACGCCGGTGACCGTGGAGTCCTCGATGACGATCACGCCCTCGGTGTCCGTGGGCCAGAAGTTGGCGCCGCCGTACGGGAAGGGCCGCCAGTCCCCCGGCCGCATCGCCCCCGGATCGGGGTCGAAGGTGAACCCCGAGTAGGTCACGTCGGTGCCCCGGTCGCTGGTCACCCGGATCGAACGGGCCGGCGAGAGGCGCTCCAGCGTCCGCCGCAGCAGGGCGTAGAAGACCTCGGCGGGCAGCCGGCCGCCGGTCAGCAGCGCCCCTGCGGTGGCCGTCATGTGCAGCGACAGCCAGCGCGAGGGGCGGGCCTTGATCTGGTCGAAGAACAGCGGGGCCGTGTGCACCTCGCCCCACCACGTCCCGGCGATGATGACGTCGGCCTCGCGGAAGGCGGCGGTCTCGATGGTGAGCGGCGCCTCCCGGTCCCATCCGCCGGCGCTGAACGGCGGCACCGACAGGATCCGCACGTCCGCGTCACGGAACGCGGCCGCCGCCGCGAACGCCTGCACCACGACCGGGTCGACGGCGTGCTCCATCATGAGCAGCACCCGCTCCCCTGCCCGCAGCCGCAGGTAGTCCAGCGCGTTACGGACGCCGGGCATCAGCTCGACGATCGAGTACGGCGCGGCGGCGGGTTCGGCGGCGTAGCCGACGTGGGCTCCTGCGTACGGGTTGCTCGTCATGGGTCACCGATACCCCGCAGCGGAAATCGCGTACCGTAACCGGACGATCTCTCTCAGCTCAGGAGCTTGTCGATGGCCGAGGTGACGGCCGGGTCCTCCGGCGTGGTGCGGGGGCGGAAGCGGGCGACCGGGGCGCCCTCGCCGTCGACCAGGAACTTCTCGAAGTTCCACTGCACGTCGCCGGCCTCGCCCTCGGCGTCGGCGAGCTGGGTGAGCTCCGCGTAGAGAGGGTGCCGGCCGGGGCCGTTGACCTCGGTCTTGGCGAGGAGCGGGAAGTCCACGCCGTACGTCGTGGCGCAGAAGGTCTGGATCTCCTCCGCTGAGCCCGGCTCCTGCCCGGCGAACTGGTTGCACGGCACGCCGATGACGGTGAGGCCGCGCGGGCCGTACTGCTCCTGGAGCTTGACCAGGCCGCTGTACTGCGGCGTCAGGCCGCAGCGCGAGGCGACGTTGACGATGAGGGCGGGGCGGCCCGACGTGAGCTCGCGGAGCGTGGTGGGGGCGTCGGCGAGCGTGCGGAGCGGGATGTCACTGAGGCTCATGATCCGACGATACAGAACCCCGCTCGGCGGTCGGTCCGCCCAAAATGTGACGCAGACCTCATTTAGCTGACAAAACCCCTGGACAGCGAGATACGACTACCTTTACTAACGATCTACTCTTTCATGGTCAATTCGCAACGAAAGGTGCTTATCGGGCAGGGTGACGCGGTCCATGTCACCTTCGAAAGGGAATCCATGCCCATGCTCCGCCGTACCGGCGTCCTCGTCCTGACCGCCACCCTGGTGGCGGCGGGCGGCGCCTCGGCCGCACAGGCGCAGAGCTCCCAGACGAGCAGCAGCAGGAACAAGTCGATCGCCAAGCCCATGGTGGCCGCGCGCGGCTGGAACAGCGTCCAGTTCAGGTGCCTGGAGCGGCTCTGGGCCCGCGAGAGCGGGTGGAACCACCGGGCCGCGAACGGCTCCGGCGCCTACGGCATCCCGCAGGCGCTCCCCGGCGTCAAGATGTCCTCATCGGGCCGCGACTGGCGCACGAACCCCCGCACCCAGATCAAATGGGGCCTCGGATATATCAAGCAGCGATACGGCACGCCGTGCGGCGCGTGGGGACACTTCCTCTCCCACAACTGGTACTGACCCAAACCCCAGGATTGTCCGCACTTTGCGGCAAGACCTCGTCAGTGCCGCGACCGGCCCGGCAATACCGGCCCAGCGAGGCCGCCTTTTATCCGCAACGATCACACAAAGGCCTGTCCTTCGCGTGTCCCGATGTATGACCCGTGGTGACACCGCGTAATAGGAATCGTGCTAAAGGACACGTCGCGGTGCCCTCCGGGCCGCCCAGCAGGATCAGGCGGAACCAGAATCCCGGAGAGCCGGCGGACCCCTTCGCGTGCGCGCCACGTACGCGGAGCGGCAGGGCGCCCCGTTTCTGCGGGGCGCCCGTCCGCGCGCGACCCGGAAGCAAGGATCGCTTTGGACAGCAAACGCGCGCGCGGCGGCACGCTCATCGGCCTGACCGCGTTCACCGCGCCCGTGATCGCGCTCAGCACGATCACCACGCCCACGGCCTGGGCGGGGACGGCGGAGACGCCGTTCCCGATCAGAACCAGGACGTGGACGACATCAGCGCAACCCGTCATCCCGGCCGTCGTGCCGGCCAATAGAAACAAGCGGATAGCCCTCGGCCACGTCGTCCAGCGATCGTGGAACCTCAGGGAGTTCCGCTGCCTGGACCAGCTCTGGACCAGGGAGAGCAACTGGAACCATCACGCCTACAACCGCTCGTCCGGCGCGTACGGCATCCCGCAGGCGCTGCCCGCGGGCAAGATGAGCGGCGCCGGCCGCGACTGGCGGTCCAACCCGGAGACGCAGATCCGCTGGGGCCTCGCCTACATCAAGGGACGCTACGGCAGGCCGTGCGGCGCATGGGGACATTGGAGGTCGCACAACTGGTATTGACGCCTGATTCGCCGACGCCCGGGAGGGCGCCCGGTCAACGGGCGCCCTCCCGGCTCACCTGCCTATCTGCGTGCCCGGCGCGCGGGCCGTGGCCGCCTGGATGAGCATCTCCAGCCCGAACTCGAACTCCCCTTCGTGGTCGCACGTGCCGAGCAGCGACGCCATCGCGCCGACCTCGGGGAACAGCGCGGGATCCACGCCCGCCGGCGGGAGCGCCGGGGCGCTCGCGGGCGCGAACGCCGGCGTCACCCCGACCTCGCGCAGCAGCGACCCCACGATGTAGGCGATGAACACCCGCAGCATGCTGACCGCCTCCGCGCCGTCGAACCCGGCGCTGCGCAGCGTGGCCAGCGCCCGTTCGACCGGCAGCAGCCCGGCGGCGGAGTGGAGCTGCCTGCTGACCACCAGCATCGTCGAGCGCGGGTAGTGGCCGGCGATCTGCCGGAAGGCCCGCGCCTGCACGCGCACCCGGTCGGCCCAGTGGGCGTCGGGGTCGTCGGTGAACTCGATCTCGCTCAGCACCGCCTCGGCCACGCCGCTCAGCAGGGCGTCCTTGCTGGGCACGTGGTTGTAGAGGGACATCACGCCGACGCCCAGCTCGGCGGCGATGCGGCGCATCGAGACCGCGTCCGCGCCCTCGCGCTCGATGAGGTCGATGGCGGCCGCGACGATCCGGGCTCGGGAGAGCGGCTTCGTGGGCATGGCTCATTCTGTACCAGAAGGGCAAGGAGGAGGTCGTCAGGTCCCGCCGTGGAAGCGGCGGTGCAGCTCCCTGACCTGCTCGGCCAGTTCGGGCACCGGGCCCTCGACCGGCACGCCGGGCACGATCTCGGCGATCGGCAGCGTACGGACGGGCGGCGCCGGCACGCCCAGCTCGCCCAGCCAGGCGGCGAGCTGCGCCGACGAGGCGACGTACACGATGCGGCCGAGCCCCACCCAACCGTGCGCGGCCGCGCACATCGGGCAGTGCTCGCCCGAGGTGTAGACGGTGGCCGCGGCCCGCGCGGCCGGCGTGAGGTGCGCGGCCGACCAGCGGGCCGCCGCGAACTCCGGATGCCGCGTGCGGTCGCCGCCGGCCACCCGGTTGTGGTCCTCGAACAGCACCTCGCCGTCGGCGGAGACGAGCACGGAGCCGAACGGCTCGTCGCCCGCCTCCAGGGCCGCGGCGGCCAGCTCCACGCAGCGGCGCAGATGGCCGAGGTCGATTTCGGAGATCATCTTCTCAGTCTACGCCGCGCATTGTGCATGATCCTTCACGTTTTCCCAGGTCACATACGTGAAACGCACCTCGGGGCCACAAAAAACGGGTTGATCGCCGGTATTAGCCTTGAGGGGATGCCTCCCGATACTGACGTACCTCGCCGTCCCCTGCTCTCCTCACTCTCCTCCAACTCCCTGTGGCGGATGAAGTCCTACCTCCGCCCCTACGTCGTCAGGCTGATCTTCATCTGGCTGTCGGCGATCATCGGCATAGGCGCGAGCATCGCCCTCCCCCTGATCAGCAAACAGGTCATCGACGGCCCCGTCTACCACAAGGACGCCGGCGCGCTGCTCCCCCTCGGGCTGCTCGCGCTCGGCGTCGGCGTGATCGAGGCGGGGCTGATCTGGCTGCGGCGGTGGGCCCAGGTGAAACCGGTGCTCGGCCTGGAGACCGCCATCCGCGACGACCTCTACCAGCACCTGCAGCGCCTGCCCATGCGCTTCCACGGCGACTGGCAGTCGGGCCAGCTCCTGTCGCGGGCGACCACGGACCTGTCGACCATCCGCCGCTTCCTCGGCTTCGGCCTGCTGTTCCTGGTCATGAACATCCTGCAGCTCATCACCGTCACCGTGCTGCTGCTCAACATGTACTGGCCGCTCGGGCTGCTGGTGCTCGCCTCGGCCGTGCCGATCGTGTGGACGTCGCTGCGCTTCGAGAAGCGCTACATCCGCATCTCCCGCCAGGTCCAGGACGAGCAGGGCGACCTCGCCACCCTCGTGGAGGAGTCCGCGCTCGGCATCCGCACCATCAAGGCGTTCGGCCGCCGCCACCACGTCTACGACCGCTACGACGACGCGGCGCTCAAGGTGTACGACACCTCGCTCGCCAAGGTGCGCATGTCGGCCCGCTTCTTCTCCTTCCTGGAGGTGATCCCCAACGTCACGCTCGCCCTGGTGCTGCTGCTCGGGGCGCTCGCGGTCGGCGGCGGCGGGCTGACGCTCGGCGCGTTGGTCGCCTTCACCACGCTGATGCTGCAGCTCGTGTGGCCGATCGCGAGCCTCGGCTACATCCTGGCGATGGCCCAGGAGGCGATGACCTCGGCCGACCGCCTCATGGAGGTCATGGACACCGTCCCGTCCATCGAGAGCGGCACCGAGACCATCGAGCGGCCCCGCGGCCACCTGCGTTTCGAGGGCGTCGGGTTCAGCTTCCCCGGCGCCGAGCGGCCGGTGCTGCGCGACGTCCGGCTGGAGGTGCGGCCCGGCGAGACCGTGGCGATCGTGGGCCCGACCGGCGCGGGCAAGACGACGCTGACGGCCCTGGTGCCCCGCCTGCTCGACCCGACCGAGGGCCGGGTCACGATCGACGGGCACGACGTGCGCGACCTGGAGCTCACCGCCCTGCGCACGGTGGTGGCCACGGCGTTCGAGGAGCCGACGCTGTTCTCGATGAGCGTGCGCGAGAACCTCATGCTCGGCCGGCCCGACGCGACCGAGGAGGAGCTGGCCGAGGCCATCCGCACCGCGCAGGCCGGGTTCGTCCACGACCTGCCGTGGGGTCTCGACACCCGCATCGGCGAGCAGGGCCTGTCCCTGTCCGGCGGCCAGCGCCAGCGCCTGGCCCTGGCCCGCGCCGTGCTCAGCAGGCCGCGCATCCTGGTGCTCGACGACACCCTGTCCGCGCTCGACGTGGAGACCGAGGCCCTGGTGGAGGAGGCGCTGCGGCACGTGCTGCGCGACGCGACCGGCATCGTGGTCGCCCACCGCGCCTCCACCGTGCTGCTGGCCGACAAGGTGGCGCTGCTGCGCGACGGCACGATCACCCACGTCGGGCAGCACCACGAGCTGCTGGCCGAGGTGCCCGAATATCGCGAGCTGCTGGCCCAGGACGCCGACCTCGACGACGCCTCGGAAGGAGCGCTGCGATGAGCACCACCACCACCGGGTCCTCGCGGGCGTCCTGGCGCGGGGTCGCCTCCGAGGACCAGGACGAGCTGCCGGAGAAGGTCTCCGTCCTGCTGCGCGACCGGTCGCGGCGGCTGCTCGGCGCGCTGCTGCGGCCCTACCGCAAGCAGATCGCGCTGCTCGTGGCCACCATCGTGCTCTCCAGCGCGGCCGGGCTGTCCATCCCGTTCCTGGTCTCGATCGGCATCGACGAGGGCATCCCGCCGCTCTCCCGCGGCGACGGCCCGGCGGTCCTGCTGACCGTGGTCGGGGTGATCCTGTTCGCCACCCTCGTGCAGGCGGTGACCAGGCAGACGTTCCTCAACATGTCCGGCCGGATCGGCCAGAACACCCTGCTGGAGCTGCGCCGCCGGGTCTTCGACCACTTCCAGAGGCTGTCGCTGAGCTTCCACGAGCAGTACACCTCGGGGCGGGTCATCTCGCGGCTCACCTCGGACATCGAGAGCATCGCCGAGCTGCTGCAGTCGGGCTTCGACGCGCTCGTACGCGCCCTGCTGACCATGGTCGGCACCGCCGTGCTGCTGCTGGTGCTGGACGCGCACCTCGGCCTGATGGCGCTGCTCCCGCTGCCGTTGCTGCTGCTGTTCACCCGCTGGTTCCGCCGGCAGTCGGCCATCGTCTACCGGCGCACCCGTGAGACGGTCGCCTTGGTGATCGTTCACTTCGTGGAGTCGATGACCGGCATCCGCGCGGTGCAGGCCTTCCGCAGGGAGCCGCGCAACCAGGAGATCTTCGAGCAGCTCAACGACGACTACCGCGACGCCAACGCGGGCGGCATGAAGCTCGGCGCGACGTTCATGACCGGCATCAGGCTGGTCGGCAACCTCACGGTCGGCGGGGTGCTGCTCTACGGCGGCTACCTGGCGCTGCACGACGAGGTCAAGGTCGGCGTGCTCGCCGCGTTCCTGCTCTACCTGCGCCAGTTCTACGAGCCGATGCAGGAGGTCAGCCAGTTCTACAACACGCTGCAGTCGGCGAGCGCCGCCCTGGAGAAGCTGTCGGGCGTGCTGGAGGAGGAGCCGTCGGTGCCCGAGCCGCGCGATCCGCAGCCGCTTCCGCAGGGCCGGGCGCGCGGCCGGATCCGTTTCGAGCACGTCAGGTTCGCCTACGTGGAGGAGATGCCGATCCTGCCCGACCTCGACCTGACGGTCCCCGCCGGGCAGACGGTGGCGCTGGTCGGCTCGACGGGCGCGGGCAAGACGACGCTCGCCAAGCTGATCTCGCGCTTCTACGACCCGACCGAGGGCCGGGTGCTGCTCGACGGCGTGGACCTGCGCACGCTGGACGAGCCGACGCTGCGTGGGGCCGTGGTCATGGTGACCCAGGAGAACTTCCTGTTCAGCGGCACGGTGGCGGACAACATCAGGTTCGGCCGTCCGGGGGCCTCCGACCGGGAGGTGCGCGAGGCCGCCAAGGCGATCGGCGCGCACGAGTTCGTCACGAGCCTGCCCGACGGCTACGACACCGAGGTCGGCAAGCGCGGCGGCCGGATGTCCGCGGGGCAGCGGCAGCTCATCGCGTTCGCGCGGGCGTTCCTGGCCGACCCCGCGGTGCTCATCCTCGACGAGGCGACCTCCAGCCTCGACGTGCCCAGCGAGCGGCTGGTGCAGCGCGCGCTGCGGACCATCCTGGCCGACCGTACGGCGCTGATCATCGCGCACCGGCTGTCGACCGTCGAGATCGCCGACCGGGTGCTGGTCATGGAGCGCGGCCAGATCGTCGAGGACGGGCCGCCCGACCGGCTCATCGCCTCCGCGGGCCGGTTCGCCGGTCTGCACCAGGCGTGGCTGGACAGCCTGAGCAGCTGACCCGTCAGTGGTGCACGGGCCGCACGATCGCGGCATACAGCTCGTAGCCGACGAACAACGCGATCGGCGCCCCGAGCGCCACCAGCAGCCGGCCGGGCAGGGTGACCCGCTCCACGGCGGCCACCCGGTCCGGCGGCCTGACGGCCGGCACCCGTACGGGGTCGGGGTCCGGTTCCTGGGCCGCCACCAGCTCGGGGTGGCGGCTCAGGTAGCCGGACGGGAACGAGGTGACCCGGTAGGCGCCGCATCCCGGGCAGGACGGCCCCGACCAGGGCGGCTGCACCGCCACACCGGAGCTCAGCCAGATCTGCCTCTCGTTGCCGCGCGCGTCGACGACGGTGCGGAGGAGGTAGTCCTCCTCCCACACGTGTAAGCAACGCAGGCACTCGAAAAGCCATGACACCCGGGTCTCGAACCCATCGGGCACGATGATCACCCCCGACCGCGGATCGCCGTTCGCCCTCAGTGTCCGCCTGGTCACATTGGACCGGCAAGGCGGTCTTGTGACACCTGACGTCAGGGAAAGCTCACCAACCGTCAGGTTTGCCCTAATAGAGCCGCCTCGGGACGGGGCTCAGCAACGGCGTCTCGTCGGGCGCCGCCGCGGCATCCGGCGGGACCAGCTCGGGATGCCGCAGCAGGTAACCCTCGGGGAACGTGGTCGCGTGCTCGCAGCCGCACCTCGGGCACCTGGCCCCCGGGGAGGGCGGCGGGACCGGAACCCTGTTGCGCAACCAGAGCGTCGCCTCGTTGCCGTGCTCGTCCTCGACGTGCCGGACGAGGTATTCCTCCTCCCACACGTGCCAGCAGCTGCGGCACTCGAAGGGCACGTTTCTGCGTTCTTCCTCCAACGAAATCACCCCCTCATCTAGAGTCTCCGCCCTGGACGCCGGATCACGCAAACCGGCTCTTCGCAGGTCAGAGGGTGCGCGACGCGACGAAGACGGCCGCGCCCAGGACCACGCAGAGGGTGCCGAGCCAGGCGACCAGCACGTCCGCGCCGTGGTCGAGCGGCCGGCCGCCGTGCAGCGCCGCCTGCACCCGGCGGTAGCGGGCGCGCGTCCTGATGAGCAGCACGCCGCCGCAGAACGAGGCCGTCGCGAACACCGCCACCGCGGCGACCGGCAGGCCGTTGCGCAGCGCCACCCCGGCCGCGCCGAGCCCGCCGGTGGCCAGCAGCACCGCCGTGCGCACCCAGGCCAGCCGGGTCCGCTCGCTCTGCAGGCCGCTGTCCCAGACCTCCTCCTCCGGCGCGCTCCCCATGGCCGCGTACCCCCGTCAGGCCGCGAGGAGGACGAGGACGAGCGCGATGACCGCCACCAGCGCCACGCCGTAGCCGAACACGGCGGCGAGCGCGGGCGGCGGCAGCGGCGCCTGGGCGCGCAGGGCGCGCTGGATGTTGCGCCAGCGGGGGTAGGCCAGGCCGGCGGCCAGCGCCGAGAGCGCGACGAGCACGACGGCCAGCGCGGTGCGGATCCACGGCACGAACACGTCGGCGGGCAACGCCGCCATCGCCACCCCGCCCGCGCTGAGCGCCAGCGCCGTGCTCAGCCAGGTGAGGAAGGTGCGTTCGTTGGCCAAGGTGAAACGCGGGTCGGGTTCCATGGGAAAAACGGTAATTCGTCCACTTTTCCCCTAGAGAAGGCGGGATTGCCCGCCCGCTCAGTTGGTGCAGGCCTGCCGGACCGTCTCCAGGTACGCGACCGTCTCCTTGCCCACCTGCTGGGCCGCGTCGACGGCGTCGTTGACGTTCTGGACCGAGATGCCGCTCAGCTTGTCGGCCAGGTTGTCGGAGGCCTCCTTGAGCGTGGTGTTGGCGGCCTGGTCGGCCACGTCGCCGAGCTTGGCCGCGGCGTCGTCGAGCGCCTTGTCCATGGCCTGGGGATCGTCGGTGAGCTTGGTGATCTGCGCGCCCAGGTCGGTGACGATCTTCGGCGCCTCCAGGCACGCCTGGGCCTTGTCGATGGTCTGGTTGACCTCGCCGCATCCCGCGACGGCGAGGGCGGCGGCGGAGAGGACCGCGAGGGACAGCAATCGGCTCTTGTGGAGTCGCATGCCCCGACCCTACCCAAGCAGGTGCCGACGCGCGGTCGCCGAAATTCGCGGACATCCCGACCAGGGGTGATATCGAAATGGATATCGCCTGATTGCCGATATCGCTATTAGACATCTGGTGATCCGGTCTGGTGTGCTGCTGCCTTCTGACGGACGACAGTTAGGACAGGTCACATGCGACACGCCTCCGCCCGCCGCCTCGCCGCCGCCCTCGCGGCCACGCTGCTCACCGGGAGCACACTGGGAACGGCGACGGCCGCGACCGCGGACGCCGCCGTCGCGCCGCAGCGGGGCGGGCAGGCTCAGGTGACGAAGGAGCTGCGGGCGCTGGAGAAGTCCTACAAGGGACGGATCGGGGCGTACGCCATCGACACCGCCACCGGCCGGACGGTCGGCTACCGCTCGGGCGAGCGGTTCCCGCTGCTGTCCACGTTCAAGGCGCCGGCCTGCGCGGCGGCGCTGCACAAGGCCCGCACGTCCGAGCCCGGCCTGATGGACAAGGTCGTCAAGTGGACGAAGGACGAGCTCAAGCCCAACTCGCCGACGACGGAGAAGCACGTCGCCGACGGCCTGACCGTCGCCCAGCTCTGCGAGGCGACCATCACCCTCAGCGACAACACCGCGGGCAACATGGTGCTCAAGCAGATCGGCGGCCCGGCCGGGCTCACCCGCTACTTCCGGTCGCTGAAGGACCCGGTCTCGCGCCTCGACCGCTGGGAGACCGAGCTGAACGACTGGACCGCGAAGGACAAGCGGGACACCACCACGCCCGCCGCCATCTCCCGCGACCTGTCCCTGCTCACCTGGGGCGACGCGCTCAACGCCAAGGACCGGCGACGGCTCAACGGCTGGCTGCGGGCCAACCGGACCGGCGACAAGCGCATCCGCGCCGGCCTGCCCAAGAGCTGGACGATCGGCGACAAGACCGGCACGAACGCCGAGGTCGGCGGCGCCAACGACATCGCCGTCGTGTGGCCGGACAAGGCGGCCGCCCCGATCATCATGGCCGTCTACACCACCCGCTCGACGCCCGCGGTGGACGACAAGGTGCTCGCGAAGACCGCGACCGTGCTCGCCCGCGGGCTCGGCAGGCTCTGATGGCGGGCCGGGGGACGAAGATCGTACGCCTGGCCGCCGCGGGGGCCGCGGCGGGCGTGCTCATGGCCGGGATCGCCGTCCCGGCCGTGGGCGGGGCCGGGTTCGGGCTGGTGGCGGCGGCCGACGAGGTGGACCTCAAGCCGGTCGACCTGGTCGAGCCGCCGCCCGCCGAGGTCACGATCGTGCGGGACGCGAAGGGCCGCGAGATCGCGCGTTTCTACGAGGAGTACCGCGAGGTGGTCGGCTTCGACGCCATCGCCGAGGTCATGAAGACGGCCATCGTGGCGATCGAGGACTACCGCTTCTACGAGCACGGCGCGATCGACGTGGAGGGCACGCTGCGCGCGCTCGCCACGAACCTGCGGGCGGGCAAGGTCGCGCAGGGCGGTTCGAGCATCACCCAGCAGTACGTCAAGCAGGTGCTGCTCAACTCCGCCGGCACCGACGCCGAGCGCGAGGCCGCCCTGGAGGCCAGCTACACGCGCAAGCTGAACGAGCTGCGTTATGCGATGGGCGTGGAGAAGAAATACACCAAGGACCAGATTCTTGAGAAATATCTGAACATCGCGTACTTCGGCGCCGGTGCGTACGGGGTCGAGGCGGCGGCCAGGCGCTTCTTCGGCGTCCACGCCGCCCGGCTGACCCTGCCGCAGGCCGCCACGCTGGCCGGCGCCGTGCAGGACCCGAACGCGACCGACCCCAACCTGGGCCGTGAGCAGCGGGCCCGCTTGCTGAAGCGGCGCAACGTGGTGCTCGACCGGATGGCGGAGCTGGGGAAGATCACCCAGGCGGCGGCCGACCGGGCGAAGCGCACCAAGCTCGGTTACAAGGGCACGAAGCTTCCCGGCGGCTGCGAAGTCAGCAAATATCCCTATTTTTGCCTGTACGTCCGCCAGGAGATCCTCAACAACCCCGACTTCGGCCGGTCCGCCAAGGCCCGCCTCGCCACCCTGAACCGCGGCGGCCTCACCATCAGGACGACCCTCGACCCGGTCAAGCAGGCGGCCGCCGAGCGGGCGATCCGCGCGTACGTCCACGCCTCCGACGGCCCGGTCGCCGCCGAGGCCCTGGTCCGGCCGGGCACCGGCGCGATCGAGGCGATGGCGGCCAGCCGCCCCTACGGCAACCGGGCCGCCCGCCACGAGATCTCGTACAACGTGGT
Organism: Nonomuraea sp. AD125B; assembly: GCF_041402765.1. Classification (NCBI taxonomy): domain Bacteria; kingdom Bacillati; phylum Actinomycetota; class Actinomycetes; order Streptosporangiales; family Streptosporangiaceae; genus Nonomuraea; species Nonomuraea sp. AD125B. The sequence goes on along the minus strand of NZ_JBGLOU010000006.1, from coordinate 244,969 downwards.
CGCCGACGCGGCGCACGGCGGCGGGATCGGGTTCCAGGCGGGCTCGACGTTCAAGACGTTCACCCTGATCAGCGCGCTGAAGCAGGGCATGAAGGTGGACGACGGGTTCACCGTTGGCGCGGGCTACCGCGCGCCCGCGTACGCGACGTTCAAGAACTGCGCGGGCGAGAACGTCGGCGACCCGTCCCACACGGTCACCAACGACGAGGGCTCCCCCGGCTGGAAGACCCTCAGGACGGGCACGTGGGGGTCGGTGAACACGTTCTTCATGGAGCTGGAGCGCCGGGCCGGCCTCTGCGAGACGGTGACCACGGCCAAGTCGCTCGGCATCCGCCGCGCCGACGGCCGCCCGCTCCAGGAGTACGAGACGTTCACGCTCGGCATCAACGAGATGGACCCGGTCACCGTGGCCACCGCGTACGCGGCGATCGCGGCTCGCGGCACGTACTGCGCGCCGATGGCCATCACCGCCATCACCGACAGGAACGGCAAGACCGCCCGCTACCGGCCGAAGTGCCGCCAGGCCCTCGAACCGGCCGTCGCGGACGCCACGGCGGACGTCCTGTCCGGCGTGTTCACCCAGGGCACGATGCGCGGCGTCGGCGGCATCGGCCGGGACGCGGCCGGCAAGACCGGCACCACCGACGACTATGCGACCGCCTGGTTCGCCGGTTTCACCCCCGATCTGGCGGCGGCGGTGAGCATCGGCGACCCGCGGGGCTCGCAGCGGCACAAGCTGGTGGGGATGACGATCGGCGGCCGGTACTACGGGATCGTCGCCGGGGCGAGCCTTCCCGGGCCGATCTGGAAGGCGACGATGCTCGCGGCGCTGAAGAACGTCCCTCCGACGTCGTTCACCCCGATCGACCGGGACCGCTTCGAGGGCTGCGCGGCCCACTGCCGTCCGGCCGGGGACACCGATCCGGAGCGGGAGAGCCAGGAGGAGACGCCTCCCGAGGATCGGCCGCAAGGGCGGTGAGCAGGAAGAACGCCCCAATGATCGCCTTTGTCACCGCGTACTAGGATGATTGATATGGCTAGTTGCGAACATCTTTCCCAGGCCGACGACCCTGCGGCGCGCACTCCTGACGGCTGCGAGGAGTGCCTGGCGGCGGGCGGCCGGTGGGTCCATCTGCGGCGCTGCCTGGAGTGCGGGCACGTCGGCTGCTGCGACTCCTCGCCGAGCAAGCACGCCACCGCCCACTTCCACGACACCGGGCATCCGGTGATGCAGTCGTTCGAGCGGGGCGAGAACTGGCGCTGGTGCTTCGTGGACAATCAGATGGGCTGAGGCCGGCCGGCCTCAGCGCTCCAGGATGGCCTCCTCGAAGTCGAGCTGGGCCATCACCTCGCGCAGCACCTCGTCGTCGAGGCGCCGCTCGTCGCGCAGGCGGACGAACACCTGGCGCTCGGCCTGCAGCATGTCGCGGCGCAGCCGCCGGTAGAGCGTGCTCGGCGTCTCCGCGCCGCCCTGCCCGGTGCCGCCGCCGAGCCGCTCCCACGCGGTGAGCGAGCGCCGCCAGGACTTCTCCCTGAGCTGGTCGACGACCTGCTTCTGGATCTCGTCGGGCTCGCTCCCGAGCTCGGCCACCAGCCGGTCGAGCTCGGCGAGGCCCGCCTCCAGCGCCGCCTGCTGGGCCGCCGCCTCGGACAGCCGGTCCTCGTAGCGCTCCTGCTCGCTGGACACGCCGAGCCGCCTGATCAGCGCGGGGAACGTGGTGCCCTGGATGAGCAGGGTGCCGATGACGGTGGTGAAGGTCAGGAACAGCAGCATCGCCCGGTCGCGCGGCGGCACCTCGGGCGGGATGGCGAAGGCCGCCGCCAGCGACACCACGCCGCGCATGCCCGCCCAGCCCAGTAGGACGGCCTGCTGCCGGCCGGGCCCGGCCGGACCGCCCCGCGCCTTGATCAGGAACGTGGCGGCGAACACCCACACGAACCTGGTCAGGATGGTCGCGCCGAGCACCGCGGCGGCGTAGCCGGCCACCTCCCAGGCGCTGTAGCCGGAGATGCCGCGGATCACGGTGACGAGCTGCAGCCCGATCAGCGCGAACACGATCGTCTCGAGGAAGAAGGCGGTGACCTGCCACACCGCGTCGGACACCAGCCGCGTGCCGAACCCGCGCAGATGCATGCGGGAGCCGAGGTAGAGGCCGACGATGACCACCGCGATCACGCCGGAGGCGTGCACCGACTCGGCCGCGAGGTAGGCGGCGAACGGGATGAGCAGCGTCAGCGTGTTCTCGACCAGCGAGTCGCGGGTCAGCGTGAACAGCCAGGCGAACACCAGGGCCAGCGCCAGCCCGATCGCCACGCCGCCGACCGCCGCCAGCAGGAACTCCCCGACGCTGTGCAGCAGATCGACGGTGCCGCCCAGGAACGCGCCGATCGCCACCCGGTAGGCCGTCAGCGCGGTCGCGTCGTTGAACAGGCTCTCGCCGATGAGGAGGGTCAGCGTGCGGCGCGGCAGCCCGAGCCGCCGCCCGACCGCCACGGCGGCGACCGCGTCGGGCGGCGCGATGATGGCGCCCAGCGCGAACGCCAGCGCCAGCGGCAGGTCCGGCAGCAGCAGGTGCACGACGAAGCCGACCGCCGCCGCGGTGAACAGCACCAGCCCGATCGACAGCAGCCCCACGGCCCGCCTGGCGTCACGCAGGCGCAGGTAGGAGCTGTCGAGGGCGGCGGAGTAGAGCAGCGGGGGCAGGAAGACGAAGAGGACCAGCTCCGGGTCGAGCGGCACGAACGGCACCAGCGGGGACACCAGCAGCCCGGCGGCCACCAGCAGCAGCGGCGCGGGCCAGCCCTTGCGCCTCGCCACCGCGGCGACGGCGATCGCGCCGCCCGCCACCAGCAGCAGTTGCAGGCCCATGATGGGACTCACCGCTGTGCCTCCCCCCGTCGGCTGATCGGATTCGCCGACGAGAGCGTACCTGGCCGCGCGGACTCCGCAGTCCGCTCACCAGTCCCTGCGGTCGCTCCGCTCGTGGTAGTCGGGCTGGTCGGGGCGCAGGCGCTCGCCCGTGGAGAACATGGGGTCCCCGACGTACGGGCGGGTCATGCCGGGGTCGGGCTGCTGCTGGTACTGCTCCTGGCGGCCGAGGGCGAGCAGCGGGTCCACCGGGTTGGGCTGGGGCTGCTGGTAGGAGCCGTAGTCGTCCCGGTAGTCGGCGCCGTAGCCGGCGGAGGGCTGCTGGGGGGCGGACTGCTGGGGGGCGCTGCGGCGGCGGCCCGCGCCGGGGATGCCGTGCATGGGCGTGCCGAGCCCGGCCCCGCCGGAGGCGCCCTGGCTCTGCTGCTGAGCCGGCTGCTGGGCGTAGGAGTCCCGGCGGCCGTAGGAGTCCGATCCGTAGGAGTCCGACCCGTACGGGTCCGGCTGGTAGGGCTGGGCCTGCTGCCCGCTCCCTGCGTACGTGCCGGCGGCCTGCGACGGGAAGCCGAGGGGGTCGGTGCTGAGCGGCGCCGGGCGGCGCTGGTCGGCGCCGGGCATCTGGTAGAGGGGCTCGTTCTCGGCGTACTGGGGCTCGGCGTACTGGGGCTCGGCGTACTGGGGGCCGGTGAAGCGGTCGGGCTGCTGCTGCGGCGGCTGGTAGGCCGGCCGGTCGGCGGTGTACTGCGGGCCGCTGAACGGGTCGCCGGTGTACTGGGGGCCGCTGGCGGGGTCGCCGGAGTAGTGGGGGCCGCTCGCCGGGTCGCCGGTGTACTGCGGGCCGCTGTAGGGGTCGCCGGTGTAGCGGGGCTGGGGGCCGGTGCTCTCGACGTACTGAGGGCCGGTGAAGGGCGCCCGCTCGCCGTAGGCGGGGGTCTGCTCCCTCGACCCGGTCGTCTCGCCGAACCCGGCCACGAGTTTGTCCTGGGGCGCGGGGCCCCGGGCCACGAGGACGTCGTTCGGGGACAGCGCGACCGGCCGTTCGTCGAGCGGCGGCTGCGGCTGGTGGAGGGGCTGCGCCGGGCGTTGGTACTGGCCGGTGCCCGGCATGACCTCCGTGCCCGGGTCGTGCTCGGGCACGGCGGGCTGCTCGCCCGTGGCCTCGGCGAAGCCCTCGTCGAGGGTGTCGAGCAGCCGGCCGACGTCCTCCATCGGCATGCGGAAGCTCGCTGTGCACATCTCCCCACGCCACAGGCTGAGCACCAAGGTGCCCTCGTGCCACGTGACCCGGAGACAGCGCTCCTGACCTCGTGCATCGAAGAAGACTTCGCCGAACGACGGCAACGGGACAACTTCCGACATGGCAGACATACTGTATTAACCAGCCTTTATGCGTCCACTCAACCCCGGAAAACCCTACTGAACCGGCTCTCCCATACACACCCCAGGCCCCCTCGTCAACCACCGTGAGCGCGTGTCCGACTTGTTGGGGTCCCGATCGCCCAGTGTGCCACGCCCGCCGCCGCACGCGTTCGGGAATGCCGGGATGCGTCTGGCCGATCACACCGCGTTCGGCGCGGCGACCCGGCAAATGCGGGTAGCGTTTACTGCCGTGCCGGACTCCCATCTCCCGTCAGTCGACGAACTGCTCAGCATCGCCGTCAACGCCGTCGGAGGGAGCGAGCGGCAGGGCCAGGTCACCATGGTCCGCGCCGTGCAGCAGGCCATCGACGCCGACGAGCATCTGGCCGTGCAGGCCGGCACGGGCACCGGCAAGTCGCTGGCCTACCTCGTCCCGTCGATCCGCCACGCCATGGACAGCGACAAGCCCGTGGTCGTCTCCACGGCCACGATCGCGCTGCAGCGCCAGCTCGTCGACCGCGACCTGCCCCGCCTGGCCGAGGCGCTGGGCAAGGAGCTGCCGCACGAGCCGACGTTCGCCATACTCAAGGGCCGGCGCAACTACCTGTGCCGCTACAAGGCGACCGCCGGCTGGCCCGAGGACGACGAGCAGGACCAGCTCTTCGACCCGCGGGAGGTGAGCGCCACCGGCCGCATGGTGCAGCGCATCCAGGAGTGGGCCGAGGAGACCGAGACCGGCGACCGCGACGAGCTGGTGCCGGGCGTGAGCGAGCAGGCCTGGCGGCAGTTCTCGGTCAGCGCGCAGGAGTGCCTGGGCGCCAACCGGTGTCCCAGCGGGGCCGAGTGCTTCGCCGAGCTGGCCCGGCAGCGGGCCGGCGAGGTCGACGTCGTGGTCACCAACCACGCGCTGCTCGCCATCGACGCCATGGGCGAGCTGCCGGTGCTGCCCGAGCACAAGGTCGTGGTCGTCGACGAGGCGCACGAGCTGGTCGACCGGGTCACGTCCGTCGTCACCGGCGAGCTGTCGGAGCTGACCGTGTCGCTGGCCGTACGACGGGTCGGCCGGCTCATCGAGCAGTCGGTCGCCGACCAGCTCCAGGAGGCCGGCGAGGACCTGAAGGCGCTGCTCGCCGCCGCCCCTCCGGGGCGCGTCGACGAGCTGCCCCAGGTGCTGGGGCTGACCCTCCAGCTCATCCGCGACACCGCCTGGCGCTGCGTCACGGCGCTCGGGCCGCGCAACGCCGACAAGGACGACCCCGACAAGGCGGGCCAGCGCAAGGCCGCGTTCACCGCCCTCGACGAGGTGCACGACACGGCGGTGCGCATGCTGGACGCCTACGGCCACGCCTCCGAGGCCGACCGCGCCGAGGTCGTCTGGCTCGACGGGGGCACCGACCGCCGGCCGCCCGCGCTGCGCGTCGCGCCGCTCACCGTCAGCGGCATGCTGCGCGACAAGCTGTTCGGCGAGCGTACGGTGGTCCTCACCTCCGCCACGCTCGCGCTGGGCGGCACGTTCGACGCGCTGGCCGCGCAGTGGGGGCTCAGCGGGCCCGGCGAGTGGCAGGGCATCGACGTCGGCTCCCCCTTCGACCACCCCAGGTCAGGCATCCTCTACGTCGCCAAGCACCTCCCCCAGCCCGGCCGCGACGGCCTGCCGCAGCAATACCTCGACGAGATCACCGAGCTGATCGAGGCGGCCGGAGGGCGCACGCTGGGCCTGTTCTCCTCGATGCGGGCCGCCAAGGCCGCCACCGAGGCGCTGCGCGACCGGCTCGACGTGCCGCTGCTGTGCCAGGGCGACGACTCGACGATGCTGCTGGTCAAGCAGTTCGCCGAGGACGAGCCCACCTGCCTGTTCGGCACGCTGTCGCTGTGGCAGGGCGTCGACGTGCCAGGGCCGTCGCTGCGGCTGGTCATCATCGACCGGGTGCCGTTCCCGCGCCCCGACGACCCGCTGACCTCCGCCCGCCAGCGGCACGTGGCCGCGCGGGGCGGCAACGGCTTCATGGCGGTGGCCGCCAACCACGCCGCGCTGCTGCTGGCCCAGGGGGCGGGGCGGCTGCTGCGCTCGCAGCACGACAAGGGCGTCATCGCGGTCCTCGACCCGCGCCTGGTGACGGCCCGCTACAGCGGCTTCCTGCTGAACTCGCTGCCCCCGTTCTGGCGCACCACCGACCCGGCGATCCCCCGCGCCGCCCTGAAGCGCCTGGCCGCCGAGTCAACGGAACCAGCCGACGCCTGAGGCTTGCGAAGGGCCGCCCCCACCGAAGCACAGCGGACGGCCCGCAGGTGCTTGGCCCGGAGCTTGAGCCGAGGCGAGCGCTCAGCCGATGGCCCACGTCCTGAAGGGTTGGCGGCCTCCAGGACTTGAGGCCGGATGCCAATGGCCACCGGGCACGCGAGCTGCAGGCCGACGGCCATCCAGCACGTGTGCCAGACGTCGCAGCGCCCAGGACGCGAGCCGGACGCCGGGGCCGCTCAGGGCGTGAGCCGCAGGCCGGCGGCCGTTCAGGGCGTGAGCCGCAGGCCCGCCGCAGCTCAGGGTGTGAGGTGGAGGGCGGCCGCCGCCCAAGATGTGAGGTGGAGGGCGGCCGCCGCCCAAGGTGTGAGGCGGAGGGCGGCCGCCGCCCAGGACGTGAGGTGGAGGGCGGGGGTCAGCCCCAGGGGGTGAGTTCGGGGCGTTTGGGGGACAAGCCGTCGCCCGAGGAGACGCCCCGCAGTCGGCGCCCCACCCAGGGCACCAGGTACTCGCGGATCCACTGGGCGTCCTCGCGCCGCCGCGCCCGCGGGTCGACGGACCGCTCCGGCCAGTCCTTGCGCCAGTCGTCGAACGGCACGCCCAGCACGTCCAGGACCCGGGCGGCCACCAGCCGGTGCCCGTCCTCGTTCATGTGCAGCCGGTCCGGGCTCCAGGCCCGCCAGTCGCGCAGCCCCTGCATGGACCACTGGTCGACCAACCGGCACCCGTAGAGGTCGGCGATCGAGCGCAGGTGCAGGTAGAAGACGGCGAAGCGGCCCCGCAGCCGGCGCATGAGCGGCGTGTCGCGCGGATCGACGCCGGTGAACAGCAGCACGTCGGCCCCGCCCGCCCGCAGCTCCCGCACCGCGCGGGCGAGCTTCTTCGCCATCACGTCGGGGTCGCTGCCCGGCCTGAGCAGATCGTTGCCGCCGGCGCAGAAGCTGACCAGGTCGGGCGCCATCTCGACGGCCACGGGCACCTGCTCGGCGATGATCTGGTCGAGCAGCTTGCCGCGTACCGCGAGGTTGGCGTAGCGGAAGGAGGGGTCGTCGGCGGCCAGCCGCTCGGCGACCCGGTCGGCCCAGCCACGGTAGTGGCCGTGGGGGCCCGGGTCGTTCAGTCCTTCCGTGAAGCTGTCGCCGAGCGCGACGAAGGACTTGTAGTGCCTCATGAGGTGGTGTTCAACTCCGCGATAGCGTGCAGCGCAAGGACGTACGACTGTAGTCCGAAGCCGGCGATGGTGCCCGTCGCCACCCCGGCGACGACGGAGTTGTGCCGGAACTCTTCCCTGGCCGCGGGATTGGTGAGGTGGACCTCGACGAGCGGCGCCGTACGCTGGGCGATGGCGTCGCGCACCGCATAGGAGTAGTGGGTGAACGCGGCCGGGTTGAGCACGACCGGGATGCGGCCGTCGGCGGCCTCGTGCAGCCAGCCGATCAGCTCGGCCTCGTCATCGGTCTGGCGGACCTCGACGTGCTCGCCCAGCTTCTTGCCGGTGTCGCGGCAGAGCGCGGCGACGTCCTCGAAGGTGTCGGCGCCGTAGACGTCGGGCTCGCGGGTGCCGAGCCGGCCCAGGTTGGGCCCGTTGAGCACGAGGATCATGCCGAGATCTCCTTGTAGGCCGCTTCGAGCAGCTCTTCCGGGGGGCCTTCGAGCCGGCCGGGCTCGGCCAGGCCGTCGAGGACCACGAACCGCTGCTTGGCGCCGCGGTTCTTCTTGTCGAGCCGCATGTGGTCGCGCAGCCGCGGCCAGGCGTCGGCCCGGTAGGAGACGGGCAGCCCGACCGAGGTGAGCACGGCCCGGGTGCGCGCCACGAGGTCGGCCCGCCCGGCGAGCCTGGACAGCTCGGCGGCGTAGACCATGCCGATGGCGACGGCCTCGCCGTGGCGGATGCGGTAGTGCTCGTCGCGTTCGATGGCGTGGGCCAGCGTGTGGCCGTAGTTGAGGATCTCGCGCAGGCCCGCCTCGCGCAGGTCGGCGCCCACGACGTCGGCCTTGACGCGGATCTTGCGCTCGATGAGCTCGCGGGTGTGCGGGCCGCCGGGCCGGGTCGCGCCCTCGGGGTCGGCCTCGATGAGGCGCAGGATCTCGGGGTCGGCGATGAAGCCGCCCTTGATGACCTCGGCGAGGCCGGCGCGGTAGTCGTCGCGCGGCATGCCGTCGAGCGTCGACAGCTCGCACAGCACGCCCGCGGGCGGCAGGAACGTGCCGACGAGGTTCTTCCCCTCGGGGGTGTCGATGCCGTTCTTGCCGCCGACCGCGGCGTCGACCATGGCCAGCAGCGTCGTGGGCACGAGCACGACCTGTACGCCGCGCAGCCAGGTGCCGGCCACGAACCCGGCGAGGTCGGTGGTGGCGCCGCCGCCCACGCCGACGACGGCGTCGGAACGGGTCACGCCGTGCCGGCCGAGCTCCGACCAGAGCCGGGCGGCCACCTCGACGGTCTTGGCCTGCTCGCCGTCGGGCACCGGCAGGGCGACGACCTCGTGCCCGGCCGCCGCGATCGCCTCGCACACGGGGCGGGAGATCTCCGGCAGGGTCTCAGGATGGATGACGGCGACGGTGCTGACGCCGGGCCTGAACAGGGTGGGCAGCTCGGCCAGCACCCCGGTGCCGACGACCACGTCGTAGGGGCTGTCGCCGCGTACGGTGATCCTGGTCGCGGCGCTCATGCCGGCAGCCCCTTCAGGATCTCCTCGGCGAGCTCCGCCGGCTCGCGCTGGTCGGTCGTCACGGTGACCGCCGCGAGCCGCTCGTAGACCGGCCGCCGCTCCTCCATGAGCTTCTTGAGCTGGCTGCGCGGGCTGAGCACCAGCAGCGGCCGGGCCGAGGCGAGGCCGACCCGCTGAACCGCGTCGGCCAGCCCCACCTGGAGGTAGACCACGTGGTGGCCGGCGAGCAGGGCCTGGGTCTCGGGGTGCAGCACGGCGCCGCCGCCCAGGGACAGGACGCCGTCGTGCTCGGCCAGGGCCCGGCGTACGGCCTCGTGCTCCAGCTCGCGGAAGCGGGCCTCGCCGTCCTCGACGAAGATGTCGGAGACGGGCTTGCCCGCGACCGCCTCGACGTCGGCGTCGGTGTCGCGGAAGCCGACGCCGAGCCGCTCGGCGAGCAGGCGCCCGAGTGTGGTCTTGCCGGAGCCGGGAGGCCCGATCAGCACTGCCTTGGCCGTCATTTGATCACCATCGAAGAGAGGTAGCCGGACAGGTTGCGCGCGACCTCCTCGACGGAGTCGCCGCCGAACTTCTCCAGGGCCGCGTCGGCCAGGACCAGCGCGACCATGGCCTCGGCCACGACGCCGGCCGCCGGGACGGCGCAGACGTCGGAGCGCTCGTGGTGGGCCTTGGCCGCCTCGCCGGTCTTGACGTCGATGGTGGCGAGGGCCCGCGGAACCGTGGAGATCGGCTTCATCGCGGCGCTGACGCGCAGGATCTCGCCGTTGGTCATGCCGCCCTCGACGCCGCCCGCGCGGTTGGTGAGGCGGCGTACGCCGTCGTCGGTGGTGTAGGCGATCTCGTCGTGGGCGCGGGAGCCGGGCCGCCTCGCGGTCTCGAAGCCGTCGCCGACCGCCACGCCCTTGATCGCCTGGATGCCCATGAGCGCGCCGGCCAGCCGGGAGTCGAGCCTGCGGTCCCAGTGGGTGTAGCTGCCGAGGCCGGGCGGCAGGTTGTAGGCGAGGACCTCGACGACGCCGCCGAGCGTGTCGCCGTCCTTGTGTGCCCTGTCGATGACCTCGACCATGGCGGCGCTGCCCTCGGGGTCGTGGCAGCGGACCGGGTCGGCGTCGATGCGGGCCAGGTCGCCGGGGCCTGGAAGGGTGTCCGACGGGCTCTCGGCGCCGCCGATCGAGGTCACGTGGCTGACGATGTCGACGCCTAGCGCCTGCTTGAGGAAGCGGCGGGCGACCTCGCCGAGCGCGACCCTGGCCGCCGTCTCGCGGGCGCTGGCGCGGTCGAGCACGGGGCGGGCGTCGTCGAAGCCGTATTTCTGCATGCCGGACAGGTCGGCGTGGCCGGGGCGCGGGCGCGAGCGGGGCGCGTTGCGCGCCAGGCCCTCCAGCTCGGCCGGGTCGACCGGGTCGGCCGCCATGACCTTCTCCCACTTGGGCCACTCGGTGTTGCCGACGCGGATGGCGACCGGGCTGCCCATGGTGCGGCCGTGGCGGACGCCGCCCACGATCGTGACCTTGTCCTCCTCGAACTTCATCCGCGCGCCGCGGCCGTAGCCGAGCCTGCGGCGGCGCAGCGCCTCGTCGATGGCGGCCGTGGTCACCTCGACCCCGGCCGGCAGGCCCTCCATGACGGCGACGAGTTCGGGCCCGTGGGACTCTCCGGCGGTCAACCAGCGCAACATGCGTACAAGTCTTCCACGTGCCGCCGAGTGGGCTGACCCACGTTCACCCGTCGAGACACAGCACGATGAACGCGCCCATCAGCATGAACGGGCCGAACGGGAACTGTGTGTGCCGTGTGCCTTTCCGCGTGGCGAGCAGCGCGAGTGCGTAGAGCGCGCCGAGCGCCTGCCCGGCGAAGGCCGCGGCGACCCACGCGGGCCAGCCGGCCGCGGCGGCGTTGAGCCCGATGAGCCCGGCCAGCTTGACGTCGCCGAGCCCCATGGCCTCGGGGCGGGCGAACCAGAGCAGCCCGTAGAGCGCCGTCAGCGCCGCCGCTCCGGCCAGCGCCCGCGGCAGCTCCCCTGTCGGCCAGAGCGCCAGGGCGGTGATCGGGTACGCGGGGAGCGTGAGCGCGTCGGGGAGGATCGTGGTGCGCCAGTCGATCACGGCCAGGGCGACCCCGATCACGGCGAACGGCACGTACGGCATGCCCATGCGCCACGCGGTCAGCGCCGCCACGGCGGCGGTCAGCAGCTCGATCCCTGTTCCGGGGGTGGGGGGCGCGGGGGTGTAGGTGTCGGCCAGCGCCCTGATGCGATGTCCGCAGACCAGGCCGGCCAGCGCCATGAGTGCGACCACGAGCCGACCCTAGTGCGCGACACGCCGTCCGGCGCCCCGTTCACCGGCACCGGTCCAGCTGTGGATGGATCAGGGGAGCAAGGGTCGCCCCCCGCCAGGCGGCCTGGCGGGTCAGCGGCGGGAGAACCAGCGGCGTTTCGGGGTGGGCTCGACGCGGGCGACAGTGGCCCGGTCGAGTTGGGCGGCGGTGCCGGACTCGACGGCCGCCAGGGCCTCCAGCACCGCACCCTCGATCACGAACGGCACCGGCCCCGCCACGTCGATCACGACCGCCGCCGCGCCCTCCTGGGCGGCGGCCCGGCACACCTGGAGTGTGGTGCTCTGGATCGGGCGGGCGTCCGGCCGCCACCTGGTCAGCGCGTCGGTGCCGGTAAAGGCGGGGACCGCGTGCCTGCCGTCCTGCCCGACGAGCTTGGGCAGGGCCATCTCGCTCTCCTTCTCCTGCCGCAGCCCGTGCTCGCCCACCTCGGACTGGGTCAGCAGCGCCACCACGGGCACCAGCAGCCGCGCCCCGGCGAGGGCGTTGAGCACGGCGGCGACGTCGCCCGTGCCGTCGCGGTGGGCGGCGAGGGCGGCGGCCACGGCGGGCGGGGCGCCGCCGTCGTCGGTGGGGTCGAGGGGTCGCGGGATGCTCGGCACAGCACCCGAGACTACCTGCGCCTGCGCCCGGCCCCGATCCTGCCCCGCAGTGCCCGCGCCCATCCCGCGACGTCCCAGCGGCCGAGGGCCGCGGCCAGGCTCGGCATTCCGAGCAGCAGGCCGGCGGCGAACCGGTTCCGCTCCCGGCGGCCGGGAATGGTGTGCAGTTCGGCCAGCCATTCCTCCAGGTAGCGGGCTCGGGCGTGCGGCGGGAGCAGGACCGCGCCCGCCCTGACGAGCCGGTACGGCCCGTTCCCCGGCAGGTTGGCGGTGGCCAGCCGCCGCAGCTCCTCCCCCACCCGTTCCAGACCCGCCCTTCCGGCGGCGGGCACGTACAGCTCCAGGGTCTCCCGCGCCTTGCGGGCCCGTTTGGCCTTCGGGAGGAAGCGGGCGGTGCGCAGGTTGTGCAGGCGGTCGGCGAGCTTGAGCGCCAGGACGCGCTCGTCGGCGAGGTCGCGCCGGTCCGGCGGCAGGCCGCGGGGGTCGTCGAGCGCGGAGAGCCCGCGCAGCAGCGCCATGACGTCCTCGCCGAACTCGGCCAGCTCCGCCTCGGGGCACGCCGTGTCGTCGAGCACGTCGTGCAGCAGGGCCGCGCACAGGATCTCGTGGTCGCGTACGCCCTGCTCGGCGAGGATGACGGCGACCGCGAGCGGGTGCGTGACGTAGGGGTCGCCGCTGTGGCGCCGCTGCCCGTCGTGCCAGTGGGCGGCCACCTCGTAGGCGCGGCGCACCAGCCGCAGCCGTTCGCCGTCCAGCCATTCGCCGGTGGCTCGGAGCAGAGGTCCGAGGGGGTCGCCGCGGTTCATGAGGTGCCTCCCGGGTGGAGCAGCCAGGCCGGGACGGGCTGGCGGCGGGAGCGGTAGGCGCGGGCGACGGCGTCCCGTCCGCGCTCGGCCCCGTCGGGGGTGATGCGGTAGTAGCGGCGGCGGGGGCGGCCCGCCTCCTCGTGGGCGCTGGGCTCCTCCCAGCGGCTCTCCACCCAGCCGAGCCGCTCCAGCCTGGCCAGGATGGGGTAGACGGTGCCCCCGGGCAGCCCGGCGAGGTCGCAGAGCTCCAGCCCGTACCGCTCGCGGGCGGGGTCGGCGAGCAGGGCGCGCAGGACGGCCTGGGTCGGCAGGGTCATCCGGGGTGCGTTGCTCTTCATAGCTCGTACTCTACATAGCTAGAAGAGCGTGGGGCAGAGCGGCGGAAGCCACTCTGCCCTTACCTACTCGCCCAGGTCGGCGATGGCGGCGACCGGGCCGCCGCCCGACGGGCCCTGGTGTACGGCCGCCACCGACACGAACACCGCGGGGTCGCCGGTCACCGACGCCGCGACGCCGCCCACGGCCGCCTTGATCTGCCGGTGCCAGTGCACGTCGGAGTCGTCGAGCATGATGTTGCGCCGGCCGCGTACCCGACCGGACGGGTCGGCCTCGCACTTCATGAAGACGTTGACCAGCCGCCCGCCGAGGTCCGACGGGTGCGGGCGCTCGGGCAGCGGCAGGCCGGAGTCGCGGATGGCGGCCCAGATGCCGTCGGCGTCGAGGGCGTCCTTCATGACGCTGTGGCCGATGCGGTAGCGCCCGCCGATGCCGCGTACGTTGCCGACCAGCACGATCTGCGCCCGGTCCAGCTCGACCCCCGACGAACACGAGGCCACGGACGAGTAGAGCGACAGGTCCTTGTGGATCTGCTCGGCGCGCGGCATGTCGATCTCGCCGAGCGCCACCGCGATGCCGAGCGCCGTGGTCGAGTTGGACAGGTCCATGGAGGGGCCGGTCTCCTCGATGGCGGTGTCCTTGCCGCGGCTGCGCGCGTCGGTGATGGTGGCCAGGGTGAGCAGGGGCGTCTTGGTCTGTACGTAGTGGACGTCGCGCGGGTCGTCGATGCCGGCGATCTTCATGGCCTCGCGGACCCCGGCGGCGACCTTCTCCACCATGGCGGGGCGGCCGATGTCCTCGGGCAGGATGACCTCGCTCATCGCGACGCCGACCGACAGGCGCGGCTCGTCGGTGACGGGGGCGCGCTCGGCCGGGGTGGTGGCGAAGACGGTCGCGTGCGGGCTCAGGATGCCGTCGGTGCCGCCCGACCACACCAGGGGGACGTTCTCCGGCGCCGGATGCCCGTGCCTGGCCAGCACCTCGCGGAAGGCGCGGTCGGCCAGGATGCGGGTGTAGTCGTTGACGCCGCCGTTGCCCTCGGTCTTGCCGACGACGGCGAGCACCCGTTCGGCCTCGATCACGCCCTCGGCGATGAGACGTGACAGCCCGGAGGCGTCGGTCACGCTCTCGATCGGCACCTTGCGGACCTCGATCGGTTCCGGCATGCGACCACCCTTTCTGTGCACCCCTGGCGACGCTAGCCGAGCCCGCCACCGGCCTTCATGGGCAATGTCTGCCCATGAAGGCCGTCCGCCATGTCAAGGCGCGCCGTACGCTGATCCGCGTGATTCGCGAAGCACACGTGAACGGGATCAAGCTCGTGTACCGGGAGGAAGGGCACGCGGAGGCTCCGCCGCTGCTGCTGGTCCACGGCCGGACGGCCGACCACAACGACTGGAACGGCATCACCCAGCACTTCGCCGCCCGCTACCACGTGCTCGCGCCCGACCTGCGGGGTCACGGGAGGAGCGACCGGCCGGGCGACTACCCGCTGCCCACCATGGCCGAGGACCTGGCCGGCCTGCTCGACCACGCGGGGGCGGCGCGGGCCACGGTGATCGGGCACTCCCTGGGGGGCATGGTCGCGTACCTGCTCGCCGCGAACCATCCCGAGCGGGTCGCCAGGCTCGTGCTGGAGGACGTCCCGCCGCCGCTGCCGCTCCAGGGCCGCTCGCCCCTCGTCGAGGACGACTCCACGGACTCCACCGGCTTCGACTGGCGGATGATGCACGACACCGAACGGCAGATGCTCGACCCCGACCCGGCCTGGCTCGACGGGCTGGCCAGGATCACGGCGCCCACGCTGGTGCTGTCGGGCGGGGCGGCCAGCCCGTTCGACGCCGCGGGTCTCGCGGCGCGCGTCCCTGGGGCCGAACTGGTGACGATCGAGGCGGGACACCTCATCCACACCGGCGACCGGGCGGGGTTCCTGCGCGCCGTGGACGGCTTCCTGCCGGTGTGAGACGTCGCTCATTGGACGCGGGTCGTGCAAATCGGCTAGAACGGGCTGAAGTGATCCGAATGTCATAAAGATCCGCCAAGGTGAAAAGGTGCGTACGAGGCTCAGCGAGCATGTCAGGGAGCGGCTGGGCACGTTCGCCCTGGCGTGGCCGTCCATCGCGCAGTGCGCGGTCGGCGCGGCGCTGGCCTGGATCGTCGCCGTCCGGCTGCTCGGCCACCCGCGGCCCTTCTTCGCCCCGATCTCCGTGCTCATCTGCGTGGGCGTGGGACTCGGGCAGCGGCTGCGCCGGGTGGCGGAGCTGATCGTCGGGGTCAGCCTCGGCGTCGGGGTGGGCGACCTGCTGGTGGCCTGGATCGGCTCGGGGCCCTGGCAGATCGCGCTCGTGGTGGCCCTCGCCATGGCCATCGCGGTGCTGCTGGACGGCGGGGCGCTGTTCGTGGCACAGGCCGGCTCGTCGGCGGTGCTGGTGGCCACGCTCGTCCCCGTCGAGGGGGCCGGCGGCCTGGACCGCATGGCCGACGCGCTGACCGGCGGCGTCATCGGCATCGCGGCGGTCGCGCTGATGCCCGCGAGCCCGTTCACCATCGCGGGCAAGCACCTGTCCGACGTGCTGGACGCGCTGTCCACCGCGCTGGAGCGGGCCGCCGAGGCCATCGAGAGGCGGGACGTGGACCTCGCGGCCGAGGCCCTGGAGGCGGCGCGCGGCACCCAGGCGCTGGTGGAGGAGCTGGAGAAGGCGCTGGAGACCAGCAAGGAGATCACCACCATCTCGCCGCTGCACTGGCACCGGCGCGCCCGCCTGGCCCGCTACGAGGCCGCCGTGCTCCCGGTGGACCTGGCGATGCGCAACGTACGGGTGCTGTGCCGGCGGACGCTGGCCTCGCTCGGCGAGGCGAGCCCTCCCCCAGCGGCGCTGGCCGAGGCCATGCGCGAGGTGTCGGAGGCGGCCCTGCTGCTCCAGCTCGAACTCGGCGCGGGCCGGGAGCCGACGCTGGCCAGGCAGGCGCTGCTCGCCGTGGCGGGCCGCGAGCGGCCGGAGCACCTGGGGTTCTCCGCGCACGTGATCATCGCGCAGCTCCGGTCCGTCGTGGTGGACCTGCTGGAGGCCACCGGCATGGACCACGAGGCGGCCAGCGCCACGCTGACGCCGCTCGACGGGAGCGCGGCCTGACGGGCACGGGCGCCTGAGCCCCAGGCCGACAGGCGCCTGAGCCTCAGGCCGACAGGCGCCTGAGCCTCAGGCCGACAGGCGCTTGAGCCTCGCCGCCGCCTCGTCGATGACCTCGTCCTTCTTGCAGAAGGCGAAACGCACGTAGTGCCTGCCGCGCTCGGGGCGGTCGTAGAAGACCTGGGTCGGGATGGCGACCACCCCGGCCAGCTCCGGCAGCCGCCGGGTCAGCTCCAGGCCGTCGGTGAAGCCGAGCGGCCTGATGTCGGTCTGCACGAAGTAGGTGCCGGCCGGCCGCAGCACCTCGAACCCGGCCGCCGCCAGCCCCTCCATCAGCCGGTCGCGCTTGTCCTGGAGCCCGGAACGCAGCGCGGACACCCACTCCAGCTCGTGCCGCAGCCCGTGGGCCACCGCGAGCTGCCACGGCGCGCTCGCCGTGAACGTGAGGAACTGCTTGACCGTCTGCACCGCCGTGACCAGCGGCGCCGGCGCGCACACCCAGCCGGTCTTCCAGCCGGTGACCGAGAACGTCTTGCCGGCGGAGGAGATCATCACCGTCCGCTCGCGCATGCCGGGCAGCGTGGCCATCGGGACGTGCGCGACGCCGTCGAAGGTCAGGTGCTCGTACACCTCGTCGGTGATCGCGATCAGGTCGCGCTCGCGGCAGAGCTCGGCGACGACCTCCAGCTCCTCCCGGGTGAAGACGGTGCCGGTCGGGTTGTGCGGCGAGTTGACCAGGACGGCGCGGGTGCGCGGCGTGACGGCGGCGCGCAACTCGTCGGGGTCGAAGGTGAAGCGACCCTCGACCGGCCGCAGGGTGACGGGCACCAGGCGGGCCTGGGCGAGGGCGATGGAGGCGGCGTAGGAGTCGTAGTAGGGCTCGAAGGCGATCACCTCGTCGCCGGGCTCGCACAGCGCCAGCACGCTCGCCGCGATGGCCTCGGTCGCGCCCACCGTGACCAGGACCTCGCGGGCGGGGTCGTAGTCGAGCCGGTAGTGGTCGGCCCGGTGCTCGGCGACCGCGCGGCGCAGCTCGGGCACGCCGGGCCCCGGAGGGTACTGGTTGGCGCCGGAGCCGACGGCCTGGACCGCCCGGTCGAGCATGGCGGCCGGTCCGTCGGTGTCGGGGAACCCCTGGCCGAGGTTGATCGAGCCGGTCTGTACGGCGAGCGCGCTCATCTCCGCGAAGATGGTCGTGCCAAAAGCACGCATCCTGGACACTAGTGGTTCCGTCACGGTCCCAGACTATTAGTCTCGTCGGGTGATCCTTCGGGTCGTGCTCGCTCTCGTCCTGTCCGCGCCGCCGGTCATGAGCCCCTCAGCGCCGCCCGCGCGGCCCTGTCCGGTCGCCGTCCCCGCCGGCACCACGTGCGGTTTCCTGCTCGTCCCCGAGCGCAGGGACGCCCCCGGACGGACGATCCGGGTGGGCTACGCCGTCCACCGCTCGGCCGTACGCGAGCGCAGGCCGGACCCCGTGGTCTACATGAGCGGCGGCCCCGGCTCGGCGTCGCTGCAGCTCACCGGCTTTCTCGCCCAGATGTTCCCCGACCGGGACGTGGTGGCGCTCGAACAGCGCGGTGGCCGCTACTCCGAGCCGGCGCTGGACTGCCCCGAGACCGCCGAGGCGCTGCTCGGGCAGCTCCGCCGCCCGCCCGCCGACGTGGCCGCCGCCGCCGTCACCTGCCGCGACCGGCTCCGCGAGCAGGGCGTGGACCTGCGCGGCTACACCACCAAGGAGATGGCGGCCGACGTCGTCGCGCTGCGCCGCGAGCTCGGCTACCCGAGCTGGAACCTGTTCGGCGTCAGCTACTCCACCCGCGTCATGGCGGAGGCCGCCGCCGCCGACCCCGAGGGCACCCGGTCGCTGGTGCTGGACTCGTTCCTGCCGGAGGGGGTCAACTGGTACGACGACGCCGAGCGCAACCTGGCCGACACGATGGCGAAGCTCGGCGTGAAGGACGCCTTCGAGGCCGTGACCGCCCGGCTCAACGCCTCCCCCGCCCGCGTGCCGGCCACCGATCCGCTGCTGGGGCAGGAGTTCACCGCGCGGCTGAGCGGCGACGACGTGGCCGCCGTGCTGTTCGAGGGGCTGGCAGGGGCGGACGTCGCGGCGGTGGCCCCGGCGCTGCTGCCCGCGCTCGCGGAGGGCCGCGACGAGCTGCTGCGGCCGCTCGCCGACGCCGCCGGTGAGGGGCTGGTCTCGCACGAGTTCGGGCTCTACCACGCGGTGCAGTGCCAGGACGAGCTGCCGTTCAACGCCTCCGCAGGTCGTTCCCGGCTGTTCACCCACAACGCCGACAAGGCGGTCTGCGACGCCTGGGCCCTGCCGCGCTCGCAGCCCAGCGCGGCGGCACCGCGCGCGCCCGCGTTCGTGCTCGGCGGCCAGTACGACCCCACCACGCCCGTCAGGACCAGCAGGCCGGCCGCCGAGGCGCTGCCGGACGGCCGCTTCGCCGAGATCCCGGGCGCCTCCCACGCCGTCTTCCTGTCCAGCGCGTGCGCCCGCCGCATGATCGTCGAGTTCGTCGCCGACCCGGCCGCCGGGACCGCCGCCTCCTGCCAGGACGCGGACGGCGGCCGGCGGGAGGACCTGCGGGTGACCGCGGCGCCGTACGCGATCGCGCGGGCGCCCTGGCTGGCCGCGCCGTTCGCGATCTTCGCGCTGACGGCGCTCGCGCAGCTCGTGGCGGCCGCGTTGAAGGGCCGGGCGCTCGCGGCGTACGGCGGGCTGTGCGGGGTGGCCTTCGCCGGGCTGACCGCCCAGGCGGTCTACGGCCTCGCGGCACGCAACGCGACGGCGCTGGCCGTCGGACTGCCCGCCGACGTCGTGCCCTACACGTGGATCGCGGTGGCCTCGGTCGTGCTCACGGCGGCCGGCGCGCTGCTGCGGTGGCGCCGGTGGCCCGGCTGGGCCGCGACCGCGGTGGGCGCCGGATTCCTCGTATGGTGGATGCTCTGGGTGACGTGACGCGCATCAGAGAGCTCGACGCGCTCCGCGGGTTCGCGGTGTGCGGCATCATGCTGGTCAACACCTGGCAGCACACGCGCGTCCCCAACGCGCCGGCCACCTCCGTGGACCTCGTCGTGGACCAGCTCTTCCAGAGCCGGTTCTACCCGATCTTCTCGGCGCTGTTCGGCATCAGCTTCATGCTGTTCCTGCGCGGCAACAGCAGGTGGGCGCTGCTCAGCCGGTTGTTCTGGCTCTACTGCTTCGGGCTGGCGCAGGGGCTGTTCTACGAGGGCGAGGTGCTGACCGACTACGCGCTCTGGGGGGCGGTGGCGCTGCTGCCCGCCTCGTTCATCCCCGGCGGCTGGGCGCAGCTCGCGCTCGGCGTGGCGGGGCTGGCGTGGGGGCTGCTCGCCAAGGGCGGCGGCTCGTGGCTGATCCCCGGCCTGCTCCTGGTGGGCATGGGGCTGTGGCGGCTGAATCCGCCCCGGTCGTTGCTGCTGCCGGGGTTCGCGGCGAGCGCCCTCGTCTCGGCGCTGCTCGGCTACGTCGCCTTCACCACCGGTGACTGGAACGCCTACAGCGTGGCCGCGCTGGCGGGGGCGCTGGCGTACTCGCTGGGGCTGCTCCTCGTGCTGCGGCCGTGGCTGTCGGCGGTGCTGGAGCCGCTCGGCCGGATGGCGCTGACCAACTACGTGACCGGCACCGCGTTGATCGTGCTGACGCTGCCGCTGGTCAGCGCCGACCCGACCCGCTGGGCGGTCGTGGGCCTCGCCGCCGTCACCATCGCCGCGCAGGCGCTGGGGAGCCGGTGGTGGCTGGCCCGCTACCGGTACGGGCCACTGGAGTGGGTCTGGCGGTGCCTGACCTGGTTTCGGCGGGTGCCCAACCGGTTAGAGTCGGGCCGTGACCACAATCGCCCTCTGCCAGATTCCGGTCTCCCCTGACCCCTCGACCAACCTCAAGAGGGCCAGGGAGGCGCTGTCCCGCGCCGAGGGGGCCGACCTCGCGATCTTCCCCGAGGCGACGCTGACCCGCTACGGCCGGCGCATCACGGACCTCGCCGAGCCGCTGGACGGGCCGTTCGTGTCGGGCCTCGCCGAGGCGGCCCGCGAGCACGGCCTGGCGGTGATCGCCGGGACGTTCGAGCCGGGCGACGGCCGGGTCCGCAACACGGCCGTGGCGCTCGACGCCCAGGGGGAGCTGCGGGCGGCCTACCGCAAGATCCACCTGTTCGACTCCTTCGGCGCGAAGGAGTCCGACCTGGTCGAGCCGGGCGCCGAGCCGGCGGTGGTCGAGCTGGCCGGACTCAGGATCGGGCTGATCACCTGCTACGACGTACGCTTCCCCGAGCTGGGCCGGGCGCTCGTCGACCGGGGGGCCGAGCTGTTCGCGGTGATCGCCGCCTGGGGATCGGGTCCGCTCAAGGAGGACCACTGGACGACCCTGGTCCGCGCGCGGGCCCTGGAGAACACCATGTGGACCGCCGCCGTCGGCCAGGCGCCCAACCCGGGCGAGTCGTCCGACGGCTACGGCGTGGGCCGCAGCATGCTGGTCGACCCGCTCGGCGTGGTCCGCGCCGACCTGGGCACCGCGCCGGGGGTGCAGGTGGTCGAGATCGACCGCGCGTACGCCGAGGCGGCGCGGGCGACGCTGCCCTGCCTTCAACACCGGGTCTTGTAGGGGTCAACCGACCGTAAAGTAGTAGCGTGAGCGGAACGCAGATGCAGAAAGTGATCCCGCCGCGTCTGCTCGTCCCCTATCTGTCGGGCAAGCGGACGGTGATCTCCGGATATGTCTACCGGGTGCAGGACTGCGTCAGGCTGACCACCCCCGAGGCGCTCTACTGGGGCCTCGATCTGTCGTTCGACGGCTCGGAGCTGTTCGCGGAGGTCCCCGAGGTGTATGTCATGCGCTGGTACGCCCGCGACGTCGACACCTACGCGGTGCCGTACGGTCCGCACATGGGCGGTGACTGGAGCGACGCCCCGCCGTTCGCCGGCAACGGCTTCACCACCTCGCCCGACCACGTCGTGCCGCAGTTCCACACCGTGCCGATGCCGATCCCCGCCGGGGCGGAGATCGTGCACGTCACGCGCGACGGCGAGCGGCCCTTCGCCGATTACGACGGGCTGACCTGGCGGCCCGCCGCATGAGCGAGGAGATCACGCCGGTCGCCTCCGGTTTCGTCGCCCGTTTCGGTGAGCACACCCTGCCCGCCGCCGTGGGGCCTGACGACGGCCAGGTGGTGCTGTTCAGCGAGGTCGAGCTGCCGGGCTTCGAGCCGGCCAGCGGCTACTGGCGGCGGCAGGTGGCGCGGGCCGAGGTCGAGTGGCTGGTGCTCGTCCGCACCGTGGGGGCGTTCGGCGGCGAGCCGTGCGTCATCCTCGACGAGGACGAGGACGGCCTGCACGTCGCCTACACGGGGCACAGCGGGATGAAGGCGGAGGCGTTGGGTTACTGGATGGTGGATCACGGGGCCTACGAGGTCGTGGTGCCCCGCGAGGAGGTCTTCTCCATCAGGGTCGAGCGGATCCCGGTCCCGTGAAGCACCTCTTCGCGGTGGAGCTCGGTGACGACGGCGCGCTGCTGGCGGCCCTGGAGCCGTGGCGGGCGGAGGAGTTCCTGGCGCACATGGAGCGCGGCAGGGAGCACATCGGGCGCTACACCGGCCTCGCCGACGTCGTGACGGACCTGGAGTCCGCCCGGTCCTACCTGGTGTCCTACGCCGACAAGGCCGCCGCCGACAGCGGCCGGCTCTACGGCATCTGGCTGGACGGGCTGCTGGTCGGCGGGGTGCTGTTCCGCACGATGGACGTCGCCCAGGGCGTCGCCGAGGCAGGCTGCTGGCTGGAGCCCGCGGCCGTGGGCAAGGGGCTGGTCACGCGGGCGGTGCGGGTGATCATCGACTGGGCGGTCGAGGAGCGCGGCATCCATCGCGTGGAGTGGTGGGTGGCGGCCGACAACGCCGCCAGCATCGCGGTGGCCCGGCGGCTCGGGATGACCCGCGACGGGGTGCTGCGGGAGCACTATTCGCATCGGGGGCGGCGGCTCGACATGGAGATCTGGTCGGTGCTCGCCCCGGAGTGGCGCGCCGCCCGCTGAGCCCAGAGGCCGGCGCCTCCAGCGCCCGGGCAGCGGCGGTCAGGCGCCGAGGTCGCGGTAGCGTTCAGGTCCCGAGGTCGCGGCGCGGTCACACGCCAAAGTTGCGGCAGTGGTCAGGCGCGAGGACTCGGTAGCGGTCGGACCGCCAAGTTTGCGGCGGCGGTCAGGTGCCCAGGTTGCGGTAGCGGGACAGGCGGGTGGCGAGGCGGTCGGCCGGGTTCTGGCGCAGCAGCATCGCGATCTCGTGCTCCAGCGCCCGCCCCACCCGCTCGCAGAACTGCCGCGGCTCGTAGGCGGCGTCGGGCAGCTCCGGGATGACCCGGTCCACGATGCCGTCGCGCCGCAGGTCGGTGGCGCGGACGCGCTGCAGCCGGGCGATCTCGGGGGCGAAGTCGACCGAGCGGTAGAGGATCGCCGAGGCCCCCTCCGGCGGCAGCGGCGACAGCCAGGCGTGCTGGGCGCACAGCACCCGGTCGGCGGGCAGCAGGGCCAGCGCCGCGCCGCCCGCGCCCTCGCCGAGCAGCAGGCAGACGGTCGGCACGTCGAGCATGACCAGCTCGGCCAGGCAGCGGGCGATCTCGGCGGCGAGGCCGCCCTCCTCGGCAGCCTTGGACAGGTCGGCCCCTCCGGTGTCGATGACGGTGACCAGCGGCAGGCCCAGCTCGCCGGCCAGCCGTACGCCGCGCCTGGCGACCCGCAGCGCGGCCGGGCCGAGCGGCGCGCTGACCCGCTGGATGCGCCGGTCCTGGCCGAGCACCACGGCCGGCGCGCTGCCGAACCTGGCCAGCGCGAGCAGCAGTCCTGGCTCGTTGTCGCCGGTGCCGGTGCCGCTCAGCGGGGTGGCCTCGGTGGCGGCGAGCTTGAGCAGACTGCGTACGCCGGGCCGGTCGTCGCGCCGCGAGCGGGTGATCGCCTCCCACGCCTCGGCCGGGCGCAGGTCCTCCTCCGGCGGCTCGCCCGCCTCGACCGCGCCCAGGTCGGCGGCGAGCACGCCGAGCGCGCGGATCGCGACCGGGCGCAGGGCGTCGGCCGACACCACGGCGTCGAGCAGGCCCTTGTGGAAGAGGTTCTCGGCGACCTGGACGCCCTCGGGGAACGGGTAGCCGTGCAGCGCCTCGAACACCCGCGGCCCCATGAACCCGATGAGCGCGCCCGGCTCGGCGGCCGTGACGTGCGCGAGCGACCCCCACGAGGCCAGCACGCCGCCGGTCGTCGGGTGGCGGAGGTAGACCAGGTAGGGCAGACCGAGCGCGCGGTGCCCCTGGATCGCCGCGGTGATCTTCACCATCTGCACGAACGCCTGCGCGCCCTCCTGCATGCGGGTGCCGCCCGAGGCGGGGGCGGCCAGCAGCGGCAGGCGCTCGCGGCCGGCCCGCTCGATCGCGGCGGTGATCCGCTCGGCCGCGGCCACCCCGATGGAGCCCGCCATGAACGAGAACTCCGAGGCCACCACCGCCACCCTGCGGCCATCGAGCAGCCCCTCGCCGGTGATCACGGCCTCGTCGTAGCCGGACTTGACCCGGGCGGCGGCCAGCTCGTCGGCGTAGGGAGAGCCCGGCTCGGCCGGGTCGGCGGGCGGCGCGTCCCACGACTTCCACGACCCCCTGTCGAGGACCGTTTCGATCAGTGTGCGCGCGTCCGGACGGCTCACTCTCGCTCCCTCGTGGTCGGCCCTGCGGTGTTGACGCGCGAGCGCCGGTGGCGTCGCGTGGCGGTCATCGTTCGCGCTCCTCCAGCCAGGCGAGCACCGTCTCGCCGTCCTGGCCGAGCATCGGGGGCGCGGTGTGCTCGCGGGCGGGCAGGCCGTCGAAGCGCAGCGGCGGCCCCGGCAGCTCGACCCGGCCGAGCACCGGGTGGTCGACCTCCACGACCAGTCCCTGGGAGCGGGTCTGCTCCCACGTGTAGACCTCGTCGATGGAGCGGATCGCGCCCGCCGGCACACCGGCCGCGCCGAGTTCGGCCAGCCAGTGGGCGCGGTCGTGGGCGGCCAGCGCCTTCTCCATCTCGGCGACCAGCTCGTCGCGGTGGGCGCGGCGGTCGCGGTTGGTGCGGTAGCGCGGGGTGTCGGGGTCGATGCCGAGCAGCCCGGCGACCTTGCGCCACTGGCCGTCGTTGGCGGCGGCGATCTGCAGCATGCCGTCGGCGCAGCGGAACGAGCCGTAGGGGGTGATCGAGGCGTGGTGGTTGCCGGCGGCGCGGGACACCTGGCCGCCGACCGTCCAGGCGGTGCCGTGGTAGGAGTGGACGCCGGTGACGGCGGCCAGCAGGGACGTGCGCACGACGCGGCCCTTGCCGGTGTGCTCGCGCTCGTAGAGTGCGGCGGCGACGCCGTACGCGCCGTGGATGCCGGCCAGCAGGTCGGCGATCGAGGCGCCCACGCGGTAGGGCTCCTCGGGCGAGGGGCCGGTCAGCGACATCAGCCCGGCCTCGCCCTGGGCGATCTGGTCGTAGCCCGGCCGCCCGCCCTCGGGGCCGTCGTGGCCGAAGCCGGTGATCGACAGGACGACCAGGCGCGGGTTGAGCTCGTGCAGGCGCTCGACGGAGAAGCCGAGGCGGTCGAGCACGCCGGGGCGGAAGTTCTCGACGAGGACGTCGCTCTGGCGGACGAGGCGTTCGATGACGGCTTTGCCCTCGGCGGACTTGAGGTCGAGGGCGATGGACTGCTTGTTGCGATTGGCTGCCAGGAAATATGTCGATATTTCGTGATCAGGGCCTACGAACGGCGGGCCCCAGCCCCGCGACTCGTCGCCGCCGTCAGGATGCTCCACCTTGATCACCCGTGCGCCGAGGTCGCCCAGCATCTGCGCGGCGTGCGGCCCGGCCAGCGCCCTGGACAGATCCAGCACGACGATGTCGCCGAGGGGTCCGAGCACGGTCAACCTCCTGCTTGCGTCGGGTGAAAGAACATTCTCTCAGTTGCGGGTGATCCGTCACCTACCCTGGGTCGGTGAATTCGCTGGCCGCCCGCATCCGGGACCTGCCGCCCTCCTGCGGCCCCGTCCGCCTGGTCGCCGTGGACGGGCCGGCCGGGTCGGGCAAGACGACGTTCGCCGGGCGGCTCGCGGAGGCGCTGGGCTGCCAGGTCGTCCACAGCGACGACTTCCCCGTGCCGTGGGAGGAGGGCCCCGGCGGCTGGTTCCACGCGCTGGAGGAGCAGGTGCTGCGGCCGCTGCGCGACGGGCGGCCCGGCGGGTTCCGGCGCTACGACTGGGTGCGGGGCGCCTATGCCGAGCAGGTGGCCGTGCCGCCCGCGCCGGTGCTCGTCGTCGAGGGCGTCGGCACCGCCCGCGCCTCGGCCGCGCACCTGGTGGCGTACACGGTGTGGGTGGAGGCCGCCGAGCCGGTGCGGCTGGCCCGCGTGCTGGCGCGGGACGGGCCCGAGCTGGCCCCGCGCTGGCGGGAGTGGTTCGCGGCCGAGCGCGCGTGGTTCGCCGCGGACGGCACCCGCGAGCGCGCCGACCTCGTCGTGCGCACCTGAGCGCTCACGCCAGGTGCCCCACGTCGTTGAAGCGCACCGGCGCGAAGGACCGCTCCCCCGCGCGCCAGACCGACACCGAGGCGTTGAGCACCGGCGCGAGGGGCGGGCCGGTGCTCTGGACGCCCTCCAGGACGTGGCGGAGCGCCAGCACCACCGAGTCGTGCGCGACGATCAGCACCGGCCGGCCGCCGGCCTGCCCGTCCAGGTCCCGTACGAACGCCCGCACCCGCGCCACCACGTCCGTCAGCGACTCACCGCCGGGCGGGCGGAAGGCGTAGACGCCCGCCGCCTCGCGCCGCGCCGCCTCCTCAGGGAAGCGCTCGCGGACGGCCGCCGGGTTGAGCCGGTCGAAGGCCCCCTGCTCCTGGTCCCTGAGCCGCTCGTCCACGGTGACCGGCAGCGTGTCACCCCAGCCGTCCCCCGCGACCTCCCAGGTCTCGCGCGCCCGCAGGTAGGGCGAGCACCACACCGCCTCGGGCCGCTCGCCGGCGGGCAGCGCCGCGAGCAGCCGCCCGAGCGCCGCCGACTGCCGCCGGCCGAGGGCGGTGAGGCGCACCTCGTCGTCGCCCAGCCCGTAGACCAGCGGCCGGTCGCCCGCCTCCCGGTGCGCGAGGTTGGCCTCGCTCTCGCCGTGGCGTACCGCGATGATCCGCGAAGGTCCGGCGCCGGCCATGGTCAGAGCTCGTCCACGTCCGCCTGGGTCCGGCCGCCCGACAGCCTGGCGAAGCCCGGCCCGCGGTCGAAGAAGCGGTTGGACGGGGGCCGCAGCGTGGCGCGCAGCTCGGCGGTGCCCCGCTCGTCGATGCGGTCGCCGTCCAGCACCACGCCGTAGTCGCCGAGCGCGCCCGCGATCGAGACCTTCCCGTCGCGGACGTCGGCGGCGACGGCGCGCGGGTCGCGGTCGTAGGGGGAGCCCCAGCCTCCGCCCCCGGTGGTGCGGATGCGGATGATCTCGCCGGCGTGCACCGGGAAGTCGTCCACCAGGCCGTCCATCTCCTTGCCGTTGACCTCGACCCGGAACGGCCGCCCGGCCAGGCCGCCGTTGACGCCCCAGCACGACAGGATCGAACGGTCGGCGATCGACATGTACGAGGCGTCGCGCAGCATCCTGATGTGCTTGTCGTAGCCGAGCCCGCCGCGGAACGTGCCCGGCCCGCCGGAGTCGCAGGCGAGCCCCAGCCGCTCGACCCGGAACGGCCAGCGGGCCTCGGCGAACTCGACCGGGATGTTGCGCGAGTCGGGCACGACGTGGATGGTGTCCTCGCCGTCGGCGTACCAGCGTCCGCCTGAGCCGCCGCCCAGGACCTCGCGCATGAGGTAGGGCTGCCCTTCGGCGTCCGCGCCGTACACGCCGGTGTAGCGGATCGTCTCCTGGTCGGCCGGCATCCGCCCGCCGGTGGCCTTGGCGAGCACGCCGGCGAGCACGCCGAGCAGGCGCAGGATGACGAACGTGCGGGCGTTGGTCGGGGCGGGGAAGACGGGCGTGAGCAGCGTGCCCTTCTCCGGGAAGATCATCTTGATGAGGGGCACGACGCCTTCGTTGACGTCCAGCTCGGCCATCCGCTCGGGCGTGTCGGCCAGGTTGCGCAGGATCGGGGCCAGCCACTTCTTGAGGAAAACGCCGTCCGCGTAGTCGCCCGCGTGGTTGATCGGGCCCTTGGCCTGCGGCGAGGTGCCGGTGAAGTCGATGGTCAGCGGCGACTCGGCGGCGTGGTCCACGGTCAACGTGATCCGCTGGGCGTGCAGGCGGGGCTCGTCCACGCCGTCGTGCTCGGCGTAGTCCTCCCACACGTACGTCCCCTCGGGGATCTTCGACAGCAGCTCGCGGCGGAAGGTCTCGGTGGTCTTGCCGATGATCGCGTCGAAGCACCCCTGGACCGCCTCGCGGCCATAGCGCTCGAACAGCTCGCCCAGCCGCCGCGCGCCCATCAGACAGGCCGAGCACTCGGCGTCGAGGTCGCCGGCCAGCGAGTCGGGCATGCGGGAGTTGCGGGTCATGATGCGCAGCGCGGCCTCGTTCGGCACGCCCTGGTCCCACAGCTTGATCGGGGGGACCATCAGGCCCTCCTCGAACACCGAGCGCGCGTGCGAGGGCATCGACCCCGGCACGCTGCCGCCGATGTCGTCGTGGTGGCCGAACGCCTGCACGAACGCCACCACCTCGCCGTCGTGGAAGACCGGAACGGTCACGCACAGGTCGGGCAGGTGGCCGATGCCGCCCTCGGACAGGTAGACGTCGTTGTGGAAGTAGACGTCGCCGGGCCGCATCGTCTCGATCGGGAAGTCGCGCACGACCGGCTGGACCAGCGCGCTGTAGGAGCGGCCGGTCAGCTTGCGCAGGCGGGCGTCGTGGATGCCGGCGCGGAAGTCGTGCGCGTCGCGGATCATCGGCGAGCGGGCCGTGCGCGCGATCGCGGTCTCGACCTCCTTCTCGACCGACGCCAGTGTGCCCTCGACGATCTCGATGAGGATGGGATCAGTCACGCTTGACCTCCACGTTGCCGTACGCGTCCACGGTCGCGGTGAAGCCCGGATGGATGGGGATGGTCGAGCCGTACTCCTCGATGACGGCGGGGCCGCTCACCGTCGCGCCGGGGCCGAGCGCGGCGCGCTGGTGGATCGGCGTGTCGCGGGTCTCGTCGAAGTGCACGGCCCGTACGGAGGTCGCGCCCGCGCCCGGCTTGTCCAGGGGACGCAGGGCCGGGCGGGTGATGGGCCCGACGCCCGAGACGCGCAGGTTGACCCATTCGACCGCGTGGCGGGGGTCGTCGCGGTAGGCGTAGCCGTACAGCTTCTCGTGCGCCTCGTGGAAGCGCTCGACGACCTGGGCCCGCCATTCGGCGTCGATCTCCCCCGCCGGGGCGGGGACCCTGACCTCGTAGCCCTGGCCGTAGTAGCGCAGGTCGGCGCTGCGGATGTGGACGGGGTCGGTGAAGCCCTCGCGCTCCAGCGCCTCCGCCGCCTGATGCTCCAGGTCGTCGAAGATCTCCGCGGCCTTGCCGAGTGACAGGTCGCGGGTGACGTACGTGCGTACGTAGTCGTTCTTGACGTCCACCGTGAGCAGCCCGAACGCCGAGACGTTGCCGGGGTCGCGCGGGACGACGACCGAGGGCAGCCCCAGGATGTCGATGAGCCGGCAGGCCAGCAGCGGCCCGGAACCGCCGAACGTCACCAGCGGGAAGTCCCGCACGTCCAGCCCCCGCTTGACCGTGAGCTGGCGGATCGCGTTGCTCTGGTTGAACGCGCTGATCTCCAGGATGCCCGTCGCGGTGCGCTCGGGGGTGAGGCCGAGCTTGTCGGCCAGGGCCTCGATGCCGGCGCGGGCCGCCCCGGCGTCCAGCGGGATCTCGCCGCCCAGCAGGTGCGGCGGCACCCGGCCGAGGAAGACGTGCGCGTCGGTGACCGTGACCTCGGTGCCGCCCCTGCCGTAGCAGATCGGGCCGGGGTCGGCGCCGGCGGAGCGCGGGCCGACCTTGAGCGTGCCCTCCGGCGAGATCCACGCGACCGAGCCGCCGCCCGCGCCGACCGTCACGATGTCGATCATCGGGATCTTGCACGGGTAGCGCCCGATCGTGCCCTCGGTGGTGATCGATGGCTCGCCGTCGATCACCACCGACACGTCGGTGGAGGTCCCGCCGCCGTCCAGCGTGATCACGGACTTGTGGCCGGCGGTGGAGGCGATGAGCGCCGCGCCGAGCGCCCCGGCCGCCGGGCCCGACAGGACGGTGGTGATCGGCTGGTTGACGACCTCGCGGGCCGACAGGATGCCGCCGTTGGACTTCATCACCGAGAACGGGCGGCCGAGCCGGGTGGACAGGTTGGCGAGGTAGCCGCGCATCGCGGGCTTGACGGCGGCGTCCACCAGCGTGGTGACCGAACGCTCGTACTCGCGGTACTCGCGCAGCACGTCGCTGGAGAGCGAGATCACCGCCTCCGGGTGCTCACGCCACAGCACCTCGCGCATGCGCCGCTCGTGCTCCGGGTTGGCGTAGGAGTGCAGGAAGCAGACGCCGATCGCGTTGATGCCCTTCGCGCGGAACCAGCGGGCCGCCTCGACGGCCTGCTCCTCCGAGAACGGCCGCACCTCCGCGCCCAGGTGGTCGAGCCGGCCGCCGACGGTGCGTACGTGATGCACTGGGACGATCCGCGGCGGTTTGACCCAGAAGTAGGAGTTGCCGTAGCCGTCGGGGACGCTCTGCCGGGCGATCTCCAGGATGAACTCGAACCCCTCGGTCGTGATGAAGCCGAGGCCGGAGATGCGGTCCTCCAGGAGCTGGTTCGTGGCGACGGTCGTGCCGTGCACGATGCCGCCCACGTCGAAGCCGCCGCCGCCGTCGAGCTCGCTCAGCTTGGCGATGCCCGCGAGGAACCCGTCGGCCGGGTTCGCGGGCGTCGAGGGGGTCTTGGTGGTGAGGATCTCACCGGTCTGCTCGTCCACCGCGACGACGTCGGTGAACGTCCCCCCGGTGTCCACTCCGATTCGTACGCTTCGCATGGCTCCTCTAGCTTCGGCGCCGGCCGAGCACTTCGTCGACGACCCTGGGCGCGTTGGCCGTGCCGACGTGCGCGGCCAGGCGGATCGCCAGCTCCTGTGTCCTGGCCAGCTCCGCCTCCACCCTGGCCTTGCCCGACTGGCCGGCCTGCACTCCGAAGTACGCGCCGACGATCGTACCGATCACCCCCGCCACCCCGGCGAAAAGCGAGGCGAACTCTCGCGTGGCGAACACCGCCGCCGCGAAGGCGACCAGGACCGCCACGATTCCCGCCACGACCACGTAGAAGCCGTAGCGCCATCGGGTGGCGTCGGCCTGCGCGGCGGTAAGGTCGTCCTGCTGCAACATCGCGTCGAGCGGGGACGGTTTGTCGGTGACCACAGTTCCTCCTGAAACCTCAGGGGGAAAATGTCCCACGAGGTCATGGAACAAGCCAAGCCACTAAGCTGGCGGCCCGTGACCCAATCGTCTGCCTTGTCGCCGGTGCCGTCCGGGGCGCGGGATGCCGTGCTGAAGTTCTACTTCGGCCCCATGGACTGCGGGAAGTCCACCCTCGCGCTTCAGATGAACTACAACCACGCGAGACAGGGCCGGCGCGGCCTGGTGCTCACCAAGCACGACCGCTCGGGCGGACCCCAGGTGACCAGCCGCATCGGGCTCGGGCTGGAGGCCGTCGAGGTGGAGGACGGTCTCGACCTCGTCCGGCTGGTGACCTCGTACGACCGCGTCGACTACCTCATCTGCGACGAGGCGTGCTTCTACAGCGTCGAGCAGATCGAGCAGCTCGCCGACCTGGTGGACGAGCACGGCGTGGACGTCTACGCCTTCGGGCTCGCCTCCGACTTCCGTTCGGTGATGTTCCCGGCCGCGCAGCGGCTGTTCGAGCTGGCCGACGAGGTGTGCCGGCTGCAGGTCGAGGTGCTGTGCTGGTGCGGGCGGCCCGGGCAGCTCAACGCGCGGGTGGTGGGCGGCGTGATGGCGCGGACCGGGGAGCAGGTGGTCATCGGCGACACCGACGACTCGCCGGTGCGCTACCAGGTGCTCTGCCGCCGCCACCACCGGTCCGGGCAGCTCGGCGAGGGCACCCCCGCCGACCGGCCCGGACCGATCGAAGAGGCCTCCCCCGCCGACCGGCCCGGCCGGTCCGGCCGGCTTGACGACGTCCTCGCGCCGGCCGCTCAGACCGCGCAGTAGCCCGTCAAGCCCGCCGTCTCAGACGGCCTCAGACGGCCTCAGACGGCGCAGTAGCCGTCGTCGTCGCAGCCCTCCGCGGGCGCGGCCAGCTGCATGATCGGCTGCTGTCCGGTGCGCTCGGCCATCTCGTCGATGGCCGCGTCGAACGCCTCCTGCGGCTGCGCGCCCGACACCGCGAACTTGCCCTCGAACAGGAACAGCGGCACGCCCGTGATGCCGAGCGACCGCGCCCGCGCGATCTGCTCGCGTACCTGCTCGGCGCCTTCCCCGGTGTCCTCGACGCCGGTCTCCGCGGCCAGCTCGGCGAGCACCGCGGGGTCGGCCACGTTGCGGCCCTCGGCGAAGTGCGCGCGGAACAGCCGCTCGGCCATCTCGCCGCCGCGGCCCTGCCGGGTGGCCAGCTCGATGAGGCGGTGCGCCTCGAACGTGTTCGCGCTCACGCCCTTGTCGTAGTCCATGGCCAGGCCGTCGGCGGCGGCCACGCCGGCCACCCGCTGCACCATCTGGGAGGCGTTCGGCCCGAACTTGCGCTCCAGCATCGGGATCATCGGCTCGCCCTCGTGCGAGGCGTCCGGATCGAGCTGGAACGGGCGCATCGTCACCTCGATCGTGCCGCCCCTGGCCCGGAACCGCTCGGCCGACTTGAGGAACCTGGCATGCCCGATGTAACACCAGGGACACGCGACATCGGAGAATATTTCCACCTTCACGCCAGGGGACAACCCCGGCGGCCCGCGACCGATTCCTGCCCGCCGGCGGGGCGTCAGCCGGCGGCCAGCTCCTCCAGCCGGTACGGCAGGTACGCCGAGTCGTCCACCAGCGCCGACACCCCCCGCCACCAGCCGAACCACTCGCCGCTGCGCCACATCCAGTCGACCCGCTCGATGGCCGCCACCACGTCGCCGACCGTCTCCCAGGTCTCGCCGAGCTGGTCGCGAGTGGCCCCGTGACGCAGCGCCCAGGCGCGCAGGATGCCGGAGGCCCGCGCGGGGACCTCGCGGGCGTACGGGTCGGGGTGCTCGCCGGGCAGCCGGTGCGGCCCGAGCCCGGCCGCCACGCCCCAGCTCCACTGGGCCTCGGCCGGACGGGAGTAGCGCAGGGACTGGAAGTCCAGGTTGGAGCCCAGCTCCTCGTCGGCCCGCCGGGTGACGACCGCGTCGAGCCGGCCGCCGGCGTCGAAGTGCACGACGAGCCGCTGCCCCGGCCGGACGCCCGGCGGCAGCGCGAAGCGGTCCTCCGCCTGCCAGGAGTTGAGGTCGACCTGGGCGACCGGCGCGCCCCAGAGCTGGTCGGCGGCGTCGTCGGCGATCCAGGCGGCGAGCATCTCCAGCGCGGTCAGGTCGGTCCACGGCTCGATCGCCACGGCCGTGCGGATCACCTCGTCGGGCGGCGGCAGCTTGCCGCCCCGGGCGCGGGTCCACCAGGCGGCGCCCAGCTCGCGGGTGCCGACCAGCAGCGCGGCGAGGGCGGCCAGCTCGGCCGAGCGCCGGGTCAGCGCGGCGCCGAGTGCCAGATCGAGCGCGCGGCCGGTGCGCTCGTCCCCCAGCACCGGACGCACGTCGGCGATCAGGGTCCGGGCGGACGGCCGCTCCTCGCCCAGCAGGTCACGTACGATTCTCCTGGCTTCGGTCCGTGCGTCTTCAGCGTGTTCCTGCCGCATATCGCCACGTTACGCCGGGAGATCCTTTTCCGCGAGAGGCCGTGGCCCTCCCGGAGAGCGATCTCTCAGGGGCGGGAGCGGCGGCCTGACCTGGCGAGCAGCCAGCCCACCGCGACGCCCGCGAGCGCCACGCCCGCGCCCGTACCGAAGGAGGCGAGCATCACCCACGGACGGGTGGTGGTGTGGGCGGCGCCGGGCTTGGGCGGCCGCTCGTAGACGGCCCCGGCCCGTGGAACCCCGGCCGCCGTCTCGGCCGGAGCCGTCTCGGCGAGCACGGGGGCGGGGGCGAAGGCGGAGGCGGGCGCTTCGGCGGAGGCTGGGGCTCCGGCGGAGGCTGCGGCTTCTGCGGGGACGGGGGCTGCGGCTCCGGCGGGAGCTGGGCAGAGGTGCTGTTCGACGGCCGAGAAGAACTCCCCCGCCGTCCGCTTGGCCACCGAGCCGAGCATGCGCTGCCCGACCCCGCCGATCATCCCGCCGATCACCGCCTCGGCGTCGTAGTCCACGCGGGTGCCGCCCGCGCCGTCCGCCTCGCTCAGCCGGAGCTGTACGGTCGCCTCCACGGTGCCGGGCGCGCCCTGCCCCCGCGCCCTGAGCGTGAAGCCCTCGCCCGGCACGGGCTCGGTCAGCACGACCTCCCCCTGGTAGACGCCCTTGATCGAGGCCACCCCCGCGTTGACCGTCATCCGGTACGCCCCGGGCCCGGTCTCCTCCAGCCGTTCGCAGCCGGGGATGGTGCGTACCAGCACCGCCGGGTCCTGGAGCGCCGCCCACAGTCGTTCCTTCTGCACGCCGATCACGGCGCTGCCCGCCACTCGCATGCCGCCACTCTAGGCAGCGCGGGCCCGCCGGATAAGGGCAACACCTGCCAGACGGCGGCGGTGTCGCACCGACAAGGGTGGTCCTCCGGAGAGATGGCAGGATGGTCCCTCGTGCGTCCAAGATCCCCGTTAGAAGCGCTCAGGCCCGCCTGCGTCGCGCTCGCGCTGCTGGCCGCCGCCTGCGCGCCGGGCGGCGACGCCACGCCCGACCAAGCCGGGCCCTCCGCGGCGCCGACGGGATCCGCGCCGCGCTCGTCCACCCCGCCCCGCCCGCAGGGCCCGCCGGGGGCGCTCCCCCGGCCGGGCGAGGTGCGCCCCCTCCGCACCGGCGCGCTCCCCCCGGTGATCAGCTCGATCCCCACCAAGCGCAAGGTCGTCTTCCTCACCATCGACGACGGCTGGGAGCAGGACCCGGGCCTCGTCCGCCAGGTACGCGACCAGCGCATCCCCCTCACCGTCTTCGCGATGCGCGACGCGGTGGAGGCGAAGGGCACCCCCGACCAGTCGGGCGGCCAGGCCCGCTACGTCGGCGCCGGCAAGTGGGACTACTTCCGCGAGCTGCGCGAGGCGGGCTCCCCCGTCGAGAACCACACCCTCACCCACCCCGACCTGCGCACCCTCCCCTACGCCGCCCAGCGCCGCGAGCTGTGCGGCGCTTCCCGGCTGATCGGGAAGGAGCTGGGAGCCCGCCCGACCCTGTTCCGCCCGCCGTACGGCTCCTACAACACCGACACCCTGCGGGCCGCGAAGAGCTGCGGCATGTCCGCCGTGCTCCTCTGGACCGCCACCGTCCAGCCCGGCGGCAAGATCGCCTACCAGGTGCCCGACAAGCAGCTGCGCCCGGGCGACATCCTCCTGCTGCACTTCCGCCCCAACCTGGCGCGCGACTTCCGCGTCCTGGTGAAGAAGATCAAGCGCCGTGGCTACGAGCTCGGCAACCTCCAGGCCTACCTGGACGCCACTTTGGCCCGCTGACTCCAGGGTCCGCCGGGCGGGGTACCCCGGAATCAGCCCGGCGGGTGACGCCCCGGGCCGCCCTTCGGCGGCATTCTCGATACCCGGCAACCAGCACGTACGTAAGCGGATGTGACCAACGTCGCATCGCGTTGCTCTACGGCCTGTAGTACTACTAAGAGTAGATGTACTACAGCTTGTAGAGCTCAGGAGTCGACGGGGAAGATGGACGCACTTGACCTGGCACGGTGGCAGTTCGGGGTCACCACCGTGTACCACTTTCTGTTCGTGCCCCTGACCATCGGTCTGGGGATCTTCGTGGCCGGGCTGCAGACCGCCTGGCACCGCACCGGCAAAGAGCACTACCTGAAGCTCACGAAGTTCTTCGGCAAGCTGTTCCTGATCAACTTCGCCATGGGCGTGGTCACGGGCATCGTGCAGGAGTTCCAGTTCGGGATGAACTGGAGCGAGTACTCCACCTTCGTCGGCGACGTCTTCGGGGCGCCGCTGGCGATGGAGGCGCTGCTGGCCTTCTTCATGGAGTCCACGTTCCTGGGCCTGTGGATCTTCGGCTGGGACCGGCTGCCGAAGAAGGTGCACCTGGCCTGCATCTGGGCCGCGGCCATCGGCTCCAACCTGTCGGCGTACTTCATCCTGGCCGCCAACGCCTGGATGAAGCACCCGGTCGGGTACGAGGTCGTGGACGGCAAGGCCCGCATGACCGACCTGTGGGCGGTGCTGACCAACTCCACGGCGCTCGCCCAGGTCCCGCACGTGGTCGGGGCGGCGTTCATCGTGGCGGGCGGGTTCGTGCTGGCCGTGTGCGGCTACTGGATGCTGCGGCGCAACGCGCCCATGTGGCGCAGCGCGGCGCGCGGCGCGCTGGTCATGACGGCGATCGCGGGGGCGGTCGTGGCCGGCACGGGCGACATGTCGGGCAAGCTGCTGTACGAGCAGCAGCCCATGAAGCTGGCCGCCGCCGAAGGTCTCCGGCACGACACCGCGGGTGCCGGGTTCAGCATCGTCCCCGGCATCGAGATCCCCCACGTCCTCAGCTTCCTCGCCACCAACGACCCCAACGCCACCGTCCAGGGCACCGAGGACCTGCAGCGCCGCTTCGAGCAGCAGTTCGGCCCCGGCGACTACCGCCCGGACCGGACCGTCGTCTTCTGGTCGTTCCGCCTGATGATCGGCTTCGGGATGGCCACCGTGGGCCTGTCGGTGCTCGGGCTCTGGCTGACCCGCCGCCGGCGCGAGTTCCCCCGGTGGCTGTCGCGGGCGCTGGTCGCGGCCCTGCCGCTGCCGCTGCTCGCGGTGATCGCCGGCTGGCTGCTGAGCGAGATCGGCCGCCAGCCGTGGACGGTGGCCGGCGAGCTGCTGACCGCCGCCAGCGTCTCCCCCGGCGTGTCCCTGGCCGAGGTGGCGATCTCGCTCGCCGTCTTCACCCTCCTGTACGGCGCGCTCGCCGTGGCCGAGGCCGTGCTGCTGACCCGGCACGTACGCGAGGGCGTCCCCGAGCCCCAGCCCGCCCCCCTGGCCGAGCAGCGGCGCGAGCCGTCGCTCATGTACTGAGCAGAGGCACACCGACCATGATCGATCTCTGGTTCGTCATCATCGCCTTCCTCTGGACGGGTTACTTCGTGCTGGAGGGCTTCGACTTCGGCGTCGGCCTGCTGGCGCCCCTCCTCAGCAGGAACGACGCCGAGCAGCGGCAGAGCCTGCAGACCATCGGCCCCGTGTGGGACGGCAACGAGGTGTGGCTGATCACCGCGGTGGGCGCGATGTTCGCCGCGTTCCCCGCCTGGTACTCGGGGGTGTTCAGCGCGTTCTACCTCCAGGTCACGCTGATCCTGGTGGGGCTGATCCTGCGTGGCGTGGGCCTGGAGTGGCGCGGCAAGGTGCGCAACCCGGCCTGGTGCGACATGGCGGTCATGGTGGGCAGCGGGCTGCCGGCGTTCCTGTGGGGCGCGGTCTTCGCCGACCTGCTGTTCGGCAGCCCGGTCGCGGCGGTGCTGGGCGGCGCGTTCACGCTGGCCGTGTGCGTCCTGCACGGCGCGGTGTTCCTGGCGCTCAGGACCACCGGCCCGATCCGCCACCGGGCCCGCCTCGCCGCCATGGCGGCCGGCGCCGCGGTCATCCCGGTCGCCGTGCTCGCGCTGTCCAACCTGGGGACGTTCCCCGCCCTCGCCGCGATGGCGGCGCTCGCCGCGGCGGCGGCGCTGATCTGGCGGCGCAGGGAGGGCTGGGCGTTCACGGCCACGGCCGCCGCCATCGTGCTGTCCACGCTCGCGGTCTTCATGGAGCTGCGGGTGCGGCCGCTGCCGGGGCTGACCCTGGCGGAGGCGGCCTCCGGGGCGTACACGCTGACGATGCTGAGCTGGATCGGGCTGATCGCGCTCCCGTTCGTCCTGGTCTACCAGGGCTGGACGTACTACGTGTTCAGGAAGCGGGTCCGCGTGGCCGCCTGAAAGGCGGCTCAGCCGACCACCTTCATCTGCTTCGTGCGGTGGTCGGTCAGGTGGAGGTCACCGCCGAGGCGTTCGCGCAGCAGGTCGAGCACCTGGCGGCCGGACAGCACCGTCCACAGGTTGCCGACCAGGTGCGGGTTGTACTCGGGTGCGGCGTCCATCCAGGCGTCCTTGCCCGCCTGGGACGCGAACGTGGTCACGAAGAACTCGCCGTCGGGGGTCCGGCAGTACCCCGTACGGAGTTCGGCGGCGTCGACCTGGATGCGCGGCTTGCAGCCGACCTTGGCGGCGAGCTGCTCGACGGAGGGCGGGGCGGCGCCGGCCCGGCCGCCCGCGCCGGCCGGGCCGGAAGGACCGCCGCCGCTCCCGCTGCCCTGGGAGCAGGCGGCGGCCAGCCCGGCCAGCAGCACGACGGCCGCCAGACGTGGAAATGTCGTCATGTGCGGAGGTACGCAGCCCTTCCGGCTCCGGTTCGGCCCCATACCGGTTCGGGCTACTTCGGGGACGGCGTCTGCGAGACCCGGTGGTCCATGAGATGCAGGTCCCCGCTGAGCGGGGACTTGAGCTGCTCCAGCACCTCCAGCGGGCCGAGCACGGTCCAGCGCGGGCCGACCAGGTGCGGGTTGTACTCCGGCGCCTGGTCCATCCACTGGTCCTTCAGCTTCTCGGACTTGAAGGTGTTGACGAAGAACTCGCCGGCCTCGGTCTTGCAGTGGCCGGTGCGGATCTCCTCGCTGTCGACCTGCATCTTCGGCGTGCAGCCCACCTTGGCGGAGAGCTGTTCGACGGAGAGCGGGGTGGCGTTCGCCTGTTGCTGGTCGTTGCCCGCTGCGACGTAGCCGCCCCAGCCCCCCGAGGAGGAGCATCCGGCGACCAGTCCGGCCAGCA
Organism: Nonomuraea sp. AD125B; assembly: GCF_041402765.1. Taxonomy (NCBI): domain Bacteria; kingdom Bacillati; phylum Actinomycetota; class Actinomycetes; order Streptosporangiales; family Streptosporangiaceae; genus Nonomuraea; species Nonomuraea sp. AD125B. The sequence continues at coordinate 206,616 of NZ_JBGLOU010000006.1, read as the reverse complement.
GCGCGAAAGCGGCCAGACGTGGAAATGTCGTCATGTGCGGAGGTACGCAGGGACGCGGGGTCCGGTTCAGCGCAGCACGACGCAGCCGCGCCCTTCGAGCACCCGCAGCACCTCGGGGTCGCCGTCGAGTTTGTTCCAGCGCAGGTCCAGCTTCTCCAGCGCGGTCAGCCCGGCGAGACCGTCGGGCAGCTCCCGCAGCCGGTTGGCCCGCAGGTCGAGATGGGTGAGGCGGGGCGGCAGGGCGTCCGGCAGCGCGCGGAGGTGGTTGCCGCGCAGGTCGAGCACGCGCAGCTCCGCGCAGCCGGCGAGGGCCGCGGGCAGGCGGGTGAGCCGGTTGCCCCGCAGGTGCAGCTCGCGCAGCCTGCTCAGCCGGCCGAACGACTCCGGCAGCGCCTCCAGCCGGTTGTTGTAGAGGCGCAGCTCGACCAGCGCGGCCATGTCGCCGAGCGCGTCGGGGAGGCGGGTCAGCCGGTTGTCGGTGAGGTTGAGGTAGGCGAGCCGGTCCAGCCGTCCGAGGGCCGCCGGCACCTCCGTAAAGGCGTTGTCGCTGAGGTAGAGGTAGTCGGTGAGCGGCAGGTCGCCGAGCTCGGGCGGGATCGTGGTGAGGCGGTTGTGGCCGAGGTCCAGCATGCGCAGCCGGGTCAGGCCGCCGACGGCCGCGGGGAGGTCCGTCAGGGCGTTCTCGGCCAGGTTGAGCGAGCGCAGCCCGGTCAGCTTCCACAGGGCGGCGGGGACGTCGGTCAGGCCGTTGGCGCCGGCGGCCAGGTGGCGGAGAGTGGGCGGCAGGCGGTCCGGGAGCTCGCGGACGCGGTTGCCGTACAGGAAGAGCGTCTCCAGGCCCGGCGGGCAGGAGGGGAAGGCCGTGAGCCGGTTGCCGTCCAGGTGCAGCGCCCGCAGCGCGCCGAGCCCGGACAGGTCGGGCAGGGCGGTGAGGGCGTTGCCGTCGAGCCGCAGCTCCTCCAGCGCCGCGAGCCCGCCCACCCGGTCGGGCACCTCGGCGAGGTCGTTCCACGCCAGATCGACCACCCGGACGTCGTCCGGCACCTCGGGGAACACGGTCAGCCCGGAGGCAGGCGCACGCATGCCGCCGATCTTACGTGCCGCGCAGATGGAACAGGTCGGAGGGAGAGATGGGCATCCGGTCGATGGGGAAGCCCTCGGCGTCCTCGATCGCCGAGGCGATGACGGCGGAGACCGGGATCACGCCCGCCTCACCCGCGCCCTTGATGCCGAGCGGGTTGAGCGGCGACGGCGTCTCCAGGTGGGCGGTCTCGACGTGCGGCACCTCGGTGGCGTACGGCATGAGGAAGTCCATGAAGGAGGCGTTGAGCAGCTGCCCGTGCGGGTCGTAGACCATCCGCTCGTAGAGCGCGCCCCCGATGCCCTGCGCCACTCCCCCGTGGATCTGCCCCTCCACGATCATGGGGTTGATGAGTCGCCCGCAGTCGTGCACCACGGCGTAGCGCAGCACGCGGATCTCGGCCGTGTCGGGGTCGGTCTCGACGACGGCGGCGTGCATCCCGGCCGCGAACGTGGAGCGGATCGGCGAGTAGTAGTCGCGCCCCTCCAGCCCCGGCTCCTCGCCCTCGGCCACCGGCGGCCGGTCGGGCGCGGCGGCACCCGCGAACTGGGTGGCCTTGGCGGTCTCCTCGTCGAAGGCGTAGCGCAGCGGGTTGGCCAGCACGGCGACCGTGGACAGGGGGACGGCCGCGTGCGGCGCCCCTGCCACGTGCACGATCCCGTCGGTGATCTCCAGGTCGGCGGGGTCGGCCTCCAGCGCGTCGGCGGCGATGCGCAGCGCCTTCTCGCGCACCTTGCGGCAGGCGAGCGCGATGGCGTTGCCGCTGACGACGGCGGCGCGGGAGGCGAAGGTGCCGACCGCGTAGCCGAACCTGCGGGTGTCGCCGGTGACCACGCTGATCCGCTCGATGGGCACGCCCAGCTCGGTCGCGGCGATCTGGGCGAAGGCCGTCTCGTGGCCCTGCCCCTGGGAGGTGAGCCCAGTCGAGACGTGCACCCGCCCGTCGGAGGTGATCTGCACGTGCCCGCCCTCGTACGGCCCCACGCCCGTGCCCTCGACGTAGCAGCCGATGCCGATGCCGCGCCCCGGCACGCGCTCGAAGGAGTCCCAGCCGATGAGCTCCTTCAGCAGGCGCAGCATCTCGGGGTAATCACCGCTGTCGTAGATGAGCGGCCGGCCGTCCTGGAAGGTCATCCCCTGGTCGTACGGGAACTCGCCGGGCCCGATGAAGTTGGCCGCGCGCACCTCGGTGCGGTCGCGCCCCAGGTGGCGGGCGATCTTGTCCATGGTGCGCTCCATGCAGAACACGCCCTGCGGGCGGCCCGCCCCCCGGTACGGCGTGACCTGCACGGTGTTGGTGTAGACGGAGCTGAACTCGACCCGGTACGCCCCGATCTTGTAGGGACCGAGCAGCTGCGTCGAGGTGACGATCGGGACGATGATCCCGTAGGGGGTGTAGGCCCCGTGGTCGTGCAGGATCGTCACGTCCAGGCCGAGCACGCGCCCGTCGTCGTCGAACCCGACGCGCACGTACTGCACCTGCCCGCGTTCGTGCGCCGAGGAGATGAAGTGCTCCCTGCGGTCCTCGGTCCACTTGACCTCGCGGCCGAGCGTCATCGCCGCCCACGGCACCAGGATCTCCTCCGGCCACGGGTGCACGATCTTGACGCCGAAGCCGCCGCCGACGTCCGGCGCGATGACCTCGACCTGCGGCAGCGGCAGGCCGAGCGCGGCGGCGACCGCCATGCGCACGCTGGTGGAGGTCTGGGTGCTGGAGTGGACGCGCAGGTCGCGGCCGTCCCAGCGGGCGTGGACGCCCCGGCCCTCCAGCGGCATGCTGGCGCTGCGCTCGATGTCGAGCCGGAAGGCGAGCGTGTGCGGCGCGGTCTCGATGGCCTCGCGGGCGCCGCGCCCGTCCGCGCCGGGCACCTCCTGGACCAGGTGCGCGCCGACGTTGCCGGGCACGTCCTCGTGGACGAGCGCCGCCCCCTGCACCGCCTCCTCCAGGCCGACGACCGGCTTCAGCACCTCGTAGTCGACCTCGATGAGCGCGCAGGCGTCCTCGGCGGCGTAGCGGTCGGCGGCCACCACCATGACCACCGGCTCGCCCACGTGCCTGACGACGTCCCTGGCCAGCGGGTACGCGGTCCGGCCGTGGGTGAGCGCCGGGTGCGGGATGAGCAGCGGCAGCGGCCGGCCGACCCGTTCGGGCAGGTCCTCCCACGTGTAAATGGCGACCAGGCCCTCGACGTCGAGCGCCGGGCCGACGTCGATGTCACGGATGCGGGCGTGCGCGTGCGGGGCGCGGACGAACGCGGCGGCGAGCGCGTCGGGGCCGAGGTCGTCGAGGTAGCGGCCGCCCCCGGTCAGCAGCCGGGGGTCCTCGCGCCGCTGGACCGGCTCCCCGAACAGCTTCGTCGTCATGCTTCCTCCGCCAGCAGCTCGGCGGCCCGGTGGACGGCCTTGACGATGTTCTGGTAGCCGGTGCAGCGGCACAGGTTGCCGGAGATGCCCTCCAGCACCTCCTCCTCGGTGGGGGCGGGGTTCGCCTCCAGGAACGCGGTCACCGTGCACAGGAAGCCGGGGGTGCAGAAGCCGCACTGCAGGCCGTGGCACTCGGCGAAGGCCCGCTGCACCGGCGACAGCCCTCCCGGCCCGGCCAGCCCCTCGACAGTGGTGATCTCGCGGCCGTCCACGGTGACGGCGAACGTCAGGCACGAGCGCACCGGCTCGCCGTCGAGCAGCACCGTGCAGCAGCCGCAGACGCCGTGCTCGCAGCCGACGTGGGTGCCGGTCAGCCCGAGGTCGTGGCGCAGGCAGTCGGACAGCAGCCGCCTGGCCGGGACGCTCACCCGCCGGGCGGCGCCGTTCACCACGAGCGTGATCTCATGCTCCAAGGGTCTCCGCCTCCTGTGCGGCCTCGCGCAGGGCCCGCTCGGCCAGCACGCCCACGAGGTGGCGGCGGTAGGCGGCCGTGGCGTGGATGTCGTCGTCGGGTTCGGTCTCCTCCCGCACGGCACGCGCCGCCGCCGCCCAGTCGGGGGCGAGGGCGCTCACGTCCACCACGACGGGGACGGCGCCGACGCCGACGCAGGCCACCCGGGCGGCGCCGTCCGGGCTCACGACGGCGCACGCCCCGGCGAGCGCGTAGTCGCCGTGCCTGCGGGACACCTCGGCGAAGGCGCATCCCGCGCCCGGCGCGAGGTCGGGGAACCAGGCCGACACGGCCAGCTCGCCCGGCAGCACCGCCGACTCCATGGGGCCGGTGAAGAAGGCGGCGGCCGGGATGTCGCGCTGCACCACGGCCCCGTCGTGCCGGCGGGCCACCCGTACGGACCCGCCGAGCACCGCCAGCACGGCGGGCAGCTCGGCGGCCGGGTCGGCGTGGACGAGGCTGCCCACCACGGTGCCGCGGTTGCGGATCACCGGGTGGGCGACCAGTTTGAGCGCCCGGGTGAGCAGCGGGTGCGCGCCGGAGCGCTCGGCCTCGGCGTGCCGGGCCAGCGCCCCGACGCGTACGCCGCCGGGCTCGCGCCCGATGCCGCCGAGCCCGGCCACGCGGTTGACGTCCACGAGGTGCGCGGGCGCGACCAGGCGCATGTTGAGCATGGGGATGAGGCTCTGCCCGCCGGCCAGCACCTTGCCCTCCGCCCCGACCTCCGCGAGGGTGCGGAGCGCCGCGGCGAGGTCGCGCGGTGCGTGGTAGTCGAACGGCGGCGGCTTCACCCGGCCTCGTTCCCCGCCGGCGTGGCCGGTTGGAGCGGCCGCCCGGCGATGGCCCGCAGCAGGTGGTAGCCGCCGAGCACGACGATGGTGCCGAGCGCGATGCCCTCCAGGGTGAGGTCGCCGCCGACGAAGTGGCTGACCGGCCCGATGGCGAGGATGATGCCGGCGCCGGTCGGCACCATGTTGACGGGGTCGGCGAAGTCCACCCGGTTCTCGATCCAGATCTTGGCTCCGAGCAGTCCGATCATGCCGTAGAGGATGACGGTGACGCCGCCGAGCACGCCGCCCGGCGTGGCCGCGACGAGCTGGCCGAACTTGGGGCACAGCCCGAACAGGATCGCGATCACGGCGGCGATGTAGTAGGCGGCGGTCGAGTAGACCTTGGTGGCGGCCATGACGCCGATGTTCTCGGCGTAGGTGGTGGTGGGCGAGCCGCCGACCGCGCTGGCGACCACGGTGGCCACGCCGTCGGCGGCGACCGCGCGGCCGACGTAGGGGTCGACGTCCGTCCCGGTCATCTCGCCGACGGCCTTCACGTGCCCGACGTTCTCCGCGACGAGCGCGATGACCGCGGGCAGCACCAGCAGCACCGCCGAGAAGCGGAAGTCCGGCCCGTGGAAGCTCGGCAGTCCGAACCAGTCGGCCTTGGCGACGCTGTCGAAGCTCACCCGGTCGTGCGGGAAGGCCGTCGCCAGGCAGTACGGGCCCTCGGGGGCGCACGCGTTGCCGGCCGCGTCGCGCAGGTTGGCGCCGGGCAGCACGGAGGTGACCGGCCCGGCCAGGCGGTCCAGCACCCACGACAGCACGAACCCCGAGACCAGCCCGACCAGCACCCCGATCCGCCCGATGAAGCCCTTGAAGGCCACGATCACCACGAACGTGATGAGCATCGTGAGCAGCGCCACCCAGTGGTCCTGCGGCCAGTAGACGTCGGCGACCACGTAGGCGAGCCCGAACCCGATGAGCATGACCACCGCGCCGGTCACGACGGGCGGGAACACCCGGTGGATGATCTGCACGCCGAGGAAGTGGATGGCGACCCCGATGAGCGCCAGCACGAAGCCGACGACCAGGATCGCGCCGGTCACGACGGCGTCCGCGCCCGCCGTGTCGCCGCCGGCGACCGCGCGGATGGCGAGCACGCCGCCCACGAACGAGGCGCTGGTGCCGAGGTAGCTGGGCACCCTGCCCTTGACGATCAGCAGGAACAGGATCGTCGCCACGCCCGACATCATCACCGCGACGTTGGGGTCCAGCCCCATGACGAGGGGGAAGACGAACGTCGCGCCGAACATCGCGATCACGTGCTGCGCGCCGAACCCGACCATCCTGGGCCAGCTCAGCCGCTCGTCGGGCCTGACCACCTCGCCGGGCGCCAGATGCTTGCCGTCACCGTGTCTGGTCCATCCCCAAACCATGAGCGCCCCTTTTGCGCTGGGCCTTGCCGGCGACCCGTTTACCGTTGCGGGCACATTAGGCCCGCCCCGGTAGTCCTACACGGGCATGATCTGCCAAATCTGCCCGGCCCACCAGTGGGAACCTCGCGCACATGCCGATTCAGGCGACGTGAATGGAGAAACCGTCGCCGCTCACGACCTGGCCGGCCCGGATCTTGGCGGTCTTGCGCAGCTCCACCTCCCCGTCCACGAGGACCAGGCCCTCGGCGATGAGGTGCTTGGCCATGCCGCCGGTCTCGGTGACGCCGCAGTACTTCAGCAGGTCGCAGAGCGGGATGAAATCGGAGCGCAGTTCGAAGTCGAGGTCCACGGGGACAAGCCTAGATACCTCTCATGCGCAGGACGTGCAGGGCCAGCGTCAGGTTGAGCCGCAGGTGCGGGTCGTCGGTGAAGTTGCCCAGCATCCGCTCCAGCTTGCCGATGCGGTAGCGCAGCGTGTTGTAGTGGAAGTGCAGCCGGCGCGCGGTCTCGGCCACGTTGAGGTTGGTCTCCAGCAGCACGTGGAGGGTGCGGCGGAGGTCGGCGTTCTCGGCGTCGTCGTCGGCGGCCAGCGGGCCGAGCGTCTCGCGGACGAACGCGTGCAGCTCGTCGGTGTCGTTGACCAGCGACAGCAGCCGGTAGACGCCGAGCTGGTCGAAGTGGGCGACCGCGCCGGGGCCGTGGAGCTGGCGGCCGACGCGGGCCGCCTTGAGCGCCTGCGCGTACGCCTCGGGCAGCGCGTCCGCTCCCGGGCTCGGCCGGGAGGTGCCGGTGGAGAACGTCGCGGGCGGCAGGTCGGCGAAGGCCGCGGCGGCGTCCTTGGCCACCCGCGCCGCGTCGAGCCCGGCGTCGATCACCGCCACCACCTCGTGCGAGAACCCGGCCACCGCGCCGCGCGGGTCGTGCCGCCTGACGGCCGCCGTCCAGCAGGCGACGAGCCGGTCCTGGGCGCTGCGTTCGTCGCCTTCGGGGTCGAGCTCGGCCACGAGCACGGTCACCGGCCGCGACAGGTCCCATCCGAACGCCCGCGCGCGGCCGTTGACCCGTTCGGCCGTGCCGGCCCGGCCGGTGAGCACGTCGCGCAGGAAGTCGGCGCGGTATTTGCTCTCGACGGCGTTGACCGCCTCCTGCCGGGTGACGACGAGCGCGGCCACGGTGGCGGCCCGCTCCAGGATGCCGACGTCGCTGTCCCTGATCGCGGTCGAGGCGCTGTAGGCGACGATGCGGCCGTGGTGATGCCCGCCGGCCAGCACGGGCACCGAGGCGAACTCCCGGCCGCCGCGCCCCCCTGCCCCGGTCCTGGCGGCCCCGCCGGTTCCGGACTTCGCGGCCCCGCCGGTCCCGGCCCTCGCGGGCGCGCGGGCGGCCGTGGTGGGCGGCCCCTCGCGGGAGATCGACTCGCGCAGCGCGGCCACGTGCTCGGCCGGACCGGCGGTGGCCAGCACGGCACCGGCGCCGTCCACGACCGCCACCGACACGTCGAGGAGCTGCGCCACCTCGGCGGCCACCTCGCCCAGCCCGCCACCGGCCAGCACGACCTGCACCAGCGCGCGGTGCGCCTCCTCGGCGCGGGCCAGCACGGCGGCCTGCCGGTTGAGAATGTCGGTGAGCACCTGGTTCAGGATGTCGTCGAAGCCCACGTCGTTGGGCAGCAGGATGAGCGGGAAGCCGAGCCGGTCGGCCTGCTCCACCATGTCGCCCGGCAGCTCGTCGACATACCTGCCGAGCTTGATCGCCAGGGCGGCGAGGCCGCGCTCGTCGAGGTCGGCGACCAGCCGGCCGAGCGACTGCGGGGTGTTGCGCAGCGGGTAGCCGGTGGTGAGCAGCAGCTCGTGCGGCTTGACCCAGGCCAGGATGTCGGGGACCTCCATGACGTTGAGCCGCTGCACGATGCGGCCGAGCCCGCTCTCGCCCGCGATGAGCCTGGCCTCCGCGAGGGTCGACACGCCCAGCACCTCCCCGACGGAGACACCGTGAATGATGGTGCCGGTGCTGGCGAGACGGACTGGGGGCTCCATGGGGAGATTGTGACCCCCGGAACGGTCTGTCAGGAAGAGCCAACCTTCCCGCGCACTGTTGGCAAATTTCTCCGTACGGAGGGTTCGCCGGCCGTTCTACGGTCAGGTCCAAGGTCGGTCAGGGAGGTCCGTTGCCCGTCGGTGTCCATGTCAGCACGTCCGCGCGGCGCACCCGCGTCCGTGCCTCGGCTCACGTCCCGGGAGCGGCCAGCACCGCGGTCCGTCCGCTCCTGGAGGCGTCGCGGCGGCCCGCCCGGGTGCTCGCGGCGTTCCCCGCCGGGGTCTACCTGGAGGTGCGGACGGAGCTGGAGCCGACGGTGATCGCGGTTATCACCGGCGAGGCGGTCCGGCTCCCCAACTCCGTGCTGCTGGCCGGCGGGCTGCCCAGGGTCGAGGTGGGCGAGGAGGCGTGGGTGGGCGACCGGGGCGTGGACCTCGGGCCGCTGAGCCTGCGCGTCCGGCGCTGGTGGGATCCCGCGCCGCCGCTGGGGCAGGTGGACCTGGCGGGCCTGGAGGGGGCCGCCACGGTCCTCGCCCGGCCGGCGGAGCCCGCTCCCGGGCTGCCGGGCAACGGCGCGGTCGCCGCGCTCGCGGCGGCCTGCGGGCGCGGCTGGCTGCTGGGCATGGCGACGGCGGCCGAGCAACTGGTCGGGCTCGGGCCGGGGCTCACGCCGAGCGGTGACGACGTGCTGGCCGGGCTGCTGGTGACGCTGCGGCACCTCGGGACGGCGACGGGGGCGGAGCGGGCGGTGTGGCTGGCCGGCTGGCTGGCGGCGACCGTGACGTTCGACGCGCGCACCCGTACCACTCCCCTGTCGGCGACGCTCCTGCACTGCGCGGCCCGTGGCGAGGCGAGCCCGGAGGTGACGGCGGTGCTGCGCGGCGTCGCCGGCGCGCAGCCGCTCGAACCGGCGCTGCGGCGGCTGCGCCGGGTCGGCCACACCTCGGGGGCCGACCTCGCGCAGGGGATCGCGATCGGCGTGGACGCCGTGCTCTCACTCGGCGGGCGTCCGTGAGCGGGGAGGTCGTCCTCGTCCGCAAGGGCGCCTATCACGACTCGGTACGGCTCATGCGGGTGAGCAGGGCGCTGTCGGCGACGCCGGGCGTCGAGACGGCCATGGTCGCCATGGCGACGGAGCTGAACGTGGCGGTGCTCGGCGACCTCGGCTTCACCGTGCCGCCGGCCGGTCCCGGCGACCTGCTGATCGCCGTACGGGCCGACGACCCCGGCGCGGCCGTGGCGGAGGCGGACCGGCGGCTCGGCGAGCTCGAACGGCCCGGTGAGGCGGGGGCGGACGGGCAGCCGCCGCTGACGACCGGGTCGGCGATCCGCCGCGAGCCCGCCGGGCTGGCGGTCGTCTCGGTGCCGGGCGAGCACGCGTTCTGCGAGGCGTACGACGCGGTGGCGGCCGGGCTGCCGGTCATGATCTTCAGTGACGGCGTGCCGGTCGCGCTGGAGCGGCGGCTGAAGGAGCTGGCCGAGGAGCGGGACGTCCTGGTCATGGGCCCCGACTGCGGCACCGCCTCGATCGGCGGGGTGGGGCTCGGGTTCGCGAACGTGCTCGCGCCGGGGCCCGTCGGCGTGGTGGCGGCATCCGGCACCGGCGCGCAGCAGGTCACCTCGCTGCTCGACTGGGCGGGGGCGGGGGTCAGCCACATCCTGGGCGTGGGAGGCAGGGACCTGTCGGCCGAGGTCGGCGGCCTGTCCACGCTGCGCGCGCTGCGCCTGCTGGACGACGACCCGGCCACCGAGCTGATCGTGCTGATCTCGAAGCCGCCCGCGCCGGAGGTGGCGGGGGCGGTGGCGGAGGCCGTGGCGGGGCTGCGCACCCCGGTGATCAGCGCGTTGCTCGGGCGGGACGCCACCGACCTGACCGACACGGCCGAGGCCGCGCTGCGGGCGCTCGGCCGGCCGGTGCCGGAGTGGCCGTCCTGGCCCGGCCCGGTACGCGGCGGCGCGCGCAAGGCGCTCAAGGGCCTCTACTCCGGCGGGACGCTGAGCACGGAGGCCGCGCTGGTCGCCGGGCAGGGCGACTTCGTGGACTACGGCGACGACGCCTACACGCGGGGCCGCGCGCACCCGATGATCGACCCGGCGCTGCGCGTGGAGGCGCTGGCGCGGGCGGCGGAGACGGACGTGGTGCTCATGGACGTCGTCCTCGGCCACGCGGCCGACCCCGATCCCGCCGTGACGCTCGCTCCCGCCATCGCCCGTACGCCGGCCACCGTGGTCGTGGCGCTCGTCGGCACCCAGGGCGACCCGCAGGACCTGCACCGCCAGGCCGCGGCCCTGCGGGAGGCGGGCGCGGCCGTCTACCTCTCGAACGCCCAGGCCGCCCGGCACGCCAGGAGTCTCCTATGACCTTCCTGTCCGCCCCGTCCCGCGTCGTCACGACCGGGGCCGGTCTGCTCGACGAGTCCTTGGCCGCGCAGGCCGTGGCCACCACGCCCGTGGACTGGCGCCCGCCGCTGCCGGGCACCGCCGAGGCGCTGGTCAGGGTGCTGTCCGACCCGCGCAGGCAGGCCGCGAACGAGCTGGCCGCCCGCCGCCTGACGTCCGCCAGGCCGCATCTCGTGGGCGTCCGGCGTGCCTCGGAGGTGCTGGGCGAGGCGCTGGGGGGCGGCGCGTTCCTGCACGCGGGGCCGCCGATCACCTGGGAGCGGGCGTCAGGGCCGCTGCGCGGCGCGCTCATCGGCGCGATGCTGCTGGAGGGCCGGGCGGGCGACGAGCGCGACGCGGAGCGCGGGCTGGCGGCCGGCGAGGCGGCGCTGCGGCCCTGCCACGAGCACGGCGCGGTGGGGCCGATGGCGGGCGTGGTGAGCCCGTCGATGTGGATGTTCGAGGTGCGCGACGAGGAGCACGGCGGGCTCGCGTACTGCTCGCTGAACGAGGGCCTGGGCAAGGTCCTGCGGTACGGCGCGTACGGCCCCGAGGTGCTGGAGCGGCTGCGCTGGATGGACGAGGTGCTCGGCCCCGTGCTCGCCGCGGCGCTGGCCGCGACCGGGCCGCTCGACCTGCGCGCGCTCGTCGCGCAGGCGCTGCAGATGGGCGACGAGCTGCACAACCGCAACCGCGCGGCCACCTCGCTGCTGCTGCGCGAGCTGGCCCCGGCCGTGGTCGAGGCCGCGCCGGGCCGGGCGGCGGAGGTGCTGCGCTTCATGGGCGGCAACGACCACTTCTTCCTCAACGCGGGCATGGCCGCGGCCAAGGCCGCCACGGACGCCGCCCGCGACGTGCCCGGCTCGTCCATGGTCGTGGCGATGGCCCGCAACGGCACCGAGTTCGGGGTGCAGGTGTCGGGGCTCGGCGGGCGCTGGTTCACCGGCCCGGCGGGGGTGCCCGACGGGCTCTACCTCGGCTCGTACGGCCCCGACGACGCCAATCCCGACATCGGCGATTCCACGATCACCGAAACCGCGGGCCTCGGCGGTTTCGCGATGGCGGCCGCGCCCGCGATCGTGCGTTTCGTGGGCGGCGAGGTGGCCGACGCCGTACGGGCCACCCGCTCGATGTACGAGATCACGCTCGCCGAACATCCGGCGTACCAGATTCCCGGGCTCGGCTTCCGCGGCACGCCGGTCGGCGTCGACGTGGCCCTGGTGGCCAGGACGGGCGTGCTGCCGGTGGTCAACACCGGTATCGCGGGCCGCGTGGCGGGAACCGGGCAGGTCGGGGCGGGTCTGGTCGAACCACCCGCACAGGCGTTCGTGGCCGCTTTGCTGGCATTGGCCGCAGCGGTAAATGATCCAATTTCTTGAAATTCGCCATATCTGCACGTCAAGGGCGTTGTAACGACGTATCAGCTTCCCTTGCGCATTCGCCGCCGTTATCGTAACGAACCTCATAATCTGCAAGTAGCGTGATGAACGCACGTGACGGATGAGGGAGATGGGGGCGGGATCATGGCAGCCGACCGCTTGCTCGGCGGATCCGGCCAGGCAGGGGACGCCGTGAGCGGCGCCGCCCAGGGCCAGGGCCGGCTGGTCGGCCGGCGCTACCGCCTGATGTCCCCGGTCGGCAGGGGCGGCATGGGCATGGTGTGGCACGCCCACGACGTGCTGCTCGACCGGGACGTGGCGGTCAAGGAGCTCATGCTGCCCTACGGGCTCGACCAGGCGGGCAAGGAGCTCGCGCACCGGCGGATGCTGCGCGAGGCGAGATCGGCCGCCCGCCTGCAGCACCCCGGCATCGTGACCGTCCACGACGTGGTCGAGGAGGACGGGCGGCCCTGGATCGTCATGGAGCTGGTCCGCGCGTGGTCGCTGGAGCAGGCGGTGCGCCAGAGCGGGCCGCTGCCGGTGATCCAGGCGGCCGAGATCGCCATCCGGGTGCTCGACGCGCTCATGCACGCGCACGCCGCCGGCATCCTGCACCGCGACATCAAGCCCGGCAACGTGCTGCTGACCTCCGACCGCGTCGTGCTGACCGACTTCGGCATCGCGGCCATCGAGGGCGACGTGACGATCACCCAGACCGGGCTGCTCATGGGGTCGCCGGCGTACATCCCGCCGGAGCGGCTGTCGGGGCAGACGATCACGCAGGCGGCCGACCTGTGGTCGTTCGGCGCCACCCTGTACGCCGCCGTCGAGGGGCGGCCGCCGTACGAGGGTCCTGACCCGGTCGCGGTGCTCGGCCAGGTGCTCACCCAGCCCCCGATCACGCCGCAGCGCGCCGGCTCGCTCATGCCGGTGATCGAGGGCCTGCTGCGCAAGAACCCCGAGGAGCGGCTGACCGCCCCGCAGGTCGTCGAGATGCTGGAGGCGGTGCTGCGGGCGCACGGCTCGGTCCGGCCGCGCACGCCCGAGCCGCTGCCGAGCCCGGTGGAGCCGGTGCCCGCCGACCTGCTGCCGCCGCTGGACCCGCCGTCGGGGCCGATGCCCTCGCGGATCGTGGAGACGCCCTCGGGGCCGGTGCGGATCCCGTACGACCCGCTCACCAGCCCGTCGGGCGGGCACGCGATGCCGTACGACGGGCTGGGCTCGCCGTCCGGCAGTCACCGCACCGACCAGATCCCGCGCCCGCAGGGCTTCGGCGACCCCGCCTACCCCGGCGGGCCGCCCCCCGGCCTGTCCCCTGGGCTGAACAGGGAACCGGACGAGGACCTGATCGGCGGGTCCGGCCCGCATCCGCGCCCGATCCTGCCGCTGACCACGGACAGCCGCTCCGCCGGCCCGGCGGACACCCCGTGGCCGCTGGCCTCCCCCGACGACCTGCGCGAGCACTCGCGCGGCCTGACCGACGACCTGCGCCCCGGCCGCCTGACCCGGCTGCCCTCCGCCGCGCCGCGCACGGGCAGGAGCCGGCGGCGGACCGAGGACGACGACGGCCTGTGGATGCGCGACGGCCGGCCCACGCCGCTCACGATCGCGGGCTCCCTGGTGGTGGTGGGCGGCGCCATCGTCGCGGCCGTACTCGGCCTGTCGAGCGGCGGCTCCCCCACGCCGGTGGCCGGGCAGCCCGCCGCCACGGCCACCGCACGCACCCTGCAGAGCGAGCCGTCGGCGGCGCCCGACGGCTACCGGGAGCAGACGGCGGCCGGGTTCACGGTCGCGGTGCCCGAGGGCTGGAAGCTGGCGGCGGCGGGCGGCGTGGCGACGTTCACGGGGCCCAAGGACTCCGGCCTGCGCGCGGTGGTCGAGGACGCGAGCCCGGAGGCCGACGGCGGCCTGGCGGAGCTGAGCCACCGGGAGTCCGAGGGCGGGAAGGAGAGCTACATCCAGGTGCAGCTCCAGGGCGTGAACTACCGGGGCTGGAAGGCGGCCGACTGGGAGTACACGTACACGACCGCGGCCGGCGTCCCCATGCACGCGCTGACCCGGTACGTCACCGTGGACGACACCACCGCCTTCACGATCACCTTCGACGTGCCCGAGCTGAAGTGGGACGAGCAGGCCGACATGCGCAAGGTGTTCCTCAACACCTTCCGCCAGACCACCTGACCCCCGTTTTGCACTGACCGTTCCAGAACGTGCTAGCGTGGCCGCCATGGCACGACCGAGGACGTTCGACGAGGAGGCCGCCGTCGAGGCGGCGATGCGCGCGTTCTGGCGGGCGGGTTACGAGGCCACCTCGACGCAGGACCTCTGCGCGGCCACCGGGCTCGGGCGCAGCAGCGTCTACAACGCCTTCGCCGGCAAGCACGACCTGTTCCGCAGGGCGCTGCGCCGCTACATGGACCAGCGCGACGCCGCGCTCATCGAGCTGATGGACGGCGAGCTGCCGATCAGGGAGAAGGTGGCCACGGTGCTGGGCTGGGCGGTCGCGCCCGACCCCGACGACCCGGACGGCTGCCTCGTGGTCAACTCGATGATCGAGCTGGGGCCGCGCGACGCGGAGGTCGCCGAGATGCTGCGGCGCGACACCGAGCTGCGGGTGGGGATCATGCGCGCGGCGTTCGAGCACGCCAGGGCGCGGGGCGAGCTCGCGCCGGATAAGGACCCGCTGGAGCTCGCCAGGTTCGTGACCGCCACCGTCTCCGGGCTGCGCGTGCTGGGGCGCGGCGGGGCCGACCGGGCCGCGCTGGAATCCGTCGTGCGGACCGCGCTGGGCGTGCTCTGATTTTTTCGTGCCCGAATTTTGGACTGACCGATCTAAAAGAAGGGAGACCGCCATGCCCTTGGCGGTTTACGTACTGGGCCTGTCGATCTTCGCGCAGGGCACCTCGGAGCTGATGCTGGCCGGGCTGCTGCCCGAGCTGGCCGCCGACCTCGGGGTGTCCGTGCCGCGGGCCGGGCTGCTGATCTCGGCGTTCGCGATGGGGATGCTGGTGGGCGCCCCGGTGCTGGCCGTGGTGACGCTGCGCTGGCCCCGCCGTACGGCGTTGCTGACGTTCCTGGTGATCTTCGCGCTCTCCCACGTGGTCGGCGCGCTGACCAGCGACTACACCACCCTCTTCGTCACCAGGGTGGCCGGCGCGTTCGTGTACGCCGGGTTCTGGGCCGTGGCGGCGGGCACCGTCATCGGCCTCGTGCCCGCCGGGGCCCGCGGCCGGGCCATGAGCGTGCTCGCGGGCGGGCTGACCGTCGCGACCGTGCTCGGGCTGTCCCTGGGCACCGTGCTCGGGCAGCATCTCGGCTGGCGGGCGGCCTTCTGGGCGGTGGCCGCGATGACGCTGCTCGCGGGCGTGGGCGTGCTCACCACCATCCCGGGCGGCGGCGGGCGCGGTGACTCGGCGCCGCGGGTCGGGGCGGAGCTGCGCGCGCTGGTCAACCCCCGGCTCTGGCTCGCGTACGGCACCACCGCGCTCGCCACCGCCGCACTGCTGGCCACCTTCAGCTACCTGAGCGCGCTGCTCACCGTCACCACCGGGCTGGCCCCCGCCTGGGTGCCCGCCGTGCTGGCCGGATACGGACTCGGGGCGCTCGCCGGCATCACGGCCGGCGGCAGGACCGCCGACGCCCGGCCGTTCCCGACCCTGTTCGTCGGCGTCGCGGGCGTGATCATCGTCTCGGCGGCGCTGGCCCTGGCCGCCCCGGTCCCGGTGCTCGCCGTCGTGCTGGTGGTCCTGCTCGGCGGGTTCGGCTTCGCCACCAACCCGGCGCTCAACACCCGCGCCTTCGCGCTGGCTGAGGGCGCGCCGACGCTCGCCGCCGCGGGCAACGTCGCCGCCTTCAACGCCGGCATCACGATAGGCCCCTGGCTGGGCGGCCTGGTCATCGACGCGGGCCTCGGCTACCCGTCGGTCTCGTGGCTCGGCGCGGCGATCGGTCTCGCGGCCCTCGCCGCGGTCGCGCTGGCGGCGCGCCTGTCCCGCGGAGAGGCTTCCGCGACCCAGGACCAGGCCGTGCCCGGTGCGGTACGGTCAGCGATATGAGGCTGGCCAGCATCCACCGATACCCCATCAAATCGACTGCCGGGCACGACCTCACCGAGGCCGAGGTGCAGCCCTGGGGCCTGGCGGGCGACCGCCGCTACCTCATCATCGACGAGCGCGGCGACCTCCTCACCGCCCGCGACGAGCCCCGGCTGCTGTCCTGCGCGGCCCGGCTCGACGGCGACCGGCTCACCCTGACCGGGCCGCACGCCGATCCGTTCCCCGTGGTCCCCGACGGCACGCTGTCCACCGTGGACGTGTGGGGCACCCCGGTGGAGCTGACCGACTGCGGCGACGCTGCCGCGCGCTGGCTGTCGGAGCTGGCCGGCCGGCCGGTCCGGCTCAAGTGGCTCGACGACCCCACGCGCCGCCGCATCGACCCGCCGTACGGGAGGCCGGGCGACAGCGTGAGCCTGGCCGACGGCGCCCCGCTGCTGCTCACCACGACCGCCTCGCTGGCGCGGCTCGACGAGTGGGTCGCGGAGGGCGCGCTGGAGCGCGGCGAGGAGCCGCCCGCGCCCCTGTCCATGCGCCGCTTCCGGCCGAGCGTGGTCGTGGACGGCGCGACGGCCTTCGCCGAGGACGAGTGGAAGCGGCTCAGGATCGGCGACGTGGCCTTCCGGGTCACCAAGGGCTGCGACCGCTGCGTGCTCACGACCATCGACCCGGAGACCCACACGAAGGGCAAGGAGCCCATCCGCACGCTGTCCCGGCACCGCAAGTGGGACGGCAAGGTCTGGTTCGGCATCAACCTGATCCCGGACACGACCGGCAGGATCAAGGTGGGGGACGCCGTCACCGTCCTCTGAATGCTCCCGTTTTCCTGAAATATCGCAGAAAAGGTCTTCCCGGGCGGAAAAGGGTTGCTGCCCTTCTTTGGGGTGTTGTTGAGGTACATGCGAGACTTCACACGTGACCAGCGCCCCCACCAAACCCACCCAATCCTCGCCTGACCGGATCCAGAGCATCCAACGCCGCACCTTGGGCGTGCTGTCGGCGGCCCAGATCATGGGCGGCGTGGGGGTCGCGGTCGGGCTCGCGCTCAGCTCGGTCGTCGTGGACGAGCTGTCGGGATCCACGGTGATCAGCGGCTTCGCGGGGACCGCGACCACGCTCGGCGCGGCGCTGCTGGCCCTGCCCACCGCAAAGGCCTCCGGCAGGGGCGGGCGCCGCGCGGGGCTCACCCTCGCGTACGCGGCCGCGCTCGCCGGCAGCGTGATCTCGGTGGCCGCCATCAGCCTGCGCACCTGGCCGCTGCTCCTCGCCGGGCTGGTGCTGGTGGGCGGCGGCAGCGCGGGCGGCCTGGCGGCGCGCTACTCGGCCACCGACCTGTCGCCGAAGGGCCGCTCGGCCCGGCACCTGTCGCTGGTCGTCTGGGCCGCGACCATCGGCTCCGTGGCCGGCCCCAACCTGGCCGAGCCCGCCGACCTGATCGGCACCCAGCTGGGGCTGGTGCACAAGGCGGGCCCGTTCGCGTTCGCGGCGCTCGCCTTCACCCTGGCGATGATCATCATCCTGGGCCTGCTGCGCCCCGACCCGCTCCGGCTGGCCCGCCGCCTGGACGGCACGTC
Source organism: Nonomuraea sp. AD125B (assembly GCF_041402765.1). Taxonomy (NCBI): domain Bacteria; kingdom Bacillati; phylum Actinomycetota; class Actinomycetes; order Streptosporangiales; family Streptosporangiaceae; genus Nonomuraea; species Nonomuraea sp. AD125B. The sequence continues at coordinate 189,030 of NZ_JBGLOU010000006.1, read as the reverse complement.
CGAGGACGGACCCGCCGGGAACCGGACGATCCGCACCGCCTGGGACACCCTGCGCACCACCCCGGCCGCCCGCCGCGCCCTGGTCATGATCGCGGTGAGCCACACGGCCATGGTGTCGGTCATGTCGATGACCCCGGTCAAGCTCCACCACGACGGCTCCACGCTGGACGTCATCGGCCTGGTGATCAGCCTGCACATCGCCGGGATGTACATGCTCTCGCCGCTCGTCGGCTGGCTGGCGGACAAGGCGGGCAAGGTGCCCGTGCTGCTGCTCGGCTCGGCGCTGCTGGTGACCGCCGCCGCGCTCGCCGGCACCGCCGGGCACCGGGTCGGGCAGGTGACGGCGGCGCTGTTCCTGCTCGGCCTCGGCTGGTCGTGCGGGCTGGTCGCCGGCTCGGCGCTGGTCACCGAGTCGGTGCCGATCGAGCGCCGCCCCTCCGTCCAGGGACTGTCCGACCTGATCATGAACGTCTGCGGCGCGACCGGCACGATCGTCGCGGGCGCGATCGTCGGCGTGCTGTCCTACGGCGTCCTGGGGCTGGCCGTCGGCGTCATGGTCGCCCTCGCCGGGCTCTGGCTCCTCGCGGTGCGCTCCCGGCCATGACCGGGATCACTTCGCGTCGCCGTAAGGCTCATTTGGCATCGCCGTAGCAGGTGACGGCCACCGCCTCCATCGGGAAGCGGACCGGGGTGTCGCCGAACAGCAGGCGGGTGGCCTCGGCCGCGGCCGCCTGCACCGCCGCGACCGCCTCGTCGGCCTGCTCGCGCGGGCAGTGCACCATCACCTCGTCGTGCTGGAAGAACACCAGCCTGGCCGGCTCGGGCAGCAGCCCCCGCAGCACCGCGAGCAGCGCGAGCGCCCACTCCGCCGCGGTGCCCTGCACCACGAAGTTGCGGGTGAAGCGGCCCCGGTCGCGGGCCGCGCGCCCGCCCTCGGGCCCCGACACGAGCTCGCGCCAGCGCGCCGACGGCGGCGGGCTGGTGCGGCCCAGCCACGAGCGCACCAGCCGGCCCTCCTCCCCCGCCTTGGCGGCGTCCTCCACGAACTGGTAGGCCTTCGGGAAGCGCTGCCGCATCACGGGCAGCAGCTTGGAGGCGTCGCCGCTGGTGCCGCCGTACATCGCCGACAGCATGGCGATCTTCGCGTGGTCGCGCTGCCCGCCGAAGGACGTGGCGAGCGCCGAGTAGAGGTCGATCTCGCCGGCCGCCCTCGCCAGCCCGACGTCACCGGCCATGGCGGCGAGCACCCGGGGTTCGAGCTGGGCGGCGTCGGCCACGACCAGCGTCCAGCCCTCGTCGGCCACCACCACGCGGCGCATGACCTTGGGGATCTGCAGGGCGCCGCCGCCGCTGGTGGCCCACCGCCCGGAGACCACGCCGCCCACCACGTATTCGGGGCGGAACCGCCCGCCGCGCACCCACTGGTCGGCCCACGCCCACCCGTGCGCGCTGAACAGCCTGGCCAGCTCCTTGTAGGCCAGCAGCGGCGCCACGGCGGGATGCTCGACCCGCTTGAGCTCCCACGACCGGGTGCTCTTGAGCTCGACCCCCGCGTCCTTGAACGCCTTGACGAGCTGGCGCACCGAGTCGGGGTTGACCGGGCGGCCGAACGCCGCGGCCACCTCGTCGGCCAGCGCCTGCAGCCTGGCCGGCCGCATGCCGTGCACGGGACGCGGCCCGAGCAGGCCGGTCAGCAGCTCGTCGTGCAGGTCCTTGCGCCACGGCATGCCCTCGTGCGTCATCTCGGCGGCGACCAGCGCGCCCGCGGACTCGGCGGCCACCAGCAGCCGGAACCTGCCCGGCTCGGGCAGCGCCGCGACGCGCCGGAGCTGGTCGGCCAGCACCTCGGCCACCGCCTCCGCCGCCATCGGCTCGGGCGCGAACAGCGTGCCCGGCGGGCTCGGCGCCTCCTCCGGCACGGGCAGCCCGCGCAGCCGCGCGTGGGCGGCCCGCGCCGTGCGGCTCTCGCCGTGGCGGCCCTCGTACGCCAGCAGCAGGCCCTCGGTGAGCGCGAGGTCGTGGCAGCGGCCGACCCGCACCCCTGACTCCAGGAGCGCCGGATAGCTCTCGCGCGTGTCGGCCCACACCCACCGGGGCCGCTCGGCCGCCTCGATCTCCCGCACGGCCGCGGCCAGGTCGGCGGGACGGCTCACCTCGCCCCCGACCGGGAGCACCGTCTCTCCGGCGACCACCACGTACACGTGCTCAAGGGTGCCAAACGGCTACGACAGACTGATGCGCACCTCGTCCTCGACGGGCGGCTCCAGCTCCTGGTCGAGGCAGCCGGTGACGGCGAAGCAGCGCAGCGTCAGCTCCTGCGGCGTCACCGAGGCGTGCAGGAAGTGCTTGAAGAACGGCGGCGCGTCCCAGTCGGACAGCTCCGACAGGAAGCGGTGGTTGGTCTTGCCCACGGGCAGCCGCAGCGGCCACGGCCAGGCGCCGAGCAGCCGCGCCGCCCACCGCATCCGGCGGGTGACCTGGACCGGACCCTCGGGCGTGCGGGGCGGCTCGTTGCCGATGCGCTCCGCCGAGATGCACACGGCCTCCCGCGGCCGCAGGTAGAGCCACCTCATCCGGAGCCTGCGGGCGTAGAGGTGGCTGTAGTACGACAGCGAGTCGCCGCGCAGCGGGTAGCACTTGAAGTCGTCCTCGGCCACCCCAGCCACGTCGACCCGGTCGATGGTGTGCGTGGCGTGCATGAACGCGCCGCCGCCGCCGGAGACGACGTACTGGATGACCCGGTCGCCCACCCGGACCGGGTAGCGCTGGTAGTTGTGCACGTCGCCGCCGATGGCCGCGACGTAGCGGTGGGCCGGGTCGCGCACGATGTCGTCGATCGTGCCGCCGCCCTCCAGCGCCGACGGTTTGTACGCGTTGTTGACGTAGATCGGCTTGCCGGTCACCAAGATCTTGGGGCGCGGGTCGAGCGAGACCCGGCGCAGCCAGGCGGTCTGGCCCTCGTCGATGACGTTCTTGATGCCGGTGTCCACGCCGACGATGAGCAGGCTGTCGGTCTCGATCGCCCAGTAGGGCCCCGGCTGGGCTCCCTGCTGGGACGGCCGGCCGCGCAGCGCGCGGGACTCCTTCAGCAGGGCCTCGTCGATGGTCTCCGGCTTGCGCCAGAGCAGCCCGCGCAGGCCGCGGTCCGGCTTGGGCTTGAGGGCCGGCGCGTCGCAGAAGACGCGCATGAAGCCGCCGAGGCCGTCGTACCAGTCGTGGTTGCCGGGGATCGCGTAGATGGGGGCGTCGTAGTCCTTGTACGGGCGGAAGAATTTGGGGCCGTACTCGTTGCCGGATCCGGTCGGATAGATCACGTCGCTGGCGATGACGGCGAAAGCGGTGCCGGCGCCCACTTTCAGCATCGGGGGGACGACGGCGTACTGGGAGGCGTCGCCCTCGCCGGTGTCACCCAGCAGGAGGAAATCGAAATTTCCCTTTACTGGCGGCCTGATGCGAAATTCCGGATCGACCCCGCGAACTTCCTGTTCCGCCACCCACCGCGCCCGCACCTCGCCCGACGGATCCCCGAACAGCCCCGCCAGGATCTCGTTGCGCGAGCGCCACAATGTTCTCGCGTTGAGCCAGGTGAAACCCCGGTCATCCGGTCTTAACGCCGCGAATGTGCCCATCTGCGAGCAGGCCCATCCCGCTCCTTCCTCAGACTCCCGCGAAGAGAGCCTTTTTCCACGCTCGGCCGCCGCTTCCACCATGACCACATCTTTACCTCACTCAACCCTTCACGCATCATGGACGCTCTGTGCCGTGAAGAACACAGAAGGTTCACAATGGTGTACCCTCACCCCCCAAGCAAGCGGTTGGGACCACCGAGGGGAGGCTCCCATGACGCGTAACGGCCCGGACGACGCGACCCGGAGGGGAACCGCGGAGACGGCCGAGATCGAGGGCCTGCTCGCCCTCGCCGCCACCCGCCCGAAGTGGGGCAGGGCGGCACTGAACGTCATGAGCGAGGCGATCGCCAAGTGCAGGGTCCTCCGGCGCAGATTCCCCGGCGAGCACGACGCGCTGCTCGCCCGCTGCCTCTGGACGGCGGCCCTGATGCTGCTCGACCGGCACCAGGCCGTCGAAGCCCTCCCGCTCGCCCAGGAGGCGGTGGCGCTCACGCGCGAACGCGGCGGCGCCCCCCTGGTGCAGGCGCTGCGCCACCTGGCGAGCGTCGAGGAGGCGCTCAACCGCTTCAGCGAGGCCGCCGCGACCCTGGAGGAGGCCGACCGCGACAACCGGCCGCCGGGCTGACGGCCTCCGCCGAACTGACGGCCTTCACCGGGCTGACGGCCTCCGCCGAACTGGCGGCCTGCGCCGGACTGACGGCCTGCGGGCTGAGGGTCTACGGGCCGGCGACCAGCGCGCCCGGGTTGAGTATCCCGGCGGGGTCGAGGCGGGCCTTGACCGCCTGGAGCACGGCGACTCCCAGCGGCCCGATCTCGGCGGCGTAGGCGTCGCGGTGGTCGCGGCCGACCCCGTGGTGGTGGGAGATCGTGCCGCCGGTGGCCACGATGGCCGCGTTCACCTCGGTCTTGGCCCGCTCCCACTGCGCCACCGGGTCGCCGTCCTGGGGGGTGACGACGGTGAAGTAGAGGGAGGCGCCGGTCTCGTACACGTGCGAGATGTGGCACATCACCAGCGGCGAGCCGAGCGCGCCGAGCAGCGCGAGCCGGACCGCGTCGTAGAGCCGGGGCAGGTCCGCCCAGAACCCGGCGGTCTCCAGCGTCTCGACGGTGGCCCCGGCGGCGAGCAGCGAGTCCCGCAGGTACGGCGCGGAGAAGCGCCCGTGCTCCCACGCCCGCCCGGGCTCCTCCCCCAGCGGCTCGCCGCCGAGCCGGGCCAGCACGGCCCCCGCGGCCTCCCGCCGCACGGACACCGACGCGCCCTCGTAGCCCGCGACCAGCAGGCACCCGCCCGAGCCGCCCGAGCCGATCGCGTCCGGCTTGGCCAGCCCGATCATCGTCTCGGTCTCGTCCGACAGCCGCAGCACGGCGGGCGTCGGCCCCTCCTGGGCGAGCGCGCGCACGGCCGCCGACCCGGCCGTCCAGTCCGGGAAGCGCCAGCCCTCGTAGACCCGCTCGACGGGGGCCCTGCGCACGCGCAGCCGCAGCGCGGTGATGACGCCGAACGCGCCTTCCGAGCCGAGCACGAGCTGGCGCAGGTCGGGGCCGGCCGCCGACTTGGGCGCGCGGCCGAGTTCGAGCGTGCCGGAGGGCGTGGCCAGGGTGAGGCCGACCACCATGTCGTCGAAGCGGCCGTAGCCGGCGGAGGCCTGGCCGCTGGAGCGGGCCGCGGCGAAGCCGCCGAGCGTGGCGTACTCGAAGGACTGGGGGAAGTGGCCGAGGGTCAGCCCATGCGCGGCGAGCAGCCGCTCGGCGTCGGGGGCGCGCACGCCCGGCTCGAACTCGGCGGTCATCGACTCGGCGTCCACCGAGCGCAGCCGGTCGAGCCGCGCCAGGTCGAGCGCGATCACGCCGGCGAAGCCGTCGCGGGCGCTCGCGGCGAGCCCGCCCACCACCGAGGTGCCGCCGCCGAAGGGCACGACCGCCACGCGCTCGCGGGCGCAGAGGGCGAGCAGGGCGGCGACCTCCTCGTGCGAGCCGGGCAGCACCACGGCGTCGGGCGCGTCGGAGCCGTCGCCGGCCCGGATACGCAGCAGGTCGGGCGTGGACTTGCCGCGCGTGTGGCGGACCCGCTCCTCGTGCCCGGTCCGTACGTGCTCCGCCCCCACGACCCCGGCCAGCGCCTCCAGCTGGGCCGGGGTGAGGGCGACCGGCGGCAGGCGTACCGACTCCAGGGCGGCGGCCGGCGCGTCGGGGGCCCGCACGCCCAGGAGGTCGCGCAGCAGCCCGCGCACCTGTTCGGGCAGCTCGCGGGCCTTGGCGGGGTCGCCCCAGCCGCACCACAGCATCGGTTCTCGGGTCATGCGTACACTGTGACACATGACGGCTAATCGTCACAATGACGGCGTTCTGGACGCGGCCCGCGACTGCGTGCTGGCCTACGGCGTGCGCAGGACGACGCTCACGGACGTGGCGCGGCGGGCCGGCGTGTCCCGGATGACGCTCTACCGCCGCTGGCCCGACGTGCGCACCCTGGTCGCCGACCTCATGACGCGGGAGTGGGTGCGGGTGCTGTCCGGGCTCGACCTCGGCGACCCGGTCCCGGCGGTCGTCGCGGGCGTACGGAGCCTGCGCGCCCACCCCCTCTGGCGCAAGATCGTCGAGGCGGACCCCGACCTGCTGCTCCCCTACCTGCTCGACCGGCGCGGCGCCACCCACGAGGCCGTGCTGGAGCTGCTGGAGCCCGCCGTCGGCGACCCGGCCAGGGCGCGGGCCGTGCTGCTGGTGGCCCAGTCGTTCCTGCTGTCGGCGCCCACCATGCTCGACCCCGTCACCATGGACGAGCTCGACGCCGAGCTCGCCGCCCTGCTGGAGGCCTATCTTGGACAGTTCGCTCAACGCCGCCCGCCGCGCCCGTGAGCTGCGCAGGGTCGCCGAGGAACGGCTCGACGTGCTGGTGGTCGGGCTGGGCGCGACCGGTGCGGGAGCCGCGCTGGACGCCGCCGCCCGCGGCCTGCGCGTGGCCGCCATCGACGCGCACGACCTGGCGTTCGGCACCTCGCGGTGGAGCTCCAAGTTGATCCACGGCGGGCTGCGCTACCTGGCGAAGGGCCAGGTGGGCGTGGCGCACGAGAGCGCCGTCGAGCGCGGGATCCTGCTGCGCAGGACGGCTCCGCACCTGGTCAGGGCGCACCCGTACGCGCTGCCGCTGACCCCCGCCGTGTCACGGAAGCAGGCCGCGCTGGTGATGTCCGGCTACCGGCTCGGCGACGCGCTGCGGGCCGCCGCCCGCACCCCGCGCCGCCTGCTGCCCGGCCCGTCCCGGCTGGACGCGGCGCGGGCGCACACGCTCGTCCCCGTCGCCCCCGCGGGGAGCCTGCGGGGCGCGCTGCTGTCCTGGGACGGCCGGCTGCTCGACGACGCCCGCCTGGTGGTGGCGATCGCGAGGACCGCCGCCGCGCGCGGGGCCCGCGTGCTGACCCGCTGCCGCGCCCTGCGGCTCACTCATTCGGGCGGCGGGACGACCGTCGCCGTGCGCGACGAGCTGACCGGCGAGGAGTTCGAGCTCCGCGCCCGCACGGTGATCAACGCCACCGGCGTGTGGGCCGGGACCCTGGACCCCCGCGTACGGCTGCGCCCGTCCCGTGGCACGCACCTCGTGCTGCGGCCGGGGACGCTGCCCGGCCTGATCGCCGGCGTACATCTACCCCTTCCGGGCGAGACCAACCGGTTCGCCCTGGTGCTCCCCCAGCACGACGGCCGCGTGTACGTCGGCCTCACCGACGAGCCCGTGGACGGGCCGGTGCCCGACGTGCCCGAGGCCCCCGAGGAGGACGTCACAGCGCTCCTGGAGGTGTTGAACGGGGTTCTCGGGACTCGAGTGGCCAGAGAGGCGGTCGCGGGCGCGTACGCGGGCCTGAGGCCGCTCCTGGCTGCCGACGGCGCCGGGGACGACGCGGCAGACGGGCGCACGGCCGACCTGTCCCGGCGGCACGCGGTGCTGTCGGAAGGCGGCCTCGTCACCGTCGTCGGCGGAAAACTCACCACATACCGTCGCATGGCGGAGGACGCGGTTGATCGTGCGGTTACGTGCGGAAACCTGCGGGCAGGACGGAGCAGCACCCGGCGCATCCCGCTCGTGGGCGCGCAGCCCCTCGCGGCCGACGGCGTCCCCGCCCGGCTGACGGAGCGCTACGGCGGCGAGGCGGCCGCCGTCCACGAGCTCGTACGGGCGCACCCGGAGGAGGTCGGCCTCGGCATCACCGTGGGCGAGCTCCTGTGGTCCGTCCGCCACGAGGGCGCGCTCGACGCGAGCGACCTGCTGGACCGCCGGACCAGGATCGGCCTGGTCAAAGAGGACAGGGAGCGCGCTCTGCCCGCGACACGTGACGTGCTGGCGCGAATCCCCCACCTCTGATGTCGCCGATCCGTTAGGTTAGTCTTACCTAATTCACAGGCGAACGAGGAGGACCGGCGTTGGGGAAGGGCTGCGACCATCCGCTCGGGTGCCACAGCGGGGAGGTGCCGACTCTCGCCAGCGCCACCGTGGGCGCCCGGCTGTGGCTGCTCGTCGAGTATCCCGGCCCCTGGCCCTCCCACCTGGAAAGCTTCGAACTTCCTGAAGAAATCTCAGAACTCGTCCGCAGGGCGCTCGAACGCGGTATCAGGCCCCAGCTGATCCGCCGTCCAGGCCGCCGGACCCGCCCGCGGGAGCAGGGGATCCGTGTGCTACTCGCGTACGCGGCAGGAGAGCGTCCCTGGCTCGCGAGCGGCATCGTCGCAGGTCCCGAAGATCTTGACCTGGACGCGCTGGTGGCCGGAGTGGTCCCAGGGTCCTGCATACTGGAAGACGAGCCGGTATTTCTGGTCTGCACGCACGCCAAGCGCAATGTGTGCTGCGCCCGCATTGGACTACCCCTCGCTCGGTCCCTGGCCGAAAACTTGCCGGACAGAGTATGGGAAACGTCACACGTTGGCGGCGATCGCTACGCCGCCAACCTCGTGTGCTTGCCACACGGAATTTTCTACGGCAGCATGTCTCAGGCTGCTGCACTGGCAGCGGCTAACGCGTACCGGTCGGGCGAGGTCATCCTCGACCGCTACCGGGGACGCGCAGGCATCCCTGAGCCATTGCAAGCCGTCGAGCACTTCGCCCGAGCCCATACGGGAGAGTGCTCCGTCGGCGCGGTGGCCGTGGAATCCTCCAGGACGGACGGCGACGTCACCGAAGCCATCGTGCGGGTGCGCACGAAGCGGCACGGCGACGTACGGTTCCAGGTTGTGGTTGAGCCATCGGCGTTCACGACGCCGTGTGGTACGGCTTGCGCCGAGACGATCATGACCTACCGGCTGGTTTCGCTGGACAGGCTCACGCCTGTGCGGTACGCCACGCCCGCCCTCGCCTGATCAGGGAACATCACGGCTCCTCCTTGCGTTGGAACAGTGACGCCAAAAGCGTCCAATGCGGCTCAATTACCGAAATACCTCTCACGAAGGTGGTTTTCTCATGTCTCAGGTACGTCGGCAGCTCGCCCGCCCGCGCCCCAGCTGGGGTTGGCAGGATGATGCCGCGTGCCGGGGTGAGGACCTCGTGCTCTTCTTCGGCCCCGACGGAGAGCGGCAGCCCGAGCGTGACGTACGTGAGCGGAAGGCCAAGGCGATCTGCGCCCAGTGCCCCGTCCGCAACGAGTGCCTTGACTACGCGCTGTCCCGGCCGGAGAAGTACGGCACGTGGGGCGGTCTCAACGAGGACGAGCGCGCCAGCGAGCGTCGCCGTCGCATGCGCCGCGCGGCCAGCGCCGGCATCTCCGCGGCCTGACACCTCACCCGGCAGCAACGCCATCATCGCGTGATCACGTAGTTGTTCCGATGAACCGGAGCCTGGCGTCCCACGACCAGGCTCTGGCGAACCCGGTCGGGACAACTGCCTGATCAGGCGCACACGAACCACGAGGAACCCGACGCACGGCGGCCCCCACTAGCCGCCGGGCGCTCGGGTTCCTCTCGTTTTCCGCCTTCGACGAGGGTGACCCCTGATCGGGGGTCGCCGGCCGTGCGCGTTAGAGTGCCCGGCATGGCACGGACGAAGCGGACTCCGGTGACGGCCGACGATCTGCTGCGGGTCGTCCACCTGGCCGTCGACCTGCTCGCCGGCGCGCCCGCGGGCGCGTGGGAGCGCAGGGCGGGCTCGCTGGAGTGGACGTGCCGCGAGACCGCCGACCACCTGGCCGACGACCTGTTCGCCTACGCCGCGCAGCTCGGCCCGCGACGTCCGCCGCTGGATGGCTATGTCCCCTTCGCGGTGAACGCCCGCCGGGAGGGCGCGCCCGTGGAGACCATCCGCACGCAGCCCGAGGCCGGGCCGGAAGGGCTGCTGCAGGTGGTGGAGGCGTGCGGCGCGCTGCTGGCCGCGATGGTGCGCACCGCGCCGCCGGACGTGCTCGCCCATCACGGGTTCGGCGACGCCGATCCCGAGGGCTTCGCCGCGATGGGGCTCGTGGAGACGCTCGTGCACACGTACGACCTGGCCGAGGGGCTCGGCCTGACGTGGGAACCACCCGCGGAGGTGTGCGCGCGGGTGCTCGCCCGGCTCTTCCCCGACGCCCCCGAGGACGCCGAGCCGTGGCCGGCGCTGCTGTGGGCGACGGGACGCGCCGAGCTTCCTGGGCGCCCGCGCCGCACGGAATGGCGCTGGTACAGCGCGCCCCGGGACTGACCGGCGGCCCCGGCCTCACACGATGAGCCCGGCCTCACACGATGAGGTCGTCGAACTCCCCGTCCTTGGCCCCGAGCACGAACGCGGCGATCTCCGCGGGGGTGTAGACCAGGGCCGGCCCTTCGGGGAAGCGCGAGTTGCGCATGGCGATCTCCCCGTTGGGCAGGGTCGCCACCTCGACGCAGTTGCCGTTGGGGTTGCTCCGCTTGCTCTTGCGCCAGACGACGGGAAGGCGGCCGGCGGGGGTTCCGTTCCGGAACTCGTGCATGGGGGCGGCTCCTCGCGATCTTACGGATGCACGTGCATCCGCGTTTGCGAAAGGACAATACGGCAGCACGAAGACCTCCATATACCGGACGACCAAAAATCCGGTATGGAGTGGATCACAGGGATATCAGCAGGTCATGAAATGAGACGTTCCAGGAAGCGGCGCGTCTCCCTGGGCGTCTCCGCCTGGACGCTGAGCCGGTCCATGACCTCCATGTAGTGGTCGGAGTCGGCTGGTTTGTCCAGGTAGAGGGCACTGGTGAGCTGTTCCATGTAGACCACGTCGGGCAGCTCGCGCTCCGGGAAGCGCAGGATGCTGAACGGCCCGCCCGCCGCCGCGTGCCCGCCCCGGTCGAACGGCATGACCTGGACGGTGATGTTGCGCTCGGCCGTGACGTCCAGCAGGTGCGCGATCTGGGCCCGCATGATGTCGGGCCCGCCGAGCGTGCGCCGCACCACCGCCTCGTCGATGACGGCCCACAGGGTGAGGCCGCTCTCCAGCCGCCGCTGCCGCATGGTGCGCAGCGCGACCCGGCGGTCCAGCTCGGACCTCGTCGCCTTCTCGTGGGCGAGCTCGATGACCGCCCGCGCGTAGCCGGCCGTCTGCAGCAGGCCGGGGACGAACTGGTTCTCGTAGGTGCGGATGCTCGACGCGGCGCCCTCCAGGCCGATGTAGACCTCGAACCACGTCGGCAGCACGTCGCCGTACTTGTGCCACCAGCCCGGGGCGTTGGCCTGCTTGGCCAGGTCGAGGAGCTGCTGGCGCTCGCCGGTGTCGGTGACGCCGTACAGGGTGAGCAGGTCGGCCACATCACGCTGCTTGAAGCTCACCTGACCGAGCTCCAGCCGGCTGATCTTGGCGTGAGAAGCGCGAATCGAGTATCCGGCGTCCTCCCGCGAGATACCCTTCTCCGTACGGAGCCGGCGAAGCTGGGTTCCGAGGAGGATCCGCAGCACCGTCGGGCTCCCCGGCGCATAGCTGAGAAGCTTCCCCTCCGCGCTCTCTGCGCTCACCGTACCGCTCCTAGATCATCTGCACGTGCAGATGCGATTCGCATCCGTAAACTACGAAAAGTCTTGCATTGGTAAGCGCTCCCCGTAAAGATGGGCATTGGATCACCAGACCGCGCTTCGGGGGCCAGAATGACGACTTTCGACGCTCGGCCGCAAGCCGCCATCGGTTCCCGGCCTCCCGGCTGGCTGTTCTCCATCTTGGTGGACGGCCTCGCCGGTGAGTGTGACGCTGTCTTCCCCTTTCAGGAACGGACGGCGCTGGAGCCCGCCTGCGTCGCCACCGCCCGCCGCTTCGTGGACCGGACGCTGGGCACGTGGGGCGTCGGCGACATCGCCTTCGAGTGCCAGCTCGTGGTCTCCGAGCTCGTGACCAACGCGATCCGGCACGGCGGCGGCGCCGCCCAGCTCCGGCTGCTGACCCACGGCCCCGAGCTCGCCTGCGTCGTGACCGACCACAGTCGCACCGTGCCGGTGGCCGCCACGCCCGACGTGTTCTCCGAGTACGGGCGGGGCCTGCGGCTGGTCGACGCCCTCTGCAGCGGCTGGGGCTGGCTCACGACCGGCGCCAGCCGCAAGTGCGTCTGGGCCGTGCTCGCCAACTGAGCGAAGGCTCTGCTCAGACCTGTCCCAGCAGGTCCAGCACGTCGGCGTCGCTGAGCTGCTCGAAGTGCACGTACCACTGGCCGACCGCGCGGAAGTCCACCGGCGTGAGCAGCACCACCACCTCGTCGGCCTCGTGGCGCAGCGACTCCACCGTGCCGAGCGCCCCCACCGGCACCGCCAGCGTCACCCTCGCGGGCCCGGCCGCGGCCACCGCCCGCAGCGCCGCCCGCGCCGTGCCGCCCGTGGCCAGGCCGTCGTCCACGACGATCACCTCGCGGCCCGCCAGCGCGGGCAGCGGCCGGTCACCCCGGTAGACGCGCACCCGGCGGGCCAGCTCGCGCCGCTCCTGCTCCACCACGTCCGCGACCGACTCCGGCGTCATGCCGAGCCGGCGCAGCAAGGTCAGGTCGAACACCGGCTCGCCGCCCTCGGCGACGGCGCCGACGCCCAGCTCGGGCTGCCGCGGGTAGCCGATCTTCCTGGTCACGAGCACGTCCAGGGGCACGCCGAGCCGGCGCGCGATGGGCGCCGCCACCGCCACGCCGCCGCGCGGCAGCGCCAGCACCACGGGATCGTGGACGTCCAGCAGCCGCTCGGCCAGGCGCCTGCCGGCCTCGGCCCGGTCCGCGAAGAGCTCCATGCTCTCTGCCTACCCACCAGCCCCCGTCCCTCGCCCTCCGGCCCTGGTCAGGGCCGGAGGGGCGACGGGGCGTGCGGCGTCAGGGCCGGCTACGGCCCGAGCGGCGCATCTCCTTCGTGATGATCTTCCACTTGTTCTGCTGCTCCTTGCGCAGCCGCGCGTCCGTCCTGGACGCCATCCAGGCCGCCTCCCGCTGCAGCTTGCGCCAGCTCTCCAGACGCCGCTCCGGCAGCTCTCCGCGCTCCAGGGCGGCCACCACCGCGCAGCCCGGCTCGCCGTCGTGCCCGCAGTCGCCGAATCTGCACCGCTCCGCCAGCTCCTCGATGTCGGAGAAGACGAGGTCGACGCCCTGGTTCATGTCGTACAGGCCGATCCTGCGGATGCCCGGCGTGTCGATGACGATGCCGCCGCCGGTCAGCGGGATCAGCTCCCGGTGCACGGTGGTGTGGCGGCCGCGGCCGTCGGCGGCGCGTACCTGCTGGGTCTCCATGACCTCCGCGCCGGCCAGCGCGTTGACCAGGGTGGACTTGCCGGCCCCGGACGGGCCGAGGATGACCGCGGTGCGGGAGCCGCCGAGGTAGGAGCCGACCAGCTCGACCCCCTCGCCGCGCAGCGACGAGACGGCGTGCACGTCCACGCCGGGCGCGGCCGTGCGGACGTCGGCGAGCAGGTCGTCGAGGCCGTCGTCGAACAGGTCGGACTTGGTGACGAGCACGACCGGCGTGCCGCCGGACTCCCAGGCGAGCGCGACCAGCCGCTCGATGCGGCCGAGGTCGGCGAAGTCGGTGGAGTGCATGGACGGCTCGGCGACGAAGACCACGTCCACGTTGGCGGCGAGCACCTGGCCCTGGCCGTCGCCGGACAGGCCGCCGACCGAGTCGCGGCTCACTCCGCCACGGACGAACGCGGTGCTGCGCGGCAGCACGGCGTCGAGCTCGTAGCGGCCCTCGGGCAGCAGCCGCAGCGCCGCCCAGTCGCCGACGCAGGGCAGCGCGACCGGGTCGGCGGCCGAGGCCCGGCGTACGGGCGCGGAGTAGCGGACGTGGTGCTGGCCGTCGGCCGCGATCACCTCGGCGGCGCCCCGGTCCACCCGGGCCACCCGGGCGGGAACGGTGTCGTCGGGCAGCTCGGCGGCACGCGAATCGGTCCAGCCGAGCAGGGAAAGGTCAAAAGAAGACACTGGAGTGGAAACCTTTGATCGAGAAGGAAGAGAAGAGCCGGGGCGGCGTCTAGCCGCGCGCCCGGAGGTGGACTGACGGAACGCAGAACAGGACGACCCGCATGGTCCTCACCTCCTCGATCGTTGGAACGGGACGACTCTACGCATCCCGCTCCCGGTAGGCAAACCTTTTTGGTCTGGCGTGTCGTTGAACCGCCCCCGGCCGGCTCCCCGTACCTCCTCGCGACGGACACGAGAAAGGGGAGCACATGCGGACGAGCACGTACCCCCCGCCCTCGGCCGACGGAGCCACCGCGCAGGGCAAGCCGCGCGCACGCCACTGGATGCGGCGCGTGCGACCGGAGCACGAGGTGCCCGACGACGAGGTGGCCGTGTCCGCGCTCTACCGGGAGTATCACGGCCCGCTGATGGGCTTCGTGATCCGGCTGACGGCGGGCGATCGGCAATGGGCGGAGGACGTGGTGCAGGAGACCATGATCCGGGCCTGGCGCAGCGCCGAGCGGCTCGACCCCGACGCGGTCTCGCTGATGCCCTGGCTCGCCACGGTGGCCAGGCGGATCGTGATCGACGACCGGCGCCGCAGGGACGCGCGCCCGCGGGAGTCGGGCGACGGGCCGCTGGAGAGCATGCCCGTGCCGGACGAGATGGAGGGACTGCTGCACCAGGTGGTCGTGACAGAGGCGCTGAAGGCGCTGTCCCCGGCCCACCGCGAGATCCTCAACGAGACGATCCTGCGGGACCGGTCGGTGAACGACGCCGCCGCGGCGCTCGGCATCCCGGTGGGCACCGTCAAGTCCCGCGTGTACTACGCCGTGCGCGCGCTGCGGATCGCGCTGGAGGAGAGGGGGGTGACGGCATGACGGCGGGAGTCGAGCACACGGACGTGGGCGCGTACGCGCTCGGCCTGCTCGAAGAGGAGGACAAAGCGGCGTTCGAGACCCATCTGCTGCACTGCGGCGGCTGCCGGGCCGAGCTCTCCGACCTGGCGGGTGTCGCCAGCGCGCTGGACGGCCTCGCTCCCGTGCGGGACCTGTTCCCGCCCGGCGACGACTCCGCGCCCGGCCCGGCCATCGACCTGATGCGCCGCAAACGGGCCGCCGACCGGCGGACCCGCAGGGGGACGTTCATCATCGGGATGGCCGCCGCGGTCACGCTGGTGGCCGGCGGGCTGACCGTCGGCACGCAGCTCGCCGGGGGCAGCACCGCCCAGCTCGCACGGGACCATTCCGGTCACGCCAGCCACATGGGACCGGCCGAGCAGTTCTACGCCGACGGGCGGCCCATCGAGGGCAAGGGCGTGGACGGCGTCACCGGCGGGCTCGTGGTCGAGTCCAAGGGCTGGGGCACGCACGCCGCGCTCAGGCTGGCCGGCGTCAAAGGGCCGCTCCAGTGCGAGCTGGTCTCGGTCGGCCGGGCGGGCGAGCGGCGGGTGATGACCGGCTGGGCCGTGCCCACGGCCGGGTACGGCGTGCCGGGCTCGCCCGATCCGCTCTACATGCACGGCGGCAGCGCCACGCCGCTGAAGGAGATCGACCACTTCGAGGTGGTGACCTCGACGGGCAAGCGGCTGCTGACCGTCCGGGTCTGAACGCGAGGGGTTGTCCATGCCGGTACGAAGATCAGCCGTTTCCCGCCTGATGCTGGCCGCCGCGCTGCTCGCCGACCCGGCCGCCTTCCACGCCGCCGTGCGCGACGCCCGGGGCTCGGTCCGCGGCCGCCTGCACCGCCTGTCGCGCCCCGTCGACCTGAACGGCGTGCTCAACGGCCCCGACCAGGCCACCCTCGCCGCGGCGACGACTTCGCGGGGACGGGCGACGTGGTGGCTGCGGCCCGCGGGCGCGGCCCTCGCGTACGCCGCGTCCTGGTCCGGCGCCCCCACGCCGGTGACCGGCGGTCTGGTGGCGCGCGAGGGCGTCACCAGACCGGCCTCGGTGAGCCTGTTCGCGGGCGCCCTGCCGCGGAACGTGACCGGCGTCTCGGGGGTGACGCCGGTCCCGCCCGAGGTCCTGCGGCGGATCGCCGCCGCCCCCAACCGCTGGGACGCGGTGCTGCGGACGCCGGGTCCGCCGGTGCGCGCGCGGCTCGGCGGCGGGCCGGTCACGCACCCGCGCGCCCTCACGGCGCCGGTGCTGCGCGGCGAGCAGATCTACACCTGCGCGCGGCAGCCGCCGGGCGCGTACGCCTTCGCCCAGCTCGGCGTGGCGGCCACGCTGCGCCGAGGCATCGAGCACACGTACGTGACCCCGGGCAGCGGCCCGCCGCAGTGGGTCGCGCCCGACGGCAGCGCGGTGCGCGGCTCGGTCGTCACCCGGACGCCGAACGGCGACGGCGTGATCCCCGAGCTCGTGCTGGACGCCGCCCAGGCGGGCGCGGCCGACGGCCTGCTCGCGCGGGTCGCGCAGATCCTGCGGGTCAACACCACGGGCGGCACGGCCCCGGCGGGGCCCTGCGAGCCCGGGACGGAGGCCAGGGCGCCGTACGGCGCCGACTACGTCTTCCTGAGCTGAGGCCCGGCGGGGGGCGACTCGGTCCCGTCCCCCCCCGGCCGTCCCCGGCCGTGCGGCGCTCCCCGGAGCACCGCGCGGCCACCGCGAGCGGGGCGATCCGGCCTGCTCCGCTCGCGCCGGGCGCCCCGCCGCACACGGAGCCCGTGCGGCGGGGCGTTCGCGCGCTCTCGGCTTACAGGCCGGGGGCCGGGAACTGCGAGGTGAGCTCGCTGACCTCGCGGTGAACGCGGGCGATGACGTCCTCGGCGTCGCCCTTGGCGAGGGCGGTGACGACCTCGTCGATCCAGGCGCCGATCTGCCGCATCTCGGCCTCGCCCATGCCGCGCGAGGTGACCGAAGGCGTGCCGATGCGGATGCCCGACGGGTCGAACGGCTTGCGCGGGTCGAACGGCACCGTGTTGTAGTTGGTCTCCAGCCCGGCCCGGTCGAGCGCCTGGGCGGCCGGCTTGCCGCCGATGCCCTTGGGCGTGAGGTCGAGCAGGATGAGGTGGTTGTCGGTGCCGCCGGAGACGAGGTCGAACCCGCGGCTCGCCAGCTCCTCGGCCAGCGCCTTGGCGTTGGCGACGATCTGGTGGGCGTAGTCGCGGAAGGCCGGCTGGGCGGCCTCGTGCAGCGCGACGGCGATGGCGGCGGTGGTGTGGTTGTGCGGGCCGCCCTGGAGGCCGGGGAAGACGGCCTTGTTGAGCGCCGTGGCGTGCTCGTCGCTGGTCGCCATGAGCATGGCGCCGCGCGGGCCGCGCAGCGTCTTGTGGGTGGTGGTGGAGATCACGTCGGCGTGGCCCACCGGGGAGGGGTGGGCGCCGCCCGCGACGAGGCCGGCGATGTGCGCGATGTCGGCCGCCAGCACGGCGCCGACCTCGCGGGCGATGGCCGCGAAGCCCTCGAAGTCGATGGTGCGCGGGATGGCGGTGCCGCCGCAGAAGATGACCTTGGGCCGGTGCTCCAGGGCGAGCTCGCGGACCTCGTCGAGGTCGACGCGGCCGGTGTCCTTGCGCACGCCGTAGCGGACGGAGTTGAACCACTTGCCGGTGGCCGAGACCGACCAGCCGTGGGTGAGGTGGCCGCCGAACGGCAGGCCCATGCCCATCACGGTGTCGCCCGGCTGCAGGAACGCCAGGTAGATGGCGAGGTTGGCGGGCGAGCCCGAGTAGGGCTGGACGTTGGCGTGGTTGACCCCGAACAGCGACTTGGCGCGCTCGATGGCCAGCGTCTCGATCTGGTCGATGACCTGCTGACCCTCGTAGTAGCGCTTGCCGGCGTAGCCCTCGGAGTATTTGTTGGTCAGGACGGTGCCGGTGGCCTCCAGCACGGCCTTGGAGACGTAGTTCTCCGAGGCGATCAGCTTGACCGTGTCGGCCTGGCGGCGCTCCTCGGCCTTGATGAGGTCGGCGATCTGCGGGTCGACGCTAGCGAGAGAACCCATGACTCCCCTGTCATCGTTGACGACTGCGAAGACCCAGGCGCCCGGCCTCCGCTCCTTTCGCTCCCTGGTGGTCGATCCCACCCAATGCGCCAGTCGCGTCTCGCTGTAGACGATAGCGGATGCGGCGGTGGGCTTTCCCCGCTCCGATCAGCGCATCCGCCCCGCTCGTACGGTCAGGCCGGGGTGATCGGTACGTCGCGCAGGACGCCGAGCACCCTGAGGTCGACGTCGACCGTCTCCACGTCCTGGGGGACGTTCTCGAAGATCGCGTACATGCGCATCTGATCGCCGCCGCCGAACGGCGCGGCGGCCATGTCGGTGCACTGGCAGGAGCCGTTCTTGACGGCGGGGCGGATCGGTTCCGCGACGCCGGGCTCGCCGGACCCGCCTCCCCGCGCCTCCCAGGGGCGGAGCACCGCGAGCGTGGCGGCGTCCACCGGCACCGCGGAGCGCCCCATGAGCAGGTCCATGAGCTGCTGGGCGCTCGGCCGTCTGGCCGGGTCCTTGTCCAGCGCCCGCTCCACGAGCGGCCGGACGCGCTCGTCCAGCCCGTCCAGCGCGGGGGCGTGGTGGATCACTCGGTAGACGACCTCCGCCACCCCGCCGGTGCCGAACGGCGGCCGGCCGGTGCCCGCGTACGCGACCAGCGAGCCCCAGGAGAAGACGTCGCTCGCGGGGGTGGCCTGCTCGCCTCTCGCCTGCTCGGGCGACATGTACGCGGGCGTCCCCATCCCCTGCGCCAGGGTCGCGGGCGCGTGCCCGGAGGTGTCGGCGAGCTGGGCGATGCCGAAGTCGATGACCCGGGGCCCGACGGGGCTGAGCAGCACGTTCGACGGCTTGAGATCGCGGTGCACGACGCCCGCCTGGTGGATGGCGGTGAGCGCGGTGGCCACGCCGATGGCGAGCGCCTCCAGGTTCGCGCCGGTCAGCGGCGCCTGGCGGACCACGGAGGCGAGGTCGGGGCCCTCGACGTACTCGGTGGCGAGGTAGGCGACGCCGCCGTCGAACCCGGCGTCCAGCACGGGCGCGGTGCAGAACCTGGCGACCCTCCTCGCCGCCTCGGCCTCCTTGCCGAACCTGCGGCGGAACTCCTCGCGGGCGGCCAGCTCGGGCCGCATGGTCTTGAGCGCGACGCGCCGCCCCGACGCGTCCTCCGCCAGGTGCACCACGCCCATGCCGCCCTCGCCCAGCTTGCTGAGCACGCGGAAGGGTCCGACCTGCTGCCGCATGACGTCCATCGGGGGGATTATCGCGAAGATCCCCGCTATTTGGTACGGCTTTCTCCCGGCCACAGCCGATCGACCTCGGCGTTGAGAATCGCCCCGATGAGCACGGCGAGGGCCGTGATGTAGAGCCACAGCAGCACCGCGATGGGGGCGGCCAGGGAGCCGTACACGGAGACGGGCGAGAACCAGGCGGCCAGCACGGCGCGCAGCACGGCGGCGCAGACGATCCAGAGGAACAGGGCGAGGATCGCGCCGGGCAGCTCCCGGAACCACCGGGTGCGCACCGGGACGCTGACGTGGTAGAGGACGGTCAGGAAGAGCACCGACCCGATGGTGACGACGGGCCAGTAGAGGATGTCGATCATGACGCCGTACTGCGCGGGGAGCGCGTCCTTGAGCAGCGTCGGGCCGACGACCAGGATCGGCATGATGATGATCGCGATGACCAGGCCCACGACGTAGAGGCCGAAGGACATGAGCCGGGTGCGGATGATGCCGCGCTCCTCGCCGAGGCCGTAGGCGACGGAGATGAGGTCCACGTAGACGTAGAGCGCCCGCGAGCCGGACCACAGCGACAGCAGGAAGCCCAGCGAGATGATGGACACCTTGCTCGCGTTGTCGCTCAGCACGTCGGTGATCAGCGGGTTGACGACCTTGTTGACGGCCTCCTGGGTGAACAGCAGGCCGGCCTGATGGATCACCCAGGTCTTGACCTCGTCGACCACGCCGCCGCCCACCCAGGTGCCGATCTTGCCGAGCACCCCGATCAGGCCGAGCACGAACGGCGGCAGCGACAGCAACGCGAAGAACGCCGCCTCCCCCGCCAGCCCCGTCACCCGGTAGGCGACCCCGGCGTTGGTCGAGGCCCGGACGATCGCCCACGCGTTGGTGTCGAGCACCCAGCTCAGCCTGGCCCGGGCATGCCTGACCAAGCCTTTTTTCGGCCGCTTCTTCAGCCGGGAAGGCGCATCGGTGGACGTCATGGCACCCAACGTTCGCAGTGGTTCTTCGGGACAGCTTACGTCCCTGGCCCCTGCCCTAGTCGAGGTCCACGATGCGGGCTCCCAGCGGAAGGAGGGAGACGGGCACCAGCTTGAGGTTGGCCACGCCCATCGGGATGCCGATGATGGAGAGGAACAGCGGGATCGAGGTGACGACGTGCCCGATGGCGAGCCAGACGCCGGCCACCACGAACCAGATGATGTTGCCGATCAACGAGAACACCCCGGCGTCCGGATCGCGCACGACGGTGCGGCCGAACGGCCAGAGCGCGTACGCCGCGATCCGGAACGAGGCGATGCCGAACGGGATGGTGACGATCAGGATGCAGCAGATGATCCCCGCCAGCGCGTAACCGATCGCCAGCCAGATCCCCGCGAACACCAGCCAGATGACGTTCAGCAGAGTGCGCATGCCTTCAGCATGTCACCCGCCGGGCGGCCACCGGCATCGGGGAACCACCCTGATCGCACCCTGAGGAGCACCCCGTCACGAGGAGCGCGGCGGCCGTCCCTCCCCCGGCGGACCCGCGAACGCCTGGGCGGTCTCCATCCAGGCCCGCGCCGGCTCGCCGACGGCCTCCAGGCCGGTGTCCGACAGGTGGATGCGCTGGGTGACGACGAGGCAGAAGTCGAGCATGGGGCCGCGTACGACGCTCGCGGCGTCCGCGGGGCCGGCCGTCCAGACGTCGCCGCCGGGCATGACGAGCTCCACGCGCACCGGCTCGGCCGGCTGGGGCAGGCCGCGCACCGCGAAGCCGTACGGGCGGGCGCGGTAGCCGATCGTGGCGACGTGCCTGAGCCGGTCCGTGGGCTCCCTGACGACCCCGAGCGCGTCGGCCACGTCCTGGCCGTGCGCCCAGGTCTCCATCAGCCGCGCGGTGACGAAGGAGGCGGCCGACATGGGAGGCCCGAACCAGGGCACCCGGTCACGGGCGTCCAGTCCGGCGAAGACCTCCATGCTGCGCCCGCGCGCGGCACGGAACCACTCACGCAGCTCGTCCGGCGGCATGCCGCGCGCCTGGCGGGCGAGGTCGTCCACGGAGGTGACGGCGGACAGGCCGGCCGTGAAGCCGTCGGGGTCGGTGACGGCCCGGGTGGCGGCCTCGTCGAACCAGGCCAGATGGCTCACCTGGTCGCGGACGGCCCAGCCCGCGGCGGGCGTGGGCAGCTCCCAGTCGGCGTCCCGCAGCGGCTCCAGCAGCCGTTCCAGTGACGCGGTCTCGGCGCGCAGGTCGTCCAGCAACTCGGCCATGAGGTCCACGCGCGCCAGCCTAACCCGAACAACGTTCGGGGAGAATAATCGGAGGTGTGATCTGCGAGAGCTGCAAGGACAAGCGTCACGAGGACTGCCGCGGCGGCTCCTGGTGCGACTGCCAGCACCAGAGCCCCGAGCGGCCGGTGGAGTCCGAGCTCGACTGGCCGCGCCAGGGATAGCCCAGAAAACCGGCTCCCAACTCGGACAGTCCCACACTCTGGACCCGGTCTTGGACATCCCGGACCCCCAAGGTATCGTCGAAGGCATGCCAGCGGACCCCATGCTCGTCGGTCGACGCCACGTCGACCTCCAGCGTGTCCGCAGTGCCATCTGTTGCGACGCCCGCTAACTCCGCTTTTTCTCTGCCGCTGAGCGCGTCGCGACCCTCCTGGAACTCCCTGCCCCTCGATGACGAGGCCAGGTAGGGCCCTTGCGCGCGCCCATGAATCGAAGGACGCGCAATGAGCACCCCTGCCAGCCGCACACCCGCAAGCCGGCATCACAAGCGCCCGCGTGGCGAGGGCCAGTGGGCTCTCGGCTACCGGGAGCCGCTGAACAAGAACGAGGAGAACAAGAAGAACGACGACGGGCTCAACGTCCGCCAGCGCATCATCGACGTCTACTCCAAGCGCGGGTTCGACTCGATCGACCCGGCCGACCTGCGCGGCCGGATGCGCTGGTACGGCCTCTACACCCAGCGCAGGCCCGGCATCGACGGCGGCAAGACCGCGGTGCTGGAGCCGGAGGAGCTCGACGACCGCTACTTCATGCTGCGGGTGCGCATCGACGGCGGCCAGCTCGACCTGGCCCAGCTCCGCGCGATCGCCGACATCTCCAACGAGTACGGCCGCGGCACCGCCGACCTGACCGACCGCCAGAACATCCAGCTCCACTGGGTGGAGATCGAGTCGGTGCCGGACATCTGGGAGCGCCTGGAGGCCGTCGGCCTGTCGACGACGGAGGCGTGCGGTGACACGCCGCGCGTGATCCTGGGCTGCCCGCTGGCCGGCATCGACGTGGACGAGGTGCTGGACGCGAGCGAGCAGATCCGCGAGATCCAGGACCGGGTGGTCGGCAACCCCGCCTACTCGAACCTGCCGCGCAAGTTCAAGACCGCGCTGAGCGGCTGCCCGGCGCACTGCACGGTGCACGAGATCAACGACGTGGCCTTCGTCGGCGTCGTCAACGAGCACGGCGAGGCCGGCTACGACCTGTGGGTGGGCGGCGGCCTGTCCACCAACCCGATGCTCGGCAAGCGCCTCGGCGTGTTCGTCCGGCCCGAGCAGGCGGCCGACGTGCACGAGGGCGTGGTCGGCATCTTCCGCGACTACGGCTACCGCAGGCTGCGGCACCGGGCGCGGATCAAGTTCCTGGTCAACGACTGGGGCGTGGAGAAGTTCCGCGAGATCCTGGAGACCGAATACCTGAAGGCGCCGCTGCCCGACGGGCCCGCCCCCGAGCAGCCGCGCGGCAGCCGCCGCGACCACGTGGGCGTCTTCCCGCAGAAGGACGGCAACTTCTACGTCGGCTTCGCCCCCAAGGTCGGCCGGCTGGACGGCGACGCGCTGCACAGGATCGCCGACATCGCCGAGCGGCACGGCTCCGGCCGGGTGCGCACGACGGTCGAGCAGAAGATGGTCATCCTCGACGTCGCGCCCGACCAGGTCGACTCGATCGTGGCCGAGCTGGAGGCGAGCGACCTCCAGGTGCGACCCTCGACCTTCCGCCGCCAGACGATGGCGTGCACCGGCATCGAATACTGCAAGCTGGCCATCGTCGAGACCAAGGCCACCGCGGCGCAGCTCATCGACGAGCTGGAGCGCCGGCTGCCCGAGTTCGCCGAGCCGCTGACCATCAACGTCAACGGCTGCCCCAACTCCTGCGCCCGCATCCAGGTCGCCGACATCGGGCTGAAGGGCCAGCTCGTCGTGGACGAGAACGGCGACCAGGTCGAGGGCTACCAGATCCACCTGGGCGGCTCGCTCGGCGTCAACGCCGGCTTCGGCCGCAAGGTGCGCGGGCTGAAGACCACCGCCAAGGCCCTGCCCGACTACGTCGAGCGGGTGGTGAAGAACTTCGACGCCCAGCGCAAGGAGGGCGAGTCGTTCGCCGACTGGGTGCAGCGGGCCGACGAGGCGGACCTGCGATGAGCGAGCGCGCGGTTCCCTTCCACTGCCCGTACTGCGGTGACGAGGACCTGGAGCCCTACGAGGGCGACGGCGGCTGGTACTGCCGGTCCTGCGCCCGCGCTTTCAAGCTGAAGTTCCTGGGGATCGGAGTGACGAGATGACGCTGGTGGACATCGAGGTCGGTTTAAGAGATCAGCGCGGCACGCTCGACCTGCAGGACATCGTCGAGTCCGCCGCCACGTTCCTGGAGGGCGCCACCGCCAGGGAGATCATCCGCTGGGCGGCCGCCACGTTCGGCGACCGGCTCTGCCTGACCTCCTCGATGAGCGACGCGCTGCTGATCGACCTGGTGAGCAGGGTGAAGCCGGGCGTGGACGTGCTGTTCATCGACACGGGCTACCACTTCGCCGAGACCGTCGGCACGCGGGACGCGGTGCGCCAGGTCTACGACGTCAACGTGATCGACGTGAAGCCGTCGCGCACGGTGGCCGAGCAGGACCGCGACCTCGGGCCGCGGCTGTTCGGGCGCAACCCCGACCTGTGCTGCTACCTGCGCAAGGTGGAGCCGCTGAACCGGGCGCTGGAGCCGTACCTCGCGTGGATCTCCGGCATCCGGCGGGACGAGTCGCCGGCCCGCAAGGACGCGCGGGTCGTCGAGTGGGACGCCAAGCGCCAGATGGTGAAGGTCAACCCGATCGCCGCCTGGACGCAGGAGGACGTCGACAACTACATCGCCGACAACGGGGTGCTCATCAACCCGTTGCACTACGACAACTACCCCTCGATCGGGTGCGCGCCCTGCACGCGGCAGGTCGCCGAGGGGGAGGATCCGCGCAGCGGGCGCTGGGCGGGCCTGGGGAAGGTCGAATGCGGCATTCACCTGTGATCCCCGGAAGGGGTCTCGTCCCGTTGGCAGGCGGGACGGCCCCCGGTCGCGTGCCACTGGTGGCGGTGGCGCACGGGTCGCGTGACCCGCGTGCCGCCGCCACCGTGGCCGCGCTGCTCGACCAGGTGCCGCTGGACGTGCGGGTGGCGTACCTCGACCACTGCGCGCCGACGCTCGGGCAGGCCCTGCACGGCCTGGAGGAGGCCGTGGTGCTGCCGCTGCTGCTCACCGAGGCCTACCACAGCCGGGTGGACCTGCCGGCGGCGCTGAACGAGGCGCGGGCGCACCAGCCCCGGCTGCGCGTCCACTACGGGACGACGCTCGGGCCGCACCCGCTGCTGCGGGCCGCGCTGGAGCGGCGGCTGGCCGAGGCGGGCGTGCGGCCCGGCGACCCGGACACCGCCGTGGTGCTGGTGTCGGCCGGGTCCAGCGACGCGCGCGCGAACGCGGTCGTCTCGCGCATGGCGCGCGAGTGGCGGCGCGGCGGATGGTGGACGGTCCGGGCCGCGTACGCCTCGGCCGCCGGGCCCACGCCCGCGCAGGCCGTGGCGGAGCTGGTGCGGGCGGGCGCGCCCCGCGTGGTGGTGGCGCCGTACCTGCTGGCGCCCGGCTACTTCGCCGACAAGGTGCGGCGGGAGGCGCTGGAGGCGGGCGCCACCGTGGTGGCCGACGTGCTCGGCGCCGCGCCCGAGCTGGTGGACGTGCTGCTGGAGCGGTACGAGGGCGCGCAGCGCGACCCGGTGTCCCTGGTCGGCTGACCCCCGCCCTTGGGGTGTGTCAGTAGCCGCGCCCCATGCCGTCACGCCCCATGCCGTCGTGCTCGCCGCCGAGCTGGCGGCGCAGCTCGCGGCCCTCGTGCCGGAGCTGGCGGCCGAGCTCGCGCCAGTCGTCGCCGTGCAGCTGCCGCCAGTGCTCGCGCCAGGCGGCGAACCCGCGCCGCAGCGGCTTGGCCCGCGAGTCGCCGACCACCTTGACGTCGCCCATCACGGCGTAGGCGTGCACCCGCACCACGGGGACGTTCATGCCGGGCGCGGCCTCCAGCACGTCGATCTTCTTGTCGCCCATGATCGCCATGCCGTCGAGGTCGACGTGGACGCCGTCGGGGACGATGATCTTCACGTCGCCCATGACGGAGACGGCCGTGATCTCGACCAGGTCCGTGCGCACCTCGGCCTCGCGCAGGTCGAGCAGCACGTCGCCCATCACGGCGACCGCGCCGAGCTCCTGGTCGACGCGCCACGAGCCGCGCCGCTTGGTGTCGCCCATCACCCCGACGAACCACCGCCGCTTGCGCTCCGGCCGCCCGGACACGGGTGCAGGCGCGGGCACGGCGCCGCCGGCCGGGAGGTCCTGGGTGAGCAGCGCGAGCTCGGCATGCGTGGTGGCGGAGTAGGCGGCCTCCGTGCGGTCGGTCAGCTCGACCAGCGTGAGCCTGCCCTCCACCGAGGCGACGCGGAGTTGTTCGACGACGGCCTCGCGCTCGGCGTCGGACGCGCGGACCCCACCAGGATCGGTCATACTCGCAACATATCGCGTTTCGTCGGCGGCTGACTCCTCCCCCAGGAGGAGTTGCCGCCCGCCGAAGGATGCACGCCCCCGCGTCGGGGACCTGTCGCGGCTTGGCCCAGTGCGCGGCCTCACCAGGCTAGGGTCCGTGTCATGCATGAGGAACAGCTCTACCGCGCGGCGTTGAACGGCGAGACCGACACGGTGGCCAAGCTGCTCGCCGCCGGCGCCGACCCCAACAGGCCCAGCGAGGGCGAGGAGGAGGGCCTGCCGCTCTGCGCGGCCGCCGCATGGGACCGCGAGGAGGTCGCCGAGACGCTGCTCGCCGCCGGGGCCGAGGTGAACGGGCGGGAGGCCGGCGGCTGGACGGCGTTGCTCTGGGCGGCCGCCAACGGCCAGGCCGCCGTCGCCCGGCTGCTGGTCGAGGCGGGGGCCGACGTCGACGCGACCAACGACGACGGCGACACCCCGCTCACCCTGGCCGCCAGGCGCGGCGCGCTCGGCGTGACGCAGGTGCTGCTGGAGGCGGGCGCGGACGCCGGCAAGTACGACGGCGACGGCGACACGCCGCTGGACATCGCCGCCGACTGGGTGGGCGTGCACCTGGAGAGCGCGCTGCTCGACCAGATCGAGCAGGACGGCTGGGAGTACGTCGTGGCCCGCCAGTACGCCAAGGACGGCACCGAGCTGGTCACCGTGGCCGGCCGCTCCCCCGACGGCGAGCACAGCGAGCAGGTCCAGGCGCAGCGCGGCCACGCCGCGATCGCGACCCTGCTGGAGGACGCCGCGGGCGTCGAGACGCCGGTCGAGCGGCTGGTGGCGCGGGCGCTGGCGCACCGCGACGTCGACGAGGACGCCGAGACCTGGTGGATCGTGGCCGACATGCTGGCCAAGCGGGCCGACGACGACACCTACGAGGCGCTGGCCCGGCTGTGCGTGAGCGAGGACGCGAGGGAGCGCGAGTTCGGCGTGGACGCGATCGCGCAGTTCGGCTTCGCCGACGGCGAGAAGCCCTACCTGGAGCGTACGCTGCCGCTGCTGCTCAAGATGGTCACCACGGAGGGCAACGGGCAGGTGCTGCGCTCGGTGCTGGCCGCGCTCGGCCACCAGGGCGACCCGCGGGCGCTGCCCGCGGTGCTCGACATCATCGGCCGCCCGGAGCACAAGCGCACGATGACCGACCCGATCGCGCTGGCCGACGTGCTGCCCCCGGACCACGAGGAAGGGCTGGCCCTGCTGATCGAGATGAGCGAGGACGACGACGCCGAGGTGCGCGACTGGGCGACGTCCGGGCTGGCCGGGCTCGACGCCGACACGCCGCGCATCCGCGAGGCGCTGGCGGCCCGGCTGGGCGACGCCGACCTGCGTACGGTGGCCGAGGCCACGCGCGGGCTCGCCGTGCGCGGCGACGACCGCGCCGCCCAGGGCACCGCGCGGGTGCTCGCCGAGAGCGACGACGAGTACGCGCGCGACCTCGTCACCCAGCCCCTGGCCTGACCGGCGCCGCCGGAGACGGTCACGGGACGCCGCCGCCGTTGAGCACGCGCACCACCCAGTCGAGGGTGCCCGTGCTCAGCGCCTCCTCCGCGAGCCGCTTGCCGGTGGTGGTCGTGATCGCGGCCAGCGAGCTGTCGATCCACCCTTGCGTGTTGTGGTTGCCCTGCTCGCGGTACTCGACGGCCTGGAGGAGGCATTCCAGCTTGTCGGCGTCGCGCGCGCAGACGGCCTCGATGCTGGTCTTCTCCTCGTACTCGGCGACCGCGTCGCGCACCATGTCGGCCACCGGCCCGGCGACGTTGCGCGTCTGGTCGGCGGTGACCTCCTCGTTGGAGGCCGCCTTGAGATAGCGCTTGCCGAGGTAGGGGATGTCGGTGACGCGCGTCTCCTGCGAGTCGTGGAACAGCGCCATGAACGCCGCCCGCTGCGGGTCGCCGCCCTCCAGCCTGGCGATCACGGCCGCGATGACCGCCGTGCGGAAGGAGTGGTCGGCCACGCTCTCCGGGTCGCGTACGCCCGCGACCAGCCATCCCGTGCGCTTGTAGCGCTTGAGCAGACCGAACTCGTACAGCAGGTCCGTCAGCCCTGTCACGTCGCTCGCCACGATGAGCCCCCTCTCGTCATGCGCCCCGAGCCCGAACGTGCGCGGGGTGCAGATGTACCCAGCGAGGCGGCGGCTCACCCTCCCGGTCAGGGGCCGGAGAGCGCGGGGGCGGTGCGGAGGACGTCGGCGGCGAGGGCGCGGTCGCCGGTGACCGTCGCGGGGAACGTGGCGGGATCGCCGCGGCCGCCGAGCAGGAAGCAGAAGGCGCGGACGTCCGCCGTCAGATGCGCGTCGGGCTCGCCCGGCGTGGTCTCCTCGACGCCCAGGGGCAGCAGCCACTCGCCCCCGCCGGGCCCGGTCAGCGTGAGCCGCAGCGTACGGCCCGAGCCGTCCAGCCCCGCGAAGAGCATCGTCCAGGGCAGCAGCCGCGCGCACAGGTCGGCGGTCGGCCGGATGTGCTCGGGGATCGGGTCGGGCAGCCGGACGCCTGCCGCGCGGGCCGCGTCGTCGGCGTGGATCCACGTCTCCAGGCCGCGCCCGAGCACGTGGTCGCGCACCGGCACCTCCAGCCCGTCCAGGGTGGCGGGGGCGGTCTCCGGCAGCCCGGCGAGGTGCCGGCAGAGGGCGTCGGCCTGCGCCCGCCAGTCGCGCCGCGTCTGCTCGGGGCTGCGCGCCCGCTCGTACGCCTGCACGTCGCCGGTGCGCCCCATCGCGTCGAGCGCCCGCAGCGGCGGGCCGAGGACGGGGGCGCCCACGGAGGCGGCCAGCAGCCCGTCCTTCGCGGCGAGGTGCGCGACGAGCTCCTGGAGCGTCCATCCTTCGACGACGACGCGCGCCCAGTCGTCGTCCCCTGCCGTGGCGAGCAGGGCGTCCATGGCGGCCACCCGGCCCGCGTACGGGGCCGCCCACGAGGCCGTGGCGGCCGCGGGCCTGCGCCGTGCCCGGGCCCCGGCCAGGAGCTGGGGCCGCAGCGAGTGGGCCGGCACCGCCGGCTCCTCCATCAGCGCGTCCAGGTAGAGACGCTCGACGGGGTCCATCACACCTCTTCCTCCGCCAGCGCGTCCGCCAGCCGCCTGAGTGCCAGCCGGATGCGCGATTTGGCCGTGCCCTCGGGCACGCCCAGTTCCTCCCCGACCTGCCGGTACGTCCGGCCGCCGTAATAGGCCAGCTCGACCGCCTGACGTAATCCGTCGGGCAGCTCGGTCACCGCCTGGCGTACGCGTTCGGCCTCGTCGGTGGCGAGCACGCCGTCCTCCAGCCGGGCCGGCTCGCGCTCGAAGAGCCGGGGGCCGAGCGCCGAGACCCGCCGCCGCTCCTCGGCGCGCACGTGGTCCACCGCCCGCCGATGGGCGATGGTCGCGAGCCAGGCGCGCAGCGTGCCCCGGTCGGGGTCGTAGGCGAGCGGCCGCTCCCAGAAGACGAGGAACACCTCCTGGGTGATGTCCTCGGCGATCACCCGGTCCCTGGTGACCCGCAGGGACAGGCCGAAGATCAGCGGGGAGAGCCGATCGTAGACCTCGCCCAGCGCGGACTCGTCGCCGCCGACCACCCGCTGGTGCAACAGGCGGTCGTCGTACGGTGCCTCCACTGGCACCACGCTCCCGTTGTATCCGGACCCAGGCGGCAGGTGCGCCGCGACCCGAGCATGTCATTATTCGCCGCAAAAGTAGAGCCGGATGAGTGCCTCGCCGGATTCGCCGCTCCCGGGGGCAGGGTTCCTGACAGGGTAGGGTCGGAAGTCCGTACAGGAGGGAGCACGTCAATGGCCACCACCCGCACCGCGACCACGCAGTGGAAGGGCGCGCTGCTCGACGGGTCGGGCACCGTCTCGCTCGACACCTCGGGCGTGGGCACGTTCGAGGTCTCGTGGCCGTCGAGGGCGGAGGCGGCCAACGGCAAGACCTCCCCCGAGGAGCTGATCGCGGCGGCCCACTCGTCCTGCTTCTCGATGGCGCTCTCGCACGGCCTGGCCGGCGCGGGCACGCCGCCGGAGTCGCTACGGACCAGCGCGGACGTCACCTTCCAGCCCGGCGAGGGCATCACCGGCATCGTGCTGAGCGTGCAGGGGCAGGTCCCCGGCATCACGGCCGAGCAGTTCCAGCAGGCCGCCGAGACGGCCAAGGCCAACTGCCCGGTGAGCAAGGCGCTGGCCGGCACCACGATCACGCTCAAGGCCGAGCTGCTCTGAAACGTCATCCACGGCGCCGGTATCCTTCCGGCGCCGTGCAGGTGAGGGCATCCGCACATTGAGAGACCAAAACCGGCTTCCCATGCGACAATTGGGCCACATGCGCGAGGTCTGGCCGGGGCAGCCCTATCCACTCGGCGCTACCTGGGACGGCGTTGGCACGAGCTTTGCGGTGTTCTCAGAGGTCGCCGAGCGGGTCGAGCTTTGCCTCTTTCACGATGACGGCTCCGAGGATCGGGTGGAGCTCCCTGAGGTCGACGGGTTCGTCTGGCATGGCTACCTGCCGGGCATCCAGCCGGGCCAGCGGTACGGCTACCGCGTCCACGGCCCCTACGCCCCTCAGCACGGGCACCGGTGCAACCCGAGCAAGCTGCTGCTCGATCCCTACGCCAAGGCCATCGACGGCGAGCTGACCTGGAACCAGGCGCTGTTCCCCTACTACTTCACCGATCCCGGGCGGCGCAACACCGAGGACAGCGCCCCCTACATGCCGAAGAACGTGGTGATCAACCCGTTCTTCGAGTGGGGCAACGACCGGTCGCCGGGCGTCCCCTACCACCAGACGGTGATCTACGAGGCGCACGTGCGCGGGCTGACGATGCGTCATCCCGACGTGCCGCCCGAGCTGCGGGGCACCTACGCAGGGATGGGCCATCCGGCGGTCATCGACCACCTGCTGTCGCTGGGGGTCACGGCGGTCG
Organism: Nonomuraea sp. AD125B; assembly: GCF_041402765.1. Lineage (NCBI taxonomy): Bacteria > Bacillati > Actinomycetota > Actinomycetes > Streptosporangiales > Streptosporangiaceae > Nonomuraea > Nonomuraea sp. AD125B. Next base: position 158,182 of record NZ_JBGLOU010000006.1, on the reverse strand, counting down.
AGCTGATGCCGGTGCACCACTACGTGCCCGAGCACTTCCTGGTCGCCCGCGGGCTCACCAACTACTGGGGCTACAACACCATCGCCTACCTCGCCCCGCACGGCCGCTACTCCAGCAGCGGCACCCGGGGGCAGCAGGTGCTGGAGTTCAAGGCCATGGTGCGGGCGCTGCACGAGGCGGGCATCGAGGTCATTCTCGACGTGGTCTACAACCACACCGCCGAGGGTGACCACATGGGCCCGACGCTGGGCTTCCGCGGCATCGACAACGCCGCCTACTACCGCCTGCACGACGGCGACCGGCGCTACTACCTCGACTACACCGGGTGCGGCAACTCGCTCAACGTGCGCTCCCCGCACGCCCTGCAGCTCATCATGGACTCGCTGCGCTACTGGGTGCTCGAGATGCACGTCGACGGGTTCCGCTTCGACCTGGCCTCGGCGCTGGCCCGTGAGCTGCACGACGTCGACCGGCTGAGCGCCTTCTTCGACCTCATCCAGCAGGACCCGGTGATCTCGCAGGTCAAGCTGATCGCCGAGCCGTGGGACGTCGGGCCGGGCGGCTACCAGGTGGGCAACTTCCCGCCGCTGTGGACGGAGTGGAACGGCAAATATCGCGATATCGTTCGCGATTTCTGGCGGGGGACGCACTCGGCGCTGCCCGAGTTCGCCTCCCGGCTGACCGGCTCGGCCGACCTCTACGAGTCCTCCGGCCGCCGCCCGGTCGCCTCCATCAACTTCGTGACCTGCCACGACGGGTTCACGCTGAGCGACCTGGTCTCCTACGACCACAAGCACAACGAGGACAACGGCGAGGACAACCGCGACGGCACCAACGACAACCGCTCCTGGAACTGCGGCGCCGAGGGCCCGGTCGAGGACCCGGAGATCGTGGCGCTGCGCCGCCGCCAGCGCCGCAACTTCCTGGCCACGCTGTTCCTGTCGCAGGGCGTGCCGATGCTCTCCCACGGCGACGAGATCGGCCGCACCCAGCACGGCAACAACAACGCCTATTGCCAGGACAACGAGCTGGCCTGGGTCGACTGGTCGAGGGTGCGCACCGAGTCCGACCTGCTGGAGTTCGTCCGCGCGCTGGCGAAGCTGCGCCGCGAGCACCCGGTCTTCCAGCGCCGCCGCTTCTTCCACGGCCGCCATCCCGACAACGGTGACCGCGACCTGGTGTGGCTCACGCCGGGCGGCTCCGAGATGACGGCCGGCGACTGGCACATCGGCTACGCCAAGTCGCTCATGGTCTATCTCAACGGCGAGGCGATCACCGAGCCGGGGCCGCGGGGCGAGCGCATCGTGGACGACTCGTTCCTGCTGCTGATCAACGCCCACCACGAGAACATGCCGTTCACGCTGCCGGGGCCGGAGTGCGGCAGCGGCTGGCTGCCGGTGCTCGACACCGCCCACGACTCGATCGAGGACCTCTTCGCCGAGCCGTGGCAGCCGGCGGGAGGCGTGGTGACGGTCACCTCGCGCTCGCTCCAGGTGCTCCGCCGCCCGCGCGAGGCCCAGTAGCGAGGGGCCGTCAGAAGACGCGGGCGGCGCTGGCCGTGAGGAACACCAGCGCGAACACGGTCACCCCGGCGAGGCCGTGCAGCGCCACCGCCAGCACGGGCAGCCCGGACACGGCGTCCCCGTGCCTCCCGCTGCCGAGCCACCTGGTGAACATCACGAACCCCAGCAGCGCCGTCGCCGCCAGCCCGGCCGTGGCCAGCCAGGCGAGGGTCCGGCTGCCGGTGGCCAGCGCGGCGGCCCAGCAGGCCATCGCCGACACCGCGAGCGCGGGGTGGGAGAGGATCAGCGCCAGCGGGAAGCGGGTGACCTTGGCCCGGCGGCCTCCGCCGCCCGCCAGCCAGCGGCGCAGCAGGTACGCCCCGGCGAGCGCGGCGATCGTCCACGTTCCGGCGGTGACCAGACCCATGGGCCCTCTCCCCCTGTCGTCCCATGCCTGCCTTGACGTCACTTGACGTTAATCGTCACGTTAAGCAGAGCGTCGGCGTTATGTCTGCCGATACACAAAGGTGCGATATGACCGAGACCGGCGGACGCCCCCGGGCCGGTTGTCGGTGGCGTGTGCCAAGGTAGAGGGGTGCGGCGCATCCTTCCCGACATTTACGACAATCCGGACATCGCCCAGGCGTACGCCTATCCCGAGGGCCGGCCGTGGCTGCGGCTCAACATGGTCTCCAGCGCCGACGGCGCCGCCTGGCTCAAGGGCCGCTCCGGCGGCCTGTCCACCCGTGGCGACAAGCGCGTCTTCCAGGTCCTGCGCGGTCTCGCCGACGTCGTCATGGCGGGCGCGGCCACCGTGCGCACCGAGGGCTACCGCCCGATCGAGCCGCGCGCCTCCTGGGCGGACCTCCGCGCGGGCCGCCCCGACGTGCCCCCGATCGCGGTCGTCTCCCGCACCCTCGACCTCGACCCCCGCCACCCGCTGTTCACCGGCGCGCCCAGCCGCACCCTCGTCATCACCTGCGAGGCCGCGCCGCGCGAGCGGCGGGCCGAGCTGGCCAAGGGCTGCGACGTCATCGTGGCCGGCGACGAGAGCGTCGACCTGCGCGAGGGCGTGGCGCGGCTGCACGAGCGCGGTCTCGGCCGCATCCTGTGCGAGGGCGGTCCTCTCGTCAACGCCCAGCTCTCGGCCGCCGGGCTGGTCGACGAGCTGTGCCTGACGATCAGCCCGCTGCTGGTCGGCGGCGACGCGGCGCGCATCCAGAACGGCGAGGCCGCGCTGGTCGGCCTGGACCTCGTCCAGGTGCTGGAGGAGGAGGGGGCCCTCTTCTGCAGATACGTCACGGGGAAGGAAGATCACGCATGACCACGGACCCGACAGTCAACGCGGCGCCGGCCGAGGAGCCCGAGCCGGAGCCGGTGCCCAACCTGGTCGTACGCCCGCCGGTGCCGCCCATGCTGGCCAAACCGGTCAAGGCCATGCCCAGGCAGGACGGCAACCTCTTCTACGAGCCCAAGTGGGACGGCTTCCGCTGCATCATCTTCCGCGACGGCGACGAGGTCTACCTCGGCAGCCGCAAGGAGCGGCCGTTCACCCGCTACTTCCCGGAGATCGTCGAGGCGGTGAAGGCCGAGCTGCCCGACAAGGTGGTGATGGACGGCGAGATCGTGCTGCCCAGGGGCTCGCAGCTCGACTTCGACGCCCTGCAGCAGCGCATCCATCCGGCCAAGTCGCGGGTGAAGCTGCTGTCGGAGGAGACGCCCGCCCAGTTCATCGCCTTCGACCTGCTGGCCATCGGCGAGGAGTCGCTGATGGAGGCGCCGTTCGCCGAGCGCCGGGCCCGGCTGACCGAGCTGTTCACCAAGGACGGCGGCTCGATCCGGCTGACGCCGGTGACGACCGACGACCGGCAGGCGGACGAGTGGTTCGAGACGTTCGAGGGGGCGGGGCTCGACGGGATCATCGTCAAGCCCGGCGACCAGCCGTACGTCCCGGACAAGCGCACCATGTTCAAGGTCAAGCACGAGCGCACGGCCGACGTCGTGGTGTGCGGCTACCGCGAGCACAAGTCGGGGCCGATCGTCGGCTCGCTGCTGCTCGGCCTCTACGGCGACGACGGCAAGCTGCACCACGTCGGGGTGGCGGCGTCGTTCCCGATGGCGCGCCGGGCCGAGCTGGTGGAGGAGCTGCGGCCGCTCATCGCCGACCTCGGCGAGCACCCGTGGGGGCACTGGGCCGAGGCGGCGCAGGCCAACGTGGGGCAGCCGGCCGCCGGGCCGTCGAGGGGCGGCCAGCGCGTGCCGGGCGCGGTGTCGCGGTGGAACGCCAAGAAGGACCTGTCGTTCATCCCGCTGCGGCCGGAGCGGGTGATGGAGGTCGCCTACGACCAGATGGAGGGCGACCGGTTCCGGCACACGGCCCATTTCCGGCGGTGGCGGCCGGACCGCACGCCGGAGTCGTGCACGTACGAGCAGCTGGAGCGTCCGGTCAGTTACAACCTCGATGACATCCTTGCCCACTGAGCGGAATGCCCCAATAGTCTCTAGGCATGAGCACTGGGGATGAGTTGAAGGCCGCTGTCTCGGCTCGCCGAGACTTAGGGCCCGACTTCGAGGACGCCATCGTGGAGTCGTTCCTCGACAAGATGGGCAAGGAGGTCGACCGGCGGGTGGACGAGCGCCTGGCCCAGGCCGGCCCGAAGGCGTCGGCCCAGCGCCGGTCGAACGACGGACAGCGGCTCGCCCTGGCCATCGTCTCCCTGTCCCTGGGCACGGTCGCCACGCTGACGCTGGCGCTCGTGGGCGAGGGGCAGAGATTCCTCCTCATACCCGTCTGGGTCGGCATCATCATCGTGAACGTGGTCTTCAACAACGGCCGGGGCAAGGACTGAGCGCCGCCGGCCGCGGGCGTCAGTCGAGCCAGACGAGGCCCGCGAACCGGCCGCCCGGCTGCTCGCGGCGGTGGGAGTAGAGCTCCCTCGACTCGATGGTGCAGCGCGCGTCGTGCCGGATCTCCGCCAGCCCGGCCGCCCTGAGCTGGGCCTCGATGCCGGCCCGCAGGTCGAGCGCGGGCGTCTGCCACGACGTCGTGGACCACGTCTCCGGCACCTTCGCGGCCACGCGCTCGCGCAGCTCGGCGGGCACCTCGTAGCAGCGGCCGCACGCGCCGGGGCCGATCAGCGCGACCATCCGGCCCGGCTCGGCGCCCTTCGCCGCCATCGCCGTCACCAGCGCCGTCGCGATGCCCGCCTCGGTGCCGGGGCGGCCGGAGTGCGCGGCGCCCACCATGCGCGCGACCGGGTCGGCCACCAGCACCGCCGGGCAGTCGGCGCCGAGCGAGGCCAGCGCCAGCCGGGGCTCGGTGGTGAACACGCCGTCGAGCGGCGGCGGGTCGTCGCCGAACGGCTCGCTCACGTACGCGACGTCGGCGCTGTGGACCTGGCGCATGTAGACCACGGCCCGCACGCCCAGCTCGGCCGCGACACCGGCGCGGTTGGCGCGCACGGCGGCCGGGTCGTCGCCGACCATGCCGCCGAGGTTGCGCGAGCCGTAGGGCGGGGCGCTGACGCCCCCGTGCCGGTCGGTGACGGCGACGTGCACTCCGGGGGCCAGTTGCATACCCCGATCCTAGAACGCCCCCGGCCCCGCCTCGCCTGGCCCCTTCTGTCAAGCAAGCATATGCTTGGTCGCGTGCCTGACTATCGTCATCTCATCGGCGGCGAGCTGGTCGCCGCGTCCCGCACGATGGAGTCGGTCGACCCGAGCACCGGCGAGGCGTGGGCGCGCGTCCCGGCCGGCGGCCCGGCGGAGGCCGAGGCGGCGGTGGCCGCGGCCGCCGCGGCCTTCCCCGCCTGGGCGGCGCTGCCCGCCCTGGCCCGCGCCCACCACCTGCGCAAGGTGTCGGAGATCTTCGGCCGGCACGCGGAGGAGCTGGCCCGGCTGGAGACCCGCGACAACGGCCGCATCCTGCGCGACACGCTGAGGAGGGACCTGCCGGGGATGGCCTTCCTGTGGCAGCTCGCGGCCGGGCAGTGCCTGGACGCGGTCACCGGCGACACCGTCATCCTGGGGCCGGACACGCTCGGCCTGACCCGGCGCGAGCCGTACGGGGTCGTGGTCTGCATCATCCCGTGGAACTCCCCCATCTCGACCTTCTCCGCCAAGGCCGCGTACGCGCTGGCGGCCGGCAACACCGTGGTCGTCAAGCCCGCCGAGCAGGCGAGCGCGTCGGTGCTGCGGCTGGGCGAGCTGCTGGCCGAGGTGTTCCCGCCCGGCGTGCTCAACATCGTCGGCGGGCTCGGCGAGGAGGTGGGCGACGCCCTCGTACGCCACCGCGACGTCGCCAAGATCAGCCTCACCGGCTCCACGGAGACCGGCCGGGCGATCACCCGGGCGTCGGCGGACGCGCTGAAGCCGATGACGTTCGAGCTGGGCGGCAAGTCGCCCAACATCGTCTTCCCCGACGCCGACCTCGACGCCGCCACCCGGGGCGTCACCGTCGACTCGATCTACACGGGCAACGCCGGGCAGGTGTGCGTCGCCGGCTCGCGCATCCTCATCCACCGCTCGATCTGGGACGAGATGCTCGGCCGGATCAGGGACGCCTGCGCGGGGCTGGTGCTGGGCGACCCCCAGGACCTGCGGACCACGATGGGGCCGATCGTGTCGGCCGGGCAGTTCGAGCGCGTGACCTCGTACCTGGAGCTGGCCGCGAAGGAGGGCGCCCGGCTGGTGTTCGGCGGGCGGAGCGGCGTCGAGGTCGTGCCGGAGCTGCCGGGCGGCTACTGGGTGGAGCCGACGCTGTTCGCGACCGAGGACAACGCGCTGCGGGTGTGCCAGGAGGAGATCTTCGGGCCGGTGGCGGTGGCGCTGCCGTTCGACAGCGACGAGGAGGCGCTGGAGATCGCCGACGACTCGCCGTACGGGCTGGCGGCCGGCGTCTGGACCCGCGACCTGGGGCGGGCGCACCGGTTCGTCCGGGATCTGCGGAGTGGGACGGTCTGGGTGAACACCTACCGGCAGATGCCGCCCGGCCTGCCGTTCGGCGGCGTCAAGGACAGCGGGTACGGCCACGATTCGGTCCTGGAGTTCACCCGGGAAAAGGCGGCCATTATCCAGATCTAGTGGATAGAGTTCCGCGTCATGAGCGAGGGGATCAAGGACCGGGCCGAGCCCGGAATGCCCGAGGCGGCGGCTCAGTCGCGGGCGTCGGTGCTGCGCAGCCGCGCCGAGTCGTACATCGCCCTGTCGCGGTACGAGGCCGCGATCGCGGACCTCACCGAGTCGATCGCCCTGGTGCCCGACAACGCCCGCGCCTGGCGGCTGCGCGGCGAGAGCCACCGGATGATCGAGCGGTACGACGCCGCGCTGACGGACTTCGACGAGTCGCTGAAGCTGGAGCCCGACAGCGCGTACGCGCTGGGCTCACGGGGGCAGACGTACGCGGCGATGGACCGCCTGGAGGAGGCCATGGCCGACTTCGAGCACGCCCTTACCCTGACGCCCGACTCGCTGTGGATCCTGGAGGCGAAGGCGGACGCGCTGGTGGACCTCAACCGTCTCGACGAGGCCCTGGACGAGCACGCCAAGATCATCAGGATCAACGGCGAGCAGCCGTACCCGTGGGTGGCCCGCGGCGACCTCTACCAGCGGCTCAACCTCTACCCCGAGGCCATCGACGACTACGCCAAGGCCCTCGCCATCGACCCCGGCCACGTACGCGCCCTGAGCAGGCGCGGCGAGGCCCTGCGCATGATCGACCGCTACGAGGAGGCCCTGGAGGACCTCAACCGCGCCCTGGAGCTGGACCCGGACAACGACCGGGCGCTGGGCAGCAGGGGCGCGGTGCTGAGCGAGCTGGGCGACAACGAGGCGGCCCTGCACGACCTGGACCGGGCCCTCGAACTGGACGACGAGTACGTCTGGGCCTACCGGGTGCGGGGCGAGATCCTCCAGGAGCTGGACCGCCACGAGGAGGCCGTTGCCGACTTCACCCGGGCGCTGCACCTCGAATTCGGCGATTGAGCCTCGCGGCGGGCGGCGGACACGATAGAAAAGCAGCGAAGCCCCCGGCATCGACGGGCGTGGTTGTGGTGGCCCTCCCGTTCGCCGGGGGCTTCGCTGTTTTCGAAGTGCTGTCTCAGATCGCGAGCAGCGCCGAGGCCGGGAGCCGGCCGCCCGCGGACAGCGGGCGCATGGCGATCCGGAGCAGCGCCAGCGCGTTGTCGTCGCCGGCGATGCGGTTCGCGCTGAGCTCGTCGCACGACTGGCAGTGATGGATGATCAGCCACTCGCCGTCCGGCCGGACGGTGACGCTGAACGCCGCCATCCGGCCCCGGCAGCCCGCCCGGCGGTCCCCGGGCACCCGGCGATCGACGTGCAGGCTGGTCAGGCAGTGCGGGCAGTGGTTGCGGTGCGCGGTGCCGGGCGCGGACATGGGCACGTCCAGCCGGCAGCCGACACAGCGGAACGCGTCGCCGCGCTCGCCGTGCCGGACCGCGATCTTGCGCCGTTGCGGCCGTTCGCCACGGCCGGGGTTCCTCCTGGGCATGTCACAGATCACCGAACGCCTCAAGCGGGAACGGCGGCTGCGCGAGCGGGCGTACCGCCATGCGCATGAGGATGAGCTGGTTGTCGTCCCCGCAGATGGGGTTGGACGTCAGCTCGCCGCAGCGGGTGCAGCGGTGGATGAGCATCCAGTCGCCGGTGCGCAGGACCGCGATCGAGATCGGGATCATGCGCGAGCGGCACTCGGACGGGCCGCCCTCCACCCGGTCGAGCACGTGCAGCGAGTGCAGGCAGCTCGGGCAGTGGTTGCGGCGGGCGCCGTCGGGCGCGGCGGCGGTCACGGTGAGGCCGCAGCGCACGCAGGCGAACGTGTCGGTGGAGATGGTGGATCGTGGTTTGCCGTTGCTGGACAACGCGGGTTGCTCCTTGCCGGAAGAAGAACGATGAGCGTCGACGAATGCGGCAAGGGTGCGCCTGGCGGGCCGTCGCGCGTATGGACGCGCGGGCACGCCGGTGCCGTGGGCTGTCGTCCTCCGGCCGGTCGGTGCGGGTGAACGCGGGTCAGCGGCAGGAGGGTCCGGCGGCACGTCGAGGCGCACGCCGCAGCGTGACGGTCATAAACGCACTCCCTCCAGGGGCGGCGGGGTCGCCTGCCCGGCTTTCTCCTCGATCCGATGCTGACGATTCGGACTGTAGCCGGGACGGGTGGCGGGGGGCCAACCATTTTTCCCGGGCTGGAGGTACACCGAACAATGTTCTAGGTTCGGTGCCATGAGCATCGGGTTGAGTGAGGAACACCGGGCGCTGGCCGCGTCCGTGCGCGGGCTCGCCGGGCGCGGCCCCGATCATCCGGCGCTGGCCGCGCAGGGGCTCCTGGGGCTGCACCTGCCGGAGCGCTGCGGCGGGCAGGGGTACGGGCTGCTGGAGCTGTGCGTCGCCCTGGAGGCGCTGGCCGAGCGGCGGGCCGGCGGGCCGTACCTGGCGAGCGTCGTGGCGTCGGCCGTCCTGGCGCGGAGCGGCGGCCACGACGACGTCGTGGCCGCCCTGGCGGACGGGTCGAGAACCGCCGCCGTCGCCCTCCGCCCGGTCGGTGGTGGCTTTTCCGTGCTCGCGCTCGGGGCGGCCGGCGCCGACCATTTCCTCGTGCCGGTCGGTGACGGGTCCTGGGCGCTGCTGGGGCGGGACGCCGTCACCGCCACCCCCGCCGACGGCGTCGACCTCGACCGGAGCCTCTGCACGTTGACCCTGGAGCGGCCCCCCGCGGCGGAGGCGGTGCTGCGCGACGCCCCCGTACGGGAGCTCGCCGCCGTCCTGCTGGGCGCGGACGCCTGCGGGGTCGCCGCCTGGGCGGTCGCGACGGCCGCCGAGTACGCCAAGGTCCGCGAGCAGTTCGGCCGCCCGATCGGCCAGTTCCAGGCCGTCAAGCACCGGGTGGCCGCCGCCCTCGTGGCCGTGGAGCAGGCCCGCGCCGCCGTCTGGGACGCCGCCCGCGCCCTGGACGGCCCCACCCTCGACGACGAGACCCGCCTGGCCGTGGCCGTCGCGGGCGTGCTGGGGCCGGACGCCGGCGTACGGTGCGCCGCCGACGCCATCCAGGTGCTCGGCGGCATCGGCTACACCTTCGAGCACGACGCCCACCGCTACTACCGCCGGGCGCTGTCCGACCGCATGCTCGCCGGCGACCCCGGCGCGTGGGCGGAGGAGGTGACCGGGCTGGCGGTGGCCGGCGTACGGCGGGCGATGGAGCCGGACCTGCCCGAGGAGGCCGCCGCCGTCAGGGACGCCGTCCGGGCCGAGGCGGAGTCGCTGCACGCCGAGGAGCCGGAGGCCAGGAAGGCGAGGTTCGCCCGGGAGGGATGGATCATGCCGCACCTGCCGAAGCCGTGGGGCCGGGGCGCGTCGCCGCTGGAGCAGGTGATCATCCACCAGGAGTTCCGCGGACTCAAGCGGCCGAACCTCGGCATCGGCGCCTGGGCGGCGCCGTCCATCGTCGCGTACGGCACCCCCGAGCAGCGGGAACGTTTCCTGCCGAGGACCTTCACCCGCGAGATCGTGTGGTGCCAGCTCTTCAGCGAGCCCGGCGCGGGCTCGGACCTGGCGGGCCTGACGACCAGGGCCGTGCGCGTGGAGGGCGGCTGGTCGCTCACCGGGCAGAAGATCTGGACCTCGCTCGCCCAGTACGCCCACTGGGGCATCTGCCTGGCCCGCACCTCGCCCGACCGGCCGAAGCACGACGGCATCACGTACTTCCTGGTGGACATGTCCTCCCCCGGCGTCACCGTACGGCCGCTCAAGGAGATCAACGGCGACGAGATCTTCAACGAGGTGTTCCTCGACGACGTCTTCGTCCCGGACGACCTGGTCGTCGGCGAGGTGGACCAGGGCTGGCGGGTCGCCAGGGACACCCTCTCCCACGAACGGGTCGCGCTCGGCGACTCCTGGGGGCCCGGGTCGCAGCACACCGACATGGCCGATCTCATCGCCCGGCTGCCCGCGCTGGGGCAGGCGCGGCGCGAGCAGGCGGGCCGGCTGTGGGCGGAGGGGCAGGCCATCTCGGCCCTCGGGCTGCGGGTGACGCTGTCGAAGCTGTCGGGGGGCGACGCGGGGGCCGCCGCGAGCGTACGGAAGCTGCTCGGTATGCGGCACTCGCAGGCGATCTCCGAGTTCTGCTGGTCGCTCGCCCCGGACGACCCCTACTGGAGCCGCATGATCCTGACGACCCGGGCGTTCACGATCGGCGGCGGGACCACCGAGGTGCAGCTCAACATCATCGCCGAGCGGGCGCTCGGGCTGCCCCGCGATTCGTGACCGGTCAGCTGCCGGCTCCGGGATAGTACGGGGCCGCGAGGTGGGCGTACACGATCGTGTTGTCCCGGTAGCTGTGCGCCCGCCGGTCGAACGTCCCGCCGCAGGTCACCAGCCGCAGGCCCGGGTAGGAGAGCTTGCCGTAGACCTTCCGCGCGGGGAAGCCGGACTTCGGCGCGTGCTCGACCCGGTCGACGACGAAGACGGCCACCGAGCGGTCCGCGCGCAGCACCTGCACCTGGTCGCCGCGCCTGACGTCCTTGAGGCGGGCGAAGACGGCGGGGCCGCTCCTCGTGTCGAGGTGGCCGGTGATGACGGCGGCGCCGCGCTGGCCGGGGACGGGGGCGTAGCGGTACCAGCCGGCCAGGTTCGGATGGTCGAGCGGCGGGTTCTGGATCGCGCCGCCGGCGTCCAGGCCCAGCTCCATCAGAGGGGCCGCCACGCCGACGGACGGGATGTAGACGGCGGTGGGGCGGGCGGCCTTCATCGGCCGGGCGACCACGCCGACGGGCAGGGGGCCGGTGACGGGCGCGGCGCCGGGCGGCGCCTGCCGCGCCGTCGTCCCCGCCGGCGTTCCCGCCGATGGGGCCGGCTCGCCGCCGTCCCCTGTCATGCCGCGCAGCCCGTACGCGATCAGCGCCAGCCCCGCCACCGTGACCACGGCCGCCAGCGCCCAGATCCCCCACTGCCCGCCCCTGCCGGCCGTTCGCGCGGGGGGCGCAGGGTCAGTCGGCATCCCGGCGGCGGCGTACCGCGACGCCGGTCAGGCCCGCGCCCGTGATCAGGGCGAATCCGCCGACCGCGAGCGCCCACACCGGCCCGTCATGGACGAGCCCGCCGCCGCCCGTCTCGGGGTGGCCGCGGGGGACCCGGTGCTCGCGTTCCCGGGCCGGCCGCCAGGGCGCGTCCGACGGCTGCGGGGTGGGCGCCGAGGACCAGGAGTCCTGCGGGGCGGGGCCCCCGGACCAGGTGTCGCCGGGGGTCGGGACGCTGGACCAGGTGTCGCCGGGGGCCGGGGCGTCGGAGCGAGGGTCGCCGGGGACCGGCGACCAGGAGTCGCCCCGGCCCGACCAGGAGTCGCCGGAGCCCGACCACGAGTCGTCCCCGCCGCTCGGCCGGGAGGCGGGCGGCCCGGGGCCGCCGCCCGTCCACGAGCTGTCGGCGGGCGCGTCGCAGCGGAGCGGCGGCGGTAGGACGCAGTCGGATCCCGTTCCCGGCACCTGGGGATCGGTGCGGATGACGGCGGAGGCGGAGGCGGAGGCCGCGAGGCTCACTCCCGCCACCGCTAAAGCTGCCACCGCTCCCGCGGCCGCGAGACGTCGCGCTCTTGCCATGGAAGGCTCCCGAAGAGTCGGCTGTCGCCCCCGATGCTCTAGCGAGCCTTGCGAACTATTGGACCGAGCGTCAAGTTATGTGACCGAAGTGAAACAGGCCGGTACGTTCTGTTCGCGGCGTTTGGCTCTCGACCGAGGTGGCAGGGGACCTCGGACAAGCCGTACAAGTGAGGACGAAGCACCATGAGTAACCCACAGCAGCCCGAACTGCGCAGATCAGGCAAATCTGCCACCGAGTCCAAGTCCGCGAACGCCATCCCCGAGACGAGGAGCGGCGGGAAGCGCTCGGCGCGACCGCACGGCACCGACAAGGGCGGCAAAGGCGGCGGCAAGGGCGGCGGCGTGCCCCCCGGACAGCAGTCCCCGCACCCGGAGTGAGCGCCGCCGTGAAAGGGAGCATCCAGTTCATCGGGAACGCGACGACGCTGATCCGCTACAACGGCTTCACGCTGCTGACGGATCCCAACTTCCTGCACCGCGGACAGCGCGCCTACCTGGGCCACGGCCTGGTCTCGCGCCGCCGTACGGACCCCGCCCTGGAGATCGAGGACCTGCCGACCCTGGACGCGGTCGTGCTCTCGCACATGCACGGCGACCACTGGGACCGGGTCACCCGCAGGGGCCTGGACCGCGACACGCCCATCGTGACCACGCTCTCCGCGGCCGGCAAGCTCCGCCGCCGGGGCTTCCGCCAGAGCGTCGGCCTGCGGCAGTGGCAGCAGCACGAGCTGCGGAACGCGCAGGGCAGCGTCACCATCACGGCACTGCCCGCCAGGCACGCGCCGGGGCCGCTGGAGCGGCTGCTGCCGCCGGTCATCGGGACCATGCTGGAGTTCCGTGACCGCGATGAACGGGTGGAGCTGCGCCTGCACATCAGCGGCGACACGCTGCTCGACCGCCGGCTCGACGCGATCCCGCGCCGCTTCCCGGAGATCGACGTGGCACTCGTCCATCTGGGCGGGACCAAGCTGCTCGGGACCGTGCTCGTCACGATGGACGGCAGCCAGGGCGCCTCGTGGGTGGACCTGCTCGATCCGCGCACGGTCGTGCCGATCCACTACGACGACTACACCGTCTTCACCTCGCCGCTGGACGACTTCCGGCACCACGTGGAGCAGGCGGGCCTGGGCGACCGGGTGGTCTATCTGGAACGGGGCGAAACGCGGGAACTGGCTCCGCACCAGATCGCCCGCCACTGACCGCCACACATCAACCTGATGCGCCACCTGGCCCGGCATGGATCGACCCGCCGCCGATTCGTCACCGGCATGCCCCGGCATCCCGGTGCCTCCCGGGCACCCGGCGGCGGCGTCAGGCTTCCGGGTGGCGGGCGCGGCTGGGCTGCACGCGCATCGGCTCGCCCGGCATTTTCGGATAGTTGGGCGGGTAGGGCATGTCGCCGCGATCGTCCTTGGCATAGAGCTCCAGCAGCGGCTCGATCGAGTAGGCGTGGTCGTCGATGGCCGCGTGCACGTCGCCCAGCTCGGCGAAGCGGGCGGGCACGGTGCGGATGTCGAAGTCGCGCGGGTCGGCGTCGGCCAGCTCGTCCCAGGTCAGCGGGGTGGAGACGGGCGCGTGCGGCTGGGCCCGCACGGAGTAGGCGCTGACCACGGTGCGGTCGCGGGCGTTCTGGTTGAAGTCGATGAAGACACGCTCCCCGCGCTCCTCCTTCCACCAGGCGGTGGTGACCAGGCCAGGATCGCGCTCCTCGACCGCCCTGGCCAGGGCGATGCCGGCGTGACGGACCTGGATGAAGTCCCATCTCGGCTCGATGCGTACGGCGATGTGCGCGCCACGGTTGCCCGAGGTCTTCACGAAGCCGGTCATGCCCAGCTCGCCGAGGACCTCCCTGGCCAGGAAGGCGGCCCGGCGCGCGGCGTCGAAGTCGAGGCCGGGCTGCGGGTCGAGGTCGATGCGCAGCTCGTCGGGGTGCTCGACGTCGGCGGCCCGCACCTGCCAGGGGTGGAAGTCGATGGTGCCGAGATTGGCGCAGTAGGCCAGGGCGGCCACCTCGGTGACGCGCAGGGACTGCGCCGTGCGGCCGCTCGGGAAGGTGACGGTGACCGACTGGAGCCAGTCGGGGTGCTTGGGCGGCATGCGTTTCTGGTAGATGGCGTCGGTCTGCACGCCGTCGGGATGGCGCTTGATGTTGGTCGGGCGGTCGCGCAGCGCCCGCAGCGCGCCCTCACCGACGCTGACGTAATACTCCACCAGCTCGCGCTTCGTGGCGCCGAGCTGCGGGAAGTAGACCTTGTCGGGGTTGGTCACCTTGACGGTGCGCTCCCCCACCTCTAGCTCGATGAACGGCGATGCCATGCCCAGGAACCTACAGCCCTTCTCCGACAGAAACCGGGTGGCAGGCCGGTCGCGAGCAGGGTGGGCCCGCCCCGGAGCACTTCTCGGTGGCGGGACCGAGGGCTCGACAGGGCGGGCCTGCAGATCGTCCACCGCCGTTCCGGGCGCTGGCGCGCCACCCGGCCGGCCGTTCCGACCCCTTCAGCGGCGCCAGCACGGGCGTGGGCTGTGCCGCTCATCGGGTCCGCGGACGATCTCACCCCTTCGCAGGAGGCGATGACACCCCCTTACCGACAAAGACGCGAATTCTCCCCAGAATGGATGCTTCACCCTGCGGAGATCTCTTTTTGCCGGATCTCGCACTTCGGCCGTCTCGTACTCTGGGGGTATGGAAAAGGTCGTCAAGAGCGAGGCCGAATGGCGGTCGCAGCTCTCCCCGGAGGAGTACCACGTCCTCAGGGAGGCCGGGACCGAGCGCCCGTTCACGGGGGAGTACGTCGACACCAAGGTCGAGGGCGTCTACTCGTGCCGCGCCTGCGGCGCCGAGTTGTTCCGCTCCGACACGAAGTTCGAGTCGCACTGCGGGTGGCCGAGCTTCTACGCCCCCTCGGAGTCGGACGCGGTGAAGCTGATCGAGGACCGCAGCCTCGGCATGGTGCGCACCGAGGTGCGGTGCGAGAGGTGCGACTCGCACCTGGGGCACGTCTTCCACGGCGAGGGCTACCCCACGCCCACCGACGATCGCTACTGCATCAACTCGGTGTCGCTGCGCCTCGAACCCAAGGCGTGATCACCCAGCGACTCCGCGTACCAATCTTGGGCCACGGGTAAGCCTCCCCGCGTGCGGTTCATCCATCTCCGCCACCGGTGGGTGACGATCGAGACCATCGGCCGGGTCGTCACCCAGCGGTGCGAGGTGTGCTCGAAGACGCGCGTACGGGTGCGTTGAGCCCTCATTCCGGGGCGGGGTGGGTGAGGGTGCAGCTGCGGTCGGAGGGGCCGATGATGTTGGCGAGGACGGGGTTGCCGTTCCCGCCCAGGCGCGCGTGCACGAACACCACGCGGCGGGTCGCTCCGGCGGCGCGCAGGTAGTCCATGCCGCGTTCGCACAGGACGACGGCGGTGCGGGAGTTGCGCGCGGACTCCGGCAGGTTTGTGTAGATGCGTAAATATCCGCCGACGGAGCGGATGTCCGTGACGCGGCTCTGTGCCTTGTCGGCGGGGGTCCAGTGCGCGCGGAAGTAGTCCATCGCGCGGTGGTCGGTGTGCGAGGACGGGCCGTCGGCCCGGTAGCCGTCCGTGCGGTAGTCGTCGGCCCGGTAGCCGTCGATGGTGTAGCCGTCCACGTTGTAGCCGTCGGTGCGGTTGTCGTCGGCCGTGTCCGTACCGGGGATGGCGAGCAAGCCCTCGTCCTGGGGTGGGGTGGCGCCGGGGATCGCGGCCGGGCCGGTGGTGCCGGTGCCCGGGACCGGCGCGGTCGTGGCGGCTCCGCCGTTGAGCGCGTCCGCCGCGGAGGTGGTCTGTCTGGGAGCGGCGGTCCCCCGGGAGGCGGCCGACGAGCCCGGGGCCGCAGTTCTCCCGGACGTGGCGGACGAGCCCGGACCCCCTGGGGCCGCCGGCCGGTTCGCGTCGCTCGCCGCGGACGGGACGCCCGCTCGCGGCCCTGTACCGTCCGCTCGCCCGGATGACGCCGGACCGTCCGACCGCGTCCCGTCCGGCAGCGCGGCGAGTCCCAGCCCGCTCGTCCCGCCGCCGGCCAACGCGCCGCCGAACACCCCGCCGGCGAGCGCCCCCGCCACTCCCCCGGCCAGCACGAGCGCCCCCACGACCATCACGACCACCGGACGCCGAGAGGCCGGACGGGTCGCATCTTCCCGCGCCCCGCGCCCCCACAGGTCGCGCCGCGGGCGCCGGGCCGCGTGTCGTCCGCTCGCGTGCCTGCGGCTCCCCGGCCGCGGGACCTCTTCCCGCCGTGCCGGATCCGGGTCCGGCGTGCGGCGGGGCTTGCCGGGTGGACGCATGGCGGCCTCCTCACCCCCGTGGGCCCCGGTCGGTCGGGGCTTGCCGGTGTAGGACGCCTACGATCACACTACGGTTGTGGCCCAGGACGAGATCCTGCAATGTCATGAGTTACGCAAGACGTTCGGCGATCTCGTGGCGGTCGCCGACGTCAGCTTCGCCATCACCGCCGGCGAGACGTACGGCCTGCTGGGCCCCAACGGCGCGGGCAAGACGACCACGATCTCGATGATCGCCGGGATCCTCGGCCGCGACGGCGGCGAGGTGCTGGTCTGCGGCCGTCCGCACAGCCCGTCGAGCACCTGGGGCAAGCGCCGCATCGGCTACGTCCCCCAGGAGCTCGCCCTCTACCCCGACCTCACCGCCCGCGAGAACCTGCGCTTCTTCGCCCGCCTCCACGGCCTGGGCCGCGCCGAGGCCCGTCGCCGCATCGAGGAGGTGCTGGCCGTCGTCGGGCTCACCGACCGGGCGAAGGACGCCGTCAAGGAGTTCTCCGGCGGCATGAAGCGGCGGCTCAACATCGGTGTCGGCCTCCTGCACCGCCCGCCCCTGCTGATCCTGGACGAGCCCACCGCGGGCGTGGACCCGCAGAGCCGCAACGCCATCCTGGAGAGCGTCGCCGCGCTCGCCGGCGAGGGCACCGCGATCCTCTACACCACCCACTACATGGAGGAGGCCGAACGCCTCTGCGACCGCATCGGCATCCTCGACCTCGGCCGGATCAGGGCCGAGGGCACCCGCAGGGAGCTGGTCGGCCTGGTGGGCGAGCTGGACCGGATCACGCTGACGGTCGAGGGCCCGCGGGTGGTGCCGGCGCTGCTGGCGCTGCCCGAGGTGCGCGCGGCCACCGGGCACGAGGGCCGCGTCGAGGTGATGGTCGAGGACGCCGGCCGGGCGCTGCCCCGGGTGCTCGGCGCGGCCACGGAGGCGGGCGTGACCGTACGCGCGGCCGAGGTGCACGAGCCGAACCTGGAGTCGGTGTTCCTGCACCTCACCGGCAAGGCGCTGCGGGACTGACATGCGCGCGACCCTCCTCGTCATGGCCAAGGACCTGCGCCAGCGGGTACGCGACCGCTCGCTGTTCCTGCTCGCGCTGGTGGTGCCGTTCGCCCTGGCGGCCGTGTTCAGCCTGGTGTTCAGGGGCATCGACGCCCAGCCGGCGCCGACGCTCGCGCTGGCCGACCGGGACGGCGGGCCGGTCGTCACCGCGTTCGCCGAGCAGGCGCTGCGCCCCCTGGAGCGGAACGGCGTCATCAGGCTGCGCCCGGTCGCGGACGAGCGGGAGGCGCGCGCGGCGGTGGAGCGGGGCGAGGCGGACGCCGCCTACGTCGTCCCGCCCGGGTTCAGCGACGCGGTGACCGGCGGCCGGCCTGCCACCCTCCAGATCATCGGCGACTCCGGCCAGGGCGCGTACGTGGCCCGCGCGATCGCCGAGTCGTTCGCCGCCGAGGTCCGCTACGTGCAGGTCACGCTCGCGGTCGTGGACGGCGGGACGTTCGAGGGGGCGACGCTGGTCCCCCGCCCGGTCACCGTCGAGGACCTGGGGGCGGAGCGGCGGCAGCTCTCGCTCGCGGAGGGGTTCGCGGCCGGGATGACGGTGTTCTTCCTCTTCTTCACCGTGCAGTTCGGCTTCAGCTCGATCCTGGACGAGCGCCGCGACGGCACCCTGGCCCGGCTGCTGGCCGCGCCGGTCCCGCGGACCGCGATCGCACTGGCGAAACTGCTGACGGGGTTCGTCGCCGGCGTCGCCGCCACGGCCGTCCTCATGAGCGCCGCCGCGCTGCTGCTGGGCGCGCGCTGGGGCCACCCGCTGGGCGTGGGGCTGCTCGTCGTGGCGGGCGTGCTGGCCGCGACCGGGGTCATGGCGCTGGTGGCGACGGCGGCGAGGACCGCCGAGCAGGCGGGCAACCTGCAGAGCGTCGTCGCGGTGCTGTCCGGGGTGCTCGGCGGCGTGTTCGTGCCCGTCCAGCAGCTCGGCGGCGCCTTCGCCGCGCTCAGCCTGCTCACCCCGCACCGCTGGTTCCTGCAGGGCCTCGCCGACCTGCACGGGGAGCACGCGCCGGCGGTCGCGCCGGGGCCGACGCTGGCGCTGCTCGCCTTCGCGGCGGTCACGACCGGCCTCGCGCTCCTCCGGGCGGGAAGGATGCTGCGGCCATGACGATCGCGCGCGCCGCCGGGGCGATCGCCTGGGCGAACCTGGTCCGGCTCTTCCGCGACCGGACGAACGTCTTCTTCGTCGTCATCTTCCCGATCGTGCTGATCATGGTGTTAGGGCTGTCGTTCGGCTCCGGCTTCCGTCCCCCGCTCGGCGTCGTGAACGCCGACGGCGGCCCCCGGGCGGCCGAGCTGGTACGGGCACTGGAGGCGGCCGGGCACCGCGTCGTGCCGGTGAGCGGCGACGCCGAGGCCCGTGACGCGGTCGAGCGCGGCAGGCTGGCCGGCGCGCTGATCGTCCCGGCCGGGTACGATCGCGCCCTGCGCTCCTACACCCCCGTCACGCTCGCGTTCATCGGCCGGGACGAGCCTGCGGCCCGCCGGCTCGGCGCCGCGCTGAACGCCGTGGTCACGCGGGTGACGATGCCGGCGCGGGCCGCCGCGTACGCGCGGAGCGCCGGCCTGCCCGGCGGCTTCGACGAGCTGGTGGCGAGGGCGGAGGCCGCTCCCGCGCCCGGCGTCACGGTCGCCGTGAGCGCCGCCGGGGCGGCCGGCCCGTCCCCTCCGGGCGGCTACGAGGTCGCCGCGACCTCGCAGCTGCTCCTGTTCATGTTCCTGACCTCGCTGAACGCCGCCCCGGCGGTCATCGAGACGCGCCGGCTCGGGATCTCGCGCCGGATGTACGCGGCCCCGGTGCCGGTCGGCGTCATCCTGCTCGGCGAGGCCGCGGGCCGAGTGGGCGTGGCCCTGCTCCAGGGCCTGGTCATCATGGCCGGGTCGGCGCTGCTGTTCGGGGTGCGCTGGGGTGACCCGGCCGGCGCGGCCCTGCTGCTGGTGGCGTTCGCGCTGGTGAGCGGCGGGGCCGCGATGCTGCTCGGGGCGGCGGCGCGCACCGAGCAGCAGGCGGGCGCGCTGGGCCTGCTGCTCGGCCTGGGCCTGGCCGCGATCGGCGGCGCGATGGCGCCGCTGGAGTTCTTCCCCGCGCCCATGCGCCTGCTCGCGCACGTCACCCCGCACGCCTGGGCCCTGGACGGCTTCGCCGGGCTGCTGCACGGGGACGCCGGCTTGGCCGGCGTCCTGCCGCAGCTCGGCGTGCTGACCGGCTACGCGGCGGCGCTCCTCGCGCTCGGCGCGTGGCGCCTGCGCGCCGCTCTGTCGCGATGAAGCCGCTAGGGAAGGGCTTCGACCAGCTCGCGCACCGGCTTGCGGGCGCCGGTGTAGAACGGGATCTCGACCCGGGTGTGACGCCGGGCCGAGGCGCCGCGCAGCGTACGCATGAGGTCGACGATGCGGTGCAGCTCGTCGGCCTCGAAGGCGAGCATCCACTCGTAGTCGTTGAGCGAGAAGCAGGAGACCGTGTTGGCCCGCACGTCGGGGTAGTCGCGCGCCATCCGGCCGTGCTCGGCCAGCATCGCCCGCCGCTCGGAGTCCTCCAGGAGGTACCACTCGTAGGAGCGGACGAACGGGTAGACGCTGACGTAGGCGCGCGGCTCCTCCTCAGCGAGGAAGGCCGGGATGTGCGACTTGTTGAACTCGGCCGGCCGGTGCAGCGCCATGGCCGACCAGACGGGCCTGCTGTGCCGGCCGAGCGCCGTGCGGCGGAAGCGGGAGTAGACGTCCTGCAGGTCCTCCGGCGTCGGCGCGTGCCACCAGAACATGAAGTCGGCGTCGGCCCGCAGCCCGGACACGTCGTAGACCCCCCTGGTCACGACGTCCTTGCCCGCGACCTGCTCCAGCAGCTCCTCGACCTCGACCGCCAGGCCGTCGCGGTCGGCGGGGCACGGCTCGGTCGCCTGGAAGACCGACCACATGGTGTAGCGGATCACCTGGTTGAGATCGCGGGCCTTCGGCCGCGGAGCTCCTTCTGTCATCGTTCCTCTTCTCCTCGCTGGGACAGCTGGTCCAAGATCCGGGCGGCCGCCGTACGGGCGGTGCCGATGCAGGCCGGGATGCCGATGCCGTCGTAGGCCGCGCCGCACACGGCGAGCCCCGGCTCGACCGCGACCGCCGCGCGCACCCGGGCCACCCGGTCGAGGTGGCCCACGTTGTACTGGGGAAGCCCGCCTCCCCAGCGGGTGACCCGGCTGTCGACCGGCAGGCCGCGCGCGCCCATCACCTCGGCCATCTCGGCGATGGCGAGCGACACCAGCTCGGCGTCCTCGCGCTGGAGCAGGTGCTCCTCGCCCAGGCGGCCGATCGAGCAGCGCAGGATCACCAGGTCCCTGGCCAGGTGGGGCCACTTCACGGAGCTGAACGTCACCGCCTTGACCGGGCGGCGCTCGACGGGCGGCACGAGGTAGCCGCTGCGGGCGGGCGGCTGCGGGAACGCCGACAGCGGGTAGGCGAGCGTGACGACGGCCATGCTGGCGTACTCGATCCTGGCCAGCTCGGCCGCGGCCTTCGGCGCCTCGTCCTGGAGCAGGCGGGCGGCGGCGGGGCCCGGCGCGGCGACGATCACGGCGTCGGCCTCGACGGTCTCGGGCCTCGGCACCGGCCCGGTCACCAGGCGCCAGCCCTGCCCGGCGCGGCGCAGCTCGCGTACGGTGACGCCGGTCCTGACGTCGGCCCCCGACGCCTTGGCGACCGCCTCGGGCAGCGTGCCGACGCCGCCGCGCAGCGTCGTGAAGACCGGCCCGGCGTTCTTCGGGGTCTCCTCGACCAGGTGGCGGGCAGCCGACAACAGCGAACGCTCAGCCCGGGCCACGGCCGCCACGCGGGGCATCGTGGCCTCCAGCGAGAGCAGGTCGGCGCGGCCCGCGTAGACGCCGCCGAGCAGCGGCTCGACCAGCCGGTCGACGATCTCGCCGCCCATCCTGGCGCGGATGTAGGCGGCCACGGACACGTCGGTGCGGACCAGCGTCGCGGGCAGGATCTGGTCGAGCGGCACGCGCAGCAGCCCGGCGGGCGAGATGATGCCGGACTTCGCCAGCTCGGTCAGGTCGGCGGGCACGCCCATGACCTGGCCCTTCGGCATGGCGTGCAGGGCGCCCCTGGAGTAGATGGCCGAGCTGGTGGTGCCGGGGAAGACCAGCTCGTCGCCGAGGCCGACCGCCCTCGCCAGCTCTGGGCCCTCCGGACGGCGGGCCAGCATGGCCTCCGCGCCGGCGTCCACGCTCACCCCGGCGACCTCGGAGGCGTGCAGCTTGCCGCCGATGCGCGGGCTCGACTCCAGCACGGTGACCTTGACCCGTTCGTCCGCGCCCTGACGGAGGTACCACGCGGCGGCGAGGCCGGAGATCCCTCCGCCGATCACGACGACGTGCGCCCGATTCCCTTCCACGCCTCCTGACGCTACCGCCTCGGCGGGCCGCCCACCTGCGCGGGGCGCGTGACCGGACCGTGATTCATGCCATCAAACCGATCCGCCCGCCGATCCGTCTTCAAGGCATGAGGAGAATCCGGTACGGCATCACGTCATCGCTCGCGGCAGCCGTTCTGCTCCTGGCGGGCTGCGGAGGGGGCGAAGCCACGATCCAGAGCGCGTCCGCGCCCGCGGTGGCGCAGCAGGACATGGCGGCAGAGGCCCGGCCGATGCCCACGGCGATGCCCACGGCCTCGAAGGCGATCCGGCGCGACGCCAAGGCCGATCAGGCGGGCCTGGTCTCCGACGTCAAGGTGACCGGCCAGAACCGCCAGGTCATCTACACCGGCAGCATGACCGTCCGGGTCAAGCAGGTCGGCGACGCGGTCGAGCAGGCCAAGCAGATCGTCACCGCGGCCGGCGGCTACCTGTCCAGCGAGCAGAGCAGCTCGGCCAGCAAGGCGCGGGAGACCGCGACGCTGGAGTTCAAGATCCCGCCGACCGGCTACAACGCCGCGCTCGGCCGGCTCGGCAAGGAGCTCGGCACCCAGGTCTCCATGAAGCAGTCCACCCAGGACGTCACGCTCCAGGTCGCCGACGTCGAGAGCCGGCTCAAGTCGGCCGAGCGGTCGCTGGAGTCGCTGCGTACGCTGCTCAAGCGGGCCGACACCATCGGCCAGGTGCTGGACGTCGAGCGCGAGATCGCCTCCCGTCAGGCGGATCTGGAGTCGTTGCAGGCGCAGCAGAAGGAGCTGGCCACGCAGGTCGCGATGGCGACGCTCACACTGCGGCTGCTCGGGCCGGTGGCCGAGGCGGCGCAGCCCGAGGAGGAGTCCGACGGGTTCCTCGCCGGGCTGAAGAGCGGCTGGAAGGCGCTGCTCTCCAGCCTGGTGGTGCTGCTCACGCTGCTCGGCGCGGTGCTGCCGTGGCTGCTGGTCTCGCTGCCGCTGGTGGCGCTGCTGGTCTATCTGGTGCGCCGGGACCGCGCCCGCCGCGCCGGTCAGGGCCGCGTGCCCGCCGCCCCGCCCTCCCGCCCGGCCGACCCTGACCCCGGGACCGCGTGACCCGATCCCGAGGCCGCATGCCCCCGGACCCAGGGCCCGGTGGCCCGGGTCAGGCGGAGTGCTCGTGGACCAGATCGGTGAGGCGCTTGAGCTGGTCGGGATCGGTCGAGGGCAGGACGCCGTGGCCGAGGTTGAACACGTGCCCCTCGGCGGCGCGCCCCTGCCGCAGCACCTCGCGCGCCTTGCGCTCGACGACCTCCCACGGGGCGAGCAGCACGGCCGGGTCGAGGTTGCCCTGCAGCGCCTTGCCCGGCCCCACGCGGCGGGCCGCCTCGTCGAGCGGCACCCGCCAGTCGACGCCCACGACGTCGGCGCCCGCCTCGCCGAGCAGGCCGAGCAGCTCGCCGGTGCCGACGCCGAAGTGGATGCGCGGGACGTCCGTGAGGCCCTCGAAGATGCGCCGGGTGTGCGGCAGGATGAACTCGCGGTAGTCGGCGGGGGCCACCGCGCCGACCCAGGAGTCGAAGAGCTGCACGGCCGAGGCGCCGGCCGCCACCTGGACGCGCAGGTGCGCGAGGACGATGTCGGACAGCCGCTCCATGAGGTCGTGCCAGAGCTCGGGGGCGCCGTACATCATGGCCTTGGTGCGGTCGTGGTTCTTCGACGGGCCGCCCTCGATCAGATAGGACCCGAGCGTGAACGGCGCTCCCGCGAACCCGATCAGCGGCGTGCCGCCCAGCTCGCCGGTGAGCGCCCGGATCGACTCGGTCACGAACGGCACGTCGTCCGGCTCCAGCGGCCGCAGCGCCGCCAGCCCCTTGGCGTCGCGGATCGGGTCGGCCACGACCGGCCCGACCCCCGGCTTGATGTCGAGGTCGATGCCGATGGCCTTGAGCGGCACCACGATGTCGCTGAAGTAGATGGCCGCGTCGACGCCGTAGCGGCGGACCGGCTGCATGGTGATCTCGACGATCAGCTCGGGGGTCGCGCACGCGGTGAGCATGGGGACGCCCTCACGCACCTTGAGGTATTCCGGCAGCGAGCGCCCCGCCTGGCGCATGTACCAGACCGGGGTGTGCGGAACGGGCTGGCGGCGGCAGGCACGCAGGAACGCGGAGTCGGCGAGATTCACCCATCAAGGGTGCCATGTCCGGGCGCCGGTCCCGCCATCGGTGCTGGGAGACGCGCGGTGTCGGAAAAAGATGCATTGGACACCCAAAATCATGATCAGATAGCAAGATGAAGGTTTACCGGTCTGCTCGACATCGGCGTCCCGTGCGGGTCGAGCACACCCCACGGCCGGGCAGAGAGCCGGTCCCGGCTGCGTCAAATGTTCGCCAACCCACCGCGCGGCACCGATTCAGCGACCACTTTCGGGACACGCCGAGCGCGTTGCGGGGAATTGTCAGCGGCTCGTGCCAACGTCGGAGCCACGACCCGAAGAAAGGCCCCGTTGCGATGTCCGCGTTGTGGAGTTCCCCAGAGCGCCGTAGTGAGCGCTGCGCTTCCTGCGGTGGCGATCGGCCCTTCGAGCAGCCCCCGTGCCCGGACGGGCACGAGCCGGGCGAGTGCCCCGAGTGGGCCTGCTCCGGCTGCGGCCACGCGATCGTCCTCGGCTCCGCCGAGACCGCCCGACCGGTTCGCCAGCTTGTTACGGCTTTGGCTTGATCACCAAGGATGCGCACCCCCGTGGTCCCCTTCCGCCCGACATCGACCTACGCTTCGGCTATGCCACTCGGTGACCAGCCACCGCCTCCGGCCACGTTCCTCCGCGCGGCCCAGAGCCTCCGGCTGTCCGAGGTGCGGCCGGAGATCGAGCTGGAGGACCTGCCCGCGCCCCAGCGTCTGGCCCCCTACTCGGCCGCCATCGGCGCGTCCGTCTACCGCGACGACGACGAGCTCGCCGTCGGCCGGCTGATCCTCCTCTACGACCCCGACGGACAGCGCGGCTGGGAGGGGCCGTTCCGGCTGGTGGCCTACGTCAGGGCCGACATGGAGCCGGAGATCACCTCCGACCCGCTGCTCGGGCCGGTCGTGTGGAGCTGGCTCACCGAGACTCTGGAGTCCCATCAGGCCGACTACTCGGCCGCCGGCGGTACCGTGACTAGAGCCGTGTCCGAGGGGTTCGGCAACAAGGCCGAGGATCCGGTCACGACCGAGCTGGAGCTGAGAGCCTCCTGGTCTCCCGCACAGGAGGATCTGTCCGGCCATGTCGCCGCCTGGTGCGACCTGATGTGCCTGGCCGCGGGCATCCCGCCGCTCCCGCCGGACGTGGCCGCGCTGCCCCGGCGACGTGATGATCCGGAGAGTGACCGTACGAAGTGAGGGCACCAGTCGACACCGCACGAGCGTCATGAGGTCGGTGAACTCATGACAGAAGAACGAACCGTCGAGCCGCTGCTCGAACCCCGCGAGGGCATCCCGCCGGTGATCGCCGACGCGGACGGCCTGGCGAGGA
Organism: Nonomuraea sp. AD125B; assembly: GCF_041402765.1. Lineage (NCBI taxonomy): Bacteria > Bacillati > Actinomycetota > Actinomycetes > Streptosporangiales > Streptosporangiaceae > Nonomuraea > Nonomuraea sp. AD125B. The sequence continues at coordinate 132,845 of NZ_JBGLOU010000006.1, read as the reverse complement.
TGGTCGAGCGTTTCGCCGCGGGCGAAGGGCCCGTCGCCGTGGACGCCGAACGCGCCTCGGGCTACCGCTACGGCAACCGCGCCTACCTCGTGCAGCTCCGCCGGGCGGGATCGGGCACCGCGCTGATCGACCCGATCGCCTGCCCCGACCTGTCCGCGCTGGACGCCGCCGTGGCCGAGGCGGAGATCGTGCTGCACGCCGCGTCGCAGGACCTGCCGTGCCTGCTGGAGGTGGGCTTCCGGCCCCGGGAGATGTTCGACACCGAGCTCGCCGGGCGGCTGCTCGGCTACGAGCGGGTGGGGCTCGGCACGATGGTGGAGACCGTGCTCGGGCTGCGGCTGGAGAAGGGCCACTCGGCCGCCGACTGGTCCACCAGGCCGCTGCCGGAAGACTGGCTGCGCTACGCGGCGCTCGACGTCGAGGTGCTGGTCGAGCTCCGTGACGTGCTCCACGCGCAGCTCGCCGAGAGCGGGAAGCTGGAGTGGGCGCGCGAGGAGTTCGCCGCCGTGCTCGGCACGCCGCCGCCCGTGCCGCGCTCCGACCCGTGGCGGCGCACCTCGGGCATCCACAAGGTACGCAACGTGCGGGCCCTCGCCATCGTGCGCGAGCTGTGGCTCATGCGCGACCGCATCGCCCGCGAGGCCGACCTCGCGCCGGGCCGGGTGCTGCCCGACGCGGCCATCGTCACGGCGGCGCTCGAAGGACCGCGCACCAAGAAGGCGCTGACCGAGATCTCCGCCTTCACCGGGCGCAGCGCCCGGCGGCACATGAGCGACTGGCTGGCCGCCGTCCACCGCGCCCGCAACCTGCCCGACAGCCAGCTCCCCGCCCCGAGCACGCCGGGCGACGGACCGCCGCCGCCCAACCGCTGGGCCGACCGCGACCCGGCCGCCGCCAAGCGCCTGGCCGCGGCGCGGGCCGTCATCGCGGCGCTGGCCGACGAGCACCACATGCCGACCGAGAACCTGTTGCAGCCGGACGCGGTGCGCCGGCTCACCTGGGAGCCTCCCGACGATCTCGACGACGAGACCGTGGCCGACCGGCTGCGCGCCCTGGGCGCGCGGGAGTGGCAGATCACCCTCACGGCCCACCCCATCGCCAAGGCCTTGTCCCGGTTGCAGATCCGGGGCGAGCTCTGACCCCTCGCCCGGGAGCGGTCTCGTGATCACGAGACCGCTCCCGCTACGGCGGCAGTCAGGGGATGCCGAAATTCCGTCGACAAGGCTGTCACCCGCCGCCTAGGTTGCGGATCATGGCAGGAAGCCCCGAGTGCGACTGCGGCGCGGTCGCCGGCCCGCTGGGCGCTTGCGTGGACTATTACCACGCGATCCTCTCCGAAGAGCAGGCCGATACTCAGATGTACAGGTGGCACGCGCCCGTGGTCTGCGTCTATCTCCTGCAGCATCCCTCCAGAGCGCACCAGAAGTACCTCGACGGGCAGTTCCGCCAGTTGCAGCTCTACCTGGACAAGGGTCTTGACGCGCTGCTGCGCGTGGCGGCTCATCAGGTGGCCAGGAACAACCACCGGGCGCGGGCGGGCTACGACGCGAGCCCGCTGGCGGCGTACGAGCCGCTGCCGCCCGGCGGGCCCCCCGTGCGCTTCCGGGCCTCGTTCTGCGGGTTGCCGGTCAGGGACGGCAGCTTCGTGTTCGACGGGCATCAGGCGTACGGGCACCGCATCGAGCTCATCGCCGAGGCGACAGTGGAATCCTGGAGATCCGTCCAGGCGTAGTGAGGGGACTTGACGCGTTCGGGCGCGCAGCCGTACCGTTCGGGAAAGCGCTTTCCCCGTATTGTCCTTGAAGGGATCCCTATGAGCGTGCGCACCATCGGCGTCGTGATGAACGGCGTCACCGGACGGATGGGCTACCGCCAGCACCTGGTCCGTTCCGTCCTGGCCATCAACGAGCAGGGCGGCGTGACGCTCTCGGACGGCGAGCGGGTGAAGCTGCGGCCCGTCCTCGTCGGCAGGAGCGCCGGCAAGCTCGCGGACATCGCGGCCAGGCACGCGATCCCCGACCACACCACCGACCTCGACGCCGCGCTCGCCGACGACGACAACCTGATCTACTTCGACGCCCAGGTGACCAGCGCCCGCGTGAAGGCCGTGCTGAAGGCCATCGAGGCGGGCAAGCACATCTACGCCGAGAAGCCCACGGCCGAGTCGGCGCAGGAGGCGGTCGCGCTGGCCGAGGCCGCCACCGCCAAGGGCGTCAAGAACGGCGTGGTGCAGGACAAGCTGTTCCTGCCCGGCCTGCTGAAGCTGAAGCGGCTGATCGACGGCGGCTTCTTCGGCCGGATCCTGTCGGTGCGCGGCGAGTTCGGCTACTGGGTGTTCGAGGGCGACTGGCAGGAGGCCCAGCGCCCGTCCTGGAACTACCGCGCCGAGGACGGCGGCGGCATCGTGCTCGACATGTTCCCGCACTGGCACTACGTGCTGGAGAACCTGTTCGGCCGGGTCGAGTCGGTCTACGCCCGCGCCGTGACGCACATCCCGTCCCGGGTGGACGAGCAGGGCGCCACCTACCAGGCCACCGCGGACGACGCCGCGTACGGCGTGTTCGAGCTCGAAGGCGGCATCGTCGCGCAGATCAACTCGTCCTGGGCGGTCCGCGTGAACCGCGACGAGCTGGTGGAGTTCCAGGTGGACGGCACGCACGGCAGCGCCGTCGCGGGCCTGCGCAACTGCCGCGTCCAGCACCGCTCGGCCACGCCGAAGCCGGTCTGGAACCCCGACCTGCCGGTCACCGCGCGCTTCCGCGACGACTGGCAGGAGGTGCCGGACAACGGGGAGTTCGACAACGGGTTCAAGATCCAGTGGGAGGCGTTCGTCCGGCACGTGCTGGAGGACGCGCCCTTCCCCAACGACTTCGCCTCGGGCGCGCGTGGCGTCCAGCTCGCCGAGCTGGGGCTGCGCTCGTCGGCCGAGGGCCGCAGGATCGAGGTGCCGCAGCTGTGAGGATCGACCTGCCGGGGCACGGCCCGTACACGGTGCGGGAGCGTACGGACTGGGCGGTGTCCGCCGCGCCGGCCGCGAGCCGCGTCGCCTACGCCGCCGCCCACGTGGTGGCCGACCCGCTCGGCGACAACACGCCGGGCTCCCCCGCCGCCGTGGACTGGGACGCCACCCTCCGCTTCCGTCACCACCTGTGGGCGCACGGCCTGCGCATCGCCGACGCGATGGACACCGCGCAGCGCAACATGGGCCTGGACTGGGCGGCGACCGCCGAGCTGATCCGGCGCACCGCCGCCGAGGCGCGGACGCTCGGCGACCCGGCCACGCTGGTGTCGTGCGGCGCGGGCACCGACCACGCGCCGGACGCCGCCGACCTGGACGCGATCACCGCCGCCTACGCCGAGCAGATCGAGACCGTCCAGTCGGCGGGCGCGGGCGTGATCGTCATGGCCTCCCGCCAGCTCGCCAGGGTCGCGACCGGCCCCCGCGACTACCACCAGGTGTACGGCAAGCTCTTCGGCCTGGCCGAGCGCCCGGTGATCCTGCACTGGCTGGGCGAGATGTTCGACCCGCAGCTGGCCGGCTACTGGGGCTCGCGGGACGTGGCGGCGGCGACGGAGTCGTTCCTGGAGCTGGTGCACGCCCACGCCGCCATGGTGGACGGCGTGAAGGTGTCGCTGCTGGACGAGGAGCACGAGGTGCGGCTGCGCGCCGCGCTCCCCGACGGCGTGCGGCTCTACACCGGCGACGACTTCAACTATCCGTCGCTGATCGCCGGCGGCTCGCACGCGCTGCTCGGCATCTTCGACGCCATCGCCCCCGCGGCCGCGGCCGCGCTGCGCGAGCTGGACGCCGCCGAGGCGGGCGACGAGGCGGCCAGAGCCCGCTACGAGGAGATCCTGGCCCCGACGGTCCCGCTGTCGCGCAAGATCTTCGAGTCGCCGACCTACCACTACAAGACCGGCATCGTCTTCCTGTCCTGGCTGAACGGCCACCAGGACGCCTTCGCCATGGTCAACGGCGCGCAGTCGGCCCGCTCGCTGCTCCACCTGGCCGAGGTGTTCCGCCTGGCCGACCAGGCGGGGCTGCTGGCCGATCCGGAGCTCGCGGTGCGCCGCATGTCGGCGCTGCTGGCGGTGAACGGCCGGTGAGCCTGTCACTCAACCAGTGGACGACGCGGCGCTGGTCCGTGGCCGAGGCCGTGGACGGCTGCGCGCGGCACGGCCTGGAGGCGATCGGGCTGTGGCGGGAGAAGGTGGCCGAGCAGGGCCTCGCGGCCAGCGCCAAGCTGGTACGTGACGCCGGCCTGCGGGTGTCGTCCCTGTGCAGGGGCGGCTTCCTGACGACGGGCGGCGAGGCGTTCGCCGCCGCGCTGGCCGACAACCGGCGGGCCATCGACGAGGCGGCCGAGCTGGAGGCGGCCTGCCTGGTGCTGGTGGTCGGCGGCCTGCCCGGGATCAGGCCGGGCGAGCCGCTGACCGAGACGTCAGGGCGGGACCTGGCGGGCGCGCGGGAGCGGGTGGCCGAGGCGCTGGCCGAGCTGGCGCCGTACGCCGGGGAGCGGGGCGTCAAGCTCGCCCTGGAGCCGCTGCACCCGATCTACTGCCCCGACCGGGCGGTGCTGTCCACGCTGGGCCAGGCGCTCGACCTGGCCCTGGCCTACCCGGAGGAGCAGGTCGGCGTGGTGGTGGACACCTTCCACGTGTGGTGGGACCCGCGCCTGTTCGCCGGCGTGGCGCGGGCCGGCCGCCGGATCGCGAGCTACCAGGTGTGCGACTACCTGCATCCGCTGCCGGCGGACGTGCTGCTCGGGCGGGGCATGATGGGCGACGGGGTGATCGACTTCCCGCCGATCACCCGCGCGGTCCTGGACGCCGGTTACACCGGCGACGTCGAGGTGGAGATCTTCAACGCCGACGTCTGGGCCGCCGACCCTGACGAGGTGCTGGCCACCATGAAGGCCCGTTACGCGGAGGTCGTACGGGCCTGATCCGGTGACGACGGCGTGACCGTGCCGGCCGCGCCGTCGAGCTCGATCTCCTGTCCGGTCGTGATGCGGTGGGTGGCGTCGGCGACGCCGACGACGGCCGGGATGCCGTACTCACGGGCCACCACCGCGCCGTGCGACATGGCCCCGCCCATCTCCATGACCAGCCCGCCCGCGGTCAGGAACAGCGGCGTCCAGCCCGGGTCGGTGGACGGGCAGACCAGGATCTCGCCCGGCTCCAGGTGCGCGCCGACGGGGTCGAGCACGACGCGGGCGCGGCCGATGACCGTGCCGGCCGAGGCCGCGGTGCCGACGAGCGCGCCCTCGGCCGCCGGGGTGGCCAGCGCCTCGGGCTCGGTGCCGTCGGACAGCAGCATCCGGGGCACGTGCCGGCGGCGCGACTCCCGCTCGTGCTCGGCCCTGCGCCGGGCCACCAGCTCCCGCAGGTCGCCGCCGGCCAGCGCGGCCCTGGCCTCGCGCAGGTCGAGGAAGAACACGTCGCCGGGGGCGTCGAGCACGCCCAGATCGGTCAGGTGCTCCCCGACGGCGAGCAGGCTGTGCCGGACCCCGGACAGCGCCTTGACGAGGTAGAACTTGGGCAGCTCGCGCAGCCCGGCGTAGGCACGGGTGCGCCGCAGCGCGAACCGCGTCACCGGGCCCCGCCACCGGCCCCTGGCGCGGGCCGCGGCGGTCACGCGGGCGGCGGCCGCCCGCGCCTGGGCCTCGCCCTTGGCGAACAGCGCGGCGGGCGCGAGGTCGGAGCCGGCGTCCATGCGCAGATAGTTGGCCAGCGCGCCGAGGATGTGGGCGGGCTCCTCCGACCAGCGGGGCACGCCGAGGTCGATCTCGGCGACGCCGCGGTGGCCGTACTCGGCGAGGAACGCGGCGACGCCGCGCTGCGCGACCGGCGGCAGCTCGCCGGCCTCGTAGCGGCGCACCAGCTCGGCGACCGTCAGCTCGGCGAACGGCTCCGGCTCGACGCGGGTGGCCAGCTCCCACAGCTTCAGGTCCATCTCGGTGGTGGGGTTGTCCGGGAGGCCGCGCAACGCCTGGACCACGCCGAGCGGCTGCTGGCCGCCACGTTCCCGTCGATCGTCTCGGTGATGCCGATCGTGCTCACGGGCTACGGCCTGTTCGCGCTGGC
>NZ_JBGLOU010000006.1:0-126748 GCF_041402765.1 Nonomuraea sp. AD125B | reverse complement strand
GCGGCAGGCCGGAGAGCCGTCCCGCCAGCGCGAACAGGCCGTAGCCCGTGAGCACGATCGGCATCACCGAGACGATCGACGGGAACGTGGCGGCCAGCAGCCGCTCGGCGTGGTCCAGGCGTTGCGCGGGCGTGGCGGTGGCGGGCACCCGCAGCCGCCGGTCGAGCACCTCGCCGACCCGCCGGGCGTAGCCGAGCGCGCGTTCCGGCGCGGTGAGCGCCAGGAACACCCGCGACGGCAGGTGCACGCGCCGGGCGAAGCGGGCCAGGCCGCGCAGGAACGGGCGGCGCGAGGAGCGGGCGAGCTCCAGGCGCGGATCGTCGAACAGCCGTCGCACGAGGGCGACGCCGCGGGCCTCGCCGAGGGTGAGGGCGCGCGGCAGGACGGCCCGGCCGGGGCGGCTGCGCAGCGCGGTGGTGAGGTCGAGCCAGAGGCGCTGCCCGGAGACGGACATGAAGGCCGGGCCGTCGAGCGGATCGGCGGGGCCGTGGCCGACGATGCCCGCCGCTCCCCCGCCGATCAGCCGGAACGCCGCCAGGCCCATCGGGGTGAGCGGGCCCATGACGCCCTGGACGACGTTGAGCGAGAAGTAGACGCGCAGGCCGGGCCGGGCCGGCTCGGGCAGCGGGTAGAGCGTGGTGATCGGCCTGGCCTGGGTGAGCCAGATCTCGCCGTCGGCGTCGACGGCCCACTCGGTGTCCTGGGGGGCGCCGTAGTGGTCCTCGACGCGGCGGCCCAGCGCGGCCAGGCGCAGCACCTCGGCGTCGGTGAGGCAGAGTTCATCGCGGAGTCCGTCGTGAGCGACTTCGACGCGCTCGGTGCCGCCGCCGGGCAGCGGGCGGACGGCCACGCGCTTGTCGCCGGCCCGGCGCTCCAGGATGTCGCCGTCGTACGCCACGAAGCGGTCGGGGTTGACCGCGCCGGAGACGACGGCCTCGCCGAGCCCCGGGCTGGCGTCGATGACGGTCTCGCGCCGCCGCCCGGTGACCGGGTTCGCGGTGAACATCACGCCCGCCACCCGCGCGTCCACCATGACCTGGACGACCACGGCGAGGCGGACGGCGGCGTGGTCGATGCCGTTGGCCTCGCGGTAGGCCACCGCCCGGTCGGTCCAGAGCGACGCCCAGCAGCGGCGTACGGCCTCGACCACGGCCTCGGCACCGACGACGTTGAGATAGGTGTCCTGCTGCCCGGCGAAGCTGGCGAACGGCAGGTCCTCAGCGGTGGCCGACGAGCGCACGGCCACCGCCACGTCGGGGCCGAGCGCCGCGTAGTGCTTGACGATCGTCTCGTGGACGGCGTCGGGGACGGGGGCCTCCAGCAGGTGCCGCCGGGCGCGCTCGGCGAGCGTGCCGTCCGGCGTGAGGTCGAGGCCGGTGGCGGCCAGGCCGTAGGCGTCGGTGGTCAGCACCCAGCCGGGCGGGACGGGCAGCCCCGCGCGGGTGAGCTCGCCGAGGTTCGCGGCCTTGCCGCCGACCTCGGCGAGCATGCCGCCGTCGATCTCGGAGAAGTCCAGTGCCGTGTTCATCGCGCGCACCCCTGCCGTTCAGCGTCGTGTCACCAGTGTCACGCCTGCCGGACAGAAATTCAACACCCGATGAAAATCGATCACGGCTCCAGGGGCGCGCCGTCCAGGTCCCAGGCCGGCTCGATCGGCACGCCCAGCGCGGCCAGGGCCGTCGGGCCCACGTCCACCAGGCGCGGAGCGGCGAGCCGCCGCCCGCCGAGGTCCCGGCCGAGGTGGTGGGCGATGACGAAGACCGTGCGCTCCTCGTCCGAGACGCCGCCGTGGCCGCCCTCGTCCACGTGGCCGTGGTCGGTGGTGACGAGGACGGTCCAGCGCTCCTCCCGGTACGCCGGCCGGGCGCGTACGGCGTCCAGCAGGCGGCCCAGGTACGCGTCCTGGGTCCGGAGTGCGGCGGCGTACTCGGGGCAGTGGGGGCCGAGCTCGTGGGCGACCTCGTCGGTGTCGCCGAGGTAGACGAAGACCGCGTCGGGGTCGTCCTCGCCGAGGTGGCGCTCCGCCTCGGCGGTCACCCGCTCGTCGGCCGCGCTCCAGCCGCCCTCGCAGGTGTAGCCGTCCAGGACGAAGCGGTGGTCGATGGCCGGGCCGAAGGCTCCGTGCTCGGCGAGCGCGGCCCAGGAGAAGAACGCCGAGGTCACCAGGTCGGGGCGGGCATTCTTCGCCCGCGTCAGGAAGTCCGGAAATTTCAGGAATCGGGGGTCGGTGAAGGCGTTGTCCACGACGCCGTGCTTGTCCGGCCACACCCCGGTCGCGATGGACGACCAGCCGGGGCCCGAGTCGGTACGCGAGCGGATCGCCCGGGCCACGGCGCTGCCGTCGTCGCCCGGCTCGGGGCTCTTCGGCACGACCTCGCCGATCGACTCGGTGTGCGGCGCGCCGGCCTCGCCGTAGGGGAGCATGCTGGTGCCGTACGCGCCGGCGGACATCAGCGCGGTCAGGACCGGCGCGCCCGAGGCGGCGAGCAGGTCGAAGCGCAGCCCGTCCATGCCGACCACGAGGACCTTGTTCCTCGCCGTGTTGGATCTTGCCAAGTTAGATGCGGACATACCGCTATCTAAGCGGCACAATCCGGTCGGTTCACCCCGCGAAGCGCCGCACCCAGGCCGCCGCGCCCGGCAGGATCTCCTCGACCGGCGCGACGTGCGGATACCACGTCCGCTCCCACTCCAGCGACACCCAGCCGGTGTAGCCGGCCGCGCGCAGCAGGACGCCCGCCTCCTCCAGCGGCACCGAGCCCGTCCCCAGGGGCACCGGCGTGGTGTCCTCGGCCGAGACCGCGTCCTTGATCTGCACGTACGCGAGGTGCGGCCCGAGCGCGGCCAGCGACTCGGCCGGCGGCTCGCCGTGCCGCCAGGGGTGCAGCAGGTCCCAGATCGCGCCCGTGACGCCGGGGCGATCGGCCGCGCCGAGCAGCCCGGCCACGGCCGCGCAGGTCGCCATCGCGTCGTGCGTCTCGACGAGCACCCGGACGCCGAGCCCCGCGGCGCTCTCGGCGACCGCCCTCAGCCGGCGCGCGCCGATCGCCGGGTCCGCGCCGCGCGGGAACACCCGGACCCCGGGCGCGCCCAGGTCGGCGGCCAGGCGCAGGTCGGCGAGGAGGGCATCGGTGACCGGCTCGTCCGGCCCCGGCTCGCAGATCCTGACATATCCAGCTAAGGCGGCGATCTCCAGGCCCGCGTCCGCCACCTTCGACCGCACCGCGCGCCGCTCCGCCGCGTCCAGCCCGGCGTGCACCCCGGTGTCCGGATGCAGGCGCAGCTCCAGCCCCTCGCACCCGTGCCGCGCCGCCAGCTCCACGGCCCGGCCGAGACCTTCGCCGGGCATCCCCAGCGTGCTGACCGCCAGCCTCACAGCGTCCTCACCAGGGCCTCCCGCTCGCCCGCGTCAACCGAGCCTCCGTACGCTCTCGCGCAGCACGACCTCGCCGGCGACCTGCTCGACCACCGGGGCGACGTCCTCGGCGAGCGCCAGCTCCAGCGCCCGCGCCCCCATGTCCTTGAGCGGCAGGCGTACGGTCGTCAGCGCGGGAACGTGATCACGCAGCGTGACGATGTCGTCGAACCCGGCCACCGACACGTCCTCAGGCACCCGCACCCCGGCCTCGCGGTAGGCGGCCAGCGCCCCCACGGCCATGACGTCGTTGACCGCGAACACGCACGTGACGTCCGGATCGACGCGCCGCGCGGCCTCGTGCCCGCCGTCGCGGTCGAACGGCCCGGGGACGATCTGCGGCGCGGGCAACCCCAGCTCCTCCAGCGCCCCGGCGAAGCCCGCGCACCGGTCGGCCGCCGTCACCAGGTGCGGCGGCCCGGCCAGCACCGCGAAGCGGGTGTGACCGAGCCCGGCGAGCGCCCGCGCCAGCTCCGCCGCGCCCGCGCGGTTGGCCGGCGCGACGGTGTCGACGCCGAGGAGGTCCTGGCCGACGCAGGCGGCCCGGCCGCCGCCCGCCCGGTAGCGGGCCAGCTCGTCGCGGAGCCGCCCGGTGACCTGGGCGTCGGCCACGCGGGAGCCGACCAGCAGCACCGCGCGGACGCGCTGGGCGCTCAGCGTGGCGACGTAGGCGATCTCCTGCTCGGGGTCGCGGTGCGTGGTGCCCACCATGACCAGCAGGCCCTGGGTGGCCGCGGCCCGCATCGCGCCGTCGGCGAGGGCGGCGAAGTAGGGGTCGGTCAGGTCGTGCACGACGATGCCGATGACGTTCCCTGCTCCCCTGGCCAGCGTCTGGGCCGCGATGTTGGCGCGGTAGCCCAGCTCGTCGGCGGCCTGCTCGACGCGGGCCCGCAGGGCCGCGCCCACCTGGCGGGTGCTGCCGTTGAGCACCCGCGAGGCGGTCGCCAGCGAGACGCCCGCCTGCTTGGCGACGTCCTCAAGCGTGACCACGAGACCTCCCCCTAGGAAAGCGGTTTCCATTGTGCCCGAACAGCACCGTGATCCGCATCCTCGCACGGCTCCGGCCCTGGGCGACACCACGGCCGGGGCCGTTTCCCTGACCGGAGGCTCAGGCCCAGGGGAAGAGGTAGTCGAACAGGCCCTTACGCTCCTCCTGGGCCGGCGTGGGCGCGGGCTCCTGGGTGGCAGGCTCCTCGGTCGGCTTCTCCTCCGCCTCCGTGCGCTGCTCGGACTGCGTACGCTGCTGCTGCTCCGTCTGCGAGTCGCGGACCGTCCCGGCCTGCTCGTCGGTGTCCCGCATCTCGGGCTCCTGCGAACGGGACGGGCGCGCGCTCGGCCGCGCCTCCGGCTCCTCGCTCCGGGTGGCCGTGGGCCGGGCTGCCGGCTCGCGGGTCGGCCGTGCCTGCGTGGTGGTCGGGGACGCGTCCGCCGTCGGGGTCTCGGCCGGCTCGGTGGTCTCCTCCTCGGCGGGCTCGGCGGTCTCCTCCTCGGCCTCGTCGTCGGCGGCGGCGGAGTCGAGGGGCGTGCTCACCTGGCCCGCGCTCGCGCACCGGCCGTCGGCGCACGGGTCGTCGGAGCCTCCGGTGAGCGCGAAGCCCGCCCCCACGCCGACCACCACCACCGCGGCGGCGGCCAGCACCAGCATCCGGGTACGGCCGCGCCCCTCACGCCCCTCACGCTCGGAGCGGCCGGAGCGGCCGGCGTCCTCGGAGTCGTCGGTCCAGCCGGAGCCGAGGAAGCCGCGCCGGGGCCGCTCGTCGTCGAGCCCGTCGTCGTAGGAGCCGCCGTTGTAGGAGTCGCCGTCGTAGGAGCCGGCGTCGTAGGAGCCGGCGCCGTCGTAGGCGCGGGTCTCGTGGGGGCCGCTGTCGCGCGAGCCCTCGTCGTACGCGCTCTCGTCATAGGAGCCGTTGCCGTACGAGCCCTCGTCGTGGACGTTGCCCTCGCGAACGTCGCCGTCGTACGCGCTCGCGGGCCGGTCGTCGTCGGACGGGCCGTCGTAGGCACGGTCGAGCGGCAGGTACGCGGGCTCGCCGCCCTGCCCCTGACCGGCGGAGGAGAGGGTGTCCTGCGGGAGGTCGTCGAGCACGTCGCGGCCGGTCTCGGGCGGCAGGATGTAGGTCTCGCCGGCGGGCGAGACCTGGATGGCGGGCTGCTCGTCGGTGTCGTCCGTGCTCCACCGTGGGGACAGCACGTCGCCCGTCAGGTCCGGGTTGACCGGCCTCCCCTGGCCGTCCTCGTATGGCCTGTCGTTCTCGTCGCGCACCACGATGGAACCTCTCTAAGTACGTATTGTGACCGCGCCCTTTCTTAGCAGAGTCGAACCCGACTTGTCCGGAAATTCCACCTGTTTCGCTAAAATCACTCTAAGTAACATGCGTCGCTCCCGTGCAGCACGGAAGGGACGCGAACCCGCCCTACTTGCAGGGGTTGGTGTTGACGTCGACGACCTTGTCCTTGAGCGAGTCAGGGATCGCCGACAACACCCGCACCCCCGGCCAGTCGGCCCCGATGACGAGCTGCACGACGGGCCCGCCCTTCGGCACAGGCACCTTCGACTGGTAGACGTCGGTCTTCACCGGCGCGACCTTGCCCGCCACCGGCGTCCGCTTGTCCTTCGACAGCCGGGCGGCCACCGCGTCGGCGTACGCCGGCCCGTCCTGGGCGTCCTTCTTGGCGTAGCGGATGGAGGTGGTCGGGGTCGTGGGCGCGTTGCCGACCTGGATGACCGCGAACCCCTGCGCGGCCAGCTCCTCGGCCACCTGCAGGGCCTTGCCCTGCTCGCCGGTGCCGTTGAGCACCTGCACCCGCACCTGGCCGTGCTCGATCTTCGGCGTGGCCGCCTTGCCGGGCGTGGGCGTGGCGGTGACCTCGACGTCGTTGCGCACGGCCTCGAAGAAGTTGCGCGCGGCCGGCTCGCTGAACTGCACCCGGTTCTTGTCCTGCGGGTACGCCTCCACCGGCACCGTGATGCCCTTGAGCTCCTTGGCCGTGAGCCCCTTGACGCTGTTGGCGATCTCCAGCATCCGGTCCGGCGTCAGCCCGCTGTCCACGGTGACGGCGGCCGCGGCCGAGTGGAGGAAGTCGTTGAGCTTGATCGGGTTGGTGAGCAGGCCGCCGTCGGTGACCTTGGCCAGCACCTTGGTGAGGAAGACCTGCTGGCGCTGGATGCGGCTGAGGTCGCTGCCGTCGCCGAGCGCGTAGCGGGTGCGTACGTACCCGAGGGCCTGCTCGCCGCTCACCACGTGCTTGCCCGCGCCGAGCACCAGCTTCGCCTTGGGGTCGTTGACCGGCTTGGGCAGGCAGATCTCGATGCCGCCGAGCGCGTCGATGATGCCCTTGAAGCCGGTGAAGTCGACCTTCACGAAGTGGTTGATCTTGATGTTGGTGAGCGACTCCAGCGTCTTGATCGTGCAGTTGATGCCGCCGTCGTTGAAGGCGGCGTTGATCTGCCGGATGCCGGGCCCGATCACGGTGCCGTTGTGGCCCGTGCACTGGGGCACCTGCACCATCGAGTCACGCGGGAAGCTGATCATGGTGGCCTTGTCCCGGTTGGGGGAGATGTGCAGCAGCATGATCGTGTCGGTGCGCTCGCCCAGGCCCTGCGACTTGGGGCCGTACTTCTTGTTGTCGCCCTCGCGCGAGTCGGAGCCGACGAGCAGCACGTTGAGCGCGCCGGTCTCGGGAGGCCGGGTCGCGTCGACCACGATGTCCTCCTGCTCGAGGCCCGCGAGAATGCTGCGGTAGTAGCCGTAGCCGCCCAGCGTCCCCGCCACCAGCACCCCGGTCAGCCCCACGCTCACCCACCCCAGCGGCGTGAGGGACTTGCGCCGGGGGCGCGGCTCGTCGTTCCGTGACCGCCGCGAACCCGGGGCGACTTGGGAACCCGCAACCGTATTGCCAGGTCTTGCTCTCACACGGTCCATCCCTTGCGCCATGATCGCGCAGCTTAGTCACAAACAAGCAGCCACGACGACAAATCTCCGCTTCTTGACCCTCCACGGCCCCCGAAGGCCCCGTGACGCCGGCCCCCTCACGACAGTTCGCCCTCCGCGGGCCCCGCAGGCTATGGCCCGCCCGCCACTCCTTGCTCACCTTCGTCCAGCGGCAGGCAAGGGCTCCATCCGAACCGCGCGTACTCCCGCGAGGTCGCGCGCACTGCCGTCATCATGGCGTTCATGCTGCTGACCGAGATACCGCCGCCTCCCGGGGCCACGGAGCTTGCCGCGCTGCGGGCCGGGGCCCGGGCCGCCCGCCACCGCGCCTGCATCGCGCTCGTCGCCTCCCTGGCCCTGCTGGCCGCCGCCCAGGTGCTCGCCGACCGGTCCGCGCGGGAGCACGCGCCGGCGCTCGCCGTGGTCTCCCTGGCGATCTTCGCCGCCGCCCTGCCCGCGCTCGGGGTCACCCAGTGCATGTGGGGCCTGCGCGCCCGCCGGGTCCGCCGCAGGGAGCGCGAGCTGTACGCCGTGTCCCGCTCGGGCCGGGCCAGGCCGCTCACCCGGCTGGCCGTCGCCGCCGGCTGGGCGGTCACGCTGCTGCTGGGCGGCAGCCTGCCGCAACTGCTGCGCCGGGCCGGGTACGAATCCGCGGCGACCGTGCTGACCTGGACGGTCGAGGCGTCGGTGATGATCGGCCTGGCCGCGGGGGTGTCGTTCCTCCTGTGGTGGGCACGTGACTCCACGGGGATGCCGGCGCGCGCCCCGCGCCCGGGAGGGTCACCTGGCGACCCGTGGGACCCGGGCCCCGGCGCGCGTCCGCGGACGGGCGCGGCGCTCTGGACCGGCGCGACCCTGGCGGTCGCCGCCCTGGTCGGGGCCCGCGCCCATCTCTGGGAGCCCGCGACGGGATGGGTCTACACGCTGCTCACGGCCGCCCTCGTCTGCGGAGTAGTTACTGACGAGTAGCATAGGCACGGAATCCCATCCAGAACGAGGAGCGAATCCGTGCCTTCCTCTCGTGACGTCGTGTTCGTCGACGGCGTGCGCACGCCTTTCGGCCGGTCAGGGCCGAAGGGGCTGTACGCGGAGACCCGTGCGGACGACCTGGTCGTCCGGGTCATCCGCGAGCTCATGCGGCGCAACCCCAACCTTCCGCCCGAGCGCGTGGACGAGGTCGCCATCGCCGCGACCACCCAGATCGGCGACCAGGGGCTGACCATCGGCCGCTCGGCCGCGGTCCTGGCCGGGCTGCCGAAGACCGTTCCCGGCTACGCCATCGACCGCATGTGCGCGGGCGCGATGACCGCCGTCACCACGGTCGCGGGCGGCATCGCGTTCGGCGCGTACGACGTGGCGATCGCGGGCGGCGTCGAGCACATGGGCCGCCACCCGATGGGCGAGGGCGTCGATCCCAACCCGCGCTTCCTGTCGGAGAAGCTGGTCGACCCGAGCGCGCTCGTCATGGGCATGACCGCCGAGAACCTGCACGACCGCTACCCGGCGATCAGCAAGGAGCGCGCGGACGCGTACGCGGTGCTGTCGCAGGAGAAGGCGGCCAAGGCGTACGCCGACGGCCGGATCCAGCCCGATCTCGTCCCCACGGCCATCAGGACCGCGGAGAAGGGCTGGGGGCTCGCCGTCGAGGACGAGGCGCCGCGCCCCGGCACCACCATGGAGGGCCTGAGCGCGCTCAAGACGCCGTTCCGGCCGCACGGGCACGTCACGGCGGGCAACTCCTCCGGCATCAACGACGGCGCCACCGGCTGCGTCGTGGCGGCCCGCGAGGTGGCCGAGGAGCTGGGGCTCGGGCCGCGGATGCGGCTGGTGTCGTACGCGTTCGCGGGCGTGGACCCCGAGGTGATGGGCGTCGGCCCGATCCCGTCCACGGAGCGGGCGCTGCGCCTGGCCGGGCTCGACATCTCCGACATCGGGCTGTTCGAGATCAACGAGGCGTTCGCCGTGCAGGTCCTGGCCTTCCTCGACCACTTCGGCATCGCCGACGACGACCCCCGCGTCAACCCGTACGGCGGCGCGATCGCCTACGGCCACCCGCTCGCCTCCTCGGGCGTGCGGCTGATGACGCAGCTCGCCCGGCAGTTCGGCGAGCGTCCCGACGTGCGCTACGGCATCACCACCATGTGCGTCGGCATGGGCATGGGCGGCACTGTGATCTGGGAGAACCTGGCATGAGCACGATCGAGAACTGGCGGGCGCTGCTGGGCGAGCGCAACCCCGACGAGGTCGTCACCAAGGCGCTGGTCCGCGACGTGCAGCTGCCCGGCGGCGCGGGCACGATGGCGCTGATCACCCTGGACAACGGCTTCGACCACACCAAGCCCAACACCTTCGGCCCGCTCGGCCTGTTCGCGCTGGACGAGGCGCTGACGGAGATCGCCGGGCGCACCGACCTCGCGGCCGTCGGCGTGACCGGCAAGCCGTTCATCTTCGCCGTCGGCGCCGACCTCAAGGGCGCGGCGGCGCTGCGCACCCGCGAGGAGGCCCTCGCGATCGGCGCGCTCGGCCACCACGTCTTCCGGCGGCTGGGCGAGCTGGACGTCCCGTCGTTCGCGTTCGTCAACGGCGCGGCCATGGGCGGCGGCCTGGAGATCGCGCTGCACTGCACGTACCGGACGATCTCCTCCGGCGTGCCCGCCGTGGCGCTGCCGGAGTGCTTCCTCGGCCTGGTGCCGGGCTGGGGCGGCACGCAGCTCCTGCCGCGCCTCGTCGGCCCGGCCGCCGCGATCAAGCTGATCATCGAGAACCCGCTCGCCCAGAATCGCGTGACGAAGGGTGCCGACGCCTTCGCGCTCGGGATCGCCGACGCCATGTTCGAGCCGGCCGACTTCCTGGAGGAGTCGCTGCGCTGGGCGTCCCGGGTGCTCAAGGGCGAGGTGACGGTCGAGCGCGCCGCCCACGACGGCTGGGAGAAGGCGGTCGCCGACGCGCGCTTCCTCGTGGACATGAAGCTGCGCGGCGCCTCCCCCGCCCCCTACCGGGCGCTCGACCTCATCGCGAAGGCCGAGACCGCCTCGCGGGACGAGGGCTTCGCCGCCGAGGACGAGGCGCTGGCCGACCTGCTGACGGGCGACGAGCTGCGGGCCGGACTGTACGCGTTCGACCTGGTGCAGCGCCGGGCCAAGCGGCCGGCGGGCGCGCCGGACAAGGCGCTGGCCCGCAAGGTCACCAAGGTCGGCGTGGTGGGCGCGGGGCTGATGGCCTCGCAGATGGCGCTGCTGTTCGCCCGCCGTCTGGAGGTGCCGGTCGTCCTCACCGACCTCGACCAGGCCCGGCTCGACAAGGGCGTCGGCTACGTCCACGCCGAGGCCGACAAGCTGCTGGCCAAGGGCCGCATCTCCGCCGACCAGGCCAACCGGCTGAAGTCGCTGGTCACCGGCTCGCTGACCAAGGACGCCTTCGCCGACGCCGACTTCGTCATCGAGGCCGTCTTCGAGGACCTGGCGGTCAAGAAGCAGGTGTTCGCCGAGGTCGAGGCCGTGGTGCCGGCCGAGTGCGTGCTCGCCACCAACACCTCCTCGCTGTCGCTGACCGAGATGGGCGCCGATCTCGCGCACCCGGAGCGGCTGGTCGGTTTCCACTTCTTCAACCCGGTCGCGGTCATGCCGCTGCTGGAGATCATCAGGGGCGCCGCGACCGACGACGCCACGCTCGCCACGGCCTTCGCCGTCGGCAGGACGCTGAAGAAGTCGTCCGTGCTGGTCAAGGACGCCCCGGCGTTCGTGGTCAACCGGCTGTTGACCTGCTTCATGGGCGAGGTCGTCGCCGCCGTGGACGAGGGCACCCCGCTGGAGGTCGCCGAGCACGCGCTGGACGGGCTCGGGCTGCCGATGACGCCGTTCGCGCTGCTGCAGCTCGTCGGCCCGGCCGTCGGCCTGCACGTGGCCGAGACGCTGCACGAGGCCTTCCCCGACCGCTTCGGCGTCTCGGCGAACCTGGCCAAGCTCGTGGCCGCCGGCAAGCCGGGCGTCTACCTGCCGGACTTCACCATCGACCCGGAGGCGGTGGCCTTCTTCGCGGGCGGCGACCGGCCCTCCACGGCCGAGGAGGTCCGTGAGCGGGTGCTCAAGGCGCTCGCCGGGGAGATCCGGATCATGCTCGACGAGGGCGTGGTGGCCGCGCCGCAGGACATCGACCTGTGCATGATCCTCGGCGCGGGCTGGCCGTTCCATCTGGGTGGCATCACGCCTTATCTGGACAGGACCGGCATCGCCCAGCCGCGCTTCCTTCCTCCCGGTGTGGCCTCCGTACCGGCCTGATTCTGCCGACGTTCTTTACGGAGGCCCGGTCCGGGCCTCCGCATTTCATGACCTTCGCCGCCGTAGCGTTACGTCCCGCACGACGAACGGAGAGTAATCATGAAGCGAGCAATCGGCACGATGGCCCTGTGCGCGGCGTTCCTGGCGTGCGCGTCCCCCGCCCTCGCACAGGCGCCCCGCCCCGCCAAGGGCAAGCTCAAGATCGCCGTCGCGGTGAAGGGCTCCCCCACCAGAGGGGTCACCCTTCGCTGCAACCCCGACGGCGGCACGCACCCGCACGCCAAGGCGGCCTGCGACGTGCTGCGCAAGTACAAGGGCGACCTCAGCACGATGCACGTCCCGAAGAGCAACACCTGCGGCGCTGAGGTCCAGCCGTACGCGGTGGTCATCAAGGGCACCTGGAACGGCAAGCCGGTGGAGTGGAGCAAGGGCTACCGCAACGCCTGCGTGATGAAGGCCGCGGGCGGGGCGCTGCTGTCCTGACCTGTGGGCGGGAGGGGCGGACTGGGCTCGGTCCGCCCCTCTTCGCGTCTCAGCGGCGGGTGCCCGCGCCTCCGGTCCTGCTGTGCCGGTAGCTGTAGCCGAAGTAGACGAGCACGCCGAGCGCCATCCAGATGACGAACCGCAGCCAGGTCTCCACCGGCAGGTTGAGCATCAGGTAGAGGCAGGCCAGCACGGACAGGATCGGCAGCAGCGGCACCAGCGGGACGCGGAAGGACCGCGGCAGGTCGGGACGGGTGCGCCGGAGCACCACCACGCCGATCGAGACCACCACGAACGCGAACAGCGTGCCGATGTTGACCAGCTCGGCCAGCTCACCGAACGAGACGAACCCGGCCAGCGCCATCGTCACCACGCCGATGACGAGCGTCAGCCTGGCGGGCGTGCCGAAGCGGGGGTGCACCCGGGCCAGCGAGCGCGGCACCAGCCCGTCGCGCGACATCGCGAACAGCACCCGCGTCTGGCCCAGCAGCAGCACCAGGACGACGGTGGTGAGACCGGCCAGCGCGCCGAGGCTGATGATGGTGGCCAGCCAGTCCTGGCCGACGGAGATGAAGGCGTCGGAGAGCGGCGCCGCGGTGCTCAGCTGGGTGTAGTTCTGCATGCCGACGACCACGAGGGAGACGGCGACGTAGAGGACCGTGCAGATGGCCAGCGAGCCGAAGATGCCGCGCGGCACGTCCCGCTGCGGCGTGATGGTCTCCTCGGCGGCCGTCGCCACGACGTCGAAGCCGATGAAGGCGAAGAACACGATCGCCGCCGCCGAGAAGATGCCGAGCACCCCGAAGGCCACCGGCGTGATCCCGAACAGCACCTGGAACAGCGGCGCCTTCACGCCCTCCACACGCGCCGTGCTCACCGCCTCGGGGATGAAGGGCGTGTAGTTGGCCGCCTTGACGAAGAACAGCCCCGCCACGATCACCACCAGCACCACGGCGACCTTGGTGATCACCAGGATGAGGTTGACCCGGGACGACAGCTTGATCCCGGCCACCAGCACCGCCGTGAGGATCGCGACGATGATCACCGCCGGCAGGTTGACCACGGCGGTGTCGCCGGCGATCGCGGCCGGCAGCGGGAGGCCGATGGACTCCAGCATCGACGCGAAGTAGCCCGACCAGCCGACCGCCACCACCGCCGCGGCCAGCGCCAGCTCCAGGATCAGGTCCCAGCCGATCACCCACGCGGGGAACTCGCCGAGGGTGGCGAAGGCGAAGGTGTAGGCCGACCCGGCGACCGGGATCGTGGAGGCGAACTCGGCGTAGCAGAGGGCCGCCAGGCCGCACACCACGCCCGCCACGACGAACGACAGCGCCACCGCCGGCCCCGCCGTGTCCTTGGCCACCTGACCCGTGAGCACGAAGATCCCGGTACCGATGATCACACCGATGCCGAAGACCGTGAGATCCAGCGCGGTCAGGCGCTTGCGCAGCTGATGCTCCGGATCCTCGGTGTCGCGGATCGACTGCTCGACGCTCTTCGTGCGAAAGATGTTCACGGCCGTTGATCCTTCCCACACCCTAGGCGGTCATTCCCTCGCGTGGTGCGTGCAGCGGCGGCCAAAAGGTCAGGGGCGGACGGCCTCCGCTGCGGAAGAGGTGCGCCTCGCGACGGCCTCGGTGATCCGGCGGGCGAGATCCTGGCCGGTCAGGCCGACGCGGCCGAGGATCGCCGCCCGCTTGGCGTGGTCGAGGAACTCCTGCGGGATGCCGAAGGTGCGTACGGGCACATCGACGTCGGCGTCGCGCAGCAGGCGGGCCACGGCGTCGCCCACGCCCCCCACGCGGCCGTTGTCCTCGACGACGGCGACCAGCTTGTGCACGGCGGCGGCCGGCGCCAGCGCCTCGTCCAGCGGCTTGACCCAGCGCGGGTCCACGACGGTGGCCGCGATGCCCTGCGCGTCGAGCAGCCTGGCGGCGTCGAGGCAGACCTGGGCCATCGGGCCCACGCCGACCAGCAGCACGTCGGGCTCCGCCGCCGGGGTCAGCAGCACGTCCATCTCGCCGAGCTTGCCGACCGCCTCGACGGGCTCGGCCACCGGGCCCTTGGGGAAGCGCAGCACGGTGGGGCCCTCGGTGACCTCGACGGCCTCGCGCAGCAGCTCGGCCAGGCGGTCGCCGTCGCGCGGCACCGCGACGCGCAGGCCGGGCACGACCTGGAGGATGGACAGGTCCCACATGCCGTTGTGGCTGGCGCCGTCGTCGCCGGTGACGCCCGCCCGGTCGAGCACGACGGTGACCGGCAGGCGGTGCAGCGCGACGTCCATGAGGAGCTGGTCGAAGGCCCGGTTGAGGAACGTGGCGTAGACGGCCACGACCGGGTGCAGGCCGCCGAGGGCGAGCCCGGCGGCGCTGGTCAGCGCGTGCTGCTCGGCGATGCCGACGTCGTAGATGCGCTCGGGGAAGTGCTCGGCGAAGGCGTTGAGCCCGGTCGGGTGGAGCATCGCGGCGGTGATGGCGACGAGGTCCTCGCGCTCTTTGCCGAGCCGGACCAGCTCCTCGCTGAAGACGTTGGTCCAGATGCGGCCCTTGGGCTTCTCCGCGCCGGTGGCCCGGTCGAAGGCGCCCGGGGAGTGGAACTGGTCCTCGTCGTGGTTCTCGGCGGGGCTGTAGCCGCGGCCCTTCTGGGTGAGCGCGTGCACGATGACCGGCCCGCGGAAGCCGCGCGCCTTGCGCAGGGCCGCCTCCATGGCCTGCTCGTCGTGGCCGTCGATGGGACCGACGTATTTGAGCCCGAGGTCCTCGAACATGGCCTGCGGCGCGAGGACGTCCTTGACGCCCTTCTTCACGCCGTGCAGGGCGTCGTAGAGCACGGGAACGTTCCCGATCTTGTCCTTGACGTAGCCGAGGAAGTCCTCGTAGCGGCGGTTGACCCGCAGCGAGGACAGGTGGGAGGCGAGGCCGCCGATCGTCGGGGAGTAGGAGCGGCCGTTGTCGTTGACCACGATGACGACCGGCAGGTCTTTGACGGCGGCGATGTTGTTGAGCGCCTCCCAGGCCATGCCGCCGGTCAGCGCGCCGTCGCCGATCACCGCGACCGCCGTGCGGTCGCGCTCGCCGCGCAGCTTGAACGCCTTGGCCAGGCCGTCGGCGTAGGACAGCGCGGTGGAGGCGTGGGAGTTCTCGACGAAGTCGTGCTCGGACTCGGCCTGGCTCGGATAGCCGGACAGGCCGCCCTCCTGCTTGAGCGCGTCGAAGCCGCCGGCCCTGCCGGTGAGCACCTTGTGCACGTAGGACTGGTGGCCGGTGTCCCAGATGATGGGGTCGCGCGGGGAGTCGAACACGCGGTGCAGCGCGATGGTGAGCTCCACCACGCCGAGGTTGGGGCCGAGGTGGCCGCCGAACCGGGCGCACGAGTCGACCAGCAGGTCACGGATCTCCCCCGCGAGCCGCGGCAGCTCCTCGGCGGCGAGCCGTTTGACGTCTTGCGGTCCTGCGATCGAACCCAGCAACCCGCTCACGGATTCGACTCCCCTCTGCTTTTGTCAGCCGACGCCCTGAGTCTAGTTCGCCGAGGCCTCACTGACTCCATCGAGTCAATTCCACCCACATATGTCCGATCTTGACCTAGTCTTTCGGTACCTATGAACTCCGCACAAACTGGCAAGATCGTGGCGATCGTTGCTGCCCTGCTGGCGCTGGTGCTCGCCGCGGCCGGTCTGGTGTTCGTACTCGCCGACTCCGCCACGACCTCGGCCAGGCCCGTGAACGAGGCGCAGCAGATCGTCTCCCCTCCCGTCAACGGCGCCGAGACCAAGAAGGTGCCGCTGCCCGGCAGGCGCCTCGCCACGGACAGCCCGCTGTATCGGACCGGCCGGCTGACGGACGTGAACTGCTCGCCGGGAGAGCTGCCCGCCGGCAGCATGACGGCCTACCGGCGCTTCCTGCTGCGGGTGACGGCGTGCCTGAACAAGGCGTGGGCCGCCCAGTTCGCCAAGGCGGACATGCCCTTCAGCAAGCCGAAGCTGCGCATCATCACCGGCAAGGTGCGCACGCCGTGCGGGGCCTGGAACGCCGGCGCGGACGGGGTCTACTGCTCCACCGACCGCACCATGTACCTGATGATCAGCCGCGACCAGCTCCGCAACCCGTTCCCGCTCGGCATCACCCGGCTGATCGCCCACGAGTACGGCCACCACGTGCAGCAGATCTCCGGCATCTGGAGCTACTACTGGACGGCGCGGTCGAGCGCGGGCAAGGCCGGCCGGCTGCTGCTGTCGCGCCGGTCCGAGCTCCAGGCCGAGTGCTTCTCGGCGATCTTCATGAGCACGATGAAGGGCACCTCGCTGGTGACGGACGCGGACTGGTCGTACACCGTGGACTGGTTCCGCAAGAACGGCGCGAAGGGCTGGCCGCAGAACGACCACGGCAAGGGGCCGACGCAGGCCGCGTGGATGACCCGGGGCTTCAACCGGGGCACTCCCGCCGCCTGCAACACCTGGGCCTCGGCGGCCCGCAACGTCACCTGATCGTTCTTTACCTGGGGCTCCCTCTTCACTAGGGTGCCGTCCCATGCGTATCCCTCGATCGGCGCTCCTGGCGGGCGTCCTGACCAGCGTGCTGTTAGGCGGCACGGCTCACGCGGAGGCCGCTCCGGCGTTCAAGCCGGCGCTGACCGCCAACCCGGTCTACAAGACCGGCGAGCTCGACCTCGGGACGTGCAAGGAGGAGCAGGCCGCGCCCGGCGACCTGCAGGACGTCAAGAAGTACCTCACCGGGGTGCTCGACTGTCTCAACGAGGCCTGGGCGCCGAAGATCAGGAAGGCCGGCTCCGCGTTCAGCAAGCCGTCGCTCCAGGTCATCGCCAAGCCCCGTGCGAAGACGGGCTGTGGCGGCTACCCAGCGGGCGCGCAGGCCGTCTACTGCCCGCGCAACAACAAGATCACTTACTTGGTCTCCCCCGGCCTGCTGCGTCATCCGGACAACCTGGCGCTCATGGCGGTGCTCGCGCACGAGTACGGCCACCACGTCCAGCAGCTCACCGGCATGCTCGACGCCGGCACGGAGTACAACGGCAAGAACGCCCGGCGCATGCTCGACGAGAGCCGCCGCTACGAGCTGCAGGCGGAGTGCCTGGGCGCGGCGTTCATCGGCGACGTGTGGCACTCGCTGGGCCGCTCCCACGACGACTGGTACTACTTCGTCAGGAACAACGGCAGCGGCTCCTTCCTGTCGCTCTTCGGCCTGAAGGACTTCGGCGAGGAGACGCACGGGGCCGGCGCCAACGTCGGTTACTGGCTGGAGCGCGGCTTCGCCAAGGAGTCGGCGAGCGCCTGCAACACGTGGAAGGCCCCTAAGTCCAAGGTGTCCTAACAAAAGAGGACATATTGATCTATGATCCGCCATCGTGCGCACTGTTCTCGTGCCGGTGGCGGTGTTCATCACCGTGTCCGTGATCGCGGGTGAGCCCGCGTCGGCCGCGCCGCGCACCGGGCAGGAGTCGCTGTCCCACGTCATGGGCGGAGACCTGCCACGCATGAGATGCGCGGTGCCGGCGATCAAGGCGGGGTCGGCGGGCTCGCTGCGCGCCTTCCACCGCGCCATGGCGGCGTGCGCGGACCGCTTCTGGGCGGAGCGGTTCGCGGCGGCCGGGCTGCCCTACAGCTCGCCCGAGGTGACGATCACCTCCGGCGCGGACTCGGTCTGCGGGCGCGTCTCGGGCGCGGGCGCGCACTACTGCCCGGAGCAGCGGGCGATCGTCATCCGCATCACCCGGCACGACCTGCGCGACCCGTTCAGGATGAACGTCGCCCACTCGGTCGCCCACGAGTGGGGCCACCACGTCCAGCAGCTCACCGGGGTGCTGAAGGCGCACGAGGCGCTGTACCTGCCGGCCTCGGAGCGGGCCCGCACGGTGCTGAGCCACCGGCTGGAGATGCAGGCCGAGTGCTACGCGGGCGTCTTCTACAGCGCCGCGCTGAAGTCGATCGGGCCGGGCATCGCGTGGGACGACTGGCTCGACGCGGTACGGCAGGCGGAGGAGAGCGAGGTGCACGGCAAGCCGCGCAACCTGGCGTTCTGGCAGGACCGCGGCTACAAGGGCGGGGCCACCGGCTTCTGCAACACCTGGACGGCGGCGCGGGCGAAAGTGGGCTGACCCGGCCGGCTAGCCGTTCGCGCGGGCCAGGACCTCCAGGGGGTCGGCGAGCACGTGCGCGAAGGCCAGTTCCGCCGCGCCGACCAGGGTGGCGGAGTCGCCGAGCGCGGAGGTGCGCAGCCGCACCTGCTCGCGCTGCGCGGCCATGGCGTGCAGGGTGAGCTGCGTGCGCACCTGCGCGGCCGAGCCGAGATAGACCTCACGCAGCATGCCGCCGAAGATCACCATCTCGGGGTTGAAGATGTTGACGAGGTTGGCGACGCCGAGGCCGAGCCATTCGCCGGTGCGGCTCAGCGCCTCCTGGGCGACGATGTCGCCGCGGTCGGCCGCCTCGACCACGGCCCGGACCGCGTCGCGGCCCTGCTGCCCGGCGCCGAAGCGGCCGGCCGCCTCCAGCAGGGCGCGCTCCCCCACCTCGGCCTCCAGGCAGCCGTGCGAGCCGCAGCCGCAGGCCCGGCCGCCCGGGTTGACGACCATGTGGCCGACCTCGCCGCCGTAGCCGTCGTGGCCGCCGAGCAACTGGCCGCCGGCGATGATGCCGCCGCCGATGCCCACGTCGCCGTGCAGGTAGATGAGGTCCCTGACGGCGACGCCGACGCCGCGGCTGTGCTCGGCGAGCGCGCCCAGGTTGGCGTCGTTGCCGACGCTGACCGGCAGGCCCAGGCCGAGCTTGCGGCCCAGCTCCTCGCCGAACGGCACCTCCTCCGCCTTGAGGTTGGGGCCGAAGGTGACCACGCCGTCGGCCTTGCGCACGCCGCCGGACACGGCCGCCGCCGCGCCCACGCAGACGGTGTCGGCCCTGGTCTTGCGGCGCATCTGCCGGGCGAAGCCGGCGAGCGCGCCGGTCAGCTCGTCCAGCTCGAACACCTCACGGCGGCGTACGGCCTCGCGCCGGTCGAGTATGACCCCGCCCAGCCCCACGCGCGCGACCGCGAGCCGGTCGGGCCCCACGTCGAAGGCGAACACGTAGACCCGCGACGACTCCGGCCGGACCACCAGCGAGGGGCGGCCGGCCCGGCCGGTCTCGCGGGGCAGCTCCTCGCGTACGAGCCCCGCAGCCGTGAGGTCGGAGGTCAGCGCCATGATCGTGCTGCGGTTGAGCCCCATCTTGGCGGTGAGCTCGGCACGCGAGGTCGGCCCGCCCAGGTGGACGTGGCGAAGGAGCGCGCCGAGGTTGTGGCGCCTGATGTCCTCCTGCGAGGGGCCGGCACGCATGATCTGGGGTTCCTTGAGAGGCTGCGGGTCGCTGATCACCTTAGACCAGCGGCAGCCGCCCGCCTGCGCGCCAGGGCGTCGACGCCCGCGGCGAGGAGCAGCACGCACCCGGTGACCAGATACTTGACGCTGGCTCCGTAGCCCATGAGGCCCATGCCGTTCTCGATGACGGCCACCACGGCGCCGCCGAGCACGGCGTCGAGCACCCGGCCCTTGCCGCCGAACAGGCTCGTGCCGCCGATGACCGCGGCGCCGACCGCGTACAGCAGGACCGAGCTGCCGCCCGTGTTGGGGTCGACGGAGCTGGCGCGGGAGGCGGCCACGATGCCGCCGACGGCGGCCATCGCCGAGCAGATCACGAACGCGCTGATCTTGAGCCGGTCGACCGGGATGCCGGCCCGGCGGGCGGCCTCGGTGTTGCCGCCGACCGCGTACAGGTGGCGGCCGAACGACGTGCGGCGCAGGATGACCGTCCACACGACCAGCAGCACCAGGATGACCGGCACCACGATCGGCACGCCGGTGAGCGAGACCAGCGCCGGGTTGCGGCTGCGCTCCAGGTTGAGCACGAACACCGCGGCGCCGGCCAGCACCGCCAGCGCCCCCACGCGGAAGGCGATGAGCGACAGCGGGTCGGCGGTGAGGCCGCGCTTGGTGCGCCGGGCGGCCCGGACGAGCTGGATGGCCGCGAAGGCGCCCACGCAGACGGCGTAGAGCGCCCAGCCGAGCCACGGCTCCAGGTTCTTGTTCGCGATGGCGAGGATCACCGGGTCGCGGACCGAGATGTTCGTGCCCTCCTTGACCAGCACCAGGACCAGGCCCTGGAAGGCGAGGAAGGCGGCCAGCGTCACCACGAACGACGGGATGCCGACCTTGGCCACCAGCGCGCCGAGCACGACGCCGATGACCACGCCGGTGAGGATGGCGGCCAGCGCGCACACGTACCAGGGCAGGCCCAGGCTGGCGAGGGTGACGGCGAGCACGGCCGCGCAGACGCCGCTCGCGTACCCGGCGGACAGGTCGATCTCGCCGAGCAGCAGCACGAACACCAGGCCCATCGCGATGAGCGTGATCGCGGCGCCCTGGGTGAAGAGGTTGGCGAAGTTGATCGCGGTGACGAACGAGGGGCGGGCGATCGCGAACACCGCGCAGAGCACTACCAGGCCGAGGACGGCGGGCAGTGACCCCATGTCGCCGCCGCGCACCCGCTGGACGTACGCGCGGAAGCTGTTGCCGATGGACGGGGCCTGCGTCGCGGCGACGATGGCCTCGCCGGGCAGTTCCTTGACCTTGCTCATGGGGTGACCCCGTTCTTGAGACCGAGTTCCCCGCTGCGGCCGGCGGTGATCAGTTCGACGACCTGCGCGTGCGTCACGTCGGAGGTCTTGACCTGGGCGGCCATCCTGCCGAGGTAGAGCGCCGCGATCCGGTCGGAGACGGCGAACACGTCGTTCATGTTGTGCGAGATGAGGACGACGGCGAGGCCGGTGTCGGCCAGCCTGCGGACCAGTTCGAGCACCTGCGCGGTCTGGGCCACGCCCAGGGCGGCGGTGGGCTCGTCGAGGATGACGACCTTGCTGTTCCACAGCACGGCCTTGGCGATGGCGACGGTCTGCCGCTGCCCGCCGGACAGGCTGGAGACCTGCTGCCTGATGGACTTCACGGTGCGCACGGACAGGCTGCTGAGGGTCTTCTCGGCGAGCTCCTCCATGGAGTCCTCGTCGAGCAGGAGCCCGCTCTTGCGCTCCCGGCCGAGGAACATGTTCTGGACGATGTCCAGGTTGTCGCACAGGGCCAGGTCCTGGTAGACGATCTCGATGCCCAGCTCGCCGGCGTCGCGCGGGGTGTGGATCTGCACCGGCTTGCCGTCGAAGGAGATCGTGCCGCCGTCGATCGGATAGATGCCGCCGATGCACTTGACCAGGGTGGACTTGCCCGCCCCGTTGTCGCCGACCAGTGCGGTGACCTCGCCGGGGTAGGCGGAGAACTCGACGTTGTGCAGGACTTTGACCGGACCGAAGCTCTTGTCGATCCCGCGCACTTCAAGGAGGGGGGTCATGGGGCTCCCTAGAGGGGAGGGTACGGCCCCGCGCCGGTGACGCGGGCCGTACCCCTCTCGGTTCTACTGAATTCCGGCCTCGGTGCACTTCGCGGCGAAGTCACCGGTGCACAGTTCCTCCTTGGTCACGTAACCGTCGGCCACCACGTCCTTGACGTTGTCGAGGTAGATGGCCTGCGGCTCCATGAGCTCGGCGGGGACGTCCTGCCCGCTCTCCGGGTCCTTGACGCTGGAGCTCGCCGTGGGCTTCTCGCCCTTGGCCAGCGCCACCGCCAGCTTGGCCCCGGCGTCGGCCTCCTTCTTGACCGCCTTGTAGACGGTCATGCACTGGTCGCCGGCGAGGATGTTCTGCAGGCCCTGGACGGTCGCGTCCTGGCCGGTGACCGGGACCTTCCCGTTGAGGCCGTTCTTCTTCAGGATGGTGATGGCGGCGTTGCCGAGACCGTCGTTGGCGGCCAGGACGCCGGCGATCTTCGGCTGCTCGGTCAGCATCTGCTCGAAGAGCGTGCCGGCCTTGGTGTTGTCCCACTCGGGCACCGACTCCTCGGGGCCCTTGACGTAGTCGCCGGAGTCGAACTTCGGCTTGAGCACACCGTCGTAGCCCTGCTTGAACAGCGTGGCGTTGTTGTCAGTGGGAGAGCCGTTGAGGTAGGCGACGATCGGCTTGTCCGCCTTCTTGTCCGTCAGGCACTTCGACAGGCCCTCACCCTGGAGGGTGCCGACCTTGGTGTTGTCGAAGCTGACGTAGTAGGCGGCGCCGCCGCCGAGCGTGAGCCGGTCGTAGTCGATCACGGCGACGCCCTGCGACTTGGCCTTCTCGATCACGGCCTTGCCGCTGCCGCTGTCCAGGTTGACGATCATGAGAACGGTGGCGCCGTTCGTGATCATCTGGTCGGCGATGGTCTGGAACGCCGTCTTGTCGTTCTGGGCGTTCTGGATGTCGTACTCGACGCCGGCGGCCTTGAACGCCTCTTCGAGGTACTTGCGGTCCGCCGTCTCCCACCGGGCCGAGGACTTGCTGTCCGGCAGGATGACGCCGATCTTGCCGGCCTTGGCCGCCGCCGTGGCCGACTCGGAGGTGGTCGACGTGCTGGTCTGACCGCCGTCGCCCCCGCAGGCGGTGAGACCGAGGGCGAGCGCGGCTGCCGCGGCGGTCAGGCTGAGGATCCCCTTGCGCATGGTGCAGGGTCCTTTCTTCCGGAGGGGCCCGGATGAATGTTGTTTGCGGCAACGTATTCCGGGACGGCCTGCTTTGGAAGAGGGTCGGGGCCGGGAGTTTGTTGTTTCCGGTAACAATCCAGAAACGCAGGCTCAACCTCCCGGACTCCTGGACGTCGAGGCCGGCAGATCTGGGAGTGCGGTGTGTCATGGGCCTGATGGTTCTCCTGTGGCGGCATGAGCCGCTTTTGAACGTGTTCAGCCAGCCGCGCTAGGCTGGCCCTACTCACCTTGGGGGAAGCCGGATGAAGATCGTGATACCTGGGGGGACCGGGCAGGTAGGCACCATCCTGAGTCGCGCACTGACCGCTGCGGGCCATGACGTCGTGATCCTGACCAGGCGGCCGGTGCACGATCGCGACGTCCGCTGGGATGCCGAGACACTCGGCCCATGGGCGAAGGAGATCGACGGCAGCGACGTAGTGATCAACCTGGCCGGACGCAGCGTCAACTGTCGCTACACGCCTGACAATCTGCGGGCCATGATGGATTCGCGGGTGCATTCCACCCGGGTGGTGGGCGAGGCCGTCGCGGCCGCCGTACGGCCTCCCAAGGTCTGGCTTCAGATGAGCACTGCCACCGTTTACGCCCACCGCTTCGACGCCCCCAACGACGAGGTGACCGGCGTGCTGGGCGGCGCCGAACCGGGCGTGCCAGGCTACTGGGCCTACAGCGTTGAGATCGCGAAAGCGTGGGAGCGGGCGCAGGAACAAGCCGAAACCCCCCACACGCGCAAGGTCAGCATGCGCGCCGCCATGGTGATGAGCCCCGACCGTGGCGGCGTCTTCGAGGTCTTGCTGCGGCTCGTGCGCCTTGGACTTGGCGGCCCGGTCGCCGGCGGTGCGCAATACGTGTCCTGGATCCATGACCGCGACTTCGTCCGCGCCGTCGAGTTCCTGGCCGACCGGGACGACCTCGCCGGGCCGGTGAACCTCGCCGCTCCTGCCCCTTTACCGCAACATACGTTCATGCGCGTGCTGCGCGCCGCGTGGGGTGTTCCGGTGGGCCTGCCCGCAACGAAGTGGATGGCCGAGCTCGGCGCGTTCGCGCTGCGCTCGGATACCGAACTCCTGTTGAAAAGTCGCCGCGTCGTCCCCGGTCGCCTGCTCGAAGCGGGCTTCACATTCGACCACCCGCAATGGCCGGAGGCCGCCGACGACCTCGTGCGACGCCTGCGCGGCGGGCCTGGATCCACCATGTGAGCCTTGGCTCCCGGCACCGCGGCCGGGGGCGCCGCTCAAGCGGACAGGACCTGCGTGATCACGTTCTGCGCGATGAGCCCGGCGGCCGACACCGCGGCCACGACGAGCACGGCCGTCCGCGCCTTGCCGCCGTCGAGGTAGCGGCGCAGCGGCTTGGACACCAGGAATCCCAGCACCATGGGGACGATCAGGGTCGCGCCCGCCGACAGGGCCCGCCCGGGCAGTTCCCCCACGATCGCCAGGATGGCCAGCGACTGCACCGCGCTCAGGAAGAAGAACACGGCGAGCGTGGAGCGGATCTGGGGCCCCTTGGCGGTCTGGTAGACCAGCGCGATGGGCGGCCCCCCGATGCCCGTGGCGGTCCCGGTCACGCCCGAGACGAAGCCCGCCGAGGTGATGGTCACGCCGTTGCGCGGCACGCTCAGCGCCCTCGCGGTCAACGCCACCGCGACGAGCACCATGGCCGCCACGAGGAGGCCACGGGTGTATACGGAAACGTAGACAATGATGAACGCACCCAGGACGCTCCCCGGCACCCTGCCGAGCACCGCGAAGCCCAGCCCCCGCCAATCCACCCTGCGCCACTCGACGGCCAGCGTGAACAGCGGCAACGTCGCGTTGACGACCTGGATGGCGCCGGGCATCAGGTCGGGATCGAGCAGGGTGAGCACGGGAGCCGCCACCAACCCCAGGCCGAACCCGACGCTGCCCTGCACGATCGCGCCGATGAAAACTGCTGAACCACCAAGGATCAGCACCAATGCCGTATCAGTCACGCAGGAGAGTCAACCATCTTTACGCAGAGTTGCCGTTCAACCACTGAACATGACCGCGCTCGTGTAGTGTTCCTTAGACGCCGACGTAGCCTGCGGAGTATGACGATGAAGCCCAAAGCCACGACGATACGCGTCAGCGTCAAGACAAGAGATCGACTAGCTCGAATCGCCCGACAGGAGGGCCGGAGCATGACCGAGGTGCTCAACGACGCCATCGCGGATTACGAACACAAGCAGTTCTGGCAGGAGGTCAACGAACGGGTCGAGCAGGTCCAACGCGAGAACCCGGAGGGATGGACCGACTACCTGACCGAGCGCGAGATGATTCTCGGCTCGGCGCCGCGCACCCGTCGCATCGCGTCCGAATGGGAGGGCCTGATCACGATTCCCGAGGAGAAGAATGAAACTCACCCAAGGTGAGATCTGGTTCACTCGCTACGACAGACAGCCGGCAGGGCGCGAGCAGGGGTTCGACCGACCCGCGATGATTCTCAGCAACGACAGTTTCAACCGGTCCAGACTCGGCCTGGTCCTGGTGGCTCCGCTGACGTCACGAGAGCGCGAATATCCCACGCACATCCGGCTGGATCCTGGCGACACCGGACTGGCCAAGCAGAGCTGGGCAATGATCGAGCAGGTGCGGGCCATTTCCCCCGACCGGTTCGACTTCCTCGTGGGGCATGCGCCCGAGGAGGTCGTTGCCCAGGCGATCACTGTGCTGCTGCGGATGTTGTGAGAATGCCGCCCGGCGAAACCAAACTTCGCCGGGTGGCGTTGCCCATCGTGCCACACCTGGTCGTTGGCTAAGCTGCCGCTCGTGCGGTTCCCCCCGATCAAGCGCGCCCTTGTCCTCGCCGCGGTCCTGGCGGTCTCCCTGCCGCCCGCCCCGGCCGGGGCCGCCGTCCAGGATCCGTTCCGGGAGAAGGCGGGCAGACTGCCGGTCATCTCGTGCCCGGAGACGGCGATCAGCTCCGGGGGGATCCCGCGGACCCGGGAATACCTCCAGACCGTCGTCACGTGCCTCAACACGTCGTGGCGGGCGTACTTCGCGAAGGCGGGGCGGACGTTCGCGAGGCCCGTGGTGCGGTACTTCGACGAGCCCGCCGACCGGATCTGCGGCGGGGACTGGCCCGCGCAGGCGGCGGCGTTCTACTGCGTGGAGCGGCGCACGCTCGTCTTCCCGCTCACCGGGCCCTGGATCGAGAACCGTACGGACCTCTATCCGCTCAAGGTCGCCGCCCACGAGTACGGCCACCACGTGCAGCGCCTCATGGGCGTCGGCCTCCCCAAGACGCGTGAGAGCGCGGCGCGGCGCCGCTACGAGTTGCAGGCCGACTGCCTCGCGGGAGTGTTCCTGGGCAGCGTGCAGGGCTCGCTGGGGCGCACCGGGCAGGACTGGGCGGCCCTGGTGGAGACCGCCAGGGCAAGCGGCGACGACTTCGACGGCGTCCGCAGCCACGGCAAGGGCGTCAACCGGGCCCGCTGGCTGGAGCGCGGCCGCCAGTCGCTCTCCCCCGCCGCCTGCGACACCTGGTCCGCGCCGGCCGGGCGCGTCGCGTAAGCGGGGAACGGCTAAGGGGGAACGGCGAAGGAGGGAACGGCGAAGGCCGCCCGGCGGAGGGTGTTCCGCCGGACGGCCTCGTCGGTTCGGGTGGTTCCCCCGATGCGGGGCGCGTGAGGATCACGCCCCAACCCCCGGCCCCCGCCCGGCTCATGACCGGGCGGCGACCAGGAAGATCACTTGGCCAGCAGCGAGCGCAGGACGTACTGCATGATGCCACCGTGCCGGTAGTAGTCGGCCTCGCCCGGCGTGTCGATGCGGACGACCGCGTCGAACTCGACGTCGCCGGCCTTGACGTGCACGGTCTGCGGGATGCCGCCCTTGTTGAGCTCCTCGACGCCGGTGATGTCGAACGTCTCCTCGCCGGTCAGGCCCAGCGACGCCGCCGTGGCGCCCTCCGGGAACTGCAGCGGCAGCACGCCCATGCCGATGAGGTTGGAGCGGTGGATGCGCTCGTAGGACTCGGCGATGACTGCGCGGACGCCCAGCAGCGCCGTGCCCTTGGCCGCCCAGTCGCGCGAGGAGCCGGAGCCGTATTCCTTGCCGGCCAGCACCACCAGCGGCGTGCCCGCGGCGGCGTAGTTGACCGAGGCGTCGTAGATGAACGACACCGGGGCGTCGGGCTGGGTGAAGTCGCGGGTGTAGCCGCCCTCGGTGCCCAGCGCGATCTGGTTGCGCAGGCGGATGTTGGCGAACGTGCCGCGGATCATCACCTCGTGGTTGCCGCGCCGCGAGCCGTAGGAGTTGAAGTCCTTGACCTCGACCCCGTTGGCCTGCAGGTATTGCGCGGCCGGGGTGCCGACCTTGATCGAACCGGCCGGCGAGATGTGGTCGGTGGTGACCGAGTCGCCGACCTTGACCAGGACGCGGGCGCCGCTGATGTCCGTCACGGGCTCCGGCTTCTCCGGCATGCCGTCGAAGTAGGGGGCCTTGCGGACGTAGGTGGAGTCGGGGTCCCACTCGAAGGTGTCGCCGGTCGGGATCGGCAGCGAGCGCCAGTGGTCGTCGCCCTTGAAGACGTCGGCGTAGTCGCGCTCGAACATCTCGCGGCCGATCGAGGAGTGGACGACCTCGGCGACCTCCTCCGGGGAGGGCCAGATGTCGCGCAGGTAGACCGGCTGCCCGTCGCTGCCGACGCCGAGCGGCTCGGTGTCGAGGTCGAGGTCCATGGTGCCGGCCAGCGCGTACGCCACCACGAGCGGCGGCGAGGCCAGGTAGTTCATCTTGACGTCGGGGTTGATCCGGCCCTCGAAGTTGCGGTTGCCGGACAGCACGGCGGTGACCGCGAGGTCGTTGGCCTGGATGGCCTCGGAGATCTCCGGCAGCAGCGGCCCCGAGTTGCCGATGCAGGTGGTGCAGCCGTAGCCGACCAGGTTGAAGCCGATCTTGTCGAGGTAGGGCTGGAGGCCCGAGCGCTCGAAGTAGCCGGTGACGACCTGGGAGCCCGGCGCGAGCGAGGTCTTGACCCACGGCTTGCGGGTGAGGCCCTTGTCGACGGCGTTGCGGGCGAGCAGGGCCGCGCCGAGCATGACGTACGGGTTGGAGGTGTTGGTGCACGAGGTGATCGCGGCGATCGAGACGATGCCGTGGTCGATCTCGAACGACGTGCCGTCGGCCAGCGTGACGGGCACCGGCTTGTGCGGCCGGCCGCCGTTGGCGGTGGCGTTGGAGGCGGGCGCGTCGGAGGCCGGGAAGCTCTCCTCGTTGGCCTCGTCCACGCCGTCGCTCACGTAGTTCTCGACGTCGCGGCGCCAGGCGTGCTTCGCGTCGGACAGCGCGATGCGGTCCTGCGGGCGCTTGGGCCCGGCGATGGACGGGACGACCGTGCCGAGGTCGAGCTCGATGTATTCGGAGAACACCGGCTCGGGCGCCGACGGGTCGAGCCACAGGCCCTGGGCCTTGGCGTAGGACTCGACGAGGGCGATCTGCTCCTCGGTGCGGCCGGTCAGGCGCAGGTAGTCGACGGTCTGGCCGTCGATCGGGAAGATCGCGCAGGTGGAGCCGAACTCGGGGCTCATGTTGCCGATGGTGGCCCGGTCGGCCAGCGGCACCGAGGAGACGCCCTCGCCGTAGAACTCGACGAACTTGCCGACCACGCCGTGCTTGCGCAGCATCTCGGTGATGGTCAGCACCAGGTCGGTGGCGGTGGCGCCGGCGGGCAGCTTGCCGTTGAGCTTGAAGCCGACCACGCGCGGGATGAGCATGGAGATCGGCTGGCCGAGCATCGCGGCCTCGGCCTCGATGCCGCCGACGCCCCAGCCGAGCACGCCGATGCCGTTCTCCATCGTGGTGTGGGAGTCGGTGCCGACGCAGGTGTCGGGGTAGGCCTTGCCGTCGCGGATCATGACGACCCTGGCCAGGTGCTCGATGTTGACCTGGTGGACGATGCCGGTGCCGGGCGGGACGACCTTGAACTCGTCGAAGGCGGTCTGGCCCCAGCGCAGGAACTGGTAGCGCTCGCGGTTGCGCTCGTACTCGCGCTCGACGTTGCGCTGGAAGGCGTCGGGGTGGCCGAAGTAGTCGACGATCACGGAGTGGTCGATGACCATCTCGGCCGGGGCGAGCGGGTTGATGCGGGCCGGGTCGCCGCCGAGGTCGCGGACGGCCTCGCGCATGGTGGCGAGGTCGACGACGCAGGGCACGCCGGTGAAGTCCTGCATGATGACGCGCGCCGGGGTGAACTGGATCTCGACACTGGGCGCGGCGTTGGGGTCCCAGGAGCCCAGCGCGCGGATGTGGTCGGCGGTGATGTTCGCGCCGTCCTCCGTGCGCAGGAGGTTCTCCAGGAGGATCTTCAGGCTGTACGGGAGGCGTGCGGCGCCCTCGACGGCATCCAGCCGGAAAATCTCATATGACGCGTCGCCGACGCGCAGCGTGTCACGGGCGCCGAAGCTGTTCGCGGACACGGTGATTCGCCTCCTCATCAGACCGGTGTTCACTCAAATCCTGCCGCACAGCCGGAACCACTCGTACGTTAGGTACGCCTAACTCCACGGCCGGAGGCGGATGTCTCGACGTCAAGATATTACTAGGATATCTCGACATCAAGTTAAACCGGCGCGAGGCGCCAGAAGAGCAGGCCGATGATCGCCACCGACAGGAGCGGGGCCAGGATCTTCTGCTCGAACTTCTTGCCGGTCTTGATGCCGATCTTCCACGGCAGCACGAACTTCACCCCGAGCGGCCATAACACCGGGCAGCCGCGCTCGGTCATGCAGTCGCCGACGACATGGATCAGACAGCCGACGCCGACCGCGAGGCCGAGCCAGGCGTAGCCCACGCCGAGGGAGAGGAAGACGGCGTAGAGCCCGGCGGTCATGCCGATGTTGACCATCGCCGAGCCCAGCTTGTTGCCCGGGATGCCGACGCCGATCGCGCGCAGCGCGAGGCCGATGAGCAGCACGACCATGATGTCGCGGCCGATGGGATAGGTGTTGGCCAGCCAGTGCGTGCCTAACCCGAGCGCGACCGCGAAGGCCAGCGAATGGGTGGCCCCCCGGTGGCCGCCGGCCAGCCAGGACACGCCCTTGCTCAGCAACCAGGTGACCGGCCCGAAGGTCTGGGCGATCGTGGCGCTGGGATGGTCGAGGTCGGGCAGCATCGCCGCGCCCGCGCAGATGATGGCGCCGGCGATCAGCTCGGCGGGTCCGAGCGCGCCGACCATGATGCCGGTTTCGATGAAGCGGGAGGATTCGGTCAGCAGCGGCAGGGCGGCCAGTGGTGGCGCCAGCCCCAGCCAGGCGATGGCCCCGGTCATCGCGTGCGTGTGCCCCATCATGATCGGGACTGTACCTGCTTCTTGCCCGCGCTTCGCGCGGGCGGCTCGGTCGCTTAGACCCGTCGCCTTCCCTCGTCGCTCCGGTCGCTTCGCTCCCTGCGCTCCTCAGTCCAGGCGACGGCGCTCCCTCGCAACCCCCTGGCGCGCAGCGCCACCAATCCCGAACGCGCAGCGTCCCCCGATCCCGGGCGTGAGGCGTGAGGCGTGAGGCGTGAGGCGTGAGGCGTGAGGCGTGAGGCGTGGGAAGGTTCCGGAAACGCAGACGAGGTCGTCTCCACGGCGACAGCACCCCCCAGCCCTGCCGACGCGGAACGACCTCGTCTGCTCTGTTCAACGGCTCCATCCCCGATCCTGTTCCCCGATTTCGCAACTTTTTCGTGATCTGGCTCACGTTGACAGGGGGCTTGCTGTCGACACAGTAGCGATATATCGTTGATGCATCGAGAGCGAATCACGATATAGGGGGAAACCTATGAGTTCCGCACAGGCAGCGCCCGGCCCCTGGCCCGGCGCGCACGACTACAAGCGGGCCGCCCGCGAGGCGTTCAGGGCCATGTCCGACGCCTTCGAGGAGATGGGCGGTCACCGGCACCGCAGGCACGAGCACCGGCACGAGCACCGGGAGCGCGGCAGGAGAGGCGGGCCCGGCGGGCCGTTCGGACCCGGTGGGCCGTTCGGGCCGGGTGGCCCGTTCGGCGGCGGGCCGTTCGGCGGCGGCGGACCGTTCGGGCCCGGCGGGCCGTTCGGCGGCCACCGCGGCTGGGGCGGCCGGGGCCGCAAGGCCAAGCGCGGCGACGTCCGCGCCGCCATCCTGGCCCTGCTCGCAGAGGAGCCGCGCAACGGCTACCAGATCATCCAGGAGATCGCCGAGCGCAGCGAGGGCGGCTGGAAGCCCAGCCCCGGCGCTGTCTACCCGGCGCTCCAGCAGCTCACCGACGAGGGCCTGGTGATCTCCGAGGAGAGCGAGGGCCGCAAGAGCTTCCGTCTCACCGACGAGGGCCGCGCCTACATCGAGGCGCACCCCGACGAGGTCCGCACCCCGTGGGACGAGATGCGCCCCGACGTCGACGACAACGTCACCGAGCTGTGGCAGATCGGCCGCCAGTCGGCCTTCGCGATGATGCAGATTCTCCAGACCGGGAACGACGCACAAATCCGCGAAGCGCGTAAGACTTTGGTGGAGACCCGGCGCAAGCTCTACCAGATTCTGGCCGACGGCGACCCGGGCGACGAGTGACCCTGCGAGGCCCACGGAGCGAGGAGCCAGGCATGGACCCGAACGACCTCCGCATCGGCGACGCCGAGCGCGAGCAGACGATGGCCGCCCTGCGCGAGCACTTCGCCGAGGGCCGCCTGACCCGCGAAGAACTCGACGAGCGGCTGGACCACGCGCTGGCCGCCAAGACCGCCCGTGACCTCGCCCGGGTCACGGCCGACCTGCCCGGCTCCCAGCCCGCGGCCCGCTCCCGGGTGCCGGGATTCCTGGAGCCTCCCCCGCTTCCCGGCATGGGCGGCGACTGGCACGAGGCGATGCGCGCCCATCGCCACCAGATGCACCAGATGCACCACGACATGCGCCAGGCCCGCAGGGAGATGCGCCACCAGTGGAAGCACGGCCCGGCACGTCACCACCGGCACCACGGGCCGCACCCGTTCGTCGGGCTGCTCTTCGTGCTCGTGATCGTCGGTTTCGCGGTGGGCGGCTTCGGCGTCCTCAAGGTGCTGTTCGGCGTGTGGCTGGTGGCCATGCTCTTCAGCTTGGTCCGCCGGCGCGCCCACCACCGCGGCTGAGCGAGCCCGCGCGGATCGTTTTTGGGCCTTGACCCTGTCAGGGACGCCATTGATGATCTGGGCGGGTTTTCAGCCGACGGAGGGAGCCGCATGACCGAGCACGGCGCGTCGAACACGGTCGACCACCCGGGCCATGATCCGGCCCAGGACCTCGTGGGCAACCCGTTCGCCGCCGTGGCGCACGCCGACGCCCTGGTCCTCGACGCGGAGGGTTATCACGCCGCCTTCGACCGCGACCACGCCGTGACCGCCGAGCCGATGTGGAAGCTGGAGCGGGCGCAGACCTTCTACGAGCCGGACGTCGCGAGCTGGCGGGCCATGATGGACGGCGACTGGGCGGGCTCCCTCGCCCTGGTCGCGGAGATGGCGGGCCCGCTGCGCCGCTACTTCATGAGCCGGGTGCCGGTCAGGCGGGTGCGGGTGGCGGAGTTCCCCGTCACGGCGTACCTGCAGTGGGAGATGCACGTGCTGGCCGTGCGGGCGCGCGCGGGATCGCCGTGCCGGGTGCTGCCGGCCGCGCGGGTCGCGCACCTCGACCCGCTGCCGGAGCTGGTCGTCTTCGGCCCGTCCCTCATGTACGAGGTGCTCTACGACGAGTACGGCGGCTGCCGCGGCGGCCGCCGGATCACCGACGCCCGCGTCGTGGGCCCCTGCCTGGCGGCGGTGCGCGCGCTCTTCGCCGCCGGCGAGGACGTGCTCGCCTTCCACGAGCGCGAGATCGCGCCGCTGCCGCCGCCCGCCGTCACCGACGCGATGCGGGCCGCGGGGCCCGGCTACGGGCACCGCACCGAGGAGTTCAGGGTCTGAACAGCGCGCCGCCCGGCTCGTTGACGCACCGCAGCACCGGGAAGCCGGTCAGCGCGGCGGCGTCCAGCGCCTTCGCCGTGGTGACGTGGAAGACCGCGCTCTCGCCGGGCAGCAGCGTGACGAGCTGGTCGTCCACGCCCGCGGCCGGGTCCAGCCGGTCGGGGAAGAGCGCCAGCTCGCGCAGCACGGTGCGGGCGGTGACGGTCACCCGGTAGCCGTCCTGCGCGGGCGCGGCGTCGGCGTCCCAGACCGCCGGGGGGAACGCGACGGCCGGGTCCTCGGCGTAGAAACGCACCAGGCGGACCGAGCCGAGCCGGGCCGACAGCAGCTCGCGCGCCGGGTCGTCGGCCGCGGCCACCGACGGCGGCAGCGCCACCCTGGTCACCGCGCGCGGCGCCACGTGCACGGCGACGACCTCCTTGGCCAGCGGCTCGCCGGTCAGCCGGCGCCGGACCAGCTCCAGCTCGCCCGACCACGCCTGCGGGGCGTCGTTGACCACGGCCAGCTCGCCGTCGAGCATCGTGATCAGCCGGTCGGCGTAGGCGCGGCGCAGCGCGTGCCAGAGCGGCTTGCGCCGCCCGTCGCCGTCCACCGCCGCCCACGACGTCACCGGCCAGCAGTCGTTGAGCTGCCAGACGATCGTGCCCATGGTGTGCGGCATGAGCGCGCGGAAGCGCTCCACGCCGAACGCCACCGCCCGCGCCTGGTTGAGCTGGGTCAGGTAGTGCCACTCGTCGAACGTGCCCGGCCGCGGCAGGTGCCCGCCGAGCCCGCGCAGCAGCTTCTCCTGGCCGTCCACGGCCTTCTGGTGGGAGGAGCGCGGGCTCAGCGGCTCGTCGGAGGAGGCCCTGCGCAGGGTCGCGTACGTAGGCGGCCCCTGGAAGCCGAACTCGGCGACGAAACGCGGCCGGTAGGCGGCGTACCGGGTGTAGTCCTCGCGGTTCCAGACGTCCCAGATGTGGACGGTGCCGCGGGCGGGGTCGTTCGGCGGCAGGCCGGGCGCGCCCGAGTAGGGGCTGCCCGGCCAGTACGGCCGCGTCGGGTCCAGCTCGGCCATGATGCCGGGCAGCAGGTCGTGGTAGAAGCCCGCGCCCCAGCTGCGCCCCTGGAGCTTGTCGCGCCAGCCCCAGTCGGCGTGGCCCTCCAGGTTCTCGTTGTTGCCGCACCACAG
Source organism: Nonomuraea sp. AD125B (assembly GCF_041402765.1). Classification (NCBI taxonomy): domain Bacteria; kingdom Bacillati; phylum Actinomycetota; class Actinomycetes; order Streptosporangiales; family Streptosporangiaceae; genus Nonomuraea; species Nonomuraea sp. AD125B. The sequence goes on along the minus strand of NZ_JBGLOU010000006.1, from coordinate 92,949 downwards.
CACCAGGCTGGGGTGCGGGGCCAGGCGGGTGACGTTCTCGCGGGCCTCGGCGGCGACCTCGGACCGGAACGGCTCCTCCTCGGGGTAGGCGGAGCAGGCGAACGGGAAGTCCTGCCAGACCATGAGGCCGAGCTCGTCGGCGAGGTCGTAGAAGTCGTCGCTCTCGTACAGGCCGCCGCCCCAGACCCGCAGCAGGTTGACGCCGGCGTCGAGGGCCTGCCCGAACCGCTCGGCCAGCCGCTCCCTCGTCACGCGGGACGGGAAGCAGTCGTCGGGGATCCAGTTGACGCCCCTGACGTAGACGGGGCTGCCGTTGATCTTGAACCGGAACGCCTCCCGTTCCAGCTCCACCGAGCGGAAGCCGATCCTGCCGTGCCACTCGTCCTCGCCGAGCCGTACCGTCAGGTCGTAGAGCGGCTGGTCGCCGTGGCCGCGCGGCCACCACAGGTCGGGGCGGGGCACCTTGAGCGCGAGCACGGCCGAGCGGCCGTCGATGCGCCGCTCGGCGGTGACCCCGGCGACCTCGGCCGACAGCGTGAGCGGCCCTTCGGCGGTGCGCTCGACCCGGACGTGCACCCGCACCGTCCCGTCGGCGTCGGCCAGAGGGCGCACCTCGGCCAGCCGGGCGCCGCTCCAGCTCTCCAGCCCGATCGGCCGCCAGATGCCGGCCGTGACCAGCGTGGGGCCCCAGTCCCAGCCGAAATTGCAGGCCATCTTGCGGATGAACGCGTACGGCTCGTCGTAGGCGCCCGGCCGCTCCCCGAGCGCCGCCCGCTGCTCCTCCGCGTAGGCGTAGGCGGAGCGGAAGGTGACCGTCAGCTCGTTGGCCCCGTGGCGCAGCAGGTGGCGGACGGGGAACCGGTAGGAGCGGTGCTGGTTGGCAGTGCCGCCCACGCGCACCCCGTTGAGCGTGATCTCGGCGACCGTGTCGAGCCCGCGGCACACGAGGTCCGTACGCTCGTGCTCGTCCGGCGACCAGGCGAACGTGGTGCGGTAGGTCCAGTCCCTGCGGCCGATCCAGGCCAGCCGCCGCTCGTTGTCGTCGAGATAGGGGTCGTCGATGAGCCCGGCGGCGAGCAGATCGGTGTGCACGCAGCCGGGCACGGTGGCCGGGACCCCGGTGATGAGATCCGCGGCGTCCCGCGACGACAGGGTCCAGCCGTCGTGCAGCGGACGGTGGTTCAAGGAGATCTCCTTAACAGGTCTTCGACCGGGCGCACGCGACGAAGTGGCCCGGAGCGGCCTCCAGCAGGCCGCCGGAGCCCCCGCGCTCGTGGTAGAGGCAGGTGCCCGTGTCCTCGGCGTCGGCCCAATCCTCGTGCAGGCGCGGCACCGCCGACAGCAGCTCGCGCGTGTAGGCATGGAGCGGGTCGCCGAAGACCTCGCCGGTCGGGCCCATCTCCACGACCGCGCCCTCGCGCAGCACGATCGTCCGCTCGGCCAGGTAGTTGCCGAGCGACAGGTCGTGCGTGATGTAGAGCACGCCGAGGCCGCGTGTCTTCAGCTCGGCCAGCAGGTTGAGCACGTCGATGCGGGTGGAGGCGTCGAGCATGCTGGTGATCTCGTCGGCCACCAGCAGGCGGATCTCCAGCAGCAGCGCGCGGGCGATGAGCAGGCGCTGGAGCTGGCCGCCGCTGAGCTGGTGGGGGAACTTGCCGAGCACCTGGTCGGGGTTGAGCCGCACGTCGCGCAGCGCCGCGCGGACCCGCTCGGCCCACTCCCCCTCGGGCACGCCCGGATGGTACGACTCCTTGATCATCGCGAACACCCGGTCGGCCTTGAACACCGGGTTGAACGAGCTGAACGGGTCCTGGAAGATCCCCTGGACGTCGCGGTAGTAGTCCTTGCCCGCCCGCGCCGGCCGCCCGTCGAAGGTGATCGTGCCGCTGGTGGCCTTGCTGAGCCCGAGGATCAGGCGGCCGAGCGTGCTCTTGCCGCTGCCGCTCTCCCCGATGAGGGAGACGACCTCGCCGGGCGCGACGTCGAAGCTGACGTCCCTGACGGCGGTGACGGTACGGCCGCCGAAGGCGCCGATCCTGAACACCTTGGTGACATGGTCGAGTCTCAGCATCAGGCCTTCCAGCAGGCGACGTGGTGGCCGGGCGCGACCTCGGCCACGGGCGGATCCTCGGCGCACTCGTCCCCGGCGAGCGGGCAGCGGGCGCGGAAACGGCAGCCGGCGGGCGGGTCGAGCAGCGACGGCGGGCTGCCGGCGATGCCCTCCAGCCGCCGTTCGGCGTAGCGGACGCCGACCTCGGGCAGCGCGTCGATGAGCAGCCTGGTGTACGGGTGCCTGGGCGCCTTGACGAGCGCGTCGGCGGGGGCCTTCTCGGCGAGGCGGCCCGCGTACATGACCATGATCGTGTCGGCGATGTGGTGGGTGAGCGCGATGTCGTGGGTGACGAAGATCATGCTCTTGACGTAGCCGCTGTCGCGGAAGCCGAGCAGCGCGCGGGCGACGGCCTTCTGGGTGGAGACGTCGAGCGCGGAGGTGACCTCGTCGGCGATGAGCAGCGACGGGTCGAGCAGCGTGGAGATGACCATGACCATGCGCTGCTTCATGCCGCCGGACAGCTCGATCGGGTAGCGGTCGAGCACCTCGCGCGGCAGCCCGACCTGGTCCATGCGCCGCTCCAGCTCGGCGGCGTCGAGCGTGACGCCGCGCGAGCGCAGCAGCTCGCCCACCATCTTGCGGATCTTGCGGGTGGGGTTGAGCGCGCTCATCGCGTACTGCGGGATGAGGGAGACCTCCTTGAAGCGGAAGCCGTTCATCGCCCGGTCGTCGGCGATCGGCAGCTCGCGCCCGTCGAGCACGACCCGGCCGCCGACGTGCCGCATGCGGCCGTCCATGCGGATGAGGGACTTGCCCAGGGTGCTCTTGCCGCAGCCGGACTCGCCGACCAGGCCGAGGATCTCGCCGTCGCCGAGCTCGAAGGACATGCCGTCGAGCGCGCGCACGTCGCCCCTGAGCGTCCGGTAGTGGACCCTCAGCTCGCTGACCTGAAGACTCATGTCTCCCTCAACTTCGGGTTGAAGACCTCGTCGAGGCCGACGTTGGCGACGTACAGGGCGCCGACGATGGCGGTGATGGCGGCGCCGGGCGGCACGAACCACCACCACATGCCGAGCTGGAGCGCGCTCCACTGGTTGGCGTTCTGCAGCATCAGGCCCAGCGAGACGCCCTCGGTGGGGCCGAGGCCGATGAAGTCCAGCGAGGAGGCGATGAGCACCGAGCCGCCGAACAGCAGGATGAACGTCATGAACAGGTAGGAGCTCATGTTCGGGGCGATCTCCCTGGCGATGATGCGCCCGGTGCCCGACCCGCTCATCCTGGCCAGGTCCACGAACTCGCGGGTGCGCAGCGAGAACGTCTGCGCCCGGATCGCCCGCGCCGCCCACGGCCACTGCGTCAGCCCGATGAACAGGCCCTGCACGGCCACGCTGCGGATGCCCAGGTAGGCGTTGACGATCAGCAGCACGGCCAGGCTGGGGATGACCAGGATGATGTTGGTCAGCATGTTGAGCACCTCGTCCACCAGGCCGCCGACGTAGCCGGCCACGAAGCCGACGACCATCCCGATGACCGCGGCGATGCCGCCGCCGACCACGCCGACGGCGAAGGTGGCGCGCAGGCCGTGGACGAACTGGGCGAAGATGTCCTGGCCGAAGGTGGTGGTGCCGAACCAGTGCTCGCCGGTGGGCGGGCTCATCGCCTGGACGCTGTACTCGTTGGGCGCGGCGGCCACGAACAGCGGCCCGATCAGTCCCAGCAGCAGCAGCGCCAGGACGATCGTCAGGCCGGTCATGAGCTTGCCGTTGCGCACCGCGAAGTAGAGCGCCTCGCGCCGGACCGCGGCCCGCTCGCGCGGCACGGCTTCCTGGATCGTCGTCATGCCTGCGCACCCGCCATTCCCGCCCTGGTCCGAGGATCGACCACGACGTAGACGATGTCGATGATGAAGTTGGCGATCAGCACGCCGAGCACGATGAACAGGAACGCGCCCTGGAGGAGGAAGAAGTCCTTGTTCTGGATGGCCTTGAGAATGAGGCTGCCGAGGCCCGGGTAGGCGAAGACGATCTCGGTGACCAGCGCGCCGGCCACGAGCACGCCGAGCTGCAGGGCCAGGCCGGTGATCTGGGGCAGGACGGCGTTGCGGAAGGCGTACCTGCGGATGAGCCGGGCGGGCGCGCCGAGCGCCGACAGGTAGGTCGAGTAGTCCGACTCCAGCTCGTAGATGATCATGTTCCGCATGCCGATCGCCCAGCCGCCCAGCGCCACCAGGAACAGCGACAGGAATGGCAGCGTCCAGTGGTGCAGCAGGTCGAGGAAGAACGTCCACGACAGGTTGGGGCGCATGGAGAAGCTGTAGCCGCCGGCCACCGGGAACAGCCCGGCGATCACGCCGAGCGACCAGGCCAGCAGCACCGCCAGCCACATGTACGGCATCGCCGTCAGCACGTAGCCGACCGGCAGGACGGTGTTGTCGAGCAGCTTGCGGCGGGCCGCGTACGCGCCGAACTGGTTGCCGACGACCCAGCTCAGCAGCACCGACGGGACGACCAGCGCCAGCGTGTACGGCACCGCGCCGCCGATCACCTGGCTCACCGGGGTCGGGAACAGCCAGATGCTGGTGCCGAAGTCGCCGCGCAGCAGCGCGCCCCAGAAGTTGGCGTACTGGGTGAGCAGCGGCTGGTCCAGGCCGAAGAGGTTGTTGTAGTAGGCCCGCATCGCCTCGACGGCCTCGGGCTTGGTGACGTTGGCCCGCGCGACCATGCTGGCGACCGGGTCGCCGGGCATGAAGCGCGGGATCATCCAGTTGACCGTGACGGCGACGAAGAACGTCAGCCCGTAGATGAGCAGTTTCCTGCCGAAATATCGACGCACGTGATCTGTCTCCGTGAGGGCCCCGCTCCCCGTGCACCGGGGAGCGGGGGCTTCGAGGGTCCGGCTAGGAGGCGGCGGGCTGGATCTGGGTGAGGGTCTCGAACCCGCCCAGCTCCAGCCAGTTGCGCCACATCACGGCGGGGGTCTTCGGCGCGCTCCCGGCCGCGGCCGGCCAGTTCTTCCACACCGAGGTGCTGGACTGCGCCCAGAGGCCGTTGTACCAGAGCGGGATCACCGGCAGGTCGTCCAGGTGGATCTGCTGGAGCTGGGAGATGATCTTCTGCATGCCGGCGGTGTCGTCGGTCTTGACCTGGTCGAGCTGCTGGACGAGGTCCCAGGCCTTCTTGTTCTCGTAGCGGCCGAAGTTCACCGTGTTCTGCTGCTTCTGGATCGGCAGCTGGAACAGGTACTCGTAGTACGTGTACGGCGAGTTCGACAGCTGCCGCTCGTTGTTGATCACCAGGTCGAAGTCACCCTTGGTGCGCTTCTCCACCAGGGCGTTGAAGTCGGGGAAGTCGGGCGTGACCTGGATGCCGGCGGCCTTGGCGCTGGCGGCGATCGAGCGGGCCGACTCCATCCAGTCGGTCCAGCCGGACGGGACGATGAGGGACAGGCTGATCTTGGAGCCGTCCTTGTTCTCGACGTAACCGTCGCCGTCGCCGTCCTTGTAGCCGGCGTCGGCCAGCAGCTTCTTGGCCTTGGCGGCGTCGAAGGTGAAGCCGGACTTCGCGACCACGTCCTGGTCGACGTACTTGTCCCACTGCGGCAGCAGGCCGGTCGGGCTGGCGGCCTTGACGAGGTTGCCGTAGACGCCTTCGACGATCTTCTTGACGTCGATCGAGGAGGCGAGGGCCTTGCGGAAGGCGGGGTCGTCCATCGGCTTCTTCGTGGTGTTGGGCACCAGCCAGGCGGTGTTGGCCGACAGCATGTACGGCGGCTCGTTGTAGAAGGTGGTCAGCCCGAAGTTGCCCTTGACCAGGTTGGCCACGCCGGGCAGGAAGTTGTTGCTGAGGTCGAGGCCCTTCTGCAGCAGCAGGCCCATCGCGACCTCGTTGCTCGGGGTGGCGATGTCGACGATGTAGCGGGGCTTGGGCTCCATGTTGAGCGCGGTCTTGCCCCACCAGTCGTCGCGGCGCTGCAGGGTCACGCGGTCCTGGTCCTTGCTCAGGAACTTGTACGCGCCCGTGCCGACCGGGTTCTCGTTGATCCCGTCCAGGACCTCCTTCTCGGAGCGGTCCTTCCAGATGTGCTCGGGGACCATCGTGCGCGTGTAGAGCATGAAGTCCCACTCCTGGTAGTTGGCCGTGGAGAAGGTGAAGCGCGCGGTCCGGTCGTCGACCGCCTCCGCCTTCTGCAGCCAGTTCCACAGGTTGTGGTACGGGATCGTCTCCATCTTGCCGAGCTCGAAGGAGAAGACGACGTCCTTGGCCGTGAACGGCTGTCCGTCGGACCACTTGATGCCGGGGCGCAGCTTGATCTCGTAGGTGGTGTCGTCCGTCCACGAGCCGCTCTCGGCCAGCCAGGGGGTGAGCTTGGCGGCGGTGGTGTCGTAGTGGAACAGCGACTCGTATACCAGGCCCTTGGTGCCGACGGCCGAGTCCCACTCCCTGATCGGGTTGAAGTTGGCCGGCGGGCCCCACTGGGTGCCGGTGGTGTAGAGGGTCTCGCCGCGCGGGAGCTGGTTCGGGTCGGCGTTGGCCGGCGCTCCCTGGCTCTGGCCCTGGCTGGGGGCGGGGCCGGTCGGGGTGGAGGGGCCGCCGCTGCAGGCCGTGGCGGCGAGCAGGACCGCCGCGAGGAGCGGGATGATCTTCCTGGGCCGGTGACGCATCGCTTCTCTCCTTCCTTCGCGTGGGGGCGCGAAGGTTCCTACGAGCACGTACCTGTGGGAGCGCTCCCAGGCTGTCGCCGCCATGAGCGCTGGGGGTTGCTGAACCGGATAAGTACCGCGAACGTAAATTCCTGGTGTCGCTCGCGTCAATAGCCGTGACGGTTTCGAGACATCAGCGCCGGGAGCGCTCTCAACGGTCACCTAACCGGTTCGGTGACCGGATTTCGGGCGGCCGGAAGGGGGCAGGGAGCGGAAGCGCCCACCACATGCCGAGGGGGGCGAATGCCGCCTCTGACGCACCAGGAGACGCTTTGGTTTACCTGCGACATCACAGAAATGTTGCGAAATGGGAGACAAATGGGTTGCGGCCCCGCCAGAATGCCTTGCGATCCAGCGTCCATCGCAACTGGAGGAACCCCCCTATGCGTAGACCCCTTGGGGTCCTTGCCGGCCTGGCGAGCGTCGCCGCCCTGTGCGCGCCGATCACCGCGGCCGAGGCCGCGACCGCATCGCAGGCGGCCTGCCGGGTGACCGTCACCAAGCCCAGGCTCAGCGGGAACGCCCTGAAGATCGTCTCGTCGGCCGCCCGCCGCGGCTGCTTCTCCCCTTCGCTCGTACGCGTCCGCATCCTGCGGGCCGTCCCCGGCAAGGACCCGGTCATCAAGAGCGGCGCCACCAGGAACGGCCGCGTCAGCCTGGCCGTGGACTGCCGGCCCGGCACGTACTACGCGACCGCCACCGACTACCGCGGCCGCCCGGTCAAGTCGCGGGCGGTCCGGCTCACCTGCGACCCGGGCTCGGCCACCCCCACCCCGACGCCCACGAGCTCCCCCAGCGGCTCGCCCACCGCGACGCCGACCAGCAGGCCGACCACCTCGACCTCCCCGACGACCGGCCCGACGACCGGCCCGACGACCGGCCCGACCGGCGGCGCCGTGGGCACCGCGGAGGAGAACGAGGTCGTCAGGCTGGTCAACGCCGAGCGCGCCAAGGCCGGCTGCGGCGCCCTGACGCACAACGCGCAACTACGCGCCGCGGCCTTCGGCCACTCCGCCGACATGGCGAAGCAGAACTACTTCGACCACGACTCGAAGGACGGCCGGAGCTTCATGGACCGCATCCGCGCGGCCGGCTTCACCGGAGGCTCCGCCTGGGCCGAGAACATCGCCAAGGGCCAGACCTCGCCCGCCTCCGTCATGCAGTCGTGGATGAACAGCTCCGGACACAGGGCCAACATCCTGAACTGCCGCTACAACCTCATCGGGGTCGGCGTCGCCAGGAGCCCCCAGGGCACGGTCTACTGGACGCAGGACTTCGCCGCCCGCTAGGACTGGGCGAGTGAGGATCGCAGGCGGCGCATCTCGTCCGCGATCCCGGCCAGGGTCCAGTGGGCGTTGAGCCCGCTCGGGTTGGGCAGCACCCACACCCTGGCCCCGCCCACCGTCTCCTCCTGCGGCCCGATCCGCGCCTTGGGCCGCAGGAAGGCGGTGCGGTAGGCCGACACGCCCAGCACCGCGAGCGCCTTGGGCGCCAGCCCGGCCACCTTCGCCGCCAGCGCGGCCCCGCCCTCGACCAGCTCCTCCCGCGTCAGCTCCGACGCCTTGGCGCTGGCGCGGGGGGCGAGGTTGGTGATGCCGAGCCCGTACTCGGGCAGCAGGTGCTGCTCGGCGGGCGCGAGCAGGCGGGGCGTGAACCCGGACAGGTGCAGCGCGGGCCAGAACCGGTTGCCGGGCCGGGCGAAGTGGTGACCGGTGGCGGCGGACATGAGGCCGGGGTTGATGCCGCAGAACACCACGTCGAGCGAGGGACCGAGGACGTCGTCGAGCACGCCACACCTTAGCCCGAAATTTACGGTGACCGGCCGCGCGCCCGTCAACGGCGCCGCAGGACGGCGATCCCCGGAAGAGGCAAGCCGTTGAAGATCCCTCACAAAGAGGGCTAGCGGGGCGGCCGGACCTCGCGATGGCGTACGGCCGGCGCCCCGCCCAGCTCGTCCAGCAGGTCCGCGAGCAGCGCGCGGCACTCCTCCAACCGCCGCTTCCCGCCGCGTTCGGCCAGCCGCGACTCCAGCGCCTCGCGGGCCCGCCGGGCGATCGCCACCGCCTCGCGGCCTCGCCCGGTCAGGTGCACGCGGCGGATGCGGGCGTCGCGCGGGTCAGCCAGGCGCTCCACGTAGCCGAGGCGTTCGAGCTCGGCCACGGTCTTGGATGCCGCCTGCTGCGTCACGCCCAGCTTCGGGGCCAGGTCGCCCACTGTGGGACCGGCGTCGCCGACGAGATGCTGGAAGACGTATCCGTGTGCGAACCGCAGGCCGGAGAAGCCCTGCTCCGCCAGGCTCTCCTGCACGACGGAGGCGGCCGCGAATCCGACGAAGAGGGCGAGCGTCCCGGTGTCCAGGTCGCCGGGTTGTACAGGCTGCATGAAGACATTCTGCAGTTGACAACCTTGGTTGTACAACTATGGTTGTGAACATGACCGACCTCCAGCAGCACGCCAACGTGGACCTCGCCGTTCGTTACCACGAGGCGGTGTCCCGAGGCGAGAGTCCCGAGCCGTACTTCCACGAGGACGTCGTGCAGCGCGAGCTGCCCAATGCGCTCTTCCCCGACGGGGCCGTACGCGACCTCGGCGGTCTGCGCGCGGCGGCCGAACGCGGCCGCTCGACCATCAAAGAGCAGCGCTTCCAGGTGCTGAACGCGGTCGCGGCCGGCGACCAGGTCGCCCTCGAGGTGCTCTGGACCGGCACACTCGCCGTACCGCTGGGCGACCTGCCGGCCGGCCACACCCTGCGGGCGCACATCGGGACATTCCTCGAGTTCCGCGACGGCAAGATCGCGGCCCAGCGCAACTACGACTGCTACGAGCGCCTGACCCGCCGCTGACATCCCGCCACACAGCGGTGGGCGCCCGCGCAGCACGTGCTGGCGGCACGTACGGAAACGGGGCTAGCCCATCTCCTCCAGCTTGCGGCCCTTCGTCTCCTTGATCCGCCGGAGCACGAAGACGAACGACAGCGCCGCGAAGACCGCGTACGCCGCATAGGTGAGCGGCAGGTTCCAGGCCGCGAGCGCCGGGAACGACACCGTGACCGCCCAGTTGGCCAGCCACTGCGCCGCGGCGGCGACGCCGAGCGCGGCGGCCCGGATCCGGTTGGGGAACATCTCCCCCAGCAGCACCCAGACCACCACACCCCAGGACAGGGCGAAGAACAGCACGAACAGGTTGGCCGCCACGAGCGCGATCGGCCCCTGCGGATCGGGCAGCGCGACCACGCCGCCCCTGTTCACCCGGGGGGCGCTGAACGCCCACGCCGCCGTGGCCAGCGAGAGCGCCATGCCGGCCGAGCCGATCAGCAGCAGCGGACGCCGCCCGATCCTGTCCACGAGCGAGATCGCGATGAAGGTGCCGATGATGTTGATGATCGAGCTGGAGAAGCTGATCAGCAGCGAGTCGCTCTGGTTGATGCCCACCGACTGCCACAGCACCGACGAGTAGTAGAAGATCACGTTGATGCCGACGAGCTGCTGGAAGGCCGACAGGACGATGCCGGCCCACACGATCGGCAGCAGCCCGAGCGCGGGCCCGCGCAGGTCGCGCAGCCCCGGCACCCGCTGGGTGCGCACCACGTGCTGGATCTCGGCGATGCGCGCGTCGAGGTCGGTGTCCTCGCCCTCGACCTCGGCCAGCACCTCCCGCGCCCGCCGCGACTTGCCCGCCATGATCAGGTAGCGCGGCGACTCGGGGATGACCAGCGCGAACATCAGGTAGAGCAGCGCCGGGACCGCGCACGCGCCCAGCATCCACTGCCACGCCTGCAGCACCCACAGGTGGTTGTTGACCGCGCCGCCCGCCAGCCGCGCGATCACGTAGTTGACGAGCTGCGAGACGGCGATGCCGAGCACGATGGCGAGCTGCTGGAACGAGCCGAGCCGCCCCCGGTAGGCGGGCGGCGCGACCTCGGCGATGTACGCCGGCCCGAGCACCGACGCCATGCCGATGGCGAAGCCCGCGATCACCCGCCACAACGCGAGGTCCCAGATGGCGAACGGCAGCATCTGCCCGATCGAGCTGACCGCGAACAGCAGCGCCGCCACCTGCATCGACCGCGTACGGCCCCACCGGTCGGCCAGGTTGCCGCCGAACCAGGCGCCGACGGCGGAGCCCAGCAGCGCGATCGCCACCACGACGCCCGTCTGCACAGGACCCACCTGGAAGTGCCGCTGGATCCCGACGACCGCGCCGTTGATGACGGAGCTGTCATAGCCGAACAGGAACCCGCCGATGGCGGCGGCCGCCGTGATGAACACGACGTAGCTCAGATGCTCCTGATGCGTGTGCTGAGTGGCCATGCAGGTCCTTTCCCCGTCACCGGGGCATACCCGCACGTCAGGGACCTAGCGGACCCCTTACCCAACCTTTAGAGGCGTGGGTCCACCGGCTCGGACTCCAGCGCCAGCACCGCGAAGACCGGCTCGTGCACCCGCCAGGCCGCCTCGCCGTCCGCCAGCCGCGACAGCGCCTCCAGGCCGAGCGCGTGCTCGCGGAGGGCGAGCGAGCGCTTCTTGCCGAGGAAACGCCTGCGCAGCACGTCCAGCGACTCGGTGTAGTCGGGGCCGTAGATGATCCGCAGGTACTCGCGCCCGCGCACCTTGATCCCCGGCTGCACCCGGCCCGGCGTGTGGACCGCGGGCTTGACCACCATGCCCTCGCCGCCGGCCGCCGTCAGCGACTCCCACCACTCGGTGGCCGCCGCCCGCGACGCGGGCGAGCCGAGGTCGGCGAACACGTGCCGGGTCGGGGCGATCAGCGGCGCGTCCAGCCCGCCGAGCGTGGCCAGGTGCCAGGCGTGCGGCTCCAGCGCCGTGGCCCGCCCCTCGCAGGCCAGGATCTGGAACGGGGCCACTTTGACCCCCTCCAGGCCGTCCACCGGCCAGCAGTAGCGCGCATACGCATCGCGGAACAGGGCAGCGTTGGAGGAGCGGCGCCGGGTGCGGATCAACAGCTCGCCCACATCCAGTCCGCGCCCGGCCGCCGCTTCCAGCGCCGCGACCGCCTCCGGCAGGGCCGCGCGGGCGGCCGCGCCCACCGAGGCGTACTGGCGTCTGATCAGCTCGCCCGCCTTCGCCGACCAGGGCAGCAGCTCGCAGTCGAGCACCACCCAGTCGGAGCCGAGCTCGTCCCACAGCGGCGCGCAGGCCGCCCGCAGCCGCTCGGTCAGCGGGCCGGTGTCGGCGAAGAACGGCCGCCCGGTCCGGGTGTAGACCGCGCCGCACGTGCCGTCGCGCACGCCGAAACGGGCCTCGGCGGCCTCCGGCGTACGCGCCAGCACCGCCACCGCCCGCGAGCCCATGTGCTTCTCCTCGCACACGACCTCGCGCACGCCGGCCGCGGCCAGCTCCTCGAACGCCTCGTGCGGGTGCTCCAGGTAACCGTCCAGGCGGGAGGTCTCCGGCGGCGCCATCGTCGGCGGCAGGTAGACCAGCCAGCGCGGATCGACCGCGAAACGGCTCATGACCTCCAGTGCGGCGGCCGCGTTCGCCTCGCCGATCTTGATCCGGCCGCCGTGCCGGGTCTCGACGTGCCGGGTGCCGGTCACGTCGCCGATGTCCAGGGTGCCGGGGTCGCGGCCGAGTCCGGTGCCGAGCGGCTTGACCGGCTCGTACCACACCTTCTCCGCCGGGACCTGGACGAGCTCCCGCTCCGGGTAGCGCAGCGCGGTCAGGTGGCCGCCGAAGACGCAGCCGGTGTCGAGGCAGATCGTGTTGTTGACCCACTCGGGCCGCGTCGTGGGCGTGTGCCCGTAGACGACCATGGCGCGGCCGCGGTAGTCCTCGGCCCACGGCAGGCGGACGGGCAGGCCGTACTCGTCGGTCTCGCCGGTCGTCTCGCCGTACAGGGCGAACTCGCGCACCCGCTTGGAGGCCCGCCCGTGGTAGGACTCCTTCAGCCCGGCGTGCGCGACCACGAGCCGGCCGCCGTCCAGCCGGTAGTGGCTGAGCAGGCCGTCCATGAACGCCTTCGCCCGCGCCACGAACTCCGGCGGCTGCGCGGCGAGCTGGTCCAGCGACTCCTGCAGGCCGTGGGCGATCCTGACCTTGCGGCCGTCGAGCGCGCGCACCAGCTTGTGCTCGTGGTTGCCGGCCACGCAGATCGCCGTGCCGGCCTCGACCATGTCCATGACCAGGCGCAGCACGCCCGGTGTGTCCGGGCCGCGGTCCACGAGGTCGCCGACGAACACCGCCGTACGGCCCTCGGGATGCCGTACGCCCTGCCAGCCCAGCCGGGCCAGCAGCGCCTCCAGCTCGGCCCGGCAGCCGTGCACGTCGCCTATGACGTCGAACGGCCCGGTGAGGTGGGTGAGGTCGGACCACGCCTTCTCGTAGCCGATGACCGCCGCGTCGATCTCCTCGGGGCCGCGCAGCACGTGCACCTTCCTGAACCCCTCGCGGGCGATCCTGCCCATCGAGCGGCGCAGGTCCTTGCGCTGGCGGATCACCACGCCGGGGCCGAAGTCGCGGTCGGGGCGGGCGGCGTTGCGCGCGATGGCCACCTGCTCGGGCACGTCCAGGACAATAGCGTCGGCCAGCACGTGGTGCCTCCTGGCCAGCGCGACGAGGCTCTCGCGGGCGGCCTGCTGGACGTTGGTGGCGTCCACGACGGTGAGCAGCCCGCGGGCCAGCCGCACGCCCACGATGTGGTGCAGCAGGTCGAACGCCGCCGGGGTGGCCGCCTGGTCGTTCTCGTCGTCGGCGACCAGGCCGCGGCAGAAGTCGGAGGAGATCACCTGCGTCGGCTTGAAGTGCCGGCGCGCGAACGTCGACTTGCCGCTGCCGGAGACCCCGACGAGCACCACGAGCGACAGCTCAGGAACGCTGATCACGGGTGAACACTCCCATCTGGGTCGGCGGGCCGACCTCCGGGTCGTCGTCGCCGACCGGCTCGAACGCCACCGCGTAGCCGTGCTCGGCCGCCACCCGGCTTGCCCAGGCGGCGAACTCGGCGCGGGTCCACTCGAAGCGGTGGTCGGGGTGGCGCAGGCCGGTCAGGAACTCGTAGCGGACGTTGTACTCGACGTTGGGCGTGGTGACGACGACGTGCCGGGGGCGGGCGTGGCCGAACACGACGCGCTCCAGCGCCGCCAGGCGGGGCGGGTCCACGTGCTCGATCACCTCCATGAGCACGGCGGCGTCGTAGCCGGACAGGCGCTTGTCGGTGTAGGTGAGCGCGCCCTGGAAGAGGGTGAGGCGGGCCCGCTTGGCCTCGGGCATGCGGTCGAGGCGCAGGCGGCGGGCGGCGATGGTGAGGGCCAGCGGGGAGACGTCCATGCCGGCGACCCGCGCGAACGCCGGGCGCGACAGCAGCGCGCCGACCAGCTCTCCCTGGCCACAGCCCAGGTCGATGACGCTGGCGGCGCCGAGCTCGGTCAGCTTGCCCAGCACCGCCTCCCGCCGCCGCACACTCAGCGACCCGCCCTTGACCTCCGGCTCCCCGGCCTTCTCGCCGCCGGCCGCACCCGGCTCGCCGACCTCGCCGGCCCCCGCGGCCGGCGCCTCCCCGGCTACCGTGGCCTCGGTCTCGCTCGCCTCGGCCTCGGCGGCGGCGGCCTCGTCGGCGGCGGTCGCCTCGGGCGGGGCGTCCTCGGCGAGCGCCGGCTCCAGGTGCTCCTCGGTCTCGTCGCCCAGCTCGGCGAGCCGGGTCAGCGCCGTACGCGCCAGCGACCAGCGCCGTCCCAGGTAGCGGCGGGTGATCAGGCCCCGCTCCGGATGCCCGCGCAGCCAGCCCTCCCCCGCCCGGATCAGCTTGTCCACCTCGTCGGGGGCGATCCAGTAGTGCTTGCCGTCGTCGAGCACCGGCAGCAGCACGTACAGGTGGTTGAGCGCGTCGGCGACCCGCACCGTGCCGCGCAGCGCGAGACGGACATAACGGGACTCACCCCACTCGGGGAAACCCTCGTCGAGCGGCAGCACCCGCGCCTCGACCTCCCACCCCAGCGGCTCGAACAGCCGCCGGGCCAGGTCGGGCCCGCCACGGCAGGGCAGCGCGGGCAGCGTCAGCTCCAGCGGCAGCGCCCTGCCCGGCAGCTCGGGCCGGGCCGCGCACCGACCCGCCCGCGCGGTGCGGAACACCTCGCCGAGCGCCACCGCGAGCAGTGAGGAGGCCGCGTAGGGGCGGTCGTTGACGTACTGCGACAGGCTGAAGTCGGGCGAGCCCTTGCCGCGCGCCCTGGCCAGCGCGACCGGGTCGATCTCCAGCAGCAGCGCCGCCGTGCAGCGCTCCTCGCCCGCCTCCGGGTAGAACACGGTGGCCGTGCCGGACGACTGGCGGAACTCCTGCACGCGCTCGGGATGCTTGTGCAGGAGGAAACCCAGGTCGGTGGCGGGCCTCGCGGTGTTCGTGATCGTCAGCAGCACCCTCCCAAGTGTGCAGGAACGCCGCGAAAACCCGCCATCCGTTTACCTACACGTGCGGCAGCACCTCGGCCGCGATCAGCTCCAGGTGCTCCAGGTCGCCGAGGTCGAGGACCTGCAGGTAGAACCGCTCGGCGCCGAGCGCGCCGAACTGCCCGATCCGCTCGACGACCTCGGCCGGCGTGCCGCACAGGCCGTTCTCGCGCAGCTTGTCCGCGTCCTCGCCGATGGCCGCCGCGCGCCGCTCGATCTCCGCCCGGTCCGCGCCGACCACCGTGGTCTGCGCGGCCGACAGCACGACCTCGCGCCCGGTCTCCTCGCACGCCCGGCGCACCCGGTCGTACGCCGCCCCGGTGTCGGACAGCGAGCGGAACGGGACGTTGTACTCGTCGGCGTACGTCGCCGCGAGGCGCGGCGTGCGCTTGGCGCCGACCCCGCCGATGATGATCGGCGGCCGGGGCCGCTGCGCCGGCTTGGGCAGCGCGGGCGAGTCGGCCAGCCGGTAGTAGCTGCCTTCGAAGGAGTAGATCTTCTCCGCCGTCCACAGACCGGTGATGATCTCCAACTGCTCCTCGAAACGGCCGAAGCGCTCGCCGGCGGGCGGGAACGGGATGCCGTACGAGGTGTGCTCGGCGTCGAACCACCCGGTGCCGAGGCCCAGCTCCACCCGGCCGCCGCTCATCTGGTCGACCTGGGCCACGCTGATCGCCAGCGGCCCGGGCAGCCGGAACGTGGCCGGCGACACCAGCGTGCCCAGCCTGATGGCCGAGGTCTCCCTCGCCAGACCCGCCAGCGTGACCCACGCGTCGGTCGAGCCGACGCCGGGGTCGCCCGCGCCGATGCGCTGATAATGGTCGGACCGGAAGAACGCGTCGAAGCCCAGCCGCTCGGCGGTCTGGGCGACGGTGAGCAGGTCGTCATAGGTGGCGCCCTGCTGGGGCTCAGTAAAGATCCGCAGCTTCATGTCAGCCATTATCAGCGCACAACGGACGCGAACCGGAAAGGGGTCACGTCGCGTCGCCCGGCTTGCTAGCGTTCAACCCAGCGCCCTAGGTAGCCGATCGAACACGGGGAGTGCTCTATGCCGCGGCACCAGAGGGAGCCGGGCCTGCTCCCCCGTCCTCTCGCCGTTCTCGCCGGGCTCGCGCTCGTGGCCGCCACCGTCGTGGCGGTCCGGCTGCTGCCGCCCGCGAGCGCCGTCGCCACGTCCCCGCCGCCCGCGCCGCCCGCCTCCCGTGCCGCGCCCCTCGGCCTGCACACGCCCGCGCTCTCGGCCGCGGTGGCCGAGGCGCCGCCGCCCGGCTTCATGCGGCCCGGCCTCGTGGGGCCCGCCACCGTGGGTCCCGGCTTCGTGGGGTACGTCGACACCGCCGCCGACCCCGCGTTCGACCTGCCGGCCACGGCCCTGCGCACCGGCGTGCTCCACTACCTGCTCGGCCACCTCGTCGCGGGCGGCGCCGACGGCTGCTCCCCCGCCTGGGCGAGCGCGGGCGGCATACTCATCGACCCCGGCGTCAACCAGGTGGCCAACCGGATCGGGCGGCTCAGGGCGCTCGGCGGCGACGCCGCGACGTCGTTCGGCGGCGGGAGCGGGGACGGAGACGGGAGCGGGGGCGCGGGCGCGGGCGGCGCCGACCCGGCCGCCCGCTGCACCGAGCCGCGCGCGCTCGCCGCGGCCTACCGGCGGGTGGTGGGCGCCTTCGACGTCTCCGCCGTCGACTTCGAGCTGCCCGCCGAGGGCGAGAGCGCCGCGACGGCGGCGCGCCGGGCCCGCGCGCTCCGGGTCCTCCAGCAGGAGCGGGAGCTCCAGGTCAGCTTCACCGCGCCGCTCACGGCGTCCGGGCTGGGGGCGTCCTGCGTGGCGGCGCTGCGGGCCGCCCACCGGGCCGGGGCCGAGGTCGGCACCGTCAACCTGCTGGCCGGGCTGGAGCCGCGCACGGCCCCCTCCGGCCGGCTGTCCCGGCTCGCCGCCGCCGTACGGCTGGCCGAGGCGCAGATCGCCCGCGCCCAGTCGCTGCCGGACGAGGAGGACGCCTGGCGGCGCGTCGCGCTGACGCTGGTGCTCGCCGACGGGTCCGAGCTGAGCGAGCAGGACGCCCGCACCCTCTCCGATTACGCCGTACGCCACGATCTCGCCTGGCTGTCCCTGCGCGGGGCCGATCCCGAAGAGGGGGCTGCGACCGTTCTGCGCGGATCCGTACCCTGACTATAGGATTCCCTTACCGTCAACATGTCCAGGCGAGTGGGGAGGGGGCGATGGCGGCTCGTCCTGAGACGGCCAGGAAGATCCTGATCTACTGGATGGACGGCGTCGTGGCGATGATCGCCGTCATCACCGTGGCGTTCACCGTCGGCCGGAGCATGGCGGGCGTGATCTCGCCCCTCCACGCCGCGGTCACCGTCACCTGTCAGCTCGGGCTGTGCGCGCTGTTCCCCGTCCTTCTCAGGGAGGCCTTCGACCACCGGCCGCGCCCCACCTGGAGGCTGGCGCTCGCGGGGGTGTTCGCGCTGACCGCGACGCTGCTGCGCCCGCCCGCTTACGACAACTCCTCGCCGTGGATCGAGGTGGGCACGCTGTGGCTGGCCGCGGCCGCACTCTACCTGTCGCCCCGGGCGATCGCCTGCCTGTCGGCGGCGGTTGCCGGGCTGCTCACCGTCCACGGCGCGCTCGTGCACGGGCAGAGCTGGCTCGGCGTCCTGATCAGCCTGTCGATCAACTTCGCCTTCATGATCCCGGCCATGCTCCTGTGGCGCTGGCTCTGGTGGATCATCAGGGACGCCTCCAACGCCCGCGAGGCGCGGGCCCGGCTCGCGGTCGCCGAGGAACGGCTGCGCTTCGCCCGCGACCTGCACGACCTGCTCGGCCACAGCCTGGCGGTGATCACGCTCAAGAGCGAGCTGGCCGCCAAGCTCGCCACCAAGGACGCCGGGCGGGCGCTGACGGAGATGACCGAGGTCCGTGAGCTGGCCGGCGACTCGCTGGCCGAGGTCCAGCAGGCGGTGCACGGCTACCAGCACCTCGACCTCGACCAGGAGGTGGCCGGGGTGCGGGCGGCGCTGGAGGCGTCCGGCACGCGCTGCGTCGTCCACGTACGCGCCGACGGGCTCGGACCGGCCGCGCGGGCGCTGCTCGCGTGGGTGGTGCGCGAGGGCGGCACCAACGTGCTCAAGCACAGCAGGGCCACGCGCTGCGCCATCACGATCGACGGCGGCCTGCTGGAGATGCGCAACGACGGGGTGGCGCGGGGCGCGGCGCCGCCGCCGGGCAGCGGCCTGCGCGGGCTGGCCGAGCGGCTGGTCGCCGCGGGCGGCACCCTCTCGGCCGCGCCCACGGCGACGGGCGAGTTCCTGCTGCGCGCGACCGTGCCGGTCGTGGGCGAGCTGCCGGCGCGGGAGACGGTGCCGGCATGACACCGACTTCAAAGGCCGGCCCGGCAGACCCGCAGCCCGGCCCGGTGACCCCGGAGGCGGGTGCGGCCGTCGGGGACGGGCGGCGGGTGGGGCCGTTGCGGCGGGTGCGCGGCGCGACCAAGCTCGACAAGGTCCGCTGGGTGATCGTCTACTCCACCGACATCGTGACGCTGCTCGGCCTGATCGGCCTCTACACGCTCTACGTCCAGTGGCAGATGGGCCTGCCCGCCGCCGTGGCGGGCGGCGCCGCCGTCCTGCTGGTGATCTTCACCGCGCTGTGCACGCGGCCGTTCCGGGTGGCGGTGCGCGGCGGGCCGCGGCCCACGAAGCTGCTGGCCGTGACCGGGGCGCTCGCGCTGCTGCTGGCCGTCGTGGCCGTGGTGTGGGCGCTGCCGCCCTGGCTGGGGGCGCTGACGCCGTTCGTCCGCAGGCGCACGATCGCCGTCGTCTCGACCGGCTCGATCGTGATCCTCGCCCTGATCGGGGTGCTGTCCGGGGCGAGGCTCGCGGACATGCTGGCGCTGGTGCTGGTGATGACGTTCCTGACGGTGCTCGCGGTCGTCGCGACGTGGGCGAACCTGCGGCTGTGGCGGCTGGCCCACGAGGCGCACGAGGGCGAGGAGGCGCTGGCCAGGCTCGCGGTGTCGGAGGAGCGGCTGCGCTTCGCCCGTGACCTCAACGACCTGCTCGGCCAGAGCCTCACCGACGTGGCCGCCCGCGCCGGGCACGCCGAGGAGCGGCTGCGCGTCGATCCGGAGGCGGCCGCGGCCGAGATGTTCGAGGTGCGGGACCTGGCCCGGCGCTCGCTGCGCGAGGTGCGCGCGGTCGTCCAGAACTACCGCGCCGTCGACCTCGACGAGGTCCTCGCCAGCGTACGGGCCGTGCTGGAGGCCGCGGGCGTGCGCTGCGCCGTACGCGCCGACACGGCGGCGCTGTCCCCCGAGAGCCGCACGCTGCTGGCCACGGTCGTCCGCGAGGGCACCACCAACGTGCTCAAGCACAGCCGGGCCGAGCGCTGCGAGATCAGGATCGAGGACGGCGTGCTGGAGATGTCCAACGACGGGGTGAGCGGCCCGGTGGGCCCACACGCGCCCAACGGCCTGGCCGGACTGGCCGAACGGGTGCGCGCGGCGGGCGGCAGCCTGGAGGCGGCGCCCACGCCCGAGGGCCGTTACCTGCTGCGGGCGGCGGTGCCCGCGTGAGACGTGGGGAGAGACCATGACCATCCGCGTGCTGCTCGCCGACGACGAGCACCTCGTCCGCGGCGCCATCGCGGCCCTGCTGGACCTGGAGGAGGGCATTCAGGTGATCGCCCAGGTCGGCCGGGGTGACGAGGTCGTCGCCGCCGTGTCCGAGCACCGGCCCGACGTGGCCGTCCTGGACATCGAGATGCCCGGCATGGACGGCCTGAGTGCGGCCGAGCAGATCAGCGCCCATTGCAAGATCGTCATACTGACCAGCCTGGGCCGGCCCGGCTACCTGCGCCGGGCCATGGCCGCGGGCGTGGGCGGCTTCCTCGGCAAGGACGCATCCGCCGAGGAGCTCGCCATGGCGATCCGCAAGGTCCAGGGCGGCGGGCGCTACCTCGACGCCGAGCTGGCCGCGGCGGCCATGGCGGCCGGCGACAGCCCGCTGACCGACCGCGAGCGCGACGCGCTGCGGCTGGCCGGCGACGGCGCGACGATCTCCAGGATCGCGGGCGAGCTGCACCTGACCGAGGGCACCGTGCGCAACTACCTGTCGAGCGCGATGACCAAGCTCAATGCCCAGAACCGGCTGGAGGCCATCCGTACGGCCCAGCGCATGGGCTGGCTCTGACCCCGGCTCGCCAGGAGCGGGGGTCAGTGCTGGGAGAGCAGGTGAGCCAGCTCCTGCTCGACCTCCTGGTTGGCCACGAAGAGCAGCTCGTCGCCCGCCTCCAGCGGGTCGTCCGCCGACGGCACCAGCACCCGCCCCTCGCGCAGGATCGCGACCAGCGCGGAGTCGTTCGGCCACGGCACCGCGCCGGCCCGCTGGCCGACGACGGGGGCGTCCTCGGCCAGGGTGAGCTCGACGAGGTTGGCCTGGCCCTGGCGGAACGTCATGAGCCGCACCAGGTCGCCGACGCTCACCGCCTCCTCGACCAGGGCGCTCAGCAGGCGCGGGGTGGAGACGGCGACGTCGACGCCCCACGACTCGTTGAACAGCCACTCGTTGTTGGGGTGGTTGATGCGGGCCACCACGCGCGGCACGCCGTACTCGGTCTTGGCCAGCAGCGACACCACGAGGTTGACCTTGTCGTCGCCGGAGGAGGCGACCACGACGTTGCAGTTGTTGAGCCCGGCCTCGTCGAGTGAGGCGATCTCGCAGGCGTCGGCGAGCAGCCATTCGGCCCGCGGCACGCTGTCGATCTTGATGGCGCGGGGGTCGACGTCGATGAGCAGGACCTCGTGGCCGTTCTCCAGCAGCTCCGCGGCGATGGAACGCCCGACCGCGCCCGCTCCGGCGATGGCGACGCGCATCAGTCATCCTCTTCCGGCGCCCCGGCGAGCGCCTTGTTGATCCGGTCCATGTCGTTCTCGGCGGCGATGACGTGCAGCACGTCGCCCTCCTGCACCACCAGGTCCTTGGTGACGGTGAGGGCCTCGCCCATGCGGTTGACGAACGCGGCGCGGGCGCCGACGCGCTTCTCCACGTCGATGACGCGGGTGCCGATCCAGGAGGGGTTGACCGCCACCTCGGCGAGCACGACGGTGCCCGTGGGGTCGCGCCACAGCGGCTCGGCGCCCTCCGGCAGGATGCGGCGCATGATCTGGTCGGCGGTCCAGCGGACGGTGGCCACCGTGGGGATGCCGAGGCGCTGGTAGACCTCGGCCCGGCGGGGGTCGTAGATGCGCGCCACGACGTTGTCGACGCCGAACGTCTCGCGGGCCACCCGCGCGGAGATGATGTTGGAGTTGTCGCCGCTGGAGACGGCCACGAACGCCGCCGCCGACTCGACGCCGGCGTCGGTGAGCACGTCGCGATCGAAGCCGACCCCGGTCACCCGGCGGCCCCGGAACCCGGCCCGCAGCCGCCGGAACGCCTGGGGGTCGCGGTCGATGATGGCGACGGAATGACCGTTGTCCTCGAGGATGTGCGCGAGGGTCGATCCCACACGGCCACACCCCATGATCACAATATGCATGTTCCCCCGCATGTTCGCGGCCGGCGGTTGCTCAGCCTCCAGTATGGCGCTAGGGGGGAGTGCCTCGTTTAGGCCGTACGTCTGGGGCTAGCATCTCGTTACGTGGCGAAGGTAACGGATCTTGTCAAACGCTTGCTCGTGGGGCGCGCCCTGCGCAGCGGGCAGCTCCACGAGCAATTGCTCCCCAAACGCGTCGCCCTGCCGGTCTTCGCCAGTGACGCGCTCTCCTCCGTGGCCTACGCGCCGCAGGAGATTTTGGTCATCCTGTCGCTGGCCGGCGTCTCCTTCTACGCCTACAGCCCGTGGATCGCCGCCGCCGTCGTCGTGGTGATGCTCACAGTGGTCGCCTCCTACCGGCAGAACGTGCACGCCTATCCCAGCGGGGGCGGCGACTACGAGGTGGCGACCACCAACCTGGGCAAGAACGCCGGGCTCACGGTGGCCAGCGCGCTGCTGGTCGACTACGTGCTGACCGTCGCGGTCTCCGTCGCCAACGGCGTCGACTACGTGGGCGCCACCATCCCGATCGTGGGCCAGCACAAGCCGGCCGTCGCCATCGCCATCGTCGTCCTGCTCACCGTGATCAACCTGCGCGGCATCCGCGAGTCCGGGGTCGCCTTCGCCATCCCCACGTACGCGTTCATGATCGGCGTGCTGGGGCTGATCATCGTGGGCGGGTTCCGGCTGCTGGTGCTCGGCGACGAGCTGCACGCCCCGAGCGCGGGCTTCACCGTACGCCCCGAGCAGACCAATCTGACGGCCTTCGCCGCGGCCTTCCTCGTCCTGCGGGCGTTCTCCACCGGTTGCGCGGCCCTCACCGGCGTCGAGGCCATCAGCAACGGCGTGCCCGCCTTCCGCAAGCCCAAGAGCAAGAACGCGGCCACGACGCTGCTCATGATGGGCCTCGTGGCCATCACGATGTTCGGCGGCATCATCGCGCTCGGCCTGGCCTCGGGCGTGAAGGTGGCCGAGCCGTCCGTGGTGGCCGAGGACCTGATCCGGCAGGACGGCACGCCGGTCGGCCCCGGCTACTACCAGCAGCCGATCATCTCGCAGGTGGCGGACGCGGTGTTCGGCGGCGGGTCGCTGATGTTCGTGCTGATCTCGGCGGTGACCGCGCTCATCCTGTTCCTGGCGGCCAACACGGCCTTCAACGGCTTCCCGGTGCTGGGCTCGATCCTGGCCCAGGACCGCTACCTGCCGCGCCAGCTCCACACCCGGGGCGACCGCCTGGCCTTCTCCAACGGCATCATCCTCCTGGCGGCGGGCGCGTGCCTGCTGCTGTGGGGGTTCAACGCCGACGTCAGCCGCCTGCTCAACCTCTACATCGTCGGCGTCTTCGTCTCGTTCACGCTCAGCCAGACCGGCATGGTCATCCACTGGACCCGCCACCTGCGGACCGAGCGGGACCTCAAGCTCCGCCACCAGATGCACCGCTCCCGGGTGATCAACTTCTTCGGCGCGGTCATGACCGGGCTGGTGCTCATCGTCGTGCTGCTGACGAAGTTCATGGTCGGGGCGTGGATCGTGGTGATCGCGATGCCGATCCTGTTCCTCATGATGAAGGGCATCCGGCGCCACTACGACAACGTGGCGGCCGAGCTGGAGCTCGACGAGGACTACGAGCCGGCCATGCTGCCCGCCCGCAACCACGCGGTCGTGCTCGTCTCGAAGATCCACAAGCCGACGATGCGGGCGCTGGCCTACGCCCGCGCCACCCGGCCGTCCACCCTGGAGGCCGTCACCGTGGGCGTGGAGGGCGAGGAGGCCCGCCAGCTCCAGGAGGAGTGGGAGCGCCGGGGCATCCCGGTGCCGCTGAAGATGCTCGACTCGCCCTACCGGGAGATCACCCAGCCGGTCCTCGACTACGTCAAGTCGCTGCGGCGGCGCTCGCCGCGCGACGTCGTGACGGTCTTCATCCCCGAGTACGTCGTCGGCCACTGGTGGGAGCACCTGCTGCACAACCAGAGCGCGCTGCGGCTGAAGGCGCGGCTGCTGTTCAAGCCGGGCATCATGGTGACCAGCGTGCCCTGGCAGCTCCACTCCTCCGACCGGCTGACGGGCCGGCGGGAGCCGTTCGCGCCGGGCGCGGTGCGCCGCCCCGGGCAGGTCAAGGACGACGAGATCACGACGAGCTGAGCAGCGCCCGCAGCCGTACGTTGTCCGCCGCGTCCCAGTCGGGCGGCGCCGCCACGGCCGCCCAGGCGTCCACGACGTTGGCGTTGTAGCGGTGCCCGTGGCCGGGCGGCACCGACAGCGCCGAGGTCATGTCCACCAGCACCTGCCAGAACGTCACCAGCGGGAACCAGTTCATCTCCGGGTTAACGCCGGGCCCCCGCTCGCCCTCCAGCCAGGCGGGCCGGCGCAGGATCAGCGCGGGCGTCCACCAGACGACGGGGTCGGAGGCGTTCTGCAGGTAGACCACGCGCGGCCGGGCCCAGGGGCCGGGCGGGAGGTCGAGGTCGCCGGGCGTCTGGGCGAAGCGGACGGTGCGGCCCCCCTCGTACACCGGCCGCCACACCGGGCTGCCCGGCTCCCTGCCGGTGGTGACGCGGTGCCAGATGGGGTTGGCGTTGGGCGGGCCGACGAAGACCGCGCCGTCGGTGCGGGCCGCCAGGTCGTCGAGGTCGCGGAAGGCGTTCTCCAGCGCGTACGAGCCGAGGCTCTCCCCCGCCAGCACCAGCTTCGGCCGGTCGTCCGCGGGCAGCTCGGCCCAGCGGGCCCGCACCGCCTCGAACAGCGCCCGCCCCGCCCTGGCCGCCCGCCCCCTGTCCACCATGAACGACACCCAGCTCGGCAGGTACGAGTACTGCACGGCGACCGTGGCCGAGCGGCCGTCGTACATGTGCTCCAGGGCGGCTGGGATGCTCGGGTCCACCCATCCGGTGCCCGTGGTGCCGAGCACGGCGAGCACCGGCCGCCGGAAGGCCCCGGTGCGTTCCAGCTCGCGCACGGCCAGGGCCGCCTGGGCCTCCGGGGTGGGGGCGGCTTCGAGGCCGACGTACACGCGGATGGGGTCGGTGGCCGGATGGCCGGAGAAGGCGGTGAGGCGGGCGGGGCTGGGGGCGGTGGCGACGAAGGTGCGCCCCTCCTTGCCCAGCGTGTCCCACGGGACGAGCGAGCCGGGGCCGCCGGACACGAGGCTCGTCGCGGGCCGCCGTACGCCCGGATCGGTGCCCTGGTTGGCGACCGAGGACACGTCGCTCACCCGGGCGACGAACGCCGAGAACAGCACGTCGTCGGCGAACACCGCGACGAGGACGGCGACGAGCACCACGCCGATCGCCTGCCCCACGTAGATCGGCACGAACCGGCCGAGCCAGCCGATGAGCTTGCGTCCGCCGAGGCGTACCAGCCGGGCGAGCAGCAGCCCCAGCGCGAACAGCACCACCGCCACGGCCAGGATGAGCGGCGGAAACCAGGTGATGCGGGTGTCCACGCCCATGAGCGCGCGCAGGTCGCGCTGCCAGTCGTGGCTGTACCAGAGCGCCACCACGCTCAGGGCCGCGCAACCGCCGATCAGGGCCTGCCAGGCGAGGCGGCGCCCGCGCTCGGACGGGCGGTAGGCGATCAGCGCGCGGCCGAGCGCGCCGATCGTGGCGCCGACCGCGTAGCCGATCAGGGCGGTGACCGCGGCCATCACCCCTTGGTACATCCAGGTGCGCGGCAGCAGCGAAGGCGTCAGCGAGGCGCAGGCGAACAGGGTGCCCAGCAGGACTCCCCCGAAGCCAGGCCACCGCCGTACCACCCGCGCCGTGTCCACGACGACCAACAGTAGTGGATCAATTCCGAGGGTAGTGGGCCAGGTCAGGGCATAGGGTGTGGCATGTGGAACAGGCAACTCTGGAGCTGACGGTGGGTCCGGTCGCGCACGGCGGCTGGTGTGTGGCGCGGCACGAAGGACGGGTGGTGTTCGTCCGGCACGCGCTGCCGGGCGAGCGGGTGGTCGCCGAGGTCACCGAGGAGAGCGCCAAGTTCCTGCGCGCCGACGCGGTGAAGATCCTGGAGCCCTCGCCCGACCGCGTGGTCCCGCCCTGCCCCTACGCGGGGCCGGGCCGCTGCGGCGGCTGCGACTGGCAGCACGCCACGCTGCACGCCCAGCGGCGGCTCAAGGCGCAGGTGGTGGCCGAGCAGCTCCAGCGGCTGGCGGGCATCGAGCGTGAGGTCGTGGTCGAGGAGGTGCCGGGCGCCGAAGACGGCCTCGGCTGGCGCACCCGCGTGCAGTTCGCCGCGCTGCCCGGCGGCGAGCTGGGCTTCCGCCGGCACCGCTCGCACGACATCGAGCCGGTCGACGCCTGCCTGATCGCCCATCCCGAGGTGGAGGCCGTCGCCGCGGAGACCCACACCTGGCCGGGGGCGGCCGGGGTCGAGGTGATCGCGTCCTCCGGCGGCGAGCGGGCCGTGGTCGTCAGGCCCCGGCCGCGGCGCAGCGTGACCGTGCCCGACCTCGACGCGCCCGCCTCGATCCTGCTCGACCAGGGCAAGGGCCGCACCGAGCCGCGGCGCGGCTCAGGGGTGCTGCACGAGCAGGTGGGCGAGCGCGGCTTCCGGGTGATGGGCAGCGGCTTCTGGCAGGTGCATCCGGGCGCGGCGGAGACCCTGCTGGACGCGGTGCTGGCGTACGCGGCGCCGGAGCCCGGCGAGTGGGCGCTCGACCTCTACTGCGGGGTGGGCCTGTTCGCGGCGGGCCTGGCCGAGGCGGTGGGGCCCGAGGGCGCCGTGTTCGGACTGGAGTCCGAGGCCGCGGCCGTCCGCGACGCCCGCGCCAACCTCCGCGACCTGCCGCAGGCCCGGGTGGAGCGCGGGCGGGTGGAGGAGGCCCTCGACCGCTTCCAGATCGAGCGCGCCGACCTCGTCGTGGTGGACCCGCCGCGGGCGGGCCTCGGCCGCGAGGTGGTGGAGCGCGTCGCCGCCCTGGAGGCCACGCGCATCGTCTATGTGTCCTGCGACCCGGCCACCTTCGCCCGCGACCTCAAGTGGCTGGCCGAGCGCGGCTACGTGCTGTCGGACCTGCGGGCGTTCGACGCCTTCCCGATGACCCACCACGTGGAGTGCGTGGGCCTGCTGCTGCCCGCCTGACCGAGCAGGCGGGTCAGGCCGCGGCCGGGGGCTTGATGGGGGTGCGGCCGCGGCCGAGCACCCAGAGCATCGCGGCCAGCGCCGCGACCTGGAGCGGCCACCCCATGATGATCTTGGCGAGGCCGAGCGCCGCCACCGCCTCGTCGCCACCGCCGAACAGGTAGACCGGCCCCTGCACCGCCACCCGCACCGCGCACGGCAGCATGAGCAGCCAGGTGAGCCGGGTGCAGAGCCGGACGATGCCGGGGTCCTTGTGCCAGGCGGTGGGATCGCCGGTGACCGACCCGATGAGGAAGCCCACCACCGGCCACCGGGCGACGATGGAGACGAGCATGCCCACCATGTAGCCGGCGTTCCACAGGATGCCGGGCAGGAAGTAGTCCTTCGCGTCGCCGGTGCGGCTGGCGAAGAACGCCCCGATCGCGATGCCGATCAGGCTGTTGATGACGAACTGCGGCGTGGACCGCTGCACGACCCTGGCCACCAGCAGCAGCACCGCCAGCGCGATGCTGACGATGAGCGACGTCTTCAGCTCCTCGGTGACGAGCCAGCACACCGTGAAGGCGATCGTCGGGACCGCCGCCTCGATGATGCCGCGCACGCCGCCGAACGCCTTGGCGAGCTGCGCTCGCACCGCCGCTTCCACCGTGTCGTGGGCGACCTCTTGCGCCTCAGCACTCACCTGATCAACTCCCTGGCCGGAGCTCGTATCGCGGATTGAACATCACCTTGCGGCCGTCCTGCATGCTGACCAGCCCCTCGGCCTTGACCGTGCGGCCCGGCTCGATGCCGGCGATCTTGCGGCGGCCGAGCCAGACCAGGTCGATCACGTCGGACCCGTCGTAGAGCTCGGCCTCCAGCGCGGGGGCGCCGCCCCTCGGACGCAACGTCACGGTACGTAGCGTACCGGCCACGCAGAAGCGCCTGCGCCCGCCGCACGACACGATCGGGGTCGCGCCGACCTCGTCGGCGTCCTCCCGTAGTTCCTGGGCCTCGATCTCCGACTGGGGAGATGCCAGTCGTGCGAAGAACCCACGCAATCCCCCGCGTTTCGCGGGCTCTGCCGTACTCATGATGACTCAGCCTACGTGATGTCAGCTCTCAGCGAATCTCACTGATCTCCGGCCCCCGCTTGAACGGGTTGAGCCCGGGGCGCTCGTCCGCCTGGTCGCCGCTCCCCTGCTCGTTGGGCCGGCGCAGCGGGATGGGCTCCTCACGGGCCATCGGCTCGTCGCCGCGCACCACGACGACGTCCTTGACGAAGTCGACGAACGCGCCGGCGACGGCCTCGTCGTACGCGCCGGGCCCGGAGATCACCGCGAGCAGGAACCAGCGCGGCCCGTCGATGCCGAGGTAGCGGGCCGGGCGACTGGCGCCGTCGACCCTGAGCTCGCCGGCCAGCTCGGTGCCGAACGGGCCCTCGCGCTCCTCCAGGTCCTTCGCCTGCGCGCGGATCTTGGTCTTGACCTCGTCCCACAGACCGGAGCTGCGCGGCGCGGCCAGCGCCTGGAGCTGCAGCGTGTCCTCCCCGCTGATGACGACCACGCCGACGTGCTGGTCGCCGACCGAGGCCAGGCGCACCTCGAAGTCGGGGTTGTGCGGCAGCCGGAGGCCGCCGAGGTCGATGCGTTCGCTGTCCGGGTGGGGCTCGTCGGCGTCCCACGGACCGGACTCGCGCGTGGGGGCGGCCTGCTCCTGCTCGGCCACCGCATCCGGCTGCTCACGACGACGACGTCGGAACACGTTCCTCACTCTCCCTGATAGTGCTGCTGAAAGGGGCCGTCAGCGCCCCGTCGAACCGAATCCGTTGGCGCCGCGCACCGAGCCGGGCAACCGCTCGACCTCGTAGAAGGCGGCGCGCTCGACCCGCTGGATCACCAGCTGGGCCACCCGGTCGCCGCGCCGGAGCCGGAACGGCTCCTTGGCGTCGGTGTTGATCAGCGTGACCCTGATCTCGCCGCGGTAGCCGGCGTCGACCGTGCCGGGCGCGTTGACCAGGGTGACGCCGTGCCGGGCCGCGAGGCCGGAGCGCGGGTGCACGAAGGCCGCGTAGCCGTCGGGCAGGGCGATCGCCACCCCCGTGCCGACCACGGCCCGCTCGCCCGGCGCCAGCTCGACGTCCTCGGCCGCGTAGAGGTCGGCCCCCGCGTCGCCCGGATGGGCGTAGGAGGGCGGCGGCAGCTCGGCGTCGAGCCGCTGGATCAGAACCTCCACCTTGCTCACGGATTCACCTCGAAGTCCTGGTGTTCGGCGGCGATGGCGGCCAGATCGCCGTGCGCGGCGAAGTGCTCCATGCTCACCTCGATGAACAGCGCCGCCGCCCGGACGGCGACCGGCCCGTCTGGGGCGCCGATGCGCCCCTCAGCCTCAAGGTACGCCTTCCGCCCCGCGATGCCGTTGCACCATGCACGCAGGTGGAGTGTCGTGCCCACGGGAACGGGCTGAAGGTAGTCGGTCTCCAGCCGTCCCGTGACATACGGCTTGTGGAACAGGTAGACCGACATTCCTATGACCTCGTCCATGGCGGCGGCCAGCACGCCGCCGTGCGCCAGCCCGGGCGCGCCCTGGTGCGCCTCGCCCACCGTGAACTCGGCCTCGACGGTGGCGCCGTCGGGAGTCCTGGCCTTGAGGTGCAGGCCGGTGGGGTGCTCGGTGCCGCAGCCGAAGCAGCGGCCGTAGTGGGAGCCGAGGGCGGCGCCGGGCCGCGGGGCTCCAGGCGGCGCCGCGGGCGCCACGGCGCCGGGCGGCGGGGTGGTCAGGGAGGAACGGGTCACGGGTGACGAGGTTACTCGGTGTCCGCGCTCCGCTCGTCCGCCTCGGGAGCGGCGGCCCGGTCGGGGCCTGGCTCGCTGGCCGGTTCGCCCTGTTCGTGCGCTGATGGGGGTGGCGGCAGGGCCGGCTGCTGGTGCCGCAGCTCGGGCAGCGCCCGGTAGATGACGGCCGCGACCGGCACCGCCACCGCGGCCCCCGCGATGCCCGCCAGGATGCCGCCGATGGCCAGCACCAGGATGATCGCGAGCGGGTGGAAGTTGAGCGCCCGGCCGACGATCAGCGGCTGCAGGACGTGGTTCTCCAGTTGCTGCTCGACGATGAGGATGCCGAGGAAGACCAGCGCGAGCACGAGGCCCTTGGCGCCGAGCGTGACCAGCGTGGCCACGGTGCCGGCGAAGAAGATGCCGACGATCGGGATGAAGCTGGCGAAGAAGATCAGCACCGCGAGCGGCGCCCAGAGCGGCACGCCCATGCCGGCCAGCACGATGCCCATGATCACGCCGTGCACGGCGGCCACGGCGACCGTGCCCTGCACGTAGTGGGAGAGCGTGGTCCACGCGGCCCGCCCGGCCCGGTCGACCCGGGGCGCGACGCCGCCGAAGCCCTTGAGCACCCATGACCAGATGCGGTCGCCGTCCTTCAGCAGGAAGAACGTCACGAACAGCAGCAGCACGATGGACGCCAGCACCTCGAAGGCCACCGCCCCCGCGCTCAGGACGGTCGTCGTGATCGCCTGCCGCTGGGTGTTGACCATGGTGGCGACCTCGTCGACGTAGGCGGTGATCTGCGCCTGCTGCAGGTGCAGCGGGCCGGTGATCAGCCACTCCTGGACGTCTCTCGCGGTCGCCTGGACCTGCTCGACCAGGTTGGGGAACTCCTCGCTGGCCCGCGCGCCGACCAGCCAGCCGGTGCCGGCCAGCACGGCCAGCGCGACCAGCATGGTGACCCACGTGGCGTAGATCGGCCGCATGCCGGCCTGGCGCAGGCTGTTGGTGAGCGGATAGAGCAGCGCGGTCAGCAGCAGCGCGACGGCCACCGGCAGGGCCACGAACGTGAGCCTGGCGATGATCAACGCGAAGAAGTAGACGACCACGCCGACGAGGATCAGGCACACGCACCAGGCGGCCATCTTGGCCAGCGTGGGCGGCACGAGCTTGGTGGGGCGGTCGGGAAGCACGTGTTCAAGACTGTCACGTCCGGGCGGCGAGTGCGCGCCCCATGCGCCTCCGGATCGGCCGCGCGGGCGGATCGCAAAGATCGGGCCTGGGCAACCGCCGGGGCGCGTGTCACCGTCATGGGCATGAAGGCCGTGGCGATTCTCACCCTGGCTCTGCTCGCGCCCCTCGCCGTCGCGCCCGCGCCCGCGCGGGCCGCCGCGCACGGCGCACTGGAGCTGGAGGTGCTCTCCAGCCGTCCCGACCAGGTGAGCGGCGGTGACGCCCTGGTCAGGGTGCGCCACCCGAAGGGCGCCAAGGTCAGGGTCCTCCGCAACGGCGAGGACGTGACCGGCGCGTTCACCGAGACCCGCGACGGACTGACCGGCCTGGTGACTGGCCTGGCCGTCGGCCGGAACACCGTCACGGCCGTGGCCGGGCCGCTCCGCCGTACGCTGACGGTCCGCGACCACCCGATCGGCGGCCCGATCTTCTCGGGCCCGCACCAGTACCCGTTCCTGTGCAAGACCGAGCGCGCCGGCCTCGGCCCGCCGGTCGCCGACAACCAGGACGGCCAGGGCATGCGGACCACGGGCGGCTGGAGCAGGGACTGCTTCGCGCCGGTCGTGACGGACCGGCTCTACCGCTCGACGGACGGCACGTACAAGCCGATGCCCGCCGAGCGGCCCGCCGACCTGGCGACGACCACCCTGCTGGACGGCCGCACGGTCGACTTCGTGGTACGGCGCGAGCGCGGCGTCATCAACCGCTTCCTCTACTCGATCGCGATGCTGGAGGACGGCTGGAACGGCCGGGCGATCTACCGCTTCGACGGCGGCGTGGCGATCGGCCACGACCAGGGCACGCTCGGCGGCGGCGCGCTGGACCCGTACGGGCTCGGCAAGGGCTATGCGATCCTCCACTCCTCGGGCACCCGCACCTCGACCCACTACAACCTGATCCTGGGCGGCGAGACGGCCCTCATGGTCAAGGAGCGCTTCATCGAGCGCCACGGACCGCCGCTCTACACGGTCGGCGTCGGCGGCTCGGGCGGGGCGATCCAGCAGTACATCTACGGCCAGAACTACGGCAACCGGGTGATCGACGCCGCGATCCCGCAGTATTCCTATCCGGACATGGTCACCCAGACCATCCACGTGGGCGACTGCGAGCTGCTCGAACGCTACATGGACCACAACCCGCGCTGGGCCCGCTGGGACGACCGCACGGCGCTCATCGGCATGAACGCCAGTGACACGGTGGCCAACCCGTACACCGGCAGGCCGGGCTCGGACGAGTGCGTCAACGGCTGGCGCGGCCTCACCCCGCTCACCATGAACCCGCTGTGGACGTCCAACAACGACCCGGAATGGGCGCTGATGGACCCGCCGGGCGTCAAGGACACCGTCAGGTGGACGCACTGGGACGACCTGCGCGAGGTCTACGGCGTGGACGAGCGCGGCCACGCCCGCTCCACCTGGGACAACGTCGGCGTCCAGTACGGGCTGAAGGCGCTGGTGGACGGCGTCGTCACCCCGGCGGAGTTCCTGGACGTCAACGCCAAGGCCGGCTCGTGGAAGGAGGCGGACGACATGGTGCAGGAGGGCTGCCCGTTCGTACGGACCGCCTGCCCCGGCGACCTCGACCCGTGGAGCGCCCGCAACATGAACCTCGGCGACCCGGCCCCCCGGCGCACCGGCGACCCGGTCGCGATCAGGAACGTCGAGCGCAGCGGCCTGGTCTTCCGCGGCGACATCGACATCCCGGTCATCGACTGGCGGCCGTACCTGGAGGACCAGCTCGACATGCACAACGCGCACCAGTCGTTCGCCTCGCGCCGGCGCATGCTCGACCACGACGGCAGCGCAGGCAACCAGGTCATCTGGTTCACCGACGCGCGCCCCGACGGCCCCAAGTTCGACCAGACGCCCGAGGCGCTGCGGGTGATGGACGAGTGGATGGCCAACCTCCGGGCGCGGCCGGGGCGCGGCGTCGCGGGCAACCGGCCGCCGCTCGCCGTGGACCGCTGCTTCGCCACCGACGGCACCCAGCTCGCGGCCGGCCCGCACGTGTGGGACGGCGTGCTGGACCGCCGCCCGCCGGGCGCGTGCACCCGGCTCTTCCCGCTCTACGGGACCTCCCGCACGGTGGCGGGCGGCCCGCTCGCGGGCGGCGTCTACAAGTGCCGCCTCCAGCCGGTCGGCCGGGCGATCGCCCGCGGGGTGTACGGCTCGTGGCGGCCCACGCCGCAGGAGCGGGCGCGGCTGGAGCAGATCTTCCCCACGGGGGTGTGCGACTACTGACCGGTCGTGGCAGGAGGCGGAAGCCCCCTGCCACGAGCGGAAGTCAGCCCAGGTGGACCTCGACGGCGAGCTCCTCACCGGAGCCGAGCACGAACTCCTCGACGTTGCCTGCCGCGCACAGGTCGTCCTGCGCCTGCCGCACCAGCTCCGCCTCGGGCCCGGTCACGGTGAGCCGCGCCACCTCGGCCCGCATCGACAGCTTGGCCTCGGACTTGGCCTTGCGCACCCGCCCGAGCACCTCGGAGGCCACGGCCAGCACCGCCGGGTTGCCGTCGCCGGGCTCGGGGACGGGCCACGGCGCGCGGTGCACCGAGCCCTCCCGCCACCACGACCAGACCTCCTCGGTCACGAACGGCAGGAACGGCGCGAACAGCCGCAGCAGCACGTCGAGCGCCTGCCGCAGCGCCGCGTGCGCCGAGGCCGCGCCCGGCCCGCCCTCCTCGTACGCGCGGGCCTTGACCAGCTCCAGGTAGTCGTCGCAGAACGCCCAGAAGAAGCGCTCCACGGTTTCCAGCGCCCGGCTGTGCTCGTAGGCGTCGAACGCCTCGGTGGCCTCGCGCACCACGCCCGCCAGCGCCGCCAGCATGGACCGGTCGAGCGGCTCGCTCGCTTCGCCGCCGCCGTCGCCGGCCAGGCCGAGCACGAACCGGGAGGCGTTGAGGATCTTGATGGCGAGCCGCCGGCCGATCTTGAGCTGCCCCGGCTCGAAGGCGAAGTCGACGCCGTAGCGCCCGCCGGCCGCCCAGTAGCGCACCGCGTCGGAGCCGTGCTGCTCCAGCAGGTCGAGCGGGGTGACCACGTTGCCCTTGGACTTCGACATCTTCTTGCGGTCGGGGTCGAGGATCCACCCCGAGATCGCGACGTCGCTCCACGGCAGCCGGTCGGACTCCAGGTGGGAGCGGGCCACCGTCGAGAACAGCCAGGTGCGGATGATCTCGTGCGACTGGGGCCGCAGGTCGGCCGGGTAGACCCGCCGGAACAGGTCGTCGTCGCGCTCCCAGCGCCCGGCGATCTGCGGCGTCAGCGACGAGGTCGCCCAGGTGTCCATGACGTCGGGGTCGGCCATGAACCCGCCGGGCACGCCGCGCTGCTCCTCGCTGTAACCGGGCGGCACGTCGCTGGACGGGTCGACCGGCAGGGTGTCCTCGGCGGGCAGGATGGGCGCGTCGTGGACCGGCTGCCCGGCCTCGTCGAGTGGGTACCAGACCGGGAAGGGCACGCCGAAGAAGCGCTGGCGGGAGATCAGCCAGTCGCCGGTGAGCCCTTCGACCCAGTTGTCGTAGCGCACCTTCATGTGCGGCGGGTGCCAGCGCAGCTCGCCGCCGCGCCGCAGCAGCCGCTCACGCAGCTCCTCGTCACGGCCGCCGTTGCGGATGTACCACTGGCGGGTGGTGACGATCTCCAGCGGCTTGTCGCCGCGCTCGTAGAACTTCACCGTGCGGCTGACCGGCCGGGGCTCGCCGTCGAGGTCGCCGGAGGCGCGCAGCAGCTCCACGATGCGCTCGCGGGCGCTGTGCACGGTCTTGCCGGCCAGCTCTTTGTACGGCTCCGCGTCCACGCCCTCGGGCGGCTCGGGCAGCAGCCGCCCGTCCCAGCCGATGATCGGCCGGGTGGGCAGGCGCAGCTCCCGCCACCAGGTGACGTCGGTGATGTCGCCGAAGGTGCAGATCATCGCGATGCCCGAGCCCTTGTCCGGCTCGGCCAGGTGGTGGGCGAGCACCGGCA
Organism: Nonomuraea sp. AD125B; assembly: GCF_041402765.1. NCBI lineage: Bacteria > Bacillati > Actinomycetota > Actinomycetes > Streptosporangiales > Streptosporangiaceae > Nonomuraea > Nonomuraea sp. AD125B. The sequence goes on along the minus strand of NZ_JBGLOU010000006.1, from coordinate 58,218 downwards.
CCTCGACCCCGAACAGCGGCGTCAGCACGGTGGTGCCGACCAGCGCGCGGTAGCGCTCGTCGTCGGGGTGGGCGACCAGCGCCACGCACGCCGGGATCAGCTCCGGCCTGGTCGTCTCGATCCAGACCGGCCCCTGCTCGCCGTAGAAGGAGACGCGGTGGAACGCGCCGGGGTGCTCGCGGTCCTCCAGCTCGGCCTGGGCCACGGCGGTGCGGAAGGTGACGTCCCAGAGCGTCGGCGCCTCGGCGAGGTAGGCCTCACCGCGCCGCAGGTTGCGCAGGAACGCCCGCTGCGAGACCGCCCGCGCCTCGTCGCTGATCGTCGTGTAGAGCAGCGACCAGTCGACCGACAGGCCGACCCGCCGCCACACCTCCTCGAACGCCCGCTCGTCGACGGCGGTCAGCTCGTGGCACAGCTCCACGAAGTTGCGCCGGGAGATCGGGATCTCACGTTTGCCCGGCTTCTCCGGTGGAACGAACTCCGGGTCGTAGGGCAGCGAAGGGTCGCAGCGCACGCCGTAGACGTGCTGGACCCGCCGCTCCGTGGGCAGGCCGTTGTCGTCCCAGCCGATCGGGTAGAAGACCTCTTTGCCGGTCATCCGCTGGTAGCGGGCCATGATGTCGGTGTGGGTGAAGGAGAAGACGTGACCGACGTGCAGGGAGCCGGACACGGTCGGCGGCGGCGTGTCGATGGAGTAGACCTGCTCGCGCGGCTTGGACCGGTCGAAGCGGTAGGTGCCGTCGGCCTCCCAGCGGGCTACCCATACCTGCTCCAGGCCGTCGAGAGAGGGTTTCTCGGGCATGGAGGCATGGCGTAGCCGCTGTTCAGTCATGCCACCTTATGGTACGGCTTCGCGGCCACCGCGAGCGGTACAGACTAGTGTTCGTTACATATGGGGAAGGAGATCGGCATGGCGGATGACAAGCCGGACGTTGCCTGGCGGATCATCGGCGGCCTGGTGGGGCTCGCCACGGGTTGGGCGGCCCGCAAGCTGCTCACCTTCGTGTGGGTGAAGGCGACCGGCAAGGAGCCGCCCGTCGACACCGATGCGCCGGAGGTCACTCTGGCCGAGGCGATCGGCTACGCGGTCCTCATGGGCGTCGGCATGTCCGTGGCGCAGATCGTGGTCAACCGGACCGCCAGGAAGCGCTATGACGCGTGGCGGGCTCTGAGGCAGGTGACTCCAGGGCAGTGAGGAACTCACTCGCCCAGCGGTCCACGTCGTAGGTGGCGACCCGGCGGCGCATCGTACGCATCCGCCGGGCCAGCTCGTGCGGCGTGGCCCGCATCGCGGCCAGCATCTGACGCTTGACGTCCTCCACGTCGTACGGATTGACCAGATAGGCCTGGCGCAGCTCGTCGGCGGCCCCGGCGAACTCGCTCAGCACGAGCGCCCCGTTGAGGTCGTGGTGGCAGGAGATGTACTCCTTGGCCACCAGGTTCATGCCGTCGCGCAGCGGGGTGACCACCATGACGTCGGCGGCCAGGTAGAGCGCGGCGAGCTCCTCCTGGTTGTACGACTGGTGGAAATACCACACCGGCTGGTAGCCGAGCGTGGCGTGCTCGCCGTTGATCCGCCCGACCTGCAGCTCGATGTCGTCGCGCAGCCGGCGGTATTCGTCCACCCGTTCGCGGCTCGGGGTGGCGATCTGCACGAACACCGCCTCGCCGGTGCGCAGCCGCCCGTCCTTCAGCAGCTCGCCGAAGCCCTCCAGGCGCTGGCCGATGCCCTTGGTGTAGTCGAGCCGGTCCACGCCGAGCAGCACGTGCTCGGGCTCGCCCAGCTCGGACCTGATCTCCTTGGCCCGCGCCACGATGTGCGGCTCGCGCACCAGCGAGTCGAGCTGCCCGAAGTCCACCGAGATCGGGAACGCCTGGGTGCGCACGACGCGGTCGTCGAGGAAGATCTCGTTCCCCTTGTACGGCAGCCCGAGCAGCCTGCGGCACAGCCGCCGGAAGTTGGAGGCCCCGCCGGGGAGCTGGAAGCCGACCAGGTCGGCGCCGAGCAGCCCCTCCACGAGGTCCTTGCGCCACGGCAGCCGCCAGAACAGCTCGACCGGCGGGAACGGGATGTGCAGGAAGAACCCGATCCGCAGGTCGGGCCGGAGCTTGCGCAGCATGGAGGGCACGAGCTGGAGCTGGTAGTCCTGCACCCAGACGACCGCGCCCTCCTCGGCGATCTCGGCGGCGGCGACCGCGAACCGCTCGTTGACCGCCCGGTAGGCGTCCCACATCGAGCGGTGGTACACCGGCGGCGCGACGGCGTCGTGGTAGAGCGGCCACAGGGTGGCGTTGGAGAAGCCCTCGTAGTAGAGCTCCACCTCCTCCGCCGACAGGGCCACGGGGATCAGGTTCATGCCGTCCTGCTCGAACGGCTCCAGTTTCTCGTCCGGTGCCCCGTGCCACCCGGCCCAGGCTCCGTGACGGCGCTGCATCACCGGCGCGATCGCGGTGACGAGCCCGCCGGGGCTCCTGCGCCACGAGGCCGTTCCGTCGGGATCGATCGTCCTGTCCACCGGCAACCGGTTGGCGACGATCAGAAACGAACTCCGGCCAGTCACGCAGTCCCTCCTCTTGTGGGGTCAAGTTTCGGTAGAACCGCCGAGAGCGCGGCTCACGGCGACCGCCACCGACTCCGGACCCGCATGAGGGATGATGGCGGCGATGTGCGCATCCGGCCTGATGAGCCATGCCTCATCCGGCCCTGCGCCGAGCCTCTCAGCGAGCGAGCCGGTTCCGTCCATCTCCGCGAGCCCGCGTACGGCGAGCGGCGCCGTAGTGACCTTGCCCAAGACCTGCGCAAACAAACTCGAATCACACATTTCACCCAGCAGTACGAGGAAACCATCCCGGCAGCTCTCACGCAATCGCCCGCCCGGCAGAACCGCGTCCGGCAGGATCACGCCCGGCGCCGGCGGGCAGGCCATGCCCCTCGGCGGACGGCCCGCGAACGGGCGGGACGGCTCCGGGGTGGTGAGGGGCGAGTCGACGTACCAGAAGGGCTCGGCGAAGCGGCCGGAGTCCACCTGGTCCACCGGCCCGCCCTCCAGCACCGCCCGCCTGCGCACCCGCTCCTCGACGCTCCTCGGCGCGAGGAAGCGCATGGTGGCGCCGGTCACCTCCAGGTTCTCGCGCGCCGCCGCGCGCCGCTCGGCGTGGTACGACTCCAGCAGCTCCGGCCCGGCCCACCCGTTGAGCGCGAACGCCAGCTTCCAGGCCGCGTTCTCGGCGTCCGGGACGCCGGAGTTGAGGCCGCGCGCCCCGAACGGGGCCAGCAGATGCGCGCAGTCGCCCGCCAGCAGCACCCGCCCGGCGCGCATGCGGTCGGCCAGCCGGTGGTGGAAGCGGTAGGTGCTGTGCCACAGCAGCTCGTACGGCCGCTCGCCGACGATCCACCGGATCTTCCGCGCGATGTCCTCCCGCGTCGGGACGTGGTCGGGCGCGATCTGCCAGTCGATCCTGAACGTCCCGCCGGGGCACGGATGGATGAGCACCTGCCGGCCGGGGTTCCAGACGGGGTCGAAGTAGAAGCGCCGCTCGTCCTCCCAGCCCGGCAGGTCGGTCCTGACGTCGCAGATCAGGAACTGGTCGCCGAACGTCTCGCCGCGGAAGCGCACGCCGAGCGCCCGCCGCAGCGGCTCGGCCCGCCCCCCGGCGCACAGCAGCGCGTACGGCGCCCGCAGCCGCCGCTGCCCGCAGTGCACGGTGACGCCGCAGGAGTCCTGCGTCAACCCGGTGACCTCGTGGTTCCAGCGCACCTCGACGAGCGGCTGCGCGGCGGCGGCCTCGTCCAGGATCTGCTCGGTGCGGGCCTGCGAGAGGTTCACGAACGGCGGCAGCGGCCCGTCCCGGTCGAACGAGCACGACAGCAGCTCGCGGTCGCGGTAGTAGGTGCGGGCCGTCGTCCAGGTCACGCCCTCCTCGGCGATCCGCCCCGCACCGGCGGCGGCCCAGATGTCGAGCACGTCGCGCTGCTGGCAGATCGAGCGCGACCCGGCCGCCTCCCGCCCCGGCCGCCGGTCCAGCACCAGTGCGCCGATGCCCCACCGGGCCAGCAGCAGCGCCGCCGTCAGCCCCACGGGCCCGGCCCCGACCACGATGACCTGCGCGTCGTCGCCCATGACCGGAGCCCGTCTCAGACCTCGCGTACGGGGTGGCGGGACTGGACGACGTGGAAGCGGCTCGCGACGTAGCCGGGGTCGGTGAGCGAGGCGGTGGCGGCCGGGTTGGCGCCGGTGCCGTGGTAGTCGCTGAAGGCGGCCGACTGGTTGACGTACACGCCGTCCGTCAGGTTGCACGACAGGTTGACCCCCGCGTCCAGCGCGGCCCGCTCGGCGTCGTCGAGCACGCGCGGCGAGGTGGAGTAGACGGAGGCGGTGAGCGCGCCCCGGGCCTTCACCGTGCGCCGCAGCAGGTCGAGGCTCTCCCCCGTGGAGCCGGTGGGGATGAGGAACGACACGGGCCCGAAGTGCTCGCGCCCGTAGACGTCGTCGGCCGAGGCGTGCACCCGGACGATCGCGGGCGTGCGCACCACCGCGTCGGGGAACGTCGGATGCCGGATCGCCCGCGGCTCCAGCACCACCTCGCCCAGCTCGGCCGCCCCCTCGACGCGGGCGAGCACGTCGGGGTTGACGATCGCGCCGGTCAGCTCGACCGCCCGCGCGTCGTCGCCCAGCAGCCGGCCGACGGCGGCGGCCAGCCCTTCCGCGACCTCCTCGAAGCTCTTGTGCCCCTCGTCGGTCTCGACGCCGGCGGCCGGGACGAAGAGGTTCTGCGGCGCGGTGCACATCTGCCCGCTGTAGAGCGACAGCGAGAACGCGAGGTTGGCGAGCATCCCGCGCCACGAGTCGGTCGAGTCCACGACGACGGCGTTGACCCCGGCCTTCTCGGTGTGCACGAGCGCCTGGCGGGCGTTGCGCTCCAGCCAGTCTCCGAACTCGGTGGAGCCGGTGAAGTCCACGATCCGCACGCGGGGGTGGGTGGCGAGGGTGGTGGCCAGCCCCTGCCCCTCCTCGGCGGCCAGCGACACCAGCGCGGGGTCGAACCCGGCCTCGGCCAGCACCTCGCGCGCCACCAGCACGGTGATCGCGAGCGGCAGGATCGCCCGGGGATGCGGCTTGACGATCACCGGGTTGCCGGTGACGAGCGAGGCGAACAGCGCCGGGTAGGCGTTCCAGGTGGGGAAGGTGTTGCAGCCGATCACCACGGCCACGCCCCGGGGCACGACGGTGAAGCGCTTGGTCATGACCAGCGGCTCGCCCTTGGCCGGTTTCTCCCAGCGGGCGCTCGCCGCCGAGGAGGTCATGGCCTCCAGCCCGTAGGCGACCGCCTCCAGCGCGCGGTCCTGCGCGTGCGGCCCGCCGGCCTGGAACGCCATGACGAACGGCTGCCCGCTGGTGTGCTGCACCGCGTGCGCGATCTCGAAGCTGCGCCGGTGGAGCCGCTGGATGATCTCGGCGCAGACGAGGGCGCGGGCCTCCGGTCCGGCGTCGCGCCAGGCGGGCAGGGCGGCCGAGGCCGCCGCGATCAGCTCCTCGGCGATGGGCTCGGGGTAGGTGACCCCGAGGTCGATCCCGTACGGCGAGCGCTCCGCGCCGATCCACGACCCGGTGCCGCCCGCCTGCTCCAGCGGGAACGGCTTGCCCAGGTAGGACTCGAACGCCGCCCTGCCCCGCTCGGCCGCCCCCTCGCCATGGACGCGGGGGCTCGGCGACTCGGGGTAGGCGCTCCAGTGGCCGCGCCCGGCGATGGCGGCCCGCGCCTGCTCCAGGGTGTCACGGTGCTGTTCGTACATGTTTGCTCACCCTCTTGACAGAAATCCGCCGGACGGTGAAGTGTTTACCGAACATTCGGTCAGTTAAACAAGGAAGACCCCTCCGTGGCCTTGGACGTCTCCCCTTCTTCAGACAGGTCCGCCCGGCCCCGCCGGCGCGGGCACGACCCCGAGTCCGTCCTGTCGGCCGCCGTGGCCGTCTTCAACGAGCGCGGCTACGACGGCACCAGCATGGAGGACCTCGCGCGGGCGCTCGGCGTCACCAAGTCGGCGATCTATCACCACGTCCCCGGCAAGGAGCAGCTTCTCGCGCGGGCGCTCGACCGGGCCCTCGACGGGCTGTCCGAGCTGGCCGCCGACGAGCGCGCGACCCGTGGCCCGGCCGTCGACCGGCTGGAGTGGGTGGTCAGGCAGAGCGTGCGCGTGCTGACCGAGCGGCTGCCGTACGTGACGCTGCTGCTGCGGGTGCGCGGCAACAGCGCCACCGAGCGGGCGGCGCTGGCGCGGCGCGCGGAGCTGGAGGCGTTCGCCGGCCGCCTGGTGGAGGAGGCGGCGGCGGAGGGCGCCATCCGCCCCGGCCTGGACCCGGCGCTGGTGACGCGGCTGCTGTTCGGGGCGGTGGGCTCGATCGCCGAGTGGCACCGCCCCGAGCGCGACGCGCCGGCCGCGGACGTGGCCGACGCGCTGGTGAGGATGACGTTCGAGGGCCTGAGGAGGGCCTGAAAGGGGGATGGAAGGGGGTCAGGTGGGCAGCTCGCCCCGGCTCGGGCCGCTCGGCAGCTTGCCGCGCAGGTCCTCGCGGATGGCCTCGCCCAGCTTCTTCGTCGCGATCCGGTTGAGCGCGCCGCCCGCGACGGCCCCGGTGAGGAACGGGCCGAACGTCGTGAGGTGCCGGCCCAGCGTCCGCATGAGGCGGTTGCGCAGGGCGGTCTTGGTGGCGGCGCCGAGGGCGAGCGACACGGACGCGGGGGCGAGGGGGTCGATCCCGCGTTGTTTGGCCCAGGCGGCCGTGAAGGCGATCGCGCGCTGGGCGCCGGTGCCGTGCACCCGCACGCCGTAGACCTCGTGCAGCTCGGCCAGCAGTTTGACCTCGATGGCGGCCACGACGATCGTCTCGGCGACGAGCTGCGCGGGCGCGGACAGAAGGAGGGGCGGTGCGGCGAACTGGGCCGCGGCGAGCGCTCCGCCGATGGCGCCGACCGTCATCGTGGCCTTCTGGGCGGTGCGGATCAGGTCGTCGGCCAGTTGCTCGCCGGTCAGGCCGTGGTGGTGCTCGGAGAGGGTGTGCAGGTCGCGGATGGGGATGCGCGGCGCGACGTTGAGGAACACGTCGGCCAGCCAGCGCCCGCGCCCCGCGCCGGACTCCTTGGCCTTCTTGGCGCCCGCGGACAACGCCTTGGCGAGTCGGCCGAGCAGCCTGCGCCGCTCGGCCGGCTCCAGCTCACCGGGCTCGGTGAGCTGGCCCACGAGCTCGCCGACCTCCTTCTCGGGGTCGGCGATCTCGTCTCCTGCTCGACGGTCTTTCTCTGGTACGGCCACGCGATGCCTCCGTCCTCATGGTCGTGACCTTCAGGGTTCGTCGGCTCGATGTCCCGCTCTCGTACCCTGAGGCACGGCGATCAGGCGGCGCACTCCCGGCAGACCTGCTGACCGTTCTTCTCCGAGGCCAGCTGGCTGCGGTGATGCACCAGGAAGCACCGCGAGCAGGTGAACTCGTCGGCCTGGCGAGGGATGACCCGCAGGGAGAGTTCTTCGTTCGACAGGTCGGCGCCGGGCAGCTCCAGCGACTCGGCGAGGTCGGTCTCGTCGATGTCGATGCTGCCGGACGACTTGTCGGTGCGCCGCGCCTGGAGCTCTTGGAGGCTGTCCTCCCCCAGGTCGTCGTCTGTCTTGCGCGGGCTGTCGTAGTCGGTAGCCATTGTGCTTACTCCATCCCCCTCATCAATATGTCGGCGCGCTCGGTCGCGCGTCTTCTAACGTCCGGGAGGCCCGTCTTGTGCCCGTTCCGCCGGGGAGATTTCCCATCGGTACCCCGGGGGAACGGACCACGAACCTCCCGACACGCCAGGGCGTGCTGCCGACGGCAATGGTTAGCCAAATATGGCGAAACCCACAGCCTTGGCGTCATGCTCCACCGTGTTCGACGGCACATCCAACCACATGTGCGGCGCGAACGAGACGCCCCCCGTGCATCAACACGCGGACGAACGTCCCGGAGCATCACACGTCAGCCCTTCGGCAGTCGAATGGTCACCACGAGCCCTCCGCCGTCTCGCGGCACGGCGGCCACATTTCCGCCGTGAGCCTGCATCACCGCACGGACGATGGACAGCCCGAGACCCGCTCCCTTGGCCGAGTCCACGCGGTCGGCGTGGAGCCTCCTGAACGGCTCGAACAGGCTGTTCACCTCGTACGCCGGGACGTGTTGTCCCGTGTTGGCCACCTGAACAACGACGGCGTCGTCCACCATTCCCGCCCGGACCCATACTTTTCCGTTTTGGGGAATGTTGTACTTCACCGCGTTCTCCACCAGGTTGCTCACGCAACGCTCCAGGAGCACGGGATCGCCGACGGTAGGCGCGCTGACCAGTTCGGTGCTCACGGTTACGCCGTGTTCCTCGGCGAAGGGCGTGAGCTGTTCCACGGCGGTCTCGGCGATGTCCCGTACGTCGAGCGGTTTGCGCACCGCGAGTTCGCGTTCGCTGCGCGCCAGCAACAGCAGTCCCTCGATGAGCTTCTCGTTACGCGCGTTCACTTCCAGAAGCGTGCGCCCGAGCGCTTTGAGGTCTTCCGAAGCCTCGGGATCCGACAGGGCGATCTCCAGGACCGTCCGGTTGATGGTGAGAGGAGTGCGCAATTCGTGAGAGGCGTTCGCCACGAATCTGCGCTGGGTGTCGAAGGCCACATTGAGCCGGGCGAGCATGGCGTCGAAGGTGTCGGCCAGCTCCTTCAGCTCGTCGTTGGGGCCCTCCAGGGCGATGCGCTGGTGGGCCAGCGTGCTCTCGGAGAGCCGGCGGGCGGTGGCCGTCATCCTGGCCACCGGCCGCAGCGCCCGGTCGGCCACGAAGTAGCCGATGATGAGCGACAGGATGCCCACCCCGACCAGCGCCATCACGCTGCTGCGCAGCAGGGCGTCCTGTGCCGCCGCGACCGCGTCCTGCCTGGACTGGCGCCAGATCAGCTCGTCGCGGGCGTTCCACCAGCTCAGCGCGGGCCAGTTCGTGTCGATGGCGCGCGCGACGATCGAGTAGACCGAGAACAGCAGCACCGCCGAGGCCACGAAGACGAGCGCGCCGTAGGTGAGCGTCAGCCGCCAGCGGATGCTCACCTTGCCGGGGAGCGCCCGCATCCACTCCATCGTCGTGCGCTGGACGGGAGGGTATTCAGGAGGGGGCGGGCCGTCCCAGGCCGGCGGGCCGCTCGGCGGCGGCGGGGCCTCCTGGACCCGCGTCGCCTTGTGTGCCGAGTGCGGGCTGATCATGGGATGCGTCGGCTCCGCCTGGTGCTTCGGCCCTTCAGTCACAGTTTGTACCCAACCCCGGGCACAGTCTCGATCACCTGAGGCTCGCCCAGCTTCTTCCGCAGCGTCATCATGGTCACCCGGACCACGTTGGTGAAGGGATCGATGTTCTCGTCCCATGCCTTGTCCAGCAGGTCCTCCTGGCTGACGACGGCGCCCTCGGCGCGCATCAGCTCCTCAAGGACCGCGAACTCCTTCTTGGTCAGCACGACCTCCCTGCCGTCGCGCTCCACCAGGCGCTTGCCCGGGTCGAGCCGGATCCCGGACCGCTCCAGCACGGGCGGCAGGGCGGGCGCGGAGCGGCGGCCGAGCGCGCGCACCCGCGCGACCAGCTCGATGAAGACGAACGGCTTGGCGAGGTAGTCGTCGGCGCCGAGGCCGAGCCCCTCCACCTTGTCGTCGACGTCGCCCGAGGCGGTCAGCATGAGGATGCGCGAGGCGGAGCGCTGCTCCACGAGCCGGCGGCACACCTCGTCGCCGTGCACCACCGGGAGGTCCCGGTCCAGGACGATCACGTCGTAGTCGATGTAGGAGGTCCGTTCGAGGGCGCCGCCGCCGTCGTAGGCGACGTCGACGGCCATGGCCTCGCGGCGCAGGCCCGTCGCGATCGCGTCGGCGAGCACCCGCTCGTCCTCCACCACCAGCACTCGCACGCTGGAACACCTCTCTCCGTCTCCGGCCCCTCATTGTCCCCTCAGGGGCGATAAGCGCACGGTAAGGCATGTTCAGGCGTTGGCCACCCACAGGTGAGGCGGACCGCCGAGAAATTCATGTTTCGGAGGGGGACGCCGCGGGGTATGCCTGCGGGACACCCTTTGCCAGGACATCGACCTGCAATGGGCGTACATCGCCCTACGCGGCACGAACCCCTAGAGAGTAGGTGAGATGGGCGAGTTCACCACCACGATCGAACACCGCCTCGACCAGGCTTACAGGGGCCTCCGGGAGGCCCGCAGCGCCGGCGACGAATACCTCGCCGACACGCTCACCGCCGAGATCGAGGACCTCCGCCGGCTGGCGGACGACCACGGCATCGCCCTGCCCGGCTGACAGACCGTAGACGGACGGCCGGAGCTTCGGCTCCGGCCGTCCGCGCGTTCAGCTGTTTCCGCAGGTCAGGCGCCGCGCTCGGGGTCCAGCGGCGCGAGCAGGTCGTGCAGCTCCTCGAACAGCCCGGGAGCCGCGCAGATCGCGAAGTCCGGGCTCACCGGCCGGCCGTTGAGCCCGGCGAGCCGCGCGCCCGACTCGGTCGCCACCAGACCGGCGGCGCCGTAGTCCCAGGGGTTGATGCCCCGCTCGTAGTAGGCGTCCACCCGGCCCGCGGCGAGCGAGCACAGGTCGATGGCGCACGAGCCGCCCCGCCTGATGTCGCGCACCCGCGGCAGCACCTTCGCCACCACCTCGCCCTGCACGGCCCGGCCGGCCTGGGAGTAGCCGAACCCGGTCGCGACCAGCGCCTGCGGCAGCGGCACCCCGGTGTTGCAGCGCAGCCGCGCGCCGCCGAGCCAGGCGCCCTCGCCCAGCGCGGCCGTGAAGACCTCTCCGCGCGTCGGCACGTTGACCACGCCGGCCACCACCCGGCCGCCGACCTCGACGGCGATCGACACCGCCCAGTCGGGCAGGCCGTACAGGAAGTTGACGGTGCCGTCGATCGGGTCGACGATCCAGCGCACGTCCGACTCGCCCGGCGCCTCTCCGCCCTCCTCGCCGAGGATGCGGTCACCCGGGCGGGCGGCCTCGATGCGCTCGCGGATGAGCAGCTCCGACGCCTTGTCCAGGGCGGTGACCACGTCGGTGGGGCTGGACTTGGTCTCGATCTCCGCGGACATCGTGGGCCGCTTGGCCAGCAGCATGTCGCCGGCCTCGCGGGCGATGTCCTCGGCGAGCGTCAGGAAGTCGGTCATCAGGCCACCGACTCCGGGCGCTTCCACTCCTCGCCGAGCACGTGCTGGGCGAGGAAGGCGAGGACGGTCTCGTACCAGGCGACGGTGTTGCCCGGCTTGAGAATCCAGTGGTTCTCGTCGGGGAAGTACAGGAACTTGGCGTCGACCTCGCTGCGGCGCAGGTCCCACCACAGGCGCAGCCCCTCGCCGATCGGCACCCGGTAGTCCTTGTCGCCGTGGATGACGAGCATCGGGGTGGTGATCTTGTCGAGCGAGAGGTGCGGCGACAGCAGGTCGTAGCGCTCGGAGCCGGGCGCGCCGAACTCGCGCTGCCAGTAGTGGGCGGCGTCGGTGGTGCCGGCGAACTGGTCGAGGTTCCACAGCGAGGCGTGGGTGACGATGGCGCGGTAGCGGTCGGTGTGCCCGGCCAGCCAGTTGGCCATGTAGCCGCCGAACGAGCCGCCCATGGCGGCGATGCGCTCGCTGTCGATGTCGTCCCTGGCCAGGGCGACGTCCACGATCGCGTCGAGGTCGGCCTGGGTGCGCGGGCCCCAGTTGCCCCAGCCTCGATCGATCATGTGCTGACCGTAACCCGTGGACATGCACGGGTCGGGGAGCAACACGGCGTAACCGTGCTCGGCCATGATCCAGGACTGCCAGCGCCACTGCCAGTCGTTCCAGGACCCCAGCGGGCCGCCGTGGATCCACAGCAGGAACGGCGCGGGGTCGTCGGCGGAGGCGCCCTCGGGCAGCACGAGCCAGCCGCGGATGGTCTCGCCGTCGTCGGCGGTGGCGGTGATCTCGGTGAGCGTGCCGCGCACCTCGGGGCGGGGCGCGGGCGAGGGCAGGTCGGTGATCTCGCCGGTGGCGAGCTCGATCCTGGCCGGGCCGGGGGCCAGGTTGACGGCGCTGCGCAGGACGTACAGGAAACGGCCGTCGGCGGTGACGTCCGGCTGCGCGTACGCGGCGTCGTCACCGGTGACCCTGCGGACCTCGCCGTCGAGCGGCACGTGGAAGACCGGGCGGCGGCCCTGGTGGTCGGCCACGACGTAGACGGAGGCGGAGTCGGGCCCCCAGGCGACGCCGGAGGGGAACAGGTCGGGCGCGTACGCCCGGCCCTCGCCGGTGGCGAGGTCGGCGATCCACAGCTCGCTCCTGGCCGAGACGTCCATGGAGGTGAACCGGCCGCGCGAGCAGGCGACGCGGGCGCCGTCAGGGGAGATCGCGAGCGGGCCCTCGAAGTCCTGGCCCTCCTCGGTGAGCAGCGTGCGCCGCTCGCCGGTGGCCACGTCGATGACCACCAGGTCCGTACGGACCTCGCCGCGCGGCAGCTCCACCCGCCAGGTGGTGACCACGCGCGTGCCGTCGGGCGTCAGCTCGAAGGCGGCGTTGCGCAGCGCGTTCCCCGCGTCGGGGGTGAGCTCGCGCACGTCCTCCAGCCGGTCGGCGCCGAGCCTGGCGGCGAACAGCCGGGGGCGGCCGGGGCCGAGGTCGTGGTCCCAGTAGCGGACCGCCGCGCTCTCGTGCAGGATCGCGCTGATCCCCGCGTCCTTGCGGGCCCTGCGCCGCTCCTCGTCGCCGGCCTCCTCGCCGTCCAGCACGTCGGAGACGAAGACGACCACGTCGCCGGCGGTGCGCACCCCGCCGATCCCGCCCGGCCTGGTGGCGACCTGGCGGGCCTCGCCGCCCGCGCGCGGCAGCAGCCACAGCGCCGGGACCTCCTCACCGGCGTCCTTCACGGTGGGGTCGGGGCGGGCGGAGGTGAACAGGACGTCGCCGGCGTCGGTGAACACGGCGGCCGACTCGCCCTTGGCCGAGCGGGTCAGGCGGAAGGGCTCGCCCCGGCCGTCCAGGGGGATCTCCCAGAGCGCGGTGCCGTACGACTTCCCGTCGGGGTTGAGTGACTGGACGGTGGAGACGAGCCGGGAGCCGTCGGGCGAGAGCTGGACCGAGAGAACCCGGGGGATGGCCACATAGTCGCGTATGTCAGTAAATGCGCTCACTCGACCGAACCTACCTCGCGAGAGGACCACCGGCGCTCGCGAATAGGCTGGTTCACGTGGCTGATTACGACGCTCTGCTGCTCCTGTCGTTCGGCGGCCCGGAGGGCCCCGACGACGTGATGCCGTTCCTGGAGAACGTGGTCCGAGGGCGCGGCGTGCCGCGCGAACGGCTGCTGGAGGTCGCCGAGCACTACCAGGGCTTCGGCGGGGTCAGCCCGATCAACCGGCAGAACCGCGAGCTCCTGGAGGCGCTGCGCCCGGTCCTCGACGTGCCCGTCTACTGGGGCAACCGCAACTGGCACCCGTTCGGCGAGGACACCGTCCGGCAGATGAAGGACGACGGCGTGCGCAAGGCGGCCGTCCTCGCCACCTCCGCCTTCGCCGGCTACTCCAGCTGCCGCCAGTACTACGAGGACATCAGCCGCATCTCGATCGAGGGCGGCCCCGAGCTGATCAAGATGCGGCACTTCGGCGACCACCCCGGCTTCGTGGCCGCCATGGCCGACCACACCCGCGAGGCGCTGGAGCGGCTCGGCCGCGACGACGCCCGCCTGGTGTTCACCGCCCACAGCATCCCGGTCTCCATGGCCGAGACCGCCGGTCCGAACGGCGGCCTGTACGAGGCCCAGATCCGCCGCAGCGCCGAGCTGGTCAACCAGGCGCTCGGCCGCGACCAGCCGTGGGACCTCGTGTGGCAGTCGCGCAGCGGCCCGCCGCAGGTGCCGTGGCTGGAGCCGGACGTCTGCGACTTCCTGCACAAGACGGACGCTCCGGCGGTCGTGCTGGTGCCGATCGGGTTCGTCTCCGACCACATGGAGGTCGTCTACGACCTCGACACCGAGGCCAGGGACGTCGCCACCGAGCGCGGCCTGCCGCTGGAGCGGGCGGCCACCGTGGGCACGCACCCGCGCTTCGTGGGGATGGTGCGCGAGCTGATGGCCGAGCCCGAGCCGGTGCCCTGCCCGCTCACCTGCTGCCCGGCGCCCCGCCGGCACCGGTCCTAGGCATAGGTCCTGGCGTACGCCTCGGCGATCCCCATGACCTTGTTCACGTAGTCCCACGAGTGGTTGTAGAACCAGATCGCCTTGCGCAGCTTCTCGCCGCCCTTGCCCGCGCCGTTGGCGCACAGGTAGCCGGCCGCGCTCGGCACGGCGTCGTACGGGCTCCAGATGTCGGCCTTGCCGTCGCCGTCGCCGTCCACGCCGTAGTGCTTCCACGTCGCGGGCATGAACTGCATCGGCCCGAGCGCGCCCGCGCTCGACGGGCCGTTGTTGCGGCCGTGCCCGCTCTCGACCTGCCCGATCGCGGCCAGCACCGTCCATGACAGGCCGGGGCAGCGGGTCGCGGCGAGCCGGTAGAGCTCCAGGTAGCTGCCGGGACGGCCGACGCTGACGTTCTGCGGGGTCTGCTGGGCGGCCGCCGTCGGCCGCTGCTTCCGCACGCGGGCGGCGGCGTCCAGCAGGGCGACCTGGACGCCCTTGCCGAGCAGCTTGCGCACCCCGGCCGCGCTGATCCTGCCGGGCTTGCCGTGCAGCAGCACCGCCACGCCGGGCGCGAAGCCCAGCGAGCGGCCGAGGTCCACGCCGACCAGGCCGTCCACGCCGGTGAGCCCGAGCGGCGCCGAGGCCGCCAGGCGCAGCTTGGGTCCGCCGTCCACCTGGTAGTACGCGCCGGGCACCATGCCGTACCTGCGGGCCGCGTCCGACTCCGCGACCAGCTCGCCCCTGGTCAGGGCGCTCCACACGGCGGGCTGGTCGGCGACGGCCTGCGGCGTCCAGGAGCGGAAGTGGGCCGGGTCCACGGCCAGCAGGTTGAGCGGCGTGCCGGTGAGCTTGACGCGGCCCGCGTCCACGACGACCACCTTCTCCACGTTCTTCAGCGCGCCCAGCCTGAGCCTGGTCTCCTTGGGCACCTCCGACCCGGCGACGGCGAGCACCCGCGGCGGGGTGACGGTCACGCCGGGTCCGCCCTCGCCGAACTCCCGCCGCTCCCCCGCGGGCTCGGTGGTCGGCACGAGCTGGTCGAGGCGGGGCGCCGCCGTGGGTGAGCGGGCGGGCTCGGCGGATGGCTTCCGCGTGCCGCTGACCAGGTCACCGTCCAGCAGGACGATGACGCCGCCGGTCGCCACGGTGGCCACGACCACCGCGATGACCATGAGCATGACCGCACGGAAGGAGGGAAGACCGGACACGCGGGACACGTTAGCCCAGCCGACGGGGAAATCATTTGCAATCCGGACATCGGGTGCGCAAAGGTTGGCGGGCGCAAGTAAGGGGGAAACGGGGTGGTCGGGCCTTACCGGGGGCTGTTCGACGGGCCTGGCATCAAGGCGTTCGTGCTGGCCGGGTTCGCCGGCCGGATGCCGATGTCCATGCTGGGGATCGGCGTCGTCTTACTCATCTCCGGCGTCACCGGCTCGTACGCCACCGCGGGCGGCGTCGCCGCCGCCAGCAACCTCGCCTTCGCCATCGGCGCGCCCATGTCGGGACGGCTGATGGACCGGTTCGGCCAGAGCCGCGTCATCCCGCCGTTCGCCGTGCTCAACGCGCTCGCGCTGACCACGCTCATGGTCTGCGCGTTCCTCGGGCTGCCCGAGTGGACCCTGTACCTGTCCGGTCTGGTCGTCGGCGGCACCTCGCTGTCGGTGGGCTCGCTCGTACGGGCCCGCTGGTCGGCCATCCACGGCGGCTCGCCGCGGCTGCACACGGCCTTCGCCTTCGAGTCCGTCGTGGACGAGGTGGTCTTCGTCACCGGGCCCGCGCTGGTCACGCTGCTGGCCACGCGGTTCAACCCGTACATGGGGCTGGTGGTCGCGCTGGTCTTCATGCTGTCCGGCTGCCTGACGCTGGCCGCGCAGCGGCGCACCCAGCCTCCGGTGTCCGAGGTCCGCGCGGCGGGCGGCACGCCCATCCTGATCCCCGGCATCGCGCTGCTGTCGTGCGTCTACGTGGCGATGGGCGCGGTGTTCGGCTCCGTGGACCTGATCACGGTGGCCTTCGCCGAGGAGCAGGGGGTCAAGGGGGCCGCGGGGCTGCTGCTGGCCTCGTTCGCGGGCGGGTCGATGGTCTCGGGGCTGTGGTTCGGGTCACGGCACTGGAAGATCTCGCTGCGGGGGCGGTTCGTGCGGGCGCTGATGGTGTTCGCGCTGGGGCTGCTGCCGATCTCGTTCATCGGGAACGCGTGGGTCATGGCCGCCGCGCTCTTCCTGGCCGGCTTCGCCATCTCGCCGACCCTCATCACCGGCTTCTCGCTGGTCGAACGGCTGGCGCCGCCGGCGCTGCTCACCGAGGGCATGGCGTGGATCTCCACGGCGCTCGGCATCGGCGTGGCGATCGGGGCCTGGGCGGGCGGGCACCTCACCGAGGCCGCCGGCGCGTCCGCCGCGTACGTCGTCGCGCCGGGCGCCGCCGTGCTCGCGCTCGTCGTCGGGATCGGAGGTTCGGGTTTGCTGAGACTTCCCGAGGCAGCTTCACCCGCCGAAGGCTGATCCGCTACCGTCGGGACATCCCTCGCAACATCCATCACAAATGGAAGCTTTTCTGATGTCCCGACAACTCACCTCACTTCTGACCATCGCGGCGGTCTGCGTCACCGTGGCCTCTGCGCCCGCGCAGGCCGCCGCCAAACCGGCCGAGAAGTCCGCTCCGGTGGACTGCGCGAAGGTCAAGTGCATCGCGCTGACCTTCGACGACGGCCCAGGGAAGTACGCGGGCACGCTGCTGGACACGCTGAAGAAGTACGACGCCAAGGCGACGTTCTTCCTTGAGGGCCAGTACGCCAAGAGCCGCCCCCAGTACGTCAAGCGCATGGTCGCCGAGGGGCACGAGCTCGGCAACCACAGCTACAGCCACCCTGACTTCACCAAGCTCGAACCTGGGGCCATCAGGAACGAGATCCAGAAGACCCAGGACGCCGTCAAGAAGGCGGCGGGCGTGGAGCCGAAGCTGCTGCGGCCCCCGTACGGGCTGGCGGACCTTCAGGTCTCCGACATCGCGGACGAGTACGGCATGCCGATCATCCTCTGGACCGCGGGTTCGGAGGACTGGGCCAGCAAGAACGTCGAGGCGATCAAGAAGAAGACCCTTGAGGTTGCCAAGCCCAACGGCATCATCCTCATGCACGACTGGGTGAAGCAGACCGTCGACGCCATGCCGTCCATCGTCAAGAGCCTGCAGGCCAAGGGCTACCACCTGGTGACGGTCTCCGACGTCATCAAGAACGAGGGCCTGGAGGCGGGCGACGTCTTCCCGCTTCCCGCGGGCTGGGAGAACTGAGTATCGTTCACGTTTGACGTCGGAGGTGCCCGGGCTCCTGCCCGCTCGCGGAGGTGCTGCTCAATGGTCTTCACGAACTGGGCGGGGAACCAGACCGGCGAGCCCGCCGAGGTCCGGGCACCGGCCTCCGTCGCGGACGTCGTACGGGCCGTGCGCGACGCCGCCGCCTCCGGGCGGCGCGTCCGCATGGTCGGCACCGGGCACTCCTTCACCGGCGTGGCGCTCACCGACGGCGTCATGCTGCGGCCCCACGCGCTGACCGGCGTCGTCTCCTGGGACGAGGACCGCGTCACCGTCCTCGCCGGCACCCCGCTGCGCGAGCTCAACGAGCTGCTCCACCGGCGCGGCCTCGCCCTCGCCAACATGGGCGACATCACCGAGCAGACCGTCGCCGGCGCCATCCAGACCGGCACGCACGGGACCGGCCGCGACAGCGGCGGCCTCGCCGACCAGGTGGCCGGGCTGGAGCTGGTGCTCGCCGACGGCACGGTGGCGAGCGCCGCCCCCGGGGACGAGCTGTTCGACGCGGCCAGGGTGGGGCTCGGCGCGCTCGGCGTGCTGACCTCGGTCACCCTCCGGGTGGAGCCCGCGTTCCTGCTGCACAACCGGCGGCGCAAAATGGCGCTCAGCGACATCCTCGCCTCGCTCGACGAGCTGACCGCCGGCAACGAGCACCTCGACTTCTTCTGGCTGCCGCACACCGACGCCTGCCTGGTCAAGACCAACAACCGGCATCCCGGACCGGCCCGGCCGCGCAGCGCCGCGCGGCACTGGATGGACGACGTCCTGCTGGAGAACACCGTGTTCGGGGCCGCCTGCGCGCTCGGCGCCCGCGTCCCCGGGCTGATCCCGCGCATCAACGCCGTCAGCGCGGCGGCCCTCGGGCACTCCGAGTCGGTGGACGCCTCGTACAGGGTCTTCACGGCCCGGCGCGACGTGCGCTTCCTGGAGATGGAGTACGCGGTGCCGCGCGAGCGGCTGGCGCAGGCGCTGCGCGAGACCCGCGACCTGGTCGAGCGCATGGACTGGAAGATCACGTTCCCGGTGGAGGTGCGGGTGACGCCGCCGAGCGACGCCTGGCTGTCCACGGCGTACGGGCGGGCGTCGGCGTACATCGCCTGCCACATCTACCGGCCCACCCCGAACCCGGCGTACTTCGAGGGCGTCGAGGAGATCATGACGCGGCTGGACGGCCGGCCGCACTGGGGCAAGCTGCACACGCGCGACGCGGCCTACCTCGCCAAGGTCTATCCCCGTTTCGCCGACTTCACCGCGCTGCGCGACCGGCTCGACCCCGGCCGCCTGTTCGGCAACGCCTACCTGGACCAGGTGCTCGGCTGAGCCTCGGCCTCCGGGTGGTCCGGCTCGGGAGCCTCGTCGACCGCGGTGGGCTCCGGCTCGGGCGGAGCGGTGGCGCTCTGCTGCGGCTCGGCCGGCTCCTGGCCGGCGGTGGCGGTGGGAGCGGGCGGGGCCGTGGGCGTGGCGGTGACCGTGGTCGTCACGGTCGGCGTGGCGCTCGGCGTCGGGGCCGGCGTGCGCGTGACATCGGCCTCCGGCGTGGCGACGGGCACGGCGGGAACGCTCGCCCGCACGGCGGGCCCCGACGGCGTCCGGCGGTCGGAGGTCGCAGGCTTGTGCCGCGTCGTCCCGCCGGTGACCTGCTCGTGCACCGTCTGATGGGCGGCCGCCTGGTAGACGAGGATGCCGCCCATGCTGACCGCGAACACCAGCCCCGCGGCCAGCGCCACCCGTCCCCACGGCAGCCTCCTCGGCGGCTCCCCGGCCTCGACGACGGGCATCACCAGCGTGTCCCCGCCCGCGCCGGAACCTGACGCCTCCTCCTCGCGGCCTGGAGAACCGGCCCGCAGCCGCACCCGCTCCCCCGTCCGCTTCAGGTAGTGCGTGTAGACGGCGGTGCCCACGGTGCTCCCGATGCTCATGACCGCCGCGCCGATCACCGTGCCGGCCACGCCCAGGAAGGAGGCGGCCACGGCGGCCGTCACCGCCGCCAGGGCGCTCCCCAGGATCTGCGGCACACTCAGCTCGAAGTTCCGCTGTCCGCCGCCCATCCCCCGGATCAGTCCTCTCTCATCATGCGCTCGGTAAAGACCTGTCCCGTGAATAGACGAGACGGCGTGTCCCGATGTTGCTGTGACATGGGTGACAGGCACCCTCGTGGCTCGTGCCCCGACGATACGGCCTGCCCTCCGTGTATCTGGCCGCGGCCGCGGCGACGGCCGCCGCGACCGCCGTACCCCTGGCCATGACGCCCGCCTCCGGCCTCACCGCGCGCCCCGCCGTCACCGAGCCCACCCGGCCCTACATCGTCGTCGCGCGCGGCCGGGCCGCCGCCCGCGACCTCGTGGGCGAGGTGCGCTGGCGGGTGCGGCGCTACTACACGGCGGCGCTGCCCGGCTTCGCCACGTATCTCACCGCCGCCGAGCTGGCGTCGCTGCGCTCCGACCCCCGAGTGCGCGCCGTCGAGCCCGACCGGCAGATCCACCCTATGCCCGTACGGCGTCCCGCCCACCCTCTCACCGGGCCCGCGACCGGGGCCGGAACCACGATCTACCTGGTGGACAGCGGTGTCGACACCGGACGCGCCGAGTTCGGCGACCGGGCGTGGCGGGCCTACGACGCCACCGGGGGCACCGGCCGCGACTGCACCGGCCACGGCACCCAGGTCGCCGGCCGGACGCACGCCGCCGCGCCGGGGGCCGGCATCACCTCGATCAGGGCGCTCGGCTGCGGCGGGCCCGGCTCGCTGGCCGACGTGCTGGCAGGGCTGGAGTGGATCCGCAGACACGCCCGGGGACCGTCCGTCGCCGCGCTGCCCGTGGACGGCGCGGGCTCACCCGCTCTCGGCGAGGCCGTGCGCTCCCTGGTGGGCGCCGGCGTGTTCGTCGTGGGGGCCGCCGACGCCGACGGGTGCCGGATCGGGCCGGGCGGGGCCGCGTACACGGGGGCCGTGCCGCACCTCGCGGCGGCCGCCGCGCGGCTCCTGGAACGCACTCCCGACGCGAACCCGGCGATCCTCGCGTCTCTGCTCAACTGCGCCTTTGCCCGAGACGCGATTCGCCAGAACCCGTCGAGGGCCCTTAACCTCCTCATGCATAGCGGCAGGCTCTAGAGGGATGGATTCGACGAATGTGACCGGCGTCACATCGCCCCTTGGCTATCCCAGGAAGGCGATGTTCGGACATGCCGGGTACGGTGCTGGCAGGCAACCGGCACACGCGAGAGACTCAAGGGTCCGGGGGAAGAATGGCGACGCTGACGAAGGGACTCGCATGCAGGAGCTCCGACTCGTCGCGGTGAGTGAGGACGGCACCTATCTCGTACTGGCCACGGCCGGACGGGGAACCCGCTTCACTCTTCCCGTGGACGACCGGCTCCGTGCTGCCGTCCGCGGCAATTTCTCCCGTCTCGGCCAGTACGAGATCGAAGTGGAGAGTCCGTTGCGTCCCAAGGAGATCCAGGCTCGCATCCGCGCCGGGGAGACCGCCGAGGAGATCGCGGCGACCGCCGGGATCCCCGTCGAGCGGGTGCGCTGGTTCGAGGGGCCCGTCCTGCAGGAGCGGGAATACGTGGCCCAGCAGGCGCAGCGCGTCGCCGTACGCATGCCGGGCGAGTCCGCCCCGGGCCCCACGCTCGGCGACCTGGTCGCCGAGCGGCTGACCAGGCGCGGCGTCCCCACGGACGAGATCGACTGGGACTCCGCCAAGCGCGACGACGGCCTGTGGCGGGTCAAGCTCGGCTACGTCTGGAACGGTCACACGCGCCACGCCGAGTGGCTGTTCGACCCGCGCAAGCGCCACGTGACGCCGCACGACGACGAGGCCGTCCGGCTGTCGTCGGCCGACTTCGACCCGGAGCCGGCCGTGGTGGAGGACACCACGGTGACGCCGTTCGCGCCGCGCGTGGCCAAGCTGCAGCCGGTGCCGCCGCTCGCCTCCGACGCGCTGCCGTTCCCTTCGGTGGTGCGGCGCGAGCCGGAGGAGCCCGCCGTCGGCTACAACCCGCCCCCGCGCTCCACCGACCCCGGCCTCTCCCGCCCCGCCGACACCGGGACCTCCTCCCGCGAGTCGGCCTACCGCGCTGACCCGCCTTCCCGCGAGTCGGCCTACCGTGCTGATCCGCCGTCCCGCGAGTCTGCTTACCGCGGTGACTCGTCTTCTCACGAGTCGGCCTACCCTGCTGACCCACCGTCCCGCGAGTCTGCTTACCGCGGTGACTCGTCTTCTCGCGAGTCGGCCTACCTCGCAGACCCGCCCTCCCGCGAGTCCGCCTACCCCGCTGACCGGCCGTCCCGCGAATCGGCCTACCGCGCTGACTCCCCTTCTCGCGAGTCCGCCTTCCGTCAGCCGACCGACGACGCCACCCGCGACCAGTCCCCGGCGGCCCGCGACCCGCTGCGGCCCGACTCGCCGTCCCGCGAGCACGGCCACGCCCGCCCCGGCGACACCTCGTCCCGCCGTGGCGGGACTTCGCCGTGGCTGCCCGACTTCAGCTCGGGCCGCCCAGCCGACCGCGACAACGACACCATCTACGCCCCCTCCGCCCGCGCCTCCACGCCGGACGCCCCGGCCACCCACGAGCCTCCGGCCGCCGAGACCGGCACCACCCCGCAGCCGACGCCGCCCTTCGCCGAGAGCGTCACACCTGGTCAGGTGACCCCGTCGCCGGTCCAGGAGGCCGCACCCGCCGAGCCGACCTGGCAGGCGTCTCCGTCTGCCCCCACGGCTCCAGGCGCCGACCCGACCCCTTCCGCCACCACAGAACCTTCCGCCGGCGAGGGACGGTCCACCACCGAGCAGCCGTCAGCCACCGAGCCGACGTCTGCCAGCGTGGCGACGCCCGGTGACGCGGCGTCGAGCGAGGCGGCCCAGCCGAGCGAGGAGTCCACGCCCGCCGCCCCGGCAGCGTCCGCGCAGGTGACCCCTGCGGCTCAGGTGGCCCCGTCCGACGAGCCCTCCACCACCACCGATGCCGCCGCCACTGCGGAGGCGCCCACCACCGCGCAAGGGCCCGCCTCTGCGGATACGGCCGCCCAAGCGCAGCCGGCCACCGACGCGAGCGTCACAGCGGACTCCTCCGCCGAGCCATCGTCGGACGCCGCTGCCACCGTCGAGCCGACCGCTCCCGCCGTCGAGGCCACCAGTGGGACGGCCACCGTCGACGCGGCGACGCCGGCCGCCGAAACCTCGCCCACCGACGCCGGCACCACGTCCGCGACGACCTCGCCTGCCGTCGAGGCGAGCACCGGCGCCGCCGCTGCGCCCGTTCAGCCGACGACCAGCGACGCCAGCAAGCCCGAGGACGCGCCGAGCCAGGCCGCGCCCGTCGCGCCGGAAGCCCCGGCTGCGGAGACAGAGCCGAGCACGGAGAACGCGGAGCCCGACAAGCCCGCCACCGCCGAGCCGGCCGCGGCTGCCGAAACCGCCGTCGCCGATTCACCTGCCGTTACCGAGCCCGCCGCCACGGAGCCTTCAACCACCGAGCCCACCGCTGGTACGGCAGCCGCTACTGCCACCGCAGGACCCGCCCAGCAGTCCGACACCGCCGAGCCCGCCACCGTAGGACCTGCCCACGCAGAGGCCGCCGTGGCTGAGCCCACCACTGCCGAGCCCGCTACCGCCGAGCCCGCCGTCGCTGAGTCCGCCGTCGCTGAGTCCGCCACTGCCGAGCCCGCTACCGCCGAGCCCGCCGTCGCTGAGTCCGCCGTCGCTGAGTCCGCCACTGCCGAGCCCGCCGTCGCGGAGTCCGCAGCCGCCGAGCCCGCCACTGCCGAGCCCGCAGCCGCAGAGCAGCAGGCCACCACACGGCCCGCTCCCAACGCCGAGGCTCCCGCTGTCGAGCAGCCGGTCGTGGAGGACGCCGCCCCCGCAGCCGAGCAGCCCAAGCCCGAGCAGCCGAAGGCGGACGAGCAGTCGAAGCCTCAGCAGCCCGAGGCCGAGCAGGAGGCGGTCAAGGAGGAGGCGGTCAAGGAAGAGGCCAAGCCTCCGGCGCCCAAGCCGAAGCCCGCCCCCGGCGCCGAGCCCAAGGTCCCGGCCGCCCGGCCGGGGGGCAAGGACGCCAAGGAGGAGCCGCCGGTGCCGGTTCCGTCCCCGCCGCCCGCGCCCGCCGCCCGGCAGGCGCGCAAGGGCTCCCGGGGCCGCCGCGCCTCCGTCCCGACCTGGGACGAGATCATGTTCGGCGCCCGCCGCCAGGACTGACCGGCGAAGGAACACCAGGACAGCGCCCCAGCACGGCGCTGGTCGACTCCCCGGCCCCTCCAGGCCGGGGAGCGCGTCAGGAGTGCTCAGCGCCGCCGAGGAACGGAGTGAGCCATTCCGGCGTCACCTCCGCCGGAAAAGCCACCCCCTGCGCCTCCGAGACGTCGATCGCCTCGTAGCCGCCCGTGCCGGCCCCCACCCCGGCGATCAGGGTGAGCACCCCGGCGCGCCGCTGGAACCAGGTCTGCCGCAGCCGCCACCCCACCACGGCCCGCCGTTCGATCACGGCCTGGGACCGGCGCAGCGACCCCGACCGTACGCTGAGCCGCGCCCCGTCGTAGCCGTGCCCCAGTGACGCGTACCGGTCGAGCCCCAGGGGGATGCCCGCGCCGGCGAGCAGCAGCGCGACCACGGCCACGATCCACCCCAGCGTGATCCCGGTGGCCGCCGCCGCCACGGCGCTCAGCAGGGCCAGGACCGCCCAAGGGAAGATCGCGCGGAAGAGGCGGCGGTTGCGGGCCACCGGCGGGTGGGCGCGCAGGGCGGCGTCGTACGGCCCGACGGCCTCGCCGGTGACCGCGTACGCGACCGGCCGTGGCACGTCGGGGAGCAGCTGGCCGCGCGTCCGCGAGTCGCCGAGGCCGGTCACGATGGCCCAGGCGCGTACGACGCCCGCCCACCGCTCGGCCAGCCCGTCCACGATCTCGTAGCCGCGCACCCGTTCGGACTCCAGCGACACGCTCCGCCGGTTGACCAGCCCGCGCTCGGCCACCAGGTAGCCGTCGCGCCGCTTGAGCACGAAGTCCCAGTTGAAAACGGCGTACATGACCCCGCCGAGCACCGGCATCAGCAGGACGAGCAGCACCGCCACGGCCAGCAGCAGGTAGGGGCGCTCCCACAGCCACTCCCCCGCGTGCCAGGCGACGTCGCGGCCCACGCCCAGGTCGTCGCCCCACTGGAACGCCAGCCCGATCGCGCCGCCCGCGAACGCGAACGGCGTGAGCAGGTAGGCCCCGGACAGCGGACCGTACAGCAGCCACCGCTTCGGCACCCTGACGATCTCCCGCTCGGTGCGCCCGGCGACGGCGTGCGCGGGGACCACAGGGCCGGCAGGCGCGGGTTGTGCGGGCGCGGTGCGGCGCAGCAGGACGGTCTTGAGGCGTTCGGCCTCGGTGAGCGTCACCCCGTCGAGCCCGGCCTCCTCGTTCCTGCCGCTCGCCCCGGTGTCGATCTTGAGAACGGCCAGGCCCAGCAGCCGGTGCATGGGAGGCGTGGAGACGTCGACGCCGCGGATCCGCTCCAGCGGGATCGTACGGACCGACCGGCTGATGAGCGCGCGCTTGGTCTCCAGGCGGTCGCCCACGAGCTCGTACGTGAACGTCGCCCACCGGATGACCGCGAAGACCACCGTACCGACGACGCCGAGGGCGGCCCAGATGTACGACCTGGGCGAGAACCCTCCCACGAACAGCACGCCCACCAGGGGAAGGAGAAGGGAGGGCAGCATCCGCACCGGGTCGATGAGCAGCACCTTCGGGCTCAACCGCAACGGCACGGAGACAGGCATCGGCGGCGGGTACGGCCCCTGAGCCGGTGGGTACGGTCCTTGAGGCGGCGGCGCAACCGGATGACCACCGGGAGGCGGACCTGGCGGACCCGGCTCCCCCGGCCCGAACTCGCTCTGATAAGGACGGGGTTCGGTCATGTCGCGTCGTCCCTCAGCACCTCGGCCCGCCGCGCGAGCTGTTCCGCCAGCCCCGCCGCCACCCCGTACTCCAGCCCCTGGATCGTGGACGACCCGGCGTGCGACGCGGTGCGGATCTCCAAAGTGGCCAGCCCGAGCATCCGCTCGAACCACCCCTGCCCCTTGTCGACGGTCTGGATGCGGCTCACGGGCACGAAGACCCACTCCCGGGTCAGGAACCCCGACCTGGCGTAGACGACGTCGCCTGAGAGCTCCCAGCGGTGCACGGCGTAGCGTACGAACGGCTCGGCCGCCAGGAACGGCAGCCCCAGCGCCACGACCGCGACGGGCAGCAGCCAGGAGTGCTCGGAGAGCCAGTCGGGCAGCCACCCCCATCCGCCGACCAGCCGCGCCACCAGCAGCGAGCCTCCCAGCATGAGGACGAACGCCACCAGTGACTGCAGCAGCCACAGGCGTACGGCCTTGGGCGAGACGCGGTTGGCGGGGTCGCGTAGCGGGCCTTGAGAGGTCACAAGGCCAGCTTAGGACGGAAGGCGAGGCACGCCGCCGGGCCGGTAAAGATCGACGTTCCGCGCGGCGTGTCCGCCTGCCGGTCCGCGCCGCCGGTGCCATGCTCGATGGCGGCCCGGCCGCAGGCTGTCGTGCCTGGCCACGTCGGCGGCGCCACGTTCGTGCCAGCCAGGCCCAGGGCCAGCGCCAGGCCGCACCCGGAGCGCGATCGCCCCCACGCAACGTGGCAGCCGCCGTCCCCCGACCCTTCACCCGCCGGCCCTCTGCCCTTCACCCGCCGGCCGCCGGCCGCTTGCGGCCATGTCGCGATACCGGCAGGGGGTTGCGACCAGTGGGGCGGGTGTGGCGAACTTCACTACGCGGATCCCGCGATTCCGGCTGGTTTCGGTTCCTTTACCGGGCGCGGACCATCGAGAAACGGTCTGCGCATCGCCGAGAGCCGCGTAGCATCGTCCGGCATGGGGCTGTGTAACACGGCAACGCGTCTGCGACGCATCACCGTCACTGTGACGGCTGTGGCCGCTGCGTTCGCGCTGACGGGTTGCGGCAGTCTCATCGGCAGATCACAGGCCAAGGACATCGCGGAGATCAACGTCTCTAGCCCGGAGCTGCGCGACGGCAAACCGCTGCCGCGCGAATACTCCTGCCAGGGCGGTCAGGGCAGCCCGCCGCTGCGCTGGTCGAGTCAGCCGCTGTCGGAGGCCAAGTCGATCGCGATCGTGGTCGACTCGCACACCTCCTCGGACGCGGCCGTGCACTGGGTGCTCTACAACATCCCGGCGACCACGACCGAGCTGGGCCCCAACGCCGCCGAAGACCCGCCGGAGGGCAGCGGTCAGGCGAAGGTGACCAGCGGGAAAACGGGTTACGACCCCCCATGCAGGACCCCGGGGAGCTACCGCTTCACGGTCTACACGCTGAACGGCAAGGTCGATCCGGCAGCGGGGAGCACCCTCCCCGAGATTCTCAAGAGCATTGCGGACCAGACCATCGCCCGCGGCAGACTGACGGCGGTCGACATCGAGTGATAGGGCGAACACCCCTGGTAATAGGGTGTACCAATTCTTCACGTAGGGTGTGACAACGCTCATAGTGGTCCGACACAATCAGATCCAATCGTTAGGCATTGGTGATCAAAGGGGGCAGATCGCGTCGATGGCCGCGCGATCTCACCGATGCCAGAGGGAGGCCATGGCTTTGAGGGTGGTGCAATGACAGCGGTCGTCGTGAGCTTGGTCGCTATCGTGCTCCTCGTGCTCGTCGTCGTGGCACTGGGCATGCGTTCGATGAGTCGGCGAGAGAGCTCGTTGCCTCCTGAACGGCTGAAGGAGATGGCCGAGAAGGAGGAGAAGACCCATGCGCGCTCCACGGACGAGTTCGCGTCCCACGAGCCGCGGATGGCGAACTTCAGCCCCGACTTCAGCCCCATAGACGCGCCCAAGCAGCCCAAGCCGGTCCGTACGGGCCAGCGCGGCAAACGCGGCGTGGACGAGTGGGGCAACCCCGTCAACGACGAGGACGACGAGGAGTTCTGGGCCAACATCCGCAGCGACGCCGAGCAGGGCGGCTTCGGCGCGGGCGGCACCGTGGCGGCCAGGAAGGCCGCCAGCCGCCCCGGCGAGCCCGCCTCCGAGCGTCCCGCCGAGCGGCCCGCCGAACGCCCCGGTGAGCGTCCCGCCGAGCGGCAGCCGCAGCGCGCCGCCGAGCGCCCCGGCCGCCAGGACCGCTCCACGGAACGTCCCGGCGACCGTCCTAGCGAGCGGCGCGCCGAGCGCAAGGCCAAGCCGCGCCCCGTGGCCGCGAGCGTCGACCCCGACGCGACCACCATCCAGGCCCCTCTGCCGCAGCGCCCGGCCCCGGCCGCCGCTGCCGCCAACCTCGCCGATCTCGTCGAGCCCGGCCGGCGCACTCCCTCCCAGGCCGAGCTCGCCGAGCAGCGCACCGTGACCTTCGCCGCCCCGACGCCCGACGTGATGAGCATCCTCGGCGCGGGCGCGCAGCCGGTGCCCGCCGCCCGGCCCGAGCCGTCCCCGGCGCCCCGCTCCTCGCGCTCCTCCCGCTCCCGCTCCCGCGCCGCGGCGAGCCCCGCCGCCGCGAGCCCGGCCGCCCCGGCCCCTGCCGCGACCCCTGCCGCGACCCCGGCCACCGCCGGTCCCGCCGCCACGAGCAGCGGCTCCTACCCGGCCATCTCCTCCAACAGCGCCACCACCAGCGGCTCGTTCCCGGCCGCCACGCCCACCACCAGCGGCTCGTTCCCTGCCGCCTCGCCCACCTCCAGCGGTTCGTTCCCGATCGCGCACCCGGCGCCCATCCACGGCGCGCCGACGAGCGACCCGTTCCCCGCCGCCTACACCGGCGCCCCGGCCGACGCCCTCGACACCACGTGGACGACGCCCGCGCCGACCTCGTCCGGCTCCTGGCCCGCGGGGCCGGTGGCCGACATCCTCGACGACGCGGCTCCGGCCGCCGCCTCCTACCCCGGCCCGGCGAGCTCCTGGCCGGCGTTCGAGCAGCCCGCGTCCCGCTCGTCCTACCCCGCCTCCTACGAGGTGCGTCCCGGCTGGGCGGTGGCCGACGACTCCGACCCGGTGACCGGGCCGACCCCCGCCGCGGGCACCCCGACGGTGCCGAACCGCGCGGTCTCGGCGTCCGGCTCCTACCCGGACGTGCTGTCGACCCCGACGCCGGCCTCGCCGCCGTCCGCGTACCCCGCGTACGAGACCGGCGACATCACCAGCCTGCCCGCCACCGCCTGGCCCGAGCCGCCCGCCGCGGGCGGCGCACAGGCCCCGTGGCCCGGCTACGGCGCCCAGCCGCAGCCGGCCGCCCCTCAGGCGGCCCCCAACGCCGCCGACGCCACCCCCGGCGGCCGCAGGCGCCGCGAGCAGGACTACCCGCACGACTACTACCGCTGAGACACCGGCCGGCATCCCGCTGAAGGACACATTTGTTGAGCGCCGCCCTCGCGCGGCGCATCTCACCGGGCCGCCGGCCGTCCTCATTACTCGGTAAAACCCACGCGAAGCGCAGCCAAAGCGCGGAAGCCCGCGGACTAGGGTTTCCTGCATGTTCCGCGACACGCAGGGTCGCCTGCTGAACACCCTCCGTCATGACGTGCCTGCCTCGCTGGTGGTCTCCCTCGTGGCGGTGCCCCTCTCCCTCGGCATCGCGCTGGCCTCGGGGGCCCCGCTCGCGTCCGGACTGATCGCCGCCGTGGTGGGCGGCGTGGTCGCGGGCGCGCTGGGCGGCTCGTCGGTGCAGGTGAGCGGGCCGGCGGCGGGACTGTCGCTGGTGGTCGTGGACCTGGTGCAGACGTACGGCTGGCGCGCCACCTGCATGATCACGCTGCTGGCCGGCGCGGTGCAGCTCGTGCTGGGCATGCTCAAGGCGGCCAGGGCGGCGCTCGCGGTCTCGCCGGCCGTCATCCACGGCATGCTGGCGGCGGTGGGGGTGATCATCGCGCTGTCCCAGCTCCACGTGGTGCTGGGCGGCTCGCCGCAGCAGTCGGCGGTGGCGAACCTGATCCAGCTTCCCGGCCAGCTCGCCGACGTGCACGGCCACAAGGTCATGGTGGGCCTGGTGACGATCGGGGTGCTCGCGCTGTGGACGCGGCTGCCCAGGCGGGTCAGGGCCGTCCCCGCGCCGCTGGCCGCGCTGCTGGCCGCGGCGGCGACGGCGTGGATGTTCGACTGGAACGTCACCCGCGTCGACCTGTCCGGCAGCGGCGTCGAGTGGGCCTTCCCCGTGCTGCCGCAGGGCGACTGGCACCTGGTGGTGGCCGCGGTGCTGCTGGTGGCGCTGCTGGCCGGCTGCGAGTCGCTGCTGTGCTGCGTGGCCGTGGACGGCCGGCACGGCGGCCGGCGCGCCGATCTCGACCAGGAGCTGACCGGGCAGGGCGTCGCCAACATGGTGTCGGGCGCGCTCGGCGGCCTGCCGGTGGCCGGGGTGATCGTGCGCAGCACCGCGAACGTGGTGGCGGGGGCGCGTACCCGCTGCTCGACCATCCTGCACGGGGTGTGGGTGCTGGTGTTCGCGCTCGGGTTCGGCTGGTCGATCGCGCTGATCCCGATGGAGGCGCTGGCGGCGCTGCTGGTGTTCATCGGCGTGCAGATGGTGAACCTCGGCCACATCAGGAAGGTGCACGGCCACGGCGAGGTCCCCGTATACGTCGTGACCATGGTCACCGTGATCCTGCTGGGCCTGGCCGAGGGCGTACTGGCCGGGCTCGGGCTGGCCGCGCTGCTCGCGCTGCGCCGGCTGACCTGGGTGACGGTGCTCAAGCGCGACGGCAGGGACGGCCGGCTGCACGTGACGGTGTCGGGGTCACTGACGTTCCTCGGGGTGCCGCGGCTGACCCGCGAGCTGCGGACGATCGCCTCGGGCACGCCGGTCGACCTCGACCTCAACATCGACTTCATGGACAACGCCGCCTTCGAGGCGTTGCACTCCTGGCGGCTGGACCACGAGCGGACGGGCGGCACGGTCGACATCGACGAGCTGCACGACGAGTGGTACGCGCTGACGGCGAGCGGCGCACGGAGCCGCCCGACGAAGAAGTCGCTGCCGGTGGCGCCGGACCGCTGGTGGCTCCCGTGGGACCAGCGGCGCCGCGGCCCCGGCAGGCGCACCGTGGTCTCGAACGGCGGATCCGTCCAGGTGGACTGCCAGCTCACGGCGGGGGCGCACGAGTACCACCGGCGCACGGCCCCGCTGGTGCGCCCGCTCTTCACCGAGCTGGCCCGCAGGCAGCAGCCGTCGCACCTGTTCATCACGTGCGCCGACTCCCGGATCGTGCCCAGCCTGATCACCGCGAGCGGCCCCGGCGACCTGTTCACCGTACGCAACATCGGCAACCTGGTGCCGCGCCGCGGCGCCGAGCCGCCCGACGACTCGGTGGTGGCCGCCATCGAGTACGCGACCCAGGTGCTGGGCGTGCACACGATCACCGTGTGCGGCCACTCGGGGTGCGGCGCGATGGCCGGGGTGCTGAGCGCGGGCGTACGGGCGGGCAGTCTGCCGGGGCTGCGGCGCTGGCTGCGGCACGGCCATCACAGTCTGGCCAGGTTCATCGAGACGGAGGGCGACCGGCTGCACTCCGGGGCGCTGGACGTGCTGTGCCGGGTCAACGTGCAGCAGCAGCTGGAGAACCTGCGGACGTACCGGAAGGTCGACGAGCAGGTCAGGGCCGGGAAGCTGGAGCTGGTGGGGTTGTTCTTCGACATCGCGATGGCCCGGGTGCACCTGGTGCCGCCGCTGCGGGCTACGCCCTCGGTGAAGATGTCCGATGGCGGGGTGCTCGCGGGCGAAGAATGGGGCGCATGAAGGTTCTTGTCATAGGTGGTTCGGGGTTCCTGGGGCGTGCCGTCGTGGAGGAGGCGCTGGCCCGGGGCCATGAGGTCACGACGTTCAACAGGGGGCGCAGCGGCGCCGACGTGCCCGGGGTGGAGGCCGTGCGCGGCGACCGCGAGTCGCCGGCCGACCTGGAGCGGCTGGCCGAAGGCCGCAAGTGGGACTACGTGGTCGATACCTCCGGCTATGTCCCCCGCGTGGTGGGCGCGTCGGCGCGGGCGCTGACCGGGCACGCGGGCACCTACGCGTTCATCTCGACGATCTCGGCGCTCGCCGGGTTCCCCGCCGAGCCCGCCGGCGACGACGCCGAGCTCTGGCCGTGCGCGCCCGACGCCGGCCCCGAGGACGGCAACTACGGCGTGCTGAAGGCGGGCTGCGAGCGGGCGGTCGAGCAGGGCTTCGACGGCGACGTGCTGATCGTGCAGCCGGGCATCATCCTGGGGCCGTACGAAGACGTCGCCCGGCTGCCGTGGTGGCTCACCAGGATCGCGCGCGGCGGCAAGGTGCTGGCGCCGGGCGAGCCGGACGAGCCGCTGCAGTTCGTGGACGCCCGCGACCTGGCGATCTTCACGCTCGACCAGGCCGAGCGCGGCGGCAACGGCCGGTTCGTGGTGACCGGGCCGGTGGGCCAGACCACCTACGGGGAGTGGCTGCAGGCGTGCAAGGACGCCACCGGGTCCGACGCCGAGTTCGTGTGGGTGGACAGCGAGTTCCTGATCGAGCAGGGCGCCGGGGCGTTCGTGGAGCTGCCGCTCTGGCCCGGCCCGCCGTCGCCCGAGAACACGCATTTCTGGACCGTCCCGACCGACCGGGCTCAGGCCGCGGGGCTGCGGATCCGCCCGGTGGCCGAGACCGTACGCGACACGTGGGCGTGGCTGCGGGAGATCCCGGAGCAGGAGCGCAACTTCGGCAAGAGGAGCACGCACGGCATCGCGCCGGAGAAGGAGGAGGCGATCCTCGCCGCCTGGGCGGCCCGTTCTGCGTAATCCTCCACAGACCGGGAGCGTCCGGCGGGCTAGTGTCCCGCTTGTGGAGCCGGTCCTCACTCCCAGGGGCCGGAGGGGCGGAGACCTGCGGCGTCTCCGCCCCTCGCACGCCTGAAATTTTTCTCGGCCGGCATGTAGAGAACCCGCTCCCTGCTCCGACTCCTTCGTGAGAACCACCCCACCACGAAGGAGAATGCGAGATGAGCAAGGTCACCTGCGACATGGCGATGTCACTGGACGGCTTCACGGCCGGCCCGAACCAGAGCCTGCGCAACCCGTTCGGCGAGGGCGAGGACGGGCGGCTGACCCGCTGGATGGTCGACGAGCCGGAGGCGCACGCCGAGGTCATGGCGAGCATCACGGACGCGGGGGCGTTCATCATGGGCCGCAACATGTTCAGCCCCGGGCGCGGGGCGTGGGACCTCGGCTGGACCGGCTGGTGGGGTGAGGAGCCTCCGTACCACGCGCCGGTCTTCGTCCTCACCCACCACCCGCGCGAGCCGCTGACGATGAAGGGCGGGACGACGTTCTTCTTCGTCACCGACGGCATCGAGGCGGCTCTGGAGCGGGCGCGGGAGGCGGCGGGTGGGCGCTCGGTCGCCATCGCGGGCGGGGCGCACACGGTCAACCAGTATCTGGCGGCGGGGCTGATCGACGAGCTGCGCCTGCACGTCGCGCCCGTCTTCCTGGGGCGGGGCGAACGGCTGCTCGCCGGGATGGAGAACCTCGACCTCGAACCGGCCGGCGAGCCGTGGGGCACGGCCCTCGTCACGCACCTGACGTACCGGCTGCCCCGCCGCGCCTGAACCCCCTGCCGGCTGCTCGACTCAGGGCCGCGGGCGCCGGGCGCCCTCTCGGTCGAAGGCGGCGCCCTCTCAGCTGCTGGAGGCGGCGCCCTCCCCGCTACTGGTGGGGGCGCCCGCCCCGCGGCTGGAGGCGGCGCCCTCGCCGCTGCCGCTGGAGGCGGCGCCCTCCCCGCTGAAGTACGCCGCCACCACCCGCGTGTGCAGCGAGAACGCCAGCTCCCGCGGCCCGTCGATCAGCAGCCACTCCGACGTCTCCTCGGTCGCCACCACCGGCGGAAGCGCGTCGGCGGCCACCCGCGGCCCGACCCCGAACACCAGCAGCGTCCCGTCGGGCGCACTGATCACGTCGAACAGCCGCACCTCCCCCGCATCCACGACCACCCCGGTCTCCTCGCGCAGCTCCCGCACGGCCGCCTCCTGCCACGACTCCCCCAGGTCGATGAAGCCACCCGGCAGCGCCAGCTCCCCGCGCCGCGGCTCGACCGCCCGCCGCACCACCAGCACCCGCCCGCCCTCCACCGGCAGCACCAGCACGGCGACGGGCAGCGGATTGAGATAACTGGTGTTCCCACACGCGGCACAGGTGCGCGGCCACGGCTGCCCGCCCGCGAAAGCCGCACCGCAGAAGGAGCAATGAGAGTTCCTGGTCGTCATCGGCCCAGCCGTTCCATGAGTTTCCCGGCGAACCGGTGCATGTGGGGATCAAGGTGCTCGCCGGGCTCGTCGAGCAGCCGCCGCGGCGTTACCCACCTGATCGCGGAGAACTCCCGCCGGTCGTAGGTGGTGACGGTGTCGACGTCGAGGACGTACCAGAGCGAGACGTCAGTGTGCGCCCCCTCACCCCGCGTCCGCGCCGAGCTGACGAAGAACGGCCGATCACCACTGACAGCACTCGGAACCGCCGCCGTGTGCAACTCCTCCTGGCACTCCCGGACGACGGTGGCCCAGGGATCCTCCTCCGGCTCCACATGCCCGCCGCTGGGCAACCACAGCCCGGCCTTCCGGTGCGCCACCAGCAGCAACTCCTCGTTCGGATTGAGCGCCACGAAGTAGCTCACCAGGTGCGGATCGGGAACATCGGGCTTCCTGGTCCGATACAGCGGCGCCCCGCCGGCGATCCAGGCCAGCGCGCCGGCCGCCTGCTCCTCCTCCATCCGATCCCAGGGCGTGATCGCCTGGATCCGCTCCATGAGCCGGACCCGCGCGGAAGCGGCTTCCGAAGATCCCTCGGCGACCATGCAGAGCAATCTAGTGCTGTGACCGGAACTCGATCATCGGGTGGGCGTGATCGGGTCCGCCTTAGGCGTGACTGCGGCTGGTGGCGGAAGTGCACATGGCACTGTCGACGGACCACAAGTCGGCTTGGCGCCTCGATGGTGTCAGGAACTGCTCGCGGTCCCAGGGCTACCCAGGTGCCGAGCGAAGAATCGGATCGAGCTGTCGATTTCGAAGGACGGGACTCGAAAGTGGCTGCCGGGGTTGGCGTGCAGGGTCTTCTCGGCGGAGCCGAGCGCGTCGAACAGCTTCATCACCGAGTCGCGCGGATTGCCTTCGTCGTCCCACTGCAGCACGAACTCGACCGGGATCGTGATCCGCGCCGCGGTGTCGGTGAGCCAATCGCTTCCGATGAGGCCGAGGACGGCAGCGGTGATCCGAGGTTCGGCCGCGACCAGGCGAATGCCCATCTCACCGGCCTGGGACAGGCCGTAGTACCCGACGGGCTGGTTGTCGCCGACGGAGTCCAGTTTCTGGAGCGCGTCCAGGGTGATCTGCCAGTCAGGGATGAGCTGCGCCGCCACGGCTTCGTTGAGGGCGGGCCACTCCGGGCCGGACCTGAAGGGCTCGCCCGCGGCCTCTTGTTCCTGTATGAGCGCGACGAGCCGCTGGATCTGCGGGTGCTCCGGCCTGTCGCCGGTGCCTGGAGCATCGATCGCGGCGACAGCGAAGCCGCAGGAGGTGACGTAGGGGAAGGCCCGGGAAACGACCTCCCATCCCTTTTTGTGCTGGCCGCCGCCGTGCCCGATCAAGACCAGCGGACGGGGACCGGAGCCCTCGGCGGGCGTCCAAAGCACCCCAGGGATGTCTCCGACAGTGAAGAGTTGTTCGCGTATGCCGTCAGCGACGGTTTCCGAGGCAATGCGCATGACAGGATTACATCGGCATTCCCGCTGATGCGGCGAGCCAATTATGCGGGCGGCCAGGCCGCAGACGGTGGCGCCCGCCGGGCTGTTCACGTTCAGCCGTACGGCCGTACCTACGGCAGGGGCAGCGGTTTGGCCTCAAGATGGAAACATGCTCGGAGAGCGCTTGCAGTCCTACCGGAAGCTGCGCGGCCTCAGCCAGCGCGAGCTGGCCGCGCGGTCCGGTGTCGCCCTGTCCCTGATCCGGAAGGTGGAGCAAGGCGAACGCAAGGGCGTACGCATCGAGACCATTCGAGCCTGGGCCACAGCGCTGGACGTCACCACTACTGCGCTACTCGGCCCCGTGTCGGAGACCGAACAGCAGAGCGGGGATGGGGATCGCCTCGCGCCGCTACGGCAAGCGCTACAGGGCGCGGCCCTGGCTGACGTGGAAGACGTGCCGACCCCAGACGGCTTGCGGTCCGCCATCGCAAGCGCCGTACGGCTCTACCACGACGACGCATACGCCGAGCTGACCACGATCCTGCCCGTCCTGGTCAAGGAAGCACGAACCCTCGTAGAGCACGGCGGGCCGGAAACCCTGGCCATCCGCGCCAGGGTCCTGCAACTGGTCGGCTCCCTGGCTACCCAGACCCGAGTGTTCGACGTGGCCGAGCTCGCCCTGGAAGGCGCCGTAGCGGACGCGATCGAGACTGGCGACCGCATAGAGGCCGCGTCCGCCGTCATCACCTTGTGCTGGCTCCTCCTGCGCCAGCGCCGCCTTGATGAAGCGCGTTCGCGCGCCGTTGACTGGGCGGACGAGATCGAGCCGCGCATGTCACGAGCGACCAGCACGGAACTCTCCGCCTGGGGATGGCTGCTGCTGCGCGGCAGTGCGGCAGCCATTCGAGACAACCGGCCGGACGAGGCGGACGACATGATGCGGTTGGCCCTGTCGGGCGCGGTTCGCATGGGACGGGAACACAGCTCTTACCACGAATACTTCACGACGTTCGGACCCGCCACGGTTCAGATGAAGCGGGTGGAGAACGCCATTATCGAGCATCAGCCAGAGCGGGCCCTACGGCTCGCACGCGAGGTACCTCCAGAGTTGAGACCCACCAGCGACAACCGAAACCGGCATTTTTTGGACGTGGCCAACGCTCATATCATGCTACGCGAGTACGACAAAGCCCTAGATATCCTGTCGCAGCTTGCAGGCGAAGCGCCCACATGGCTGCCGAATCAGCGTTACGCCCAGGACATGCTCCGGACCATCGTCGGCCGCCGTCGCACGCTGACACCGGAAATGCGGAAATTGGCGGACGCGGTGGGTCTGGAACCCTAGGCGTGTGGCACTTCACGGCGCGGCCCGCCGAAAGTGCCACAGACAGCTTTACCTCGGCCTTTCTACCTTGTGGTCATGCACTCTCGAAACCCATCCGCACAGCTCGAAGGACTAGAACTAGGCGAGCCCGTCACAGAGGCGGAAGCCGACCGGCAACGTGCCGCGCTGGACGGCGTTCTGAAGCACCTGGCGAAAACAGTCGATCTGCATGCTGAGCTGATTACCCGGATTGCTATCGACTGCGAAAGGCAACCTGAATCGAGCGCCGAGAAACGCCGGTATCCGCCAGCGCTGCTCGTCTACGCGGACGCCGGGCGAAGAGTCGCGACGGTCTCCATTGGAGAGCGCTCCGGTAGTTACCTGGTCGAGCTGGCGCGCATGGCGGCGCCAGCCGCAGACATACCCCGTGACTGGATCGCGGTCGTCCCCGCGTACCTCCCCGATCAGGCAGCGCTAGTGATCGCACAGCACGCAGGGTGCACCGGCGAATGATGACGCAATCCCGCCCCCACGGGACCATCGAAGATCTGCAAGCCAAGCGCGGCGATCATTGGGAAATAGCATCGGATTCTGCTGTCGGTGTAGCCAAATCGCAGAACAAGAGGTCCAGCATGCGAGTGGTCGTTCCCGCCATAGTCTGGTGTCCGGGCAACGCCACTGGACTCGAATACGGGATGATGGGAAGCGTTAAGGCTTTCTCGATCCATTACTACCTCAACCGGTACACTCTCTCCCCTCGCCTCCATAAGGCGGAAGGTGTGCCGTACCCGGTTGAGGAATTTCGCTCGCCCGAGCAAGCTCGGCGGCGCGCGGAGGAGATCCGCGAAGATTGGCGTCAAGCTCTCGCCAGGCCGTACGACGGCCCACAGGGGCGGGCGTCCAGGTAGAGGTGTGAAGCTGACGCCCCCGCGTGGAGAGAATGGTCCCTTCCTGGCGCGCAGAAGCCGCCCGGCTCTACCGTCACCTACTCCTCTCAGGGCGGTCTGCAGCCACCTGCTCCAGCCAGCGGCGTGTCTCGGCGCGGCTGGTCAGGAACACCACCGGCTTGCCTGCGGCGAGTTCGTGGATCTTCGCCAGCACCTTGGGACGCATGCGTCGCCGGTAGGTGGCCACGTAGGTGATCACGCCCCAGTGGATGCGGTTGTAGACGCCGGAGGTGTGCTGGCCGGCGCCATGCTGGAGCTGGCGGAAGAGAATCCCCCACAGGGCGACCCGGGTGGGCACGTCCATCATCACCACGGTGTCGCACACTTCCAGCCGGACGTGCAGCGAGGAGTTGTAGTTGCTGTCGATCACCCAGCGCGGTGCCGCGACCAGCTCCCGCTGGACCGCCTCGAACTTCTCGGGCGGCAGCGGGTTCCACTCATCGTCGTAATAGACCACGTCAAGGTGCGTGACCGGCGCATCGAGCAGAGAGCCGAGTTCGCGGGCGACATAGGATTTGCCGCTTCCGCCGGATCCGACGACGGCGACCCGGTTCATCTCCACGGTGTTCCACCGTAGTAGAGAACGGACCTGGTCAGAGCGGTGACAGCGGGATGCCAGGCCAGGTCCGGGTGAGCGCTAGTGCTGTGACCGGAAACGATCACCGGGTTCGATCGGCACTCGGAAGGTGACGCAACCGGTCAAGGTCCGCGGGCTCACTGACCAAGAAGGCCAAAAGCTGCAGCGCATCGTGCGGCGCGGCACGATGAGCACGGTGCGCCATCGGCGTGCGATGATCCTGCCGGCCTCGGCCGGCGGCAACACAGTCCCGGTCATCGCGCGCCTGGTGCAGGCCGATGAAGACACCGTGCGCAATGCGCTTCACCGCTTCAACGAGATTGGGCCGGCCTCGTCGGCGATGACCTGCTGTGGGGCATCAACCATCGCCGAATAGGGCATCGGTCGCACCCGGGCCGCCCTGAAGCCACATCCGTGCGCCCGCTCTGAGGGCGCTCTGACCTACGTGGTCCTGGACAACCTGTCGGCGCGCCGCGAACGCGCCCGCGTCCGAAGCGAGAAAGGCATCCGCTGGGGCGGCCGCCCCCTGGCTCCCGCAGCCTGAAACCTGTTACCTAACCCAGTGATCGTTTCCGGTCACAGCACTAGCTGAGCCTGGCGGCTTGATCCGGCATATGAGCAACGGACCGGAGCACCTTCTCGCCAAGGCCTTGCCATGCCCACGTGAGCTATCTACGCTATCTCGTAAATACGGAGAAGCGTAGGAGAGTGTGATGAGCGAGGACAAATTCGCCGAACTCGAGCGCCGGATCGCTCAGCTGGAGGGCCGGGTCGACACCCTTGACCCGCCGCGACGCCCTCTGGAGTCGCCGCCCCTCACCACTGCAGCCACAAGCATGCTTCGCCAGGCGAAGGAGGAAGACAAACTCGGGACGGTGGGCTACGTCGGAGCCGCACGGCTGGCCGGCGGCGAGAGTCTCTGGGACAGGCAGCATTCTCTCGCCGAGTTGTTGTCGGCGGATTGGGCACCGGTGGCCGACATCCTGGAGTCCCTGGGCAGCCAGCCTCGGCTGGCGCTGCTCGCCGCGCTCGTACGACAGGGCCGGTGCACCACCACCGACCTCCAAGGGTCCCTCGGCGGAGACGGTGAGCAGACCACGAGTGGCCAGCTCTATCACCACCTGCGCGCGCTGCAGAGCGCCAAACTGATTACGCAGCGGCGGCGCGGCGCGTACGAGTTGGCACCTCAGGCCATGATTCAGGTCCTCACCATCCTCGCCGCCGCATTCGACCTGGCCAACGACCCCCCGCTCGGCCCACAAGCCGATCTCCCCACTCCGGAATGACCAAGCGGGCAGAATGTAGAGGCGAGATCCAGACATCTCATTGCCGTGATGGACGTCCTGCAGTTGTGCAGCCTGCGGACCTTGACGGGTTGCGTCACCGGGCCCCCCGAGTGCCGATCGAACGTGATCAGCACCATCCAACTGGCAGGAGCGTCCTACGCGCCAACCCGGTGATCGTTTCCGGCCACAGCACTAGCAGCACTGCCATAAGAAGCGGCCTTCCTGCTCGTCC
This sequence comes from Nonomuraea sp. AD125B, assembly GCF_041402765.1. Classification (NCBI taxonomy): domain Bacteria; kingdom Bacillati; phylum Actinomycetota; class Actinomycetes; order Streptosporangiales; family Streptosporangiaceae; genus Nonomuraea; species Nonomuraea sp. AD125B. The sequence goes on along the minus strand of NZ_JBGLOU010000006.1, from coordinate 18,705 downwards.
GGGCTGAGGAAGCCGTAGCCCACCCCTGCGTCGCCGAAATTGACGTCGTTGCGCAGGGGACCGACCGAGTCGAGTTGGAACAGGAAGTCCCACGCGCCGGGAGGGTGTTCCTCGAACTGCAGCCACGTCGGGAGCCCGCCGATGCGGCTGTCGTAGACGTCGTGGAGCTCGCCGGGGTTGGCGACATCGACCTCGGCAGCGTATTCGCAGATGGCCGAGCCGTAAGCATCAGCGCGCACCTCGACGAACGGTGGCACCCGGCCGGGCTGCACGATCAGCGCGTTCTCCCCCGCCTCGCTCTCGTACGTACAGTCGATGTCGTCGTCGGTCATGAACAGGTATGCCATCCGCAGCTCCGGGCCCGGGAGACGAAACTGGCCGATGAACATCATCGGCCGCTCCAGGCGCCGGGAAAGCGGCCACTGGGGCTCGTTCACCCACACCGGCGCACCGCCGAGCTTGGTCACGTGCTCGCGGATCGGCTTCTCGGCAGGGGCGAGGAGGAGCCGGTACGGCGGGTTCTCGATCGTCATGCCGGGCACCCTAACCATCCCGACCGACATCGTCTGGCGTTACGGTCGCCCCTGGTCACAGGGGCGGAGGGTGACGAGTCGGCCTGTAGGCCGGGTTCTGTCCTTCACTTGAAGGGGCGACCATCCATCTAGGGCCGTCGTTGCCGGCGGCCTCGAGCGGTCTACCCGCGCGGCTCGGGCGGGCAGCCCTCGAACGTCGCGCGCGGAACGCTCCGAGAAGCGTTCCTTCTTGACCTTGCTCCGGGTGGGGTTTACCTAGCCGCCCACGTCGCCGTGGGCGCTGGTGGTCTCTTACACCACCCTTTCACCCTTACCTCCCGGCGTGCGGGAGGCGGTTTGCTTTCTGTGGCACTGTCCCGCGGGTCACCCCGGGTCGGTGTTACCGACCACCCTGCCCTGTGGAGCCCGGACCTTCCTCGGCGGGCCCGCTGGGAGCCCGACGCGGTCGCCCGGCCGACTCGTCTCGCAAAGGCTATCAGTTTCAAGCCGTTCTCAACTCAGCCGCAAGATCGCTCCGATGGAATGGGCAGGTCATCGCCTGAGGGGGGCGATGCGCAGGCGGCCGTGCCGGGGCCTTGGCGGACCCCGGCACGGCCACAGCTCCGCCCCAGCTCCGGCGCAGCTCCGCGTGAGCGTCAGGTCAGCGCAGGTGGGCGGTGTCGTTGAAGGACTTCACGACGGCGGGGCCGTCGGCGTAGTACTCGATCAGGCTCAGGCAGGCCAGGTCGAGGTGCATGCGGTAGAGAGACTCCAGCGGGGCCATGAGTGCCAGGCGCAGGAGCATCTTGATGGGGGTGACGTGGGAGACGGCGAGGACGGTCTTGCCCTCGTACCGCTCCACCAGGCGTTCCCCCGCCGCCTGCACGCGGCGCGCGGCCACGGCGAAGCTCTCGCCGCCGGGCGGGGCGGCCTCCGGGTCGGCGAGCCAGGCGGTCAGCTCGATGGGCCAGCGGCGCTGGATTTCCGTGAAGGTGTGTCCCTCCCACTCGCCGAAGTCGGCCTCCCTCAGCTCGTCGTCCACCTCGACGTCGAGGCCGGTGCGGGCGGCGACGGCGGCGGCGGTCTGGCGGGCGCGCTTCAGCGGGGAGGAGACGATCACGTCGGGCCGGTACGGCTCCCGCGACAGGCGTACGGCGGCGGCCTCCGCCTGGGCCAGGCCGTTGGGCGTGAGCTCGGGGTCGCCGAGGCCGGAGAAGCGGCGTTCGAGGGAGAGCTCGGTCTCGCCGTGGCGGAGGAGGAGCAGGGATGTGGCGACGCGGGTGGGGGGACGCCATCCAGTGCCCGTCTCCACCTTCTTCCCGGCGGCCCGGGTGCGCTGCTGGGCGGCGGCCACGGAGGCGGTAGGCGCGGAGAGGTCCGACGAGCCGCGGGCTGGGGCGGAGATGCTGCTGACGTCCAGGAGATCGGTTTGCGAAGGCGAAGGCGAAGGCGAAGGGGGCAATCCCGGTTCGTCGCTGTCGCTTGTGCCGCCGGCCTTCCAGCGCAGCCCCTGGGCGGCGGCGTCCATGGCCTCGTTGGCCAGGCGGTCGGCGTGCTTGTTGCGCTCGCGCGGGATCCAGGTCCACTCCGTGACCCGCAGCCGCCGCACCAGCGCCCCCGCCTCGGAGGCGAGCGGCCGCAGCCCTTCGTTCTTGATCTTCCAGCGGCCGGCCATCTGCTCGACGACCAGCTTGGAGTCCATCCTGACGGCGACGGCCGCGCCCTCGCCGCCCACCCGCAGCACGGCCTGGAGCCCGGCGATGAGCCCGCGGTATTCGGCCACGTTGTTGGTGGTGACGCCGATCGCCTCGGCGGCTTCGGCGAGCACCTGGCCGCTCGCCGCGTCCTTGACGACCGCGCCGTAGCCGGCCGGGCCGGGGTTGCCGCGCGAGCCGCCGTCGGCCTCGATGACGTAGTGACTCACAGGCCGGACTCTGGGGTGCGGACGAGGATCCGCCGGCACTCCTCGCACCGGAGCACCTCGTCGTGGGGTGCGGCCTTGATGCGGTTCATCTCGGCGATGGACAGGGCGACCTTGCAGCCCTGGCAGCGCCCGTGGCGGAGCATGGCCGCGCCGACGCCGTACTGCTCCCTGAGCTTCTCGTAGAGCTTGAGCAGGTCGGCGGGGATCTCGGCGGCGACGCCGGTGCGGCGGCCCTGGACGTCGGCCGCCTCCTTGTCGATCTCTTTCAGCGCGGCGTCGCGGCGGTCCTCGGCGGCCGACCGCGCGGCGGCGGTCTCGTCGCGCTTGGCCACCAGGTCGCGCACCTTGCTGTCGGCGGCCTCGCGCCGCTCCATGATCTCCAGCACGACCTCCTCCAGGTCGCCCTGCCGCCTGTGCAGCGAGGCGATCTCGGACTGCAGGCTCGCCAGGTCGCGCGGGGAGGTCACGGCACCGGAGTCGAGGCGCTTCTGGTCGCGGTCGGCGCGAGTGCGTACGGCGTCGACGTCGCTCTCTGCCTTGGTCTGCTCGCGGGCGAGGTCGCCGGCCTCGGTCTCGGCCTCGATGACCTGGGTGGCGAGCCGGGCGTACTGCTTGGAGCTCTCGTCGATCTCGGCCAGCTCGGGCAGGGTGCGGCGGCGATGGGCCAGCCGGTCCGCCACGGAGTCGAGCTCTGCCAGGTCGAGCAATCTCTTCTGGGCGTCAGGCGCAGCTTTCATGATCAATATCCTCTTGTCCAAGCATCGGTGACCGTGGCGGAGACACGCGTCTCAACGGTAACGCCACTGGCGTGCAGGATGGACGCCGCGCTGTCCAGCCACGGCCACTCGGTCGCCCAGTGCGCGGCGTCGATGAGCGCGGGGCCGCCCGACTCGACGAACTCGCTGGCCGGATGGTGGCGCAGGTCGGCGGTCAGGAACACGTCGACGCCGGCCTCGGCGGCGGCGCCGAGCAGGGAGTCGCCCGCTCCCCCGCTGACCGCGACCCGGCGCACCGGCCGGGAGAGCTCGCCCGCCACCCTGATGCCCCAGGCCGTGCGGGGCAGCCCCTGGGCCGCCCGCGCCGCGAACTCGCCCAGCGTCGTCGGCTCGGACAGCTCGCCGATGCGGCCGAGGCCGCGCCACGGGTCGTCGGGGAAGGGCCGCAGCGGCACCAGGTCGCCGGTCAGGCCGACGGCGCGGGCCAGCGCGTCGGAGACGCCGGGGTTGGCGACGTCGGCGTTGGTGTGGGCGGTGTAGAGGGCGACGCCGCGTCTGATCAGGGTGTGGATCAGCCGACCCTTGGGCGTGGTGGCGGCCACGCTCGTGGTGCCGCGCAGGTAGAGGGGGTGGTGGACGACGATGAGGTCGGCGCCCCACTCCAGGGCCTCCTCGGCCACGGCCGCGACGGGGTCGACGGCGAGCAGCACCCGCCGCACCTCCTGATCGGGGTCGCCGCACACCAGCCCCACGGCGTCCCACGACTCGGCCCGGGCGGGCGGGTAGGCCGCCTCGAGCACTCCGATCACGTCCGTCAACGTCACAGCAGCCACCTGCGAAGACTATCGGCCTCCGGGAGGGTCGCGGCGAAACGACGTTCGGCGTAATGTAAGTGGACACTGACAGGCGGAGGGTGGCATGGCACCAAGCGTCGCGATCATCGGAGCCGGCTTCGGCGGACTGTGCATGGCGATCCGGCTGGAAAGGGCCGGCATCCGCGCGTACACGATCTTCGAGAAGGCGGACGACCTCGGCGGGACCTGGCGCGACAACAGTTATCCGGGGGCGGGCTGCGACATCCCGTCCCACCTGTATTCCTACTCCTTCGAGAAGTACGCGAGCTGGACCCGTCGTTACCCGGACCAGCCGGAAATCCTCGGATATCTGCAGCACTGCGCCGACAAATACGACGTACGGCGAAAAATCAGGTTCCGCAACGAGGTCAGGAGCGCGGCGTTCGACGGCCGTCAGTGGCAGATCACCGCCGCCGGGCCGGACGGGGACGAGCGGACGGAGGCGTTCGACGTCATGGTGGTGAGCGTCGGCCAGCTCAACCGCCCCCACCTCCCCGACATCCCCGGAGTGTCGGACTTCGCGGGCGTCTCCTTCCACTCCGCCCGCTGGAACCACGACCACGACCTCACCGGCAGGCAGGTCGCCGTGATCGGCACCGGCTCGTCGGCGGCCCAGCTCATCCCGCCCGTCGCCGAGCGGGCCGCGCGGCTGCACGTCTTCCAGCGCACCCCCAACTGGGTGATCCCGAAGCCGGACGCCACGTTCGGCCCGCTGACCAAGCTCGCCCTCCACTACGTCCCCGGCCTGCAGCGGGCCTACCGCGAGTGGATCTACCGGTACGCCGAGGCCACCCTCTACCCCGCGCTGGCCCAGGGCTGGAGCACCGGCCTGCTGCGCAAGCGGGCGCTCGGCCACCTGTACGAGCAGGTGCCGGAGCCGGAGCTGCGCGCCAAGCTCATCCCCGACTACCCGCCCGGCTGCAAGCGCGTGGTCATCGACAGCCGCTTCTACCCCGCCCTCACCAGGGACAACGTGGACGTGATCACCGACAAGATCGTCCGCATCGGCCCGCGCGGCGTCGAGACCACCGAGGGGCTGCGCGAGGTCGACACGATCGTCTACGCGACCGGGTTCAGGAGCACGGAGTTCCTGACCCCGATGGAGATCACCGGCCGTTCCGGCCGCTCACTGAGCGAGCGGTGGGCCAACGGTGCGGAGGCCTATCTCGGCATCTCGGTGCCGGAGTTCCCCAACATGTTCCTGCTGTACGGCCCCAACACCAACCTCGGCCACAACTCGATCATCTTCATGCTCGAATGCCAGGTCGCCCACATCATGGCCTGCCTGCCCCGGCTGGCCGAGCAGGGCCCGATCGAGGTGCGCCCCGAGGTGATGGCGGCCTGGACCCGGCAGCTCGACGCCGCCATGGACCGCATGGTGTGGGGCGGCGGCTGCCAGAGCTGGTACAAAACGACCGAAGGCCGCGTCACCAACAACTGGCCGGGCCCGACGACGCTCTACCGCAGGCTCACGGGCAAGGCGCCGGGCCGCGCCTACCGGCCGGTCCCGGCACGGTAACGTCCGAGCATGACGCTTCACCCCTTGCACCAGCGCGCCGTCGTCGCCGACACGCACAACGACCTCCTGATGGCCGTCTCCGCCCGCCCGCCGCACGTGTGGTCGTCGTTCTTCCGCGAGCGCTGGCTGCCGCAGCTCACGGCGGGCGGCGTCGACCTCCAGGTCCTGCCGGTCTTCATCGACGACCAGTACCGCCCCGAGGGCGCCTTGCGGCAGACCCTGCGGATGATCGAGTGCGCCCACGTGATCGCCGAGGGCAATGCCGACCGGGTCGCGCTCTGCCGCGACGCCCGCGAGATCGACGCGGCGCTGGAGTCGGGCAGGATCGCGCTGGTGCTGGCGCTGGAGAGCATGCCGGGCCTGGACGCCAGCGTCGAGCTGATCCCGACGATGCACCGGCTGGGCGTACGGGTGGCGTCCATCGCGCACTTCGGCCGCACTCCGCTGGCCGACGGCAGCGCCGAGGACGCCACCGGCAGCGGCCTGACCTCGCACGGCGTCGCCGTCCTCGCGGAGATGGAGCGGCTCGGCATCATCTTCGACGTCTCCCACCTCGGCGCCTCGGGCGTCGCGCACGTCCTGGAGCTGGCCACCAGGCCGGTCATGGCCACCCACTCCGCGGCCCGCGCGCTGCGCGACCACCACCGCAACCTCACCGACGAGCAACTGCGCGGGGTGGCCGCGACCGGGGGCGTGATCTGCGTCAACTTCTTCGCCCCCTTCCTGGCCGAGCAGCCGGCCGGCTACACGCTCGACCGCCTGCTCGACCACATCGAGCACATCGCCGGGGTGGCCGGCGTCGACCACGTCGGCCTCGGCCCCGACTTCGTCAAGGAGGTCTACGACGACCTGCTGCCGCCGTTCTGCGAGGGCGAGAACGACCGCGGCGTGGACCCGAAGGCGACGGTCCCCGGCCTGGCGGGACCCGAGGGCCTGCCGCTGGTCACCGAAGGGCTGCTCGCCCGCGGCCTGCCGGAGAAGGACGTCGAGAAGATCATCGGCGGCAACGTGCACCGGCTCTTCGGCGAACTGCTGAGCTGAGAACATGACACCCGCGAGCGAGCAGGCGGCGGCCAGGGCCGGCGTCGTGATCAGGGAGCTGTCGGAGATCGACGAGTTCCAGCAGGTCAACCGGCTGTTCGACGACATCTGGCATCCTGAGCCGCGCAACGTGCCCGTCCCGCTGGAGCTGATGATCGGCTTCGCGCACGGCGGCGGCTACGTGGCGGGGGCCTACGAGGGCGGCACGCTGGTCGGCGCGTCCGTCGGGTTCCTGGCGGCCGACCGCACGCTGCACTCGCACGTCACGGGCGCGGCGGCGGGCCGCGGCGTCGGCTACGCGCTGAAGCTCCACCAGCGCGACTGGTGCAGGAAGCGCGGGCTGCGGCGGATCACCTGGACCTTCGACCCGCTGGTCCGCCGCAACGCCCGCTTCAACCTGGTCAAGCTGGGCGCCCGCCCGGAGGAGTACCTGGAGGACTTCTACGGGACGATGGCCGACGCGATCAACGAGGGCGACGCCTCCGACCGGCTGCTCGCGGTGTGGCAGGTGGACCAGGACCGCCGGGCCGCGGCGGACGCGCCCGCCGTGGACGAGCCGCCGCGCGCGCTCCTGGCCTGCGAGGACGGCCGCCCGGTCTTCCACCTCGCGGGCGGCGAGGTGGTGCTCGTCAGCACCCCGCCCGACGTCGAGGAGCTGCGCCGCACCGACCCCGGCACGGCCGCGGAGTGGCGTGCGGCGGTGCGCACGGCGCTCGGCGGGCTCATGGGCGCGGGCGGCGAGGTCATCGGGTTCACCGATCGGGGCGAGTACGAAGTGTGGGTTCACTGACCACTTCACCCCCGTTGGCGGTCTTTGTAAGGTGATCGGTGAGGCACGCCGAGCAAGGAGATCCGCATGGCGGAATTCACCCCCACCGTTCCTGCGCGAGTCCTACCCCCCGTCACCGTCCGCGACCTGCCCGAACCTCCCCGATCCACCTGGCGCGTCATCGGCCCCGGCCTGGTGGGCGCGGGCGTCGGCCTGGCGTCGGGCGAGTTCATCCTCTGGCCGTACATCGCCTCCCAAGTCGGATTGATCTTCGTCTGGGGCGCGGCGATCGGCATCATCACGCAGTGGTTCATCAACATGGAGATCGAGCGCTACACGCTCGCCACCGGCGAGACCGCGCTCACCGGCTTCAGCCGCATGTGGCGGCACTGGGGCCTGGTCTTCGTCCTCATGACGCTCTGCTCCAACCTGTGGCCGGGCTGGGTGACCAGCTCGGCCACCATGGTCACGTACCTCACCGGGACGGGTGCGGGCAGCGTCCGGTGGATCGCGATCGGCATGCTGCTGCTGATCGCGCTCGGCCTGACCCTGGCACCGGTGATCTACACGCTGCTCGAACGGGTGATCTTCCTCAAGATCGCCCTGGTCGTGACGCTGATCGTGGTGGCGGTGCTGTTCGCCATCACCGCCGACAGCTGGGTCGAGCTGGGCAAGGGCATGACCGTGAACGCCGGGTTCCCGGTGCCCGAGCTGGAGTTCGCGGTGCTCATGGGCGCCATCGCGTACGCGGGCGCGGGCGGCGGCCAGAACCTGTGCCAGAGCAACTGGATCCGCGACAAGGGCTTCGGCATGGGCCTGTACGTCCCCCGCCTGGTCAGCCCGGTCACCGGCCAGGAGGAGGCGGCGCCCACGACGGGCTACCAGTTCGCCCCGACCGAGGGCAACCTGGCCCGCTGGCGGCGGTGGTGGCGCTTCGCCAACGTCGAGCAGGCGTGGACGTTCGCCCTGGTGTCGTTCGTGACGATCGCCCTGATGTCGATGCTGGCGTACTCGACCGTCTTCGGCCGGGAGGGGCTGCAGAACAGCATCGGTTTCCTGGAGGTGGAGGGCCGGGCGCTGCAGGAGGCCGTCGGCGCGTGGTTCGGCGTGCTGTTCTGGGTGATCGGCGCGCTGGCGCTGTTCGCCTCGGCGATGGGCATCGTCGACTACACCTCGCGGCTCGCCTCCGACACGATCAAGACCGTCTACCTGCGCGACCGGCCGGTGTCGGTCAACCGGGTCTACTTCCTGACCGTGTGGGCGCTGGTGCTGGTCGGCGTCGTGATCCTGCTGCTGGGCTTCGACCAGCCGCTGATCCTGCTGGTGTTCTCGGCGAGCTTCGCGGCCGTGATGATGTTCGTGTACTCGATCCTGCTGATCGTGCTCAACCGGCGGGCCCTGCCCAGGGAGATCAGGGTGCGGTCGTACCGGCTGGGGGCGCTGGTCTGGTCGGTCGCGTTCTTCGGCACGCTGACCGTGCTGACCGTCGTGCAGCAGGCGCAGAAGCTGTTCTGAACAAGGAACGGTTCCTTCCGCGAGAGCGGGCAGACTGGGCGTCATGCTGGAAACCTCCGCCCGCCTGCTCAAGCTGCTCTCGCTCCTCCAGGCGCACCGCGAGTGGTCCGGCCCCGAGCTGGCCTCCCGGCTCGGGGTCTCGACCCGGACCATCCGCAACGACGTGGAGCGGCTGCGCGCGCTCGGCTACCCGGTGCACGCCACGCCGGGCGTCGCGGGCGGCTACCGGCTCGGCGCGGGCGCCGCGCTGCCGCCGCTGCTGCTCGACGACGAGGAGGCCGTGGCGGTGGCCGTCGGGCTCGGCCGGGCGGCGGGCGGCGGCGTCGAGGGCATCGAGGAGACGTCGGTGCGCGCGCTGGCCAAGCTGGAGCAGGTGCTGCCGGCGCGGCTGCGCCGCCGGGTGCAGGCGCTCAACTCCTACACCGTGCAGGCCGCGTACCGGATTCCCGGCGCGCCCGCCGTGCCGCCCGAGCTGCTGACCACGATCGCGAACGCGGCCCGCGACCACGAGCGCCTGCGCTTCGACTACACCGGTCACGACGGCGACGACACCGTGCGTGACGTCGAGCCGCATCGGCTGGTGCACCGGCGGGGCCGCTGGTACCTGGTGGCGTACGACGTCGAGCGGCGCGACTGGCGTACGTTCCGGGTGGACCGGATCCGGCCGCGCACCCCCGGCGGCCCCCGGTTCGTCCCGCGCGAGCTGCCGGCGGACGGCGACGTGGCGGCCTACGTGGAGCACGGCGTCACCACGGCGATGGTGCGCCACCGGGCGACGCTGCTCGTGCACGCCCCGGCCGGGCGGCTCGGCTACCTCGCGAGGCTGGGCATGGAGGCGCGCCCGCGCGACGAGGCGAGCTGCCTGGTGGAGGTCGGCGGCGACGACCTCGAAGGGCTGGCGGTCTGGGTCGGGTTCATCCGCGAGGACTTCGAGGTGCTCGACCCGCCGGAGCTGGCCGAGGCCGTGGGGCGGCTGGCGGAGCGCTACCGCCGCGCGGCCGGCGGCCGGTCCGGGCCCGGCGGGCGGCCGGGCCCGGAGTAGTGCCTATGCCGTTCCGTCCAGGTACTCGGCACGCACCTTCGAACGCGACAGCTTGCCCGTGGGGGTGCGCGGCAGCAGCTCGCGGTACTCGACGACCTTCGGGTGCTTGAACCTGGCGATGCGCGGCCCGCAGTGCTCCAGCAGCTCGGCGGTCAGCTCGGGACCCGCCTCGACGCCCTCGGCCGGCTGGACGAGCGCGACCACGTTGTGCCCCCACTCCTCGTCGGGCACGCCGATGACGGCCACGTCCGCCACGGCCGGGTGCTCCAGGAGCGCGGCCTCGATCTCGGCCGGGTAGATGTTCACCCCGCCGGAGACGATGAGGTCGGTGCGCCGGTCGCACAGGAACAGGAAGCCGTCCTCGTCGAGATAGCCGATGTCGCCCGGTGTGTACCACTCGCCGCGCATGCTGGCGGCGGTCTTCGCCGGGTCCTTGCGGTACTCGAAGCGGCCCATCGTGGACTTCACGTAGATCATGCCGGGCTCGCCGGGCGGCAGCTCCTCGCCGTCCTCGTCGAGGATCTTCGCCTCGAACGTGGGCGCCGGCCGGCCCACCGTCCCGGGCCGCGCCAGCCAGTCGTGCGGCTTGACGGCGAAGGCGATCGTGGACTCGGTGGAGCCGTAGTACTCGTAGAGCACCGGCCCCCACCAGTCCATGATCTGCTGCTTGACCGCGACCGGGCAGGCCGCCGCGGTGTGGATGACCTGGCGCAGGCTGGAGACGTCGTACTTGGCGCGTACGTCCTCCGGGAGCTGGAGCATCCGGTGGAACATCGTCGGCACCATCATCGCGTTGGTCACCCGGTATCGCTGGACCAGCTCCAGGATGTTCTCCGGGTCGAACCGCGGGGTGATCACCACGGTGTGCCCGAAGTGCAGCGCGAACTGGGTGTGCGCGCACGGCGCGGAGTGGTACATCGGCGAGGTCACGAGGTGGGTCTCGTCGCCCGGCCTGAGGTCCACGACCTCGCCGAAGAACCACGCGTACAGCGGCACGATCGCCTCCGGCTCGGCGCCCGGCAGCGACCGCTGGACGCCCTTCGGGAAGCCGGTGGTGCCGGAGGTGTACCACATGACCGCACCGCTGGTCCGGTCGGCGGGCGCGTCGCCCGGCTGCCCCGCGGCGAGCCCGGCCGTGCCGACCTCGGCGCCGGGCACCTGGTGGTCGGGGCCGGTGACGACGACCTTGGCGTCGCAGTCGCGCAGGATGTACGCCACCTCGGCCTCGGTCAGGTGCCAGTTGATCGGCACGTAGTAGAGGCCGAGCTGGCCGGTGGCCATGAGCATGACGACCGCGTCGATGCCGTTGGGCAGCACGCCCGCCACCACGTCGCCGACGCCGAGCCCGCGGGCGCGCAGGCCGTGCGAGACCTGGTTGACGCGGGTGAGCAGCTCGCCGTAGGTGGTGCGGGCGCCGTCGGTGTCGATGATGGCCAGGCGGTCGGGGTGTGCGGCGGCGATGGCGTAGAAACCGGGAGTCTTGTCGAAGTCCATCACAGCTCCAGGAGCTCCGCGAGTCGGGCACGGTGGATCCGGGGCGGGCCGAGCAGCACCTCGTCGGTCTTGGCCCGCTTGTAGAACAGGTGAGCGTCGTGCTCCCAGGTGTATCCGATTCCGCCGTGCAGCAACAGGTGGTCGCGGGCGACCTCGAAGCAGGCGCGGCCGATGTACGCCTGGGCGAGCGCGGCGGCCTCCGGCAGCTCGTCCGGGGCCTCGTCGGCGGCCCAGGCGGCGTACCTGACGATGGACTCGGCCTGTTCGAGCTTGTTGTGCATGTCGGCGAGCTTGTGCTTGACCCCCTGGTAGGAGCCGATGTAGCGGCCGAAGGCGACGCGGATCTTGGCGTAGGCGACGATGGCGTCGAGCGCGGCCCGCATGACGCCGAGCTGCTCGGCGGCGAGCGCGACGCACACCCGGTCCATGACGCCGTCGTCCCTGCGGGGGCCGAGCACCCGGCAGGGCGCACCGTCGAGGACGATCTCGGCCTGGCCGCGCGTGAGGTCGAGGGCGTCGAGGGCGGTCCTGGTGACTCCGGGGGCGGTCAGCTCGACGGCGACCATGACCGCGCCGCCGTCGGCCGCGGTCGCGGGCGTGACCAGCACGTCGGCCTCTATGCCGCTCAGCACCTGCGCGAGCCGCCCGCTGACGGACGTGCCGTCGCAGGTGAGCGCGTCGCCGGCGGGCAGGCCCAGGGTGGCGGCGAGGCGGCCGTCGGCGATGCCGGACAGCAGCTCCTTGTCGGGCGTCGCGGTCAGGGCGATCGCGGCGAACGCGGTGGCGAGGAACGGTCCCGGCAGCAGCGCGGCGCCGGTCTCCTCCAGCGCGACCGACAGCTCGGTGAGGCCGGCGCCGGCGCCGCCGTACTCCTCGGGGATGATCAGGCCGGACAGGCCCAGCTCGCCGTTCAGCCGGGCGTAGACCTGCGGGTCGTAGCCCTCGCGGGCCTTGCGCAGCGGCGCGGCCGACCCCAGGAAGGACCTGACGGACTCCTGGAGCTGCCGCTGCTCTTCGCCGAGTACGAGCTTCACGCCTGCGTCCCCACCTTCAGGTCCTTGAACGGCACGTTCTTGTCCACCCGCGGCTCCGGCGGCAGCCCGAGCACGCGGTCGCCCACGATGTTGCGCATGATCTCGTTGGTGCCGCCGCCGAGCGCCATGCCGGGCGCGATGGACAGGGCCTGGGCGAGCGGGTGGTCGGCCAGCGCCGTCTCCGGCCCGACGAGCTGGGTGGCGAGGTCCGCCTGGAACATCGTGAGCTCGGCCAGCAGCAGCTTGGCGCCGCTCCCCCGCGCGCCGGGGAAGATGCCGGCCTTGGTCTCCTGGGACAGGCGCTGGTTGAACAGGGCCAGCGCGCGGCTGCGGATGTGCAGCTCGACGAGCTGGTCGCGGACCAGCGGGTCGCTCGTGTCGAGGACCTTGCGCAGCGCCTCCACGGAGGCCGGGTGGTCCTTCGAGCCGCCCATGCCGACGCCCGCGGAGATCGACAGCCGCTCGTGCAGCAGCGTCGTGACGGCCACGCTCCAGCCGTCGTTGACCTCGCCGACGCGGTGCTCGTCGGGGATGATCACGTTGTCGAAGTAGATCTCGTTGAAGTTGGACCGGCCGGACATGTCCTTCAGCGGGCGTACGGTCACGCCCGGGTGGTGCATGTCCACCACGAACATGGTGAGGCCCTTGTGCTTGGGCACCTCCACGTCGGTGCGGGCCAGCAGCAGCCCCCAGTCGGCGTGGTGGGCCACCGAGGTCCACACCTTCTGGCCGTTGACCACCCAGTGGTCGCCGTCGCGCTCGGCCTTGGTCTGCAGGCTGGCGACGTCGCTGCCCGCGCCCGGCTCGGAGAAGAGCTGGCACCAGATCTCCTCGCCGCGCAGGAGCGGGCGGACGAACCGTTCGCGCTGGGCGTCGGTGCCCCGGTCGACGAGGGTCGGGCCGGTCATCCCGAGGCCGATCGAGAAGACGTAGGTGGGCAGGGTGTAGTCGCGGGCCTCGGCGGCGAAGGCGCGCTCCTCCGCCTGCGTCAACCCCTGGCCGCCCCATTGCGCGGGCCAGGTGATGCCGGAGTAGCCGGCGTCGTAGAGCTTGGCCATGAACTCCTTGGCCCTGGAGATGGCGTCCGTCCCGGGCGGATCGCCGTGCGGAGCGTTCTCCTCCAGCCAGGCCCTGGCTGCACGCCGGTAGTCAGCAAGGTTCACTTCGACTCCTCGGTATCAGTGCTCACTTACTCTAATCAGGCGAACGCGGGACGCATAGAGCATTGCTCTGCCGACGCGGCGTACCTGGGGGTGAAGGCCCAGGCGAGCGGGTAAGGGATGGTTTCCGGCCCTGATCGACTACGGGCGAGGACCGGCCGATACCATGATCATGAAGATAGTCAGCATTGAAAAGAGTTACCCGTTGTGACATCTGGTTTCAGCCGATTACGGCGTGAGGATCTCCTGAAGACCGCCTGCGAGGTGATCGCGGAACAGGGCTTCGGCCACACCAGGACCGTCGACATCGCCCGCGCGGCGGGGGTCAGCCAGGCCCTGCTCTTCTACCACTTCGAGAGCAAGGAACGGCTGTTCGCCCAGGCTTTCATGTACGCCGCCCGGCAGCACCTGACCACGCTGGAGGACATCGAGCAGTCCAAGGCCGCGCCGCTCGACCGGTTGCGCCGGCTGCTGCGCGTGTGCGCCCCCACCATGCAGCCGGAGGGCTGGCGCCTGTGGATCGACGCGTGGGCGGAGGCGATGCGCAACGCGGAGCTGGAGCAGATCTCCCGCCGCATCGACACGCACGGCCGCCTGCTGCTGCGCGCGATCATCGAGGACGGCGCCGCGGCGGGCGAGTTCACCTGTCCCGACCCCGACGGGGCGTCCTGGCGGATCTTCGGGCTCATCGACGGGCTGGCCATCCAGATCAACGTGCATCCCAAGGTGCTCTCGCGGCGGCGGATCAACACGCTGATCCGTACGACGGCGGCGAACGAACTCGGCGTATCCCTAGAAAAGCTGTGAAACACCCCTCTTCCCGAGTTATTGGACAGTTCGTACAATTACTTGGCGAGGAGAGGAGTGCATGCGATGACACGCGCACCGAGCTCTATCACCGCCAGGGAAGCCGACGAGCAGGTGGCCGGCCGCGCCGCCTACCGGGCGGTCATCGACCGCCTGTCCAAGGCGTCGGTGGACAAGCACTGGGAGCCCTACCGCGACATCCCCTGGGACGACCCCGAGTACCGGGTGGACCCCGCCGACCCCCGGTGGGAGCTGCCCGGGGTGGACAAGCTGGGCGGGCACCCCTGGTACCGCGCCAGGACCCCGGAGACGCGCGCCGCGATCGGGCTGTGGCGGGTGGCCACCGCCATGAAGATCGGCCTGCAGTTCGAGAACCTGCTCAAGCGCGGGCTGCTCAACTACGCCTACCGGCTGCCGAACGGGTCGCCGGAGTTCCGGTACGTCTACCACGAGACCATTGAAGAGGGACATCACGGGATGATGTTCCAGGAGTTCGTGAACCGTACCGGGATGCCGATCCGGGGCATGCCGCGGCCGCTGTCGTTAGTCGCGCAGGTCGCGCCGTTGATCCCGCTGATCTCGACCGAGCTGTTCTTCGTGTTCGTGCTCGGCGGGGAGGATCCCATCGACCACGTGCAGCGCAAGGTGCTCAAGGACGACCGGCCGCACCACCCGCTCGAGGAGACGATCATGCGCATCCACATCGCGGAGGAGGCCAGGCACATCTCCTTCGCCCGGCACTACCTGCGCAACCGGGTGCCGCGCATGCCCGCGTACCGGCGGTTCATGCTGGGCGTCGCCGCGCCGCTGATCCTCGGCGTGATGGCCCGCATCATGCTCGCGCCGCCCGGCGCGATGATCCGGCACTTCCGCATCCCCCCGAACGTCGTCGCCGAGGTCTACCTGCGCAACCCCGAGGCGCGGCGCGAGATCCGCGACTCGGTGGGCAAGACCCGGGAGCTCTGCGCCGAGCTGGGGCTGGTCAACCGGTTCACCCGGCGGCTCTGGCGGGCCATGGGCATCTGGGCGGAGCCAGGGGCGGCGGGCCGGTGAGGACCGCGATCGTCACCGGAGGGGCGTCCGGGATCGGGCGGGCGCTGGCGCGGGCGCTCGCCGCGCGCGGCGTCGCCGTCACGGTCGCCGACCTGAACGAGCCCGCCGACCTCGCCGGCTGGGGCAAGGGCGAGCTGGAGTACGCGCGCGTGGACGTCACCGACGCCGAGGCCGTGGCCGCGCTCGTCGAGCGGGTCGCCGGCGAGCGCGGGCGGCTGGACTTCATGGTCAACAACGCCGGCATCGCGGTCGGCGGCACCGCGCTGGAGATGACGCGGGCGCACTGGGACCGGACGATCGACGTCAACCTGCGCGGGGTCGTGTACGGGGTGCTGGCGGCCTACCCGATCATGGTGCGGCAGGGGCACGGGAACATCGTCAACACCGCGTCGATGGCGGGGCTGGTGCCGGCGCCGCTGATGCTCCCGTACACCGCCACCAAGCACGCCGTCGTCGGGCTGTCGCTGGCGCTGCGGGCCGAGGCGGCCGAGCACGGCGTACGCGTGTGCGTGGTCTGCCCCGGCTTCGTGGACACGCCGCTGCTCGACAACGCCAACCCCGGGCTGCCCGCCACCAGGATCGGCGCGGCCGCGCGTCAGGCGATCGGCCCAGGACGGCTCTACTCCGCCGACGCGCTCGCCGCGGACGTCCTGCGCGGCATGGCCCGCGGCAAGGCCGTCATCGCGGCGCCCGCGTCGGCGCGGATCGCCTGGCGGCTGGCGCGGCTGTGGCCCGGCGGCGCGGTGCGGGTCGCCGGGCTGGCGTCCCGGCTGGTCAACCGCGGGGAGGACGGCCGGGAGGACGGCGCGCCACGACCACCTCGGTCTGCCTGACGTGCTCCCACTCGCCTGAGGGGTTGTCGGCGAGCAGCTCTCTCCGCGCGTCCTCGACGAACGCCTCCAGCCGCTCGCCGAGATGGGTGGGCGTGCTGTAGGAGTAGGAGAACTGCAGGCCGAGCACGGTGTCGAGGCCGCTCGTCACGGGCCGCTCCCAGCAGGCCGTGGTGAGGTCGGAGAAGGGCGAGGCGGCCAGGACGTCGTGGTGGTGCAGGCCGCTCGCCTGGTAGGTGCCGGAGGCCGGCTGCTTCCCCACGCCGAAGCGGGCGCGCACCCGCCGCATCGCCGGCTCCCACGGCTCCTCCGGCGGCTGCCGGGACGGCCCCAGCAGCACGACCACGCCGTCCGGCGGGAGCAGCCGGTCGAGCTCGGCCAGCACCGCGCGGCGATCCATCCAGTGGAACGAACGGCCCATCACCACGTGGCCGAACGGCGGCAGCGCGGCCAGTCCGGTGGAGTCGCCGGACAGCCAGCGGACGTTCGGCAGGTGCGCGCCCCGGCGGCGGCCCTCCGCCAGCATCTCCGGGTCCGGGTCCACGGCCAGGACCTCGCGTACGTGCGGGGCCAGCGGGATCGCCACCGTGCCGGGGCCGCAGCCGAGGTCGAGCACCGTCGCGTCCCTGCCCAGGACGGCGGCCACGTGGGCGATGGCCTCCTCGCCGTGATCCAGCCGGTGGCGGGCGTAGTACGGCGCCGCGCCGCTGAACGGGCTTCCTCCCATTGGGTGGGACCATATACGGGTTCTTGACGTGTTCGATGGAAGGCTTTCGGCTTTGAGGCGGCTACTCACGGTCCTGCTGCTCGCCTGTGTCGCGGCGGTGGTCGTACCTCCGTACGCGGCTCAGGCGCACAACGTGCTGGTCGGCAGCGACCCCCGGGACGGGGCGACGCTGACGGCCGCGCCCGGGCGGGTGACGCTGGTCTTCGACCAGGCGGTGCGGCAGGGGTACGCGCAGATCGGGGTCACCGGGGCGGACGGCTCCTCCTGGGCCGACGGGGACGCGGTGGTGGCCGCGGAACGGGTGTCGGTGAAGCTCAAGGCGCTGCCGGGGGGCGGGGCGTATGT
The DNA here is from genome assembly GCF_041402765.1 of Nonomuraea sp. AD125B. NCBI lineage: Bacteria > Bacillati > Actinomycetota > Actinomycetes > Streptosporangiales > Streptosporangiaceae > Nonomuraea > Nonomuraea sp. AD125B. The sequence continues at coordinate 1,363 of NZ_JBGLOU010000006.1, read as the reverse complement.
GGTGGGCTATCGCATCCTGTCGGCCGACGGGCACCCGGTAACCGGCAAGCTCACCTTCACTGTGGCCTCGGCCGGCCCCGCCGCCCCGGCGCCCGCGAAGGCCACCCCGGACGCCGCGGCGACCTCGGAGGCTGTGGCGGCCTCGGACGCCGCAGGGGCCTCGGGGGCGGCGGCTGAGGCGGCGGCGAACGGCGGGGCCGGGATGGCGGTCGTCTGGATCGTCGGGGCGCTGGTGCTGCTCGCCGCCGGCACCGTCGTCGCCCTCCGCCGCACCCCACCCCCGGCCCCCGCCACACCAGGCACCCCGCCCTCGGCCCCAGCGGCACCCGCTGCTCCGGACCCGACGGCACCCGCTGCCTCAGCTCCGACGGGGCCCGCCGCCCCCTCCACCACCGACCCTGGTGAGGGGGTGCGGTCGTGAGTGTCGCGGCTCCTGCCCTTGCCCGTCCCCGGACCGGCGGGAAGCTGCTGGCCGGGGCGTTCGGTGTGTGCGCCGTGGTCGCGGCCGTGGCGGCGAGCACGTTCACCGCGCAGGAGGCCGTCCCCGGCATCCCGATGCCCGGCCCGGTCGTCGAGGTGGGCCTGCCCGTCGTACGGGTCCTGCTCGACCTCGCCGCCGTCGCCGTGGTCGGCCTGAGCCTGCTGCCGAAGCTGCTCGGCTTCGACGCCCCCGACCGCACCGAGCCGATCCTGCTGCGGGTGCGTCCGCTGGCCGTGGTCGGGGCCTGGGCGTGGGCGATCTGCGCCCTGCTGACGATCGTGTTCCAGACGGCGGAGCTGAACCCGGGCAGCGTGCCGACGTTCGGGATGATCGCCGACTATGTCGGGGATGTCGGGACGGGCCAGGGCCTGCTGTTCAGCGCCGCGTGCGCGCTCGCCGCCGCCGGGATCGGCCTGATGGCGGTGCGGTTCGGCGAGAAGGTGCCCGCCGAGCTGCGGGTGATCGTGGCGCTGTTCGGCCTGCTGCCCATCCCGGTGACCGGTCACGCCGTCGACTCGGTCTGGCACGACCCGATCATGGTCTCGATGGAGATCCACGTGATGGGCTCGGCCGCCTGGACCGGCGGCCTGATCGCGACCGTCGCCTTCGTGGGCCCGCACCGCGACCTGCTGGCGGTGACACTGCCCAAATTCTCCCGGCTGGCGACGTTGTGCCTGCTGCTGGTCGGCCTGTCGGGCCTGGTGACCGGGCTCGGCACGATGGCGCTGACGCCGGGCGTGACGCTGCCGGACGCGATCGTGACCAGCCACTACGGCCTGCTGGTCGTGGCCAAGACCGCGCTGGTGGCCGCGCTGGTGCCGCTGGCCGCGCACATCCGCTTCCGCCTGCTGCCCGCCATCAGGACCGGCCGGGGCCCCCCCC